>NZ_JAUSBN010000042.1 GCF_030651995.1 Reyranella sp.
GCCGAGCTCCTCGGCGATGCGCGCGGCATGCAGCGGGCCCGCGCCGCCGAACGGCACCAGCGCATAGTCGCGCGGATCGCGGCCGCGCTCGGTCGAGACGAGCTGGATGGCGCGCACGATGTTGGCGTCGGCGAGCTGCAGGGCCGAGGACGCGGCCTGCTCGACGCTCAGGGCAAAGCGTTCGGCCAGCGGCTCGAAGGCGCGGCGCGCGGCCTCGCCATCGAGCTGCATGCGGCCGCCGAGGAACGCGCCCGGTCGGATCGTGCCGATCACGATATGGGCGTCGGTCGTTGCCGGCTCGGTGCCGCCACGGCCGTAGCAGGCCGGACCGGGATCGGCGCCGGCGCTTTGTGGGCCGACCCTCAGCATGCCGCCATCGTCGACCCAGGCGAGCGAGCCGCCGCCGGCGCCCATCGAGACGATGTCGAGCACCGGCGTGCGGATCGGCAGGCCGTCGATCTCCGTCTCGGCCGCCAGCGACGGCCGGCCGTCCTGCACCAGGCAGACGTCGGTCGAGGTGCCGCCCATGTCGAAGGTGATGAGGTCCTTGAAACCGGAGCGGGCCGCCTGGCGCGTGGCGCCGACGACGCCGGCCGCGGGACCGGAATAGAGGGCGGTGATCGCGCTCTGGCGCATCGCCTCGGCGGGCAGGCGCCCGCCGTTGGACTGCATCACCGTGAAGCGGCCCTTGAAGCCCGCCTCCGCGAGCTTGCTCTCGAACCGATGCAGGTAGCCGTCGATCACCGGCTGCACATAGGCCGAGAGCAGGGTCGTCGAGGCGCGCTCGAATTCGCGGAACTCGCGCGCCACCTGATGGCTGCAGGTCACGAGCACGCCCGGCAGCGCCTCGCCGATCAAGGCGGCCAGCCGCTTCTCGTGCACCGGGTCGGCATAGGCATTCAGCAGGCAGATCGCGATCGCGCGGTAGCCGCCGTCCCGGAGGGCGGGCAGCAGCTCGGCCTTCACCTTCGCCTCGTCGAGCGGCGTCTCGACGGAACCGTCCGCGCGCAGCCGTTCGACCGCCTCGAAGCAGTCCTTGCGGCGCACCGGCGGCACGGGCTTCGCATAGAAGAGATCGTAGATGTTGCGCCGGTCGTGGCGCTGCATGAACAGCAGGTCGCGGAAGCCCGCCGTCGCGACGAAGGCCACGGTCGCGCCCTTGCGCTCCAGCACGGCATTGGTGGCGACGGTCGAGCCGTGGCCGAGATCCTCTATGCGCGCGAGATCGATCCCTGAAGCCGTGAGCGCCGCGAAGGCGCCGACATCGGGCGACTTCGGCGTGCTCGGCACCTTGGTGACGACCAGCCGGCCGCCCTCGACGGCGACGAGGTCGGTGAACGTTCCGCCAACCTCGACACCGACGCGCATGAGAATCCTTTCAGCTTGTGCCGGCCCCGCGCACATTGTCATCCCGAGCGTAGCGAGGGACCTTTGCTCATGGCCCTAAAGGTCCCTCGCTACGCTCGGGATGACAAGGGGACGTTAACTGGCGTTGCCGGCGAGCCTGGCCTGCAGATCGGCGATCTGCTTCCTCAGCTCCTCGTTCTCCTCGCGCGCCTTGGCGGCCATCGCCTTCACGGCGTCGAACTCGTCGCGTCGCGGAATGTCCATGCCGTCCAGAATCTTGGCGATCTGGTCGCGGAAGCGGGCCTCGACCTCGTCCTTCATGCCGGTCAGCGCGCCCATGGCGCCGTTGGCCACCTTGGTGAGGTCGTCGATGAACGGATTGCGGGTTTGCATGGCAGGTCTCCTGATGCGGCGAGTATGGGCGGCTGGTAGCATCCGGCGCAAGAAGCACTGGAGGACGCCGTGGGTCTGGTCAAAGTCGAGTCGAGCGAAGGCATCACCACCATCACCATGATGCGCCCGGAAAAGCGCAACGCGCTGACCCAGGAGCTGTGCGACGGGCTCTACGAGGCCTATCGCGCCTTCGAGGAGGGCGACGACCAGGTCGCCGTGCTGCAGGCCGACGGCCCGGCCTTCTGCGTGGGCGCCGACCTCCACAGTCCGCCCGCCGCCATGTGGAAGGCCGTGCCGCATGTCAGCCACGCGCTCACCAAGCCGGTCATCGCCGCCACCCAGGGCTGGGTGATCGGCGGCGGTATCTGCCTCGTGATGACGTGTGATCTCATGGTGTCTGCCGATACCACGAAGTTCATGTACCCTGAGGCGAAGGTCGGCGTGTTCGGTGGTCTGATGCCGGGCATCGTCTCGCGCATGCCGCACAAGGTTGCGATGGAGTTGCTGCTGCTCGGCGAGGAAATCTCGGTGAAGCGCGCCTACGACGTGGGCTTCGTGAACAAGGTCGTGCCGCTGGGGCAGGAGCGTGCCGAGGCGCGCCGCATGGCCAAGGTCATCGCCGAGTCCGCGCCCCTGGTGATCCGCACCCTGCGCGACTTCGCCAACCAGACGCTGCCGCGCGGCCCGGCCGAAGTCTTCGTGCCGGAGCGCTACAAGCTCGAGACCATCGCCAATTCCGAGGATCGCAAGGAGGGGGCCGCTGCCTTCCGCGAGAAGCGCTCCGCCAAATTCAAGGGACGCTAGGGCAATGGGCAAGCTGCTGCTGGTCGGGTGCGGCAAGATGGGCGGTGCCATGCTGGACGGCTGGCTGGCGCGCGGCCTTCCGGCCGCCGACATCGTCGTCGCCGAGCCGGTCGAGGCGATCCGGCCCCGGCACGCCGGCGTCCGGGTGGTCTCGTCCTCGGCCGAAATGCAGGAGACGCCCGAGATCGTCGTGCTGGCGGTCAAGCCGCAGTCGATGGACGAGACGCTGGTCGATCTCCGGCGGTTTGCCGGGCAGGGGTCGGTCTTCCTGTCGATCGCCGCCGGCAAGACCCTGGGCTATTTCGCCGCCCGTCTCGGCCATGCGGCCAGGATCGTGCGCTCCATGCCCAACACGCCGGCGGCGGTGCGGCAGGGCATCACTGTCGCCACCGCGGCGGCGAGCGTGACGGTGGCGGAAAAGAAGCGCTGTCACGAGTTGCTGGAAGCGGTCGGCCAGGTCCTGTGGGCCGACGACGAGGCGCTGATGGATCCCGTCACCGCCCTGTCCGGCAGCGGCCCGGCCTATGTCTTCCTGCTGGTCGAGGCGATGGCGGAAGCAGGTGTGAAGGCCGGGCTGCCGGCCGACATGGCCATGCAACTCGCCCGCGCCACGGTGGTCGGAAGCGGGGAACTGCTGAAGCAGTCTCCGGAGCCAGCCTCGCAGCTGCGCGTCAACGTCACCAGTCCCGGCGGTACGACCGCCGCAGCCCTGCAGGTCTTGATGGCTACCGACGGCATCCAACCGGTCTTCGACAAGGCCCTGGCGGCCGCCTCGCACCGTTCGAAGGAGTTGGCAGGGTGACTGAAGCTCCCAACCAGGCTCGTGACAAGGCTCTCGAGGCCTTCCTCGGCCTGATCGCCGAGAAGGGCTATGCCGACGTGTCACTGCGGGAAGTGGCCGAGGCAGCCGGGCTGGGCTTCGCTGAACTCTATGGCCTCTACCCCGACAAGCTCTCGCTGGCAGCGGCCTTCATGGCCCGTATCGATGCGCAAGTGATGGCGGGAACGCCGTCTTCGATCGATCCGGAGGAGACGCCCCGCGACCGGCTGTTCGACGTGATGATGCGCCGCTACGACGCGCTCCGGCCCCACCGAGCGGCTTTGCGCGCGCTCCGCCGCGCGGGCACGCGCGACCCGATGCTGGCGATTTCGATGGGGCCACCTTTGCGTCGCTCCATGGCGGCGATGCTGGAGGCTGCGTCGGTCGCCAGCGACGGGTTACCCGGTGCGCTGCGGCAGAACGGGTTGCTGGTCATCCATTACGCCGTGTCGCGGGTGTTCGACCGGGACGAGACCCAGGACCTTTCCAAGACGATGGCGGCCTTGGACAACCGCCTGAAGACGGCGGAGCGGTGGTCGCAACTCTTTGACAGATATGTGAAATCGCCGCAGGGAGGCGTTCCGCCGGGCGCTCCGGTTTCGCCCGAGGCGTGAATATTTTGTGCAGTGCACAAAAACATCCCTTGACTCGCTGCAATGCATCCCTAAATTGAGCTTCATTGTGCACCGCAGCAAAGCGGGGCACCCCAGCTCAGCCTTGCTTCGTCCCTCAGGAGATATCCATGTACGCCAACGGTGCCTTCAAGAACCCCTTCGCCGACTTCGACTTCAGCAAGATCTCCGGTGAGTTCAAGCTCCCGACCATGAACGTCGAGACGTTCGTCGAGACCGCTCGCAAGAACTTCGCGACCATGACCTCGCTCAACACCGCCGCCGTCGAGCAGATGAAGACGATCGCGCAGCGCCAGGGCGACATGGTCCGCGCCGCGATGGAAGACTTCTCCAAGCACGGCAGCGAAGTGCTCGCCGCCGCGACCGTCGAGGAGAAGGCCGCCAAGCAGATCGACTTCATGAAGAAGACCTACGAGTCGGCGATCACCAACTCGAAGGAACTGGCCGACCTCTACACCAAGGGCCAGGCCGACGCCGTGACGGCGCTGAGCGCCCGCGTCGCCGAGCTGACCGAAGAGGTCAAGGCCGCGATCGCCAAGAAGTAAGCGCTTTAGAGTAAGCGTGGGTCGGCCTGTCGCCGATCCGGAGAAGGGGCCGCGTACGTGGCCCCTTTTCTTTTGCGCGCTCTTTGTCTTTTGATCCTGCCGCTCTAGGGTCAGCGCACCATGACGACCATCACCTATGAAGATTTCGAGCGTGTCGACATCCGTGTCGGCACCATCGTCGAGGCGGCGCCGCTCGAAGGCGCGCGCAAGCCCGCCTACCGCCTGCTGATCGATTTCGGCGGCGCGATCGGGACGAAGAAGTCCTCGGCGCAGATCACCGTGCACTATACGCCGGAGGAGCTGGTCGGCCGTCAGGTCGCGGCGGTCGTGAACTTCCCGCCGCGCCAGATCGGCCGGTTCATGTCCGAAGTCCTGACGCTCGGCTTCCCGGCCGCCGACGGCAGCGTCGTGCTGATCGCGCCAACCAAGCGGGTGCCGAACGGCGGCAAGTTGTTCTGAACCCTCACCTCATGCTGAGGAGCGCCCTGCAGGGGCGCGTCTCGAAGCATGGGCACGAGCACCCCGTCTGTTGCCCATCCTTCGAGACGCGCCGCTTCGCGGCGCTCCTCAGGATGAGGTAAGTGCTTGAATTGATTCAATTCATTCCCGGCCAGCCTCTCAGGATGAGGTCGGTGGCGGCCTAGAAAACCTTGTGGATCCAGCCGTGCGGGTCGGCCGTGCGGCCGCGCTGGATGCCGACGAGGGCGGCCTTCAGCTCCTCGGTCCTGGCGCCGGAGCCGCCATTGCCGATCCTGAATTCGCCGTCCTTGCTGCGCACCGTGCCGATCGGCGTGACGACCGCGGCGGTGCCGCAGGCGAAGGCCTCGCGCAGCCGGCCGCTGGCCGCATCCTTGCGCCACTGCTCGATCGAATAGCGCTCCTCGCTCACCTTGATGCCCTTGTCCCTCGCCAGCGTGAGCAGCGAGCTGCGCGTGATGCCGGGCAGGATCGTGCCGCCGAGCGGCGGGGTGATCATCGAGCCGTCGTCGAACACGAAGAAGATGTTCATGCCGCCCAGCTCCTCGATCCAGCGCTGTTCGACGGCATCGAGGAACACGACCTGGTCGCAGCCGTGGCGCGTCGCTTCGGCCTGTGCCTGCAGGCTGGCGGCATAGTTGCCGCCGCACTTGGCGGCGCCGGTGCCGCCCGGTGCCGCGCGGGTGAAATCGTCGGAGACCCAGACCGACACCGCCGGCGCATCGGTCTTGAAGTAGGCGCCGACCGACGAGGCGATGACGATGAACAGATAGTCCGACGAGGGCTTCACGCCGAGGAAGATCTCGTTCGCGAACATGAAGGGCCGGATGTAGAGGCTGCCGTCGCCGTCGGGAATCCACGCCCGATCGATCTTGACCAGCTGGTCGACGGCTTCGAGGAACACCTCCTCCGGCAGGGCCGGCATGGCGAGCCGCTCGGCCGACTGCTGGAAGCGGCGGGCGTTCTCCAGCGGGCGGAACAGCGTCGCGCCGCCATCGGCCGTGCGATAGGCCTTCAGACCCTCGAAGATCTCCTGGGCGTAGTGCAGGACGGCCGAGGCCGGATCCATCGGGATCGGCGCGCGCGGCTCGACCTTCGCATCGTGCCAGCCCTTGGACTCATGGTAGCGGATGGTCACCATGTGGTCGGAGAAGACGCGGCCGAAGCCCGGATTCTTGAGCAGCTCTGCGCGCTTCTCGGCGGGAAGCGGCGACGGATGGGCGACGTGCGTGAACTGGAGCGGTGTCTTGGACATTGTCTTGGGCATTTCTCTCTGAAGTATTTCCTTCACTCTATCACAGGCGGCCGCGCCGCAAGTGCCGGCGCGCTGCTCACAGCGGAATTCGCACGATCGCGCGCAAACCGCCCAGCGGCGAGACCGCCAGCGTGACGTCGCCGCCGTGACTGCGCGCCACGTCGCGGGCGATGCTGAGGCCCAGCCCCACCCCGCCGGTCGCGGCATTGCGCGACTGGTCGAGCCGCAGGAACGGCCGGAACACGTCCTCGTAGTTCTCGGCCGGAATGCCGGGTCCGTTGTCGTCGACTGTGATCTCGACGGACGTCCGGCCGCGCACGGCCTCGATCCTGATCTCGCTGGCATAGCGCTGGGCATTGGACACGATGTTGGTCAGGCAGCGCTTGATGGCGATCGGACGCAGCTCGACGTTCATGTCGCCCTTCCAGGAGAGCTCGAGGCTGGCCTTGCCGTGGCGCGCACCGGCCGCGACATCCTCGAGAATCTCCGAGAGGTCGGACATCACCGGATCCTCGTCCCCCTCGCCGCGCGCGAAGGCAAGGTACCCTTCGATCATGCGCTGCATGTCGTCGACGTCGTCGGAAAGCTCGCGGGTTTCGGGCGAGTCCGGCAGCAGCGCCAGCGATAGCTTCATGCGGGTGAGCGGGGTGCGCAGGTCGTGGCTGACGCCGGCCAGCATCTCGGTGCGCTGCTGGATCGAGCGCCGCAGGCGGATGCGCATCGTGTGGAAGGCGGTGGCGGCGTTGCGGACTTCGCGCGTCCCGCCGGAGAAGGCGAAGTCGGGCACGTCGCGTCCCTTGCCCAAGGCGTCGGCCGCCACGCCGAGATGCTCGATGGGCACGAGCTCGCGCCGCATGAACCAGATGGCGAGGCCGAACAGGACCAGGGCAAGGCCGAGCTGGGCCAGGACATAGGCGAAGCTCGAGCCGAAGGTGAGGCGCACATGCGGCACCAGCACGTCCATCACGTCGCCGTCCGAGAGCTGGATCTCGACCAGGAGCTGGCCGCCGCCGATATTGTTGTCGAGGAAGAAGGGCCGCTTCAGGTCGGCCTCGAGCGCGCCCTGCACCTCGCGCGCCACGATGTCGAAATATTCCGGCTCCTTGAAGGGCCGCACGATGCCCTTGCGGAACGACACGAACAGCAGCAGGTCCTGGGCGGAGCGGCGCAGGATCCAGTCGCGATGCTCGTCGTCGGGGAAGTCCGAGCGCAACGAGATCAGCAGGCGCAGGTCGCGCACCAGCAGGATGGCCAGGCGGTTGGTGACGTTGTCGCCGCGCTGGCTGTAGAACCACCAGGCCGAAAGGGCCTGCAGCAGCAGCATCGGCACGACGATGATGAGGAGAGCGCGCGCGAACAGGGTCTGCGGCGAATGCTTGTCCGACCATTGCGCGATGCGCTCGAAGATGTCGCCGATGGTGCTCCACTTCATGCGTCGACCAGCCGGTAGCCCTGGCCGCGCACCGTGCGCAGGTAGCGCGGAAACGACGGGTCGGGCTCGATCTTGCGCCGCAGCCGCGTCACCTGCACGTCGATGGCGCGCTCGTTCACGGACGCTCCGATGATCCTGCACAGCGTCTCGCGGCTCAGCACTTCGCCGATGCGGCCGGTGAAGGCGCGCATCAGGGCGATCTCGGCGTCGGTCAGCGGCACCCGGTTGCCCTTGTCGGTGAGTTCTCCCAGTGCGAGGTCGAACTGCATGGGGCCGAACGTCACCTGCCGCTGCGCTTCGGGGGCGGCGACCATGCCGGCCGACCGGCCTCGGCGTAACACGCTCTGGATGCGCAGCAGGAGTTCACGCGGCTCGAACGGCTTGCCGAGATAATCGTCGACGCCCCGCTCCAGGCCGGCGATGCGATCCTTCGTCTCGACCATCGCCGTCAGCATCAGGATCGGCACGTCGTCGGTGCGGCGCAGCTCGGTCGCGAACTCGAGCCCGGTCTCACCGGGCATCATGACGTCGAGCACGATCAGGTCGAAATCGAGCGAACTCAGCCGCTGGCGCGCCTCCGCGGCGCTGGCCGCGGTCGAGACGCGAAAGTCGTTGCGCGACAGGAACGACTTCAGGAGTTCGCGCAGGCGCGTATCGTCGTCGACGACCAGGATGTGAGGCTTGTCGGTCGACGCATCCATGGCGCGCTAGCGGCCGCCGCCGCGCAATCGCTTGTCGACGACCTGCCGCTCCGGCGGGTCGAGCAGCCCCAGCAGGACCTTGCGGAAGCCCTCCACCGCCTCGGCGCCGGTCTCGCGATAGGCCCGGGCGAAGCGCTGGCTCTGGCGGTCCGTCAGGTCGCGCTCGAGTTCCTGACCCTTCGGCGAGAGCCACAGCAGGCGCTCGCGGCGGTCGCGCGCGCCGCTCTTCTGTTCGACATAGCCCTGCTCGATCAGGTCCTTCAGCACGCGGCTGATCGACTGTTTGGTGACCTTGAGGATCGAGAGGAGGTGCCCGACCGTCTGGCCGGGATGGCGACCGATGAAGTACAGCGCGCGGTGATGGGCGCGGCCGAGCTGGTAGCGCCGGAGCTGCTGGTCGGATTCGAAGGTGAAGTCGCGATAGGCATAGAACATCAGCTCGATGCCCTGTCGCAGCTCTTCGTCACGGAGGAAAAGGGGATTGGCTGGGGCTCTGGATTCCACGCCATCTTTATAGTGCGGGCGGGCTCCGTTGACACCCCGCGCAAGCGGATGTTAGCGCGACCCTCCATCCCGAAACCTCCCGAACCGCAAGAGGGCGCCATGCTGACCGTTCACCATCTCGGCGTGTCGCAGTCGGAACGGATCGTCTGGCTCTGCGAGGAACTCGACCTTTCCTACGAGCTGAAGGTCTACGACCGTGACGCGGTCACACGGCTCGCTCCGCCGGACTACAAGGCGCTCCACCCGCTCGGCGCGGCGCCGGTGATCCAGGACGGCGACGTGCTGCTGGCCGAGTCCGGCGCCATCGTCGAGTACATCGTCGCAAAGTACGGCAAGGGCCGGCTCGTGCGGGCGCCCGACCATCCCGACTTCGCGCCGTTCCTCTACTGGTTCCACTTCGCCAACGGCACGCTGCAGCCTGCGACGGGGCGCAACATGATCCTCGGACGGCTCGATCTTCCGGCCGACAATGCCGTGATGAAGGCCATGAAGGCCCGCCTCGACCTTGCCCTCGGCCTCGTCGAGGCGCGGCTCGGGACGGCGGAGTATCTGGCGGGGGATGAGCTCACCACAGCTGACATCATGGCCGTCTTCTCCCTGACGACCATGCGCTACTTCCTGCCCTACGATCTCGCGCCGTACCCTGCGATCCGCGCCTATCTGCAGCGCGTTGCCGCCCGTCCGGCCTACCGGCGGGCGATGCAGAAGGGCGATCCGGGAATGCCGCTCCTCCTCACCTGACGCCGCACAAGGCGAATGTCGCGCAGGGTCAGTGTGATTGACAAGGTCAGTAATATTGACCTATCTAGCCCGATAGTTGTTCTGGGGGTCTCCCCGGAGACCTATTTGGAATCAATCGATGGAGGATAAAGCAATGTCCTTAACCATGGATGACCGGGACGGTTTCATCTGGCTGGACGGCAAGCTGGTGCCGTGGCGCGACAGCCGCATGCACGTGCTCACCCATGCGCTGCACTACGGCTCGGCCGTCTTCGAGGGCGAGCGCATCTATGACGGCCGCGTCTTCCGCCTGTCCGCCCACAGCGCCCGCCTGATCCGCTCGGCCACCCTGCTCGACTACGACATCCCCTGGTCGCGCGAGGAGATCGACGAGGCGACCCGTGCCGTCGTGAAGGCCAACAACCTCACCGCGGGCTACATCCGCCCCATCGCCTGGCGCGGCTCGGAAGTGCTGGGCGTGTCGGCGATCGGCACGACGGTCCATCTCGCCATTGCCCCCTGGGCCCAGGAAGGCCGCCTCTCGGTGCAGGCGCGCGATACCGGCATCAACGTGACCATGGCGAAGTACCGCCGGCCGTCGCCCGAGACGGCACCCGGGCATGCCAAGGTGGCGGGACTCTACGTGATCTGCGGAATCGAGAAGGACCGCGCGCTCAAGGCCGGCTTCGACGATGCGCTGATGCTCGACTGGCAGGGCCGCATCGCGGAGACGACCGGCGCCAACATCTTCCTGGTGATCGACGGAAAGCTCGTCACGCCGACGCCGCACAATTTCCTCGATGGCATCACGCGCCGTGCGGTGATGGGCATGGCGCGGACGCGCGGCTGGACGGTGGAGGAACGCGACGTGATGCCGGAGGAACTCGGCAACGCGAGCGAGGTTTTCCTCTGCGGCAGCGCGGCCGAGATCGTGCCGGTCGGCTCGATCGACCAGCATCACTTCCAGGCGGGTCCGGTCGCCAAGACGCTGATGGCCGACTTCCAGAAGCTGGTGCGCGCGCCCGACAGCGAAGGCTTCGGCGAGGCCACGCATCTGATGACGCCGGCATCCTCGCTGGCGGCGTGAGGTTGCTTCAGGGATCGTAGACGGCGACGAAGAGGACGGTTTCCCAGGCGTCGGCCCGCAAAGTGCGGCGGCGGGCGGCAAACCAGCAGCGGACGCGGCCATAGGCAATGCTTCGGCTGAGTTCATGGCCTCGCCGCAGATGGCCGATTCGCACCGTGGATCGGTCGGGTAAGTCTGCTTCGGCGCGGACCGCGTCCTCGCGATCGGGATCGTCGGGTTCGAGGACGAGGCGGATTTCGGTTCCGACGGCCAAGTCGCCGATCTTCTCCGAGTCGCTCGAGATGGCCGAATAGGAGCCGCGCCAGCCGGGCGGCAGCGCCGCCTTTGCTTCCTTGTCGGCTTGCAGGGCTGCCAGAATGCCGTTCTTCACGTCCTGATGCAGCTCACGCTGCTTGATCCCGGCTGGCGCGGTCTTCGGACGGTCAAGACCCAGGGCCGTGCGGATCTCGCGGATCAGGGGGCGGAACAGCCAGCCGATGACGGTGCCGACGACGGTGAAGATGGCCTCAAAGAACGAGCCAATCATACAATCTCCATGGGCAGCCATGAATCATAGGCGATGCTGAGCCCGCTTGACATTGGGGTCTGCAATCCCCTTTTCTCGATGACGTCCGAGGGGTGCCTGACCTCCGTGTAGGAAGCGGGCTGAGACAGCCTTAACGGCTGAACCCTTTGAACCTGATCCGGGTCATGCCGGCGAAGGAACGGGAGTCAGCTGTGGGTTCACCTGTCGTATCGATCATCGGAGCTGGCGTTGCGGGCCTGGCCTGCGCAACGGAGCTTGCCGACCGCGGTGTCGCCGTCGAATTGCTGGAGCGCAGCGCCCGGCTGGGCGAAAGCGCCTGTTCCTGGATGGCCGGCGGCATGCTGGCGCCGTGGTGCGAGCGGGCGACCACCGACGAGATCGTCGCCCGTCTGGGTGAGCCGTCGATCGACTGGTGGCGGCGCCACTATCCCGGCACCGTCAGCCAGGGCAGCCTGGTCCTCACGCCGCCGCGCGATGCCGCCGACCTCACGCGCTTTGCGGCGCGGACCGAGCGCTACGAGTGGATCGACGGCGACCGCATTGCGGCCCTCGAACCCGACCTCGCCGGCCGGTTTCGCCGTGCACTGTTCTTCCCCGACGAAGCCCATCTCGAGCCACGCAAGGCGCTGGCGTCGCTCGCCGCCGGCCTCGAAGCGCGCGGCGTTCCGATCCGGTTCGGCATCGGCGGAAAGCCGCCGGAAGCCGGGCCGGGCCTCGTGGTGGATTGCCGGGGCCTTGCGGCGCGTGACGAGCTTCCCGACCTGCGCGGCGTGCGCGGCGAGATGCTCGTGGTGCGGACCCGCGACGTTTCGTTGTCGCGTCCGGTACGGCTGCTGCATCCGCGCATTCCGCTCTACATCGTGCCGCGCGGCGACGGGGTATTCATGATCGGCGCCACGATGATCGAGAGCGAGGAACGACGCGCCGTCAGCGTGCGTTCGGCCATGGAGTTGCTGAACGCGGCCTACACGCTGCACCCGGCCTTCGGCGAGGCCGAGATCGTCGAACTGGGCGCCGATCTGCGGCCGACCTTTCCCGACAACCTGCCGTGCATCCGCCGCACAGGCCGCGTGCTGCACGCCAACGGACTTTTCCGGCATGGTTTCCTGCTCGCGCCGTGGCTGGCGCGTCAGGTTGCCGACGCTGTGCTTCTGGAGACGAGAGATGCGGATATACCTGAACGACGACATGCATGAGGTTGCCCCCGGCACGCTCGCGGCGGCGCTCGAAACGCTGGGCTTCGGCGGCCGCAAGATCGCGACCGCGGTGAACGGCCGCTTCGTCGCCGCGTCCGCGCGTCCGCGTACCGAACTGGCCGATGGCGACAGGATCGAAGTCGTCGCGCCGATGCAGGGAGGATAGGCGATGTCCTCGTTCTACGGCGTCGAGCTGAAGTCGAGGTTGCTGCTCGGCACCTCGCGCTATCCCTCGCCGGCGGTCCTCGAACGTGCGGTAAAGGCGTCGGGCGCGGAAGTCGTGACCGTGTCGCTGCGGCGCGAGAGCGGCACGGGCCGCGCCGGCCAGGCCTTCTGGTCGCTCATCCAGTCGATGGGCGTGCGCGTGCTGCCGAACACGGCGGGCTGTCATTCGGTGAAGGAGGCGGTGACGACCGCCCACATGGCGCGCGAGCTGTTCGACACGCCGTGGATCAAGCTCGAAGTGATCGGCGAGGCCGACACGTTGCAGCCCGACGTGTTCGGCCTGGTCGAAGCGGCCCGCATTCTCTCCGAAGAGGGTTTCGAGGTCTTCCCCTACACGACCGAGGATCTGGTGGTCGCCGAGCGGCTGGTCGAGGCGGGCTGCCGGGTGCTGATGCCGTGGGGCGCGCCGATCGGTTCGGCGCGTGGCCTGAACAACGTCTACGGCCTGCGCTCGATGCGCGCGCACTTCCCCGAGATCCCGCTGGTGGTCGATGCCGGACTGGGCGTGCCCTCGCATGCAGCGGCGGCGATGGAGCTGGGCTACGACGCCGTGCTGCTCAACACGGCGGTTGCCGAAGCGGGCGATCCGGTCGAGATGGCGCGCGCCTTCGCGCTCGGCGTCGAAGCCGGTCGTGCCGCCTAT
The DNA here is from genome assembly GCF_030651995.1 of Reyranella sp. Lineage (GTDB taxonomy): Bacteria > Pseudomonadota > Alphaproteobacteria > Reyranellales > Reyranellaceae > Reyranella. Next base: position 13,308 of record NZ_JAUSBN010000042.1, read on the forward strand.
CTTGCGCGCCCGATGGAGCCGCGCGACATGGCCGTGCCGTCGACGCCTGTGATCGGCAAAGCGGCGCTTGGAGATTAAAGAGATGCTCGATCCGTTCTATCCCGTGGTGCCCGATTCGAACTGGGTGCTGAAGCTGGTGCCCGTCGGCACGAAGCTCATCCAGCTGCGCATCAAGGACCAGCAAGAGGCCGAGATCCGGCGGCAGGTGCGCGAGGCGAAAGCCGTCTGCGCGCAGTACGGCGCCGATCTGATCGTGAACGATTACTGGCAGGTCGCGATCGACGAAGGCTGCACCTGGGTCCATCTCGGCCAGGAGGATCTGGTCGATGCCGACGTGAAGGCGCTGCGTCGCGCCAACGTCAAGATCGGCGTCAGCACGCACGACCATTCCGAGCTCGACAAAGGCCTCGCCATCGATCCCGACTATGTCGCGCTGGGCCCGATCTGGCCGACCAAGCTGAAGCAGATGCCGTGGGCGCCGCAGGGCACCGAGCGACTGGCCGAATGGAAGAAGATCATCGGCGACCGGCCGCTGGTCGCTATCGGTGGCCTTACCCTCGAACGTGCGCTGCTGTGCCTGAAGTCGGGCGCCGACATCGCCTCGGTGGTGGGCGACATCGTGAACCATGCCGATCCGATCGGTCAGGCCAAGGCCTGGATCGCCGCGACGAGAAAGCCGTGACCGACCGCTACGCCCGCCAGGCCGTGCTGCCCGAGATCGGTGAAGCGGGGCAGGCGCGTCTCGCCGCCGCCTCGGTGCTGGTGGTCGGTGCGGGCGGCCTCGGCTGCCCGGTTCTGCAGTATCTCGCCGGTGCTGGCGTCGGACGTCTCACGATCGTCGATCACGACACGGTCGAGGAGACGAACCTGCACCGCCAGCCGCTCTACGGCATGCCGGACATCGGCAAGCCGAAGGCCGAGGCGGCGCGCGCCACCCTGCAGCGTTTCAATCCGCATGTCCGCATCGACGCGGTCGCCGAGCGGCTGACGCCGCAGAATGCGGCGCGTCTGGTCGCCGAGGCGGACATCGTGGTCGATGCCGCGGACAGCTTCGCCGTGACCTACATGCTGAGCGACGTCTGCTTCGCGGCGGCCAGGCCGCTGGTGAGTGCGTCGGTGATCGGCATGACGGGCTATGCCGGCGTCTTCTGCGGCGGCGGCCCGAGCTATCGCGCGGTGTTCCCGGAAGTCTCGGTCGACGGCGGCACCTGTGCCACGGTGGGCGTGATCGGCACCGCGGTGGCGATGATGGGCAGCCTGCAGGCCCATCTCACGCTGCATCATCTGCTCGGCCTCGAACCCGGCGTGCTGGGCCGCGTGGTCACGTTCGACGCCAAGCGCTTGGCCTTCGGTGGCTTCTCCTTTGCCGGCAGTCCCGAGCCCGAGGACCAGGTGGCGTTCATCGCGCCCGACCAGGTGCGATCCGACGACATCGTGGTCGACCTGCGCGGCCTCGACGAGGCGCCGGTCTCACCCTTCGCCGGCGCGCGGCGGCTGGTCGTCGATACGATCGACGATTTGGGCACGCCATCGGGACGTGTCGTCCTGGCGTGTCGCAGCGGCCAGCGGGCGCTTATGGCGGCCGACCGGTTGCGCGAGCGTGGTGTCACGAATCTCGCCCTTGTTGCCCTGGGCTGAAGCGGCCCTGATCGGAAGAGGCATGCATCCTCTCGCCGATGAAGCGGGGGTGAAATAGGGCTGTGGCCTAGGTCTTCTCCCAGCGCGCCGCCGCTGCATCGTCGCCTTCGTGGGCGCCGACCCATTGCTCGCCCTTCGGCGTGTCTTCCAGCTTCCAGAAGGGGGCCTTGGTCTTCAGCCAATCGACGAGGAATTCGCAGGCCTCGAAGGCGGCCTCGCGATGAGGCGAACCGACGGCCACCAGCACGATTCGTTCGCCCGGCTCCATGCGGCCATAGCGGTGCACGATCAGGCTCGCCTCGAGCGGCCAGCGCCGGCTCGCCTCGGCCTCGATCTCCTGCAGCGATGCTTCAGTCATGCCGGGATAGTGTTCGAGCGTCAGCGCGTCGATCCGGTCGCGATGATAGCCCTCGCGCACATGCATCTCGCGCACGAGACCGACGAAGACCGCGAGTCCGCCGATGCGCTTGTTGCCGTCGGTGAGGCGGGCCAACTCGGCGCCGACATCGAAATCGGCTTCCTGGACGCGCACGCTCATGACGTCAGCCGCCGGTGAAGGGCGGGAAGAAGGCGATTTCGCGCGCGCCGGCGAGCTTCACGTCGAAGGTCGCGGTGCGCTGATCGACGGCGGCCCCGAACGCCGCGCCTTCGGCGAGCGCCTCGGCATGGCCCGGGCTGCGGCTGCGCAGCCAGACGACCAGATCGCCCACCGTGTCGATCCCGTCGGGCAGAGTCACCTCTTCTTCGGGAACACCGACGGTGCGCTTCATCCAGGCGAAATAGCGGATCTTCACTTCTGCCCGCCCGAGGATGGGGGGTCTTCCGCCATGTGGCGCAGGCCGGTGCGGAGATAGTCGTAGCCGGTGATGAGCGTGAGCGCCGCGGCGATCCAGATCAGCACGATGCCGGCCTGCGTGACCCAGTGCGCGGCGGAGTCGCCGACCAGCAGCGCGGCGATCGCCACCATCTGCACCGCCGTCTTCCATTTGGCGAGCGCGCTGACCGGCAGGCCGACCCGCAGTTCCGCGAGGAACTCGCGCAGGCCGGAGACCAGGATCTCGCGCGCGAGGATGATGAGGGCGGCCAGCACGTTCACGCCCGCCAGCGTGCTGTTGTCGACCAGCATGACCAGGGCAGCGGCGACCAGCAGCTTGTCGGCGATCGGATCGAGGAAGCGGCCGAAACGCGAGATCTGGTGGTAGCGCCGTGCGAAATAGCCATCGAACCAGTCGGTCACAGCGGCGGCCACGAACAGCGCCATGGACAGCCACTGCGCCCAGCCACGATCGAGCCAGAAGCAGGCCACGACCAGCGGAATCGCGACGATGCGCGAGAGGGTGAGCATGTTGGGAAGGTTGAACAGCATCGAACCTGACATTACCGGCCGCCCCGGAAGTGGTCATGGATTTTCTGGGCGAGCGCGTCGGAGATTCCCGGCACCGACTTGATGTCTTCCAGAGTCGCGCCCGAAACGGCGCGGGCGCTGCCGAAATGATTGAGCAGCGCACGCTTGCGGCCGGCGCCGATGCCCGGCACCTCGTCGAGCGCCGAGCGTGTCATGTCTGCCGCACGGCGCGTGCGGTGAGTGCCGATCGCAAAGCGATGCGCCTCGTCCCGCAGCCGTTGCAGGAAGTAGAGAACCGGATCGCGCGGCTCGAGCGAGAAGGGCGGCCTGCCGGCCATGAAGAAGCGCTCGCGGCCCGCATCGCGGTCCGGCCCCTTGGCGATGCCCACCAGGGCGATGTCCTCGAGGCCCAGTTCGGTCATCACCTGGCGGACCGCTTCGAGCTGGCCCTGGCCGCCGTCGATCAGGAGCAGGTCCGGCCAATGCTCGTCGTCGCGCTCGGGGTTCTCCTTCAGCGCGCGGCCGAAGCGGCGGGTCATCACCTCGCGCATCATCGCGAAGTCGTCGCCCGCAGCACCTTCGGTCTTGATGTTGAACTTGCGGTAGGCGTTCTTGTTGAAGCCCTCCGGGCCCGCCACGATCATGGCGCCGATCGCCGCCGTGCCCTGGATGTGGCTGTTGTCATAGACCTCGATGCGCTCGGGCGCCGCGTCGAGCCCGAACACGCGGGCCACGCCCTCGAGCAGGGTGCGCTGCGTGCCCCGTTCGGCCATGCGGCGGCCCAGCGCCTCGCGGGCATTGTTCACCGCCTGGTCGAGCGCATCCTTCTGGTCGCCGCGCTTGGGCTGGCGGATCTCGACCTTGTGGCCAGCCGACAGAGCGAGGGCGCTTTCCATGAGCTCGCGCTCGGGGACATCGTGGCTGGTCAGAATCAGCTTCGGCGCCTGCCGGTTCTCATAGAACTGGCCCATGAACGCCTCCAGTACCGGGCCCTCGTCGAGTTCCCGGGCGTGGCTGGGGAAATAGGCGCGGTTGCCGAGATTCTGGCCGGCCCGCAGGAAGAAGACCTGGACGCAGATCTGCCCGCCTTCGGCGTGGGCCGCGAAAATATCGGCTTCGTCGATCGACGGCAGGCTGATCGACTGGTGCGACTGGATCTGGGCCAGCGCGCGAATGCGGTCGCGCAGAATGGCGGCGCCTTCGAATTCGAGATTGGCCGAGGCCTGCTCCATGCGCTTCGACAGGGTCTGCTGGACCTCGCGGTTGCGCCCGCCCAGGAAACCCCGGACGTCGTCGACGATGGCGTCGTATTCCGGCTTCTCGATGCGGCCGACGCAGGGCGCCGTACAGCGCTTGATCTGATACTGCAGGCAGGGGCGCGTGCGGGTCGAGAAGACGCCATCCGAGCAGGAGCGCAGTGGAAAGGCGCGCTGCAGCGCGTAGAGCGTGCGGTTGACGGCGGTGGCCGACGCGAACGGCCCGAAATACTCGTTAGCCGGACCGCGCGTCCCGCGATGCTTGGCGAGCTGCGGCCAGTCGGTGTCGCGACGGATCACGATGTAGGGAAACGATTTGTCGTCGCGCAGCAGCACGTTGAAGCGCGGCATGAAGCGCTTGATCAGGTTGTTCTCGAGAAGCAGCGCCTCGGCTTCGCTGTCGGTGACGGCGAATTCCATGGTCCGCGTTGCCGAGACCATGCGGATCAGGCGCGTCGCCAGCCGGGTCGGCTGGGTATAGGCGGCCACCCGGCTGCGCAGCGAGCGCGCCTTTCCGACGTACAGAACCTCGCCGTCGGCCGCGATCATGCGGTAGACGCCCGGCTTGCGCGGCAGGGTCCGCACGAAGTCCGCGATGATCCGCATTCCGTCAGAAAGCGAACCCTCGCTGGGGGGCAGGTCGATGTCGGTTTGGTCGGTCATCTGGGACGCGGAAAATGGCCCCGCACCGTCGTCTGCACAAGGCAGTCGGGCGCATGTGGGGAAGTCTGTGCAGAAGCCGTACGTCCTCCGGCCGTTACGCCAGCGTCACTGTATTGACTCAATGTAGGAGGGGTGGCAGTCGCCCGCCACCCCTCGTTCAACCCTATGTTATATTTGCCTTTTTGACCGCTCTGGCTCGAGTGAGAAAACGCTGGCTAACCCTTTTGTTCCCTTTTCGATCCAATCGGCCGCAGCGCTTCGATATGTGGATAAGTTCGGTGGCTTTACAACACCGACAACATGCGCCCGACGAGCGGATGGCGGACCACGTCTTCCTGAGTGAGCCGCACCACGGCGACGTCGTCGAGCCCGTCCAGCCGGGTCCCGATCGAAGCCAGACCGGACAGTTCCGGCAGCAGGTCGGTCTGGTCCGGATCGCCGGTCATCACCATCGTGGAGTGCCAGCCCAGCCGGGTCAGCAGCATCTTGAGCTGGCCATAGGTACAGTTCTGGGCCTCGTCGATCAGGACGAAGGCATTGTTCAGCGTCCGCCCGCGCATGAAGGCCACCGGGGCGATCTCGATCGTGCCATCTTCGAGGTGCTGGGCGAGACGCTTGGGCCCCATCCGGTCGTTGAGCGCATCCCACAGCGGGCGCAGGTAGGGATCGAGTTTCTCGCGCATGTCGCCCGGGAGAAATCCCAGGTTCTCGCCGGCTTCCACGGCCGGCCGCGACAGCACGATCCGCGAGACCGTGCCGCTCTCCAGGGCTTCGACGGCGGCGGCGATCGCCAGGTAGGTCTTGCCGGTGCCGGCGGGACCGAGCGCCACGGTAAGGGGTTTGCTGTCGATGGCCTCCATCAGGACCCGTTGGTTGTCGCTCCTCGGCCGGATCTTCTTGATGTAGCTCTGGTCTCGGTCATTGGCCGGAGTGTGGTCGAAGACGACGCTGTGAATACGGGCGCTGTCGATGGCGTGCAGCTTGGCTCGGCGTGCGGCGCGTTTGGCCATATTCATACTCCGGTGTCATGGTCAGGGGAGTGGAACCGATCGCCCAAAACAAAAACGCCCCCGGCGAGCGGAGGCGTTGGCGATCGATGGTCTGACTGAAGGGTGAGGTCGATAGGGCACGCGGTGGATGTTCCACCGGTGAACCAGTTTCCGTCGGGGGACATGTCCTCGAACGGATAAAAACCCTCCCTCAGTTACCGAAGAAAGCGTAGCCGCAATACAGCCCTTCAGCCACCATATTTATGGGCTGTCGCCGAAAATTAACCCCAGGGAAAGCAATCCGTCTTCAACGACGGTGGACCAGCCGACCGGCGACATAGGTGGCCTGGACCGCCCGGTCGTCGCCCAGGATCATCTGGACGAAGAGCTGTTCGGCGAAGTCGCGGGCCTCGTCCATGCGGAAGGCGATCAGGGGCGTGGAGCGCATGTCGAGCACCACGAGATCGGCTTCCATGCCGGGGGCGATGCTGCCAACCTTGTCTTCGAGATGCAGGGCCGCCGCCGAGCCGCGCGTGGCGAGGTAGTAGGCATGGGCGGCCGACAGGGGGTGGCGATTGAGCTGCGAAGCCTTGTAGGCCTCGTTGAGCGTCTGCAGGATCGAGAAGGACGTGCCGGCGCCGATATCGGTCCCGAGACCGACGCGGACGGGGCGGTCGGCGTGCTTGGCGCGCGCAATGTCGAACACGCCGCTGCCCAGGAAGAAGTTCGAGGTCGGGCAGTGGGAGATCGCGGCATCGGCGGCATGCAGACGCTGCAGCTCGTCGTCGCCCAGCCAGATGCCATGGCCGAACACTGCGCCCCGGCCACACAGCCCGTGGTGATCGTAGACGTCGAGATAGTTGCCGCGGTCCGGGAACAGTTCCCTGATCCAGGCGACCTCGGCCTCGGTCTCCGCGATATGCGTCTGCATCAGACAGTCGGGATGCTCGCGCCACAGCGCGCCGGCGGCGGCGAGCTGCTCGGCCGAACTCGTGCCGGCGAAGCGCGGCGTGATGGCATAGAGCAGGCGCCCGCGCCCGTGCCATTTGCGGATCAGGGCCAACGAGTCGTCGTAACCCGACTGGGCGCTGTCGCGCAGCCCGTCCGGCGCATTGCGGTCCATCAGCACCTTGCCGGCCGCGAGTCGCAGGCCGAGCGCTTCCGCCTCCTCGAACAGGATGTCAGCAGAGTGGGGATGCACGGAGCAGTAGACGCAGCTCGTCGTGACTCCGTTGCGCAGGTTCTCCTGCAGGAAGGCCCGCGCCACGCGCCGCGTGTAGGCGCGGTCGGCGAACTTCAGCTCGGCCGGGAAGGTGTAGCGTTCGAGCCAGTCGAGGAGCTGCGCTCCGTGACTCGCGATCATCGGCGTTTGCGGGAAATGCACGTGGGTGTCGATGAAGCCCGCGGAGATCAGCGCATCCCTGCCGAAGTCCCGGATCTCCGTTCCGGCCGCCAGCAGCGGGGCGACGCGCGCGGCCGGTCCGAAGTGCGTGATGCGCCCGTCCTCCATCGCCACGATCGCATCGGGCTCGTGGACGAGCGTCCGCTCGAGTCCGTCGCGGAACGGATCGCCGGTGAAGGTGAGGGCGGGGCCGCGCAGGGCGGTCGGTCGGGCAGCAGAAGACATCAAGGCAACGTTCGCACCGAACGGCAAAGCGGGGAAGGGCTGTGCTACAGGGGACGCCTGCAACGGGAGATTCGGCGATGAGTGAGATCGTGTGGCGCGGCATGACGCGGGCTGAACTCGACAAGGCCTACGACAATACCAATGCGGTCGCCGATTCAGGCCTGCGCCGCGACGGCTGGATCGAGCGCAGCGAACGCTTCCGGGCGTGCCACGCCGAGGGGCTCGACCTCGCCTACGGCCCACGGCCCCGCAACAAGCTCGACCTGTACCGCTGCGGCGCGGCCAAGGCGCCGCTGTTCGCCTTCATCCATGGCGGCTACTGGCAGCGCAACGCCAAGGAGGTCTTCGCCTGCATGGCCGAGGGACCGCTCGCGAACGGGATGGACGTCGCGTTCCTGGGCTACACCCTGGCGCCCGAGGCCACCCTGTCGGCCATCGTCGAGGAAATTGCCGAAGCGGTGCGCTGGCTGCGCCGGGAAGGGCCGCGTCATGGTGTGGCGCAGGACCGGCTGGTCGTGTCGGGCTGGTCGGCGGGCGGCCATCTCACGGCGACGACGTTGACCATGGACGAGGTCGATGCCGGACTTGCCATCAGCGGCGTCTACGACGTCGAGCCCTGCCGGCTGAACTATCTCAACGAAAAACTGAACCTCACGGCGGAGGAAGCGGCGCGCACGAGCCCGCTCCTGCATCTGCCGAAGAAGAGCGCCCCCGTCGTGTTGGCGTATGGCACTGCCGAGCTGCCGGAACTGCAGCGCCAGTCGGTGGCCTATCACGAGGCGCGTCGCGAGGCGGGTCTCGCGAGCGAGTTGTTGCCGCTCGCCGGACTCAACCACTTCTCCATCATGGATGAACTCGAGGCGCGCGGCGGGGCGCTCGCGCGGGCGGCCGCGGGTCTCGCGTTTCCGTCCGCTTCCTGACGAAAGCGAGGCATTTTCCAGGCGGCCATGCGCTTCGCGCCGCATCCTACGGCGCGGCGTCACATTCCTTTTCCGGGCGGTGGAATGTTAGGTTGATCGCTCTGGAGGTGAGGCAATGAACGTCGATCGAGAGGCAGCTGGCGCTGCCCCGAAAGGCGAGCGAGAGCTCCGTTCGAAAACGACAGGTTGGGTGGCGCGCATCGTCCTGGTGACCGCATCGGTCCTGGTGTCGCTGGCGCTGCTCGAAGGGGGGTACCGGCTGGTGCTGTGGGGTCCCGAGGGGCTCGCGAACTGGCCCAACCTCGCTCACCAGCGCATGGGAATCGGCCCCGGCGGTGAAAGATGCCAGTACGTCTACAATGCGGAGATCGGGTGGACGTCGCCGGCAAACTGCGTGTCGGGCGCCTACAACTCCGATGCCGACGGTTTCCGCCGCTCATCTCCCCAGGCGTCCCTCGCCGAACCTTCCATCCTCGTCACCGGCTCGTCGTTCGCCAAGGGCGACGAGGTCAACGACAACGAGGCCTGGCCCGCCTATCTGCAGGACATGGTCGGCCGGAAGGTGGTGAACGCGGGCGTCAGCGGATATGCGTTCGACCAGATGGTGCTCAGCACCGAGCAACTCGTCCCGAAGGTAAAGCCGCTTTTCGTCATCGCCAGTTTCACGCCCGGCGATATCAGGCGGGCCGAACTGAAGGTCGCCTGGAGTCGCGAGAAGCCTTACTTCACGGTGAAGGCCGGAAAGCTCGATCTGCACAACGTGCCGGTCCCCGGAAAGCCCGGCGAGCCGATCCGCTTCCCCGTGGCGGCCGAGTGGCTCGGGCGCTCGGCATTGGCGGAACTCGTGATGGAACGGCTCCGGGTGCAGCGGGGCTGGTATTTCAGTGAGGTTCGGGGGGCCCCGGCCGGCACCGGCGAGGCGATTGCCTGTCAGCTGATGCCGCGGCTCGCTGCCCTCGGCGTACCGGTGGTCGTCATGGCGCAGTACAGCCGCGGTTACTGGAAGGACAATGGGCTGTACGGCACGGCAGATCACCGCGCCGTCCGGAGGGTGCTGGGGTGTGCGGCCGCGGCGGGGCTCATCCCGTTCGATCTCGCAGACACGTTGAAGGCGGCCGTCGACACAGGCGGTGCTGACGCGCTCTACCGCTCCGATCACCATTCGGCCGAGGGCAATCGCGTGGTGGCGGACCTCGTGATGCGCGAACTCGTCAACCGGCGGCTCCTGACGCAGATGGCGGATCGGTGACTCCGGTGGCGTCAGTTTCATCGCGGCGCGACCGCAGGAGCCATGAGAGGCGCAAAGCATAACGCCCTTCCCGCCCCTGATTTCAAGGCGACCGGAAGCTCCCGAACTCGCAAAAGTGAGAAGTGTTCGCGATTGCAGCCGCCGCCGCGATGTGGCTTTTATGGCTTGTCTACCCGAAATCCTGCATTTGGTCTGAAGTTTGACAAGTGGTGGCCAGCGTAAATGTTCGAACGGATGCTGCGAGCTTTGGCGCGACACGCTCATCGTCCTGTCAAGATACTTCCAGTCGTGGCCTGCGTGCCAGGCGCTGATGTCTGGTTTCTTCGTTTTACGTTCGCGTTCCTCTCGCATCTCCGGCAGGGTGGCCATGTCGTCGACCGGCTGAGCGGACAGTGCATCGGTGATCCTGCAGGTCCATCGTTCAACTTCGACCATGTGAGCGGGGGACCGCTTCTCTGGGCGCCCGATCTGGTACCCTCGCGCCACCTTTTTATCGGACATACGGTTTGTCCTGGATTCAACAGAATTTCGTCGGAATTCGACTGGTGGGCGAGCGCAGCGTTCTCTGCACCGGGTTATGACTATCTCCACGATGGAGTGAATTACGGACATGTGCCGGTCGATCTGGGGCCGCACGCCTTTGTTCCGGCGTCTGTCGGCGATGTGGACGCCGCGGCCTGGACTCACACCGGGCAGCGCATGGTCTTCGTCTACTGCGACCCTATCGAGCAAGCCGTGGGCGGTTTCAGCTACATCCGGAATCAAGCGCGCTCGGCCCGCAGCCAAATCGGCGAACGACCGCCAGCAGATTGGCCGTTCCATGAGTATTTGTTTCAGCGTGCGCTACCCTCTTACGCCAAAATATTCGTTTCCTATCAGGCCATGGCGCAGGCGGTGCCAGGCGCGGTCCACATCGTGGGAGAAGACGCGTTGCGAGCGGAGCCCGCTCGCATCCTGTCTTCCGTCTTGTCGCACCTGAACCTTGATCATTGGCAATCGGCCATGATCGACGCCGTTGTCCACCTGTCGCGGCGCGAGCACGTCATGGCAATCGAGAGTGAGTTCGGGCTGAGCCTGATCCGTTCCCGCGGCAGCCGCAAGACGGCGACATGGTCCGTGCCGGAGACGGTCGTCAGGGCCGCCAGGGATCCGAGCCTGCGGCGCGAAGCCTTGACCTTGCTGGCTTCGATGGGCGTGAACACGGCGTACTTCCGAGCAACGCTACCATCGCCGTTTCAAGCGGATGCCGCCGCCACTGGTGGCGCATAGTCACGTTCAATGGTGTACCACTGCATCGTACGGATGAGAGGCCTCAAGGCAGGACATCCGGTCACCGTCGTTCATTGGCGGGGCTGATGCCAGGATTCTGGCATGGCCTTCGCAGGGGCATGGTTGGATTCGTCGCCTGGGTGGGGAGGATGTCGTGAAGCAGAACATTGTGGTTGCGACGCATCACAAGACCGGCACCGTCTGGATGTCCACAGTGTTCAAGGCGATTGCTCGCAGGCTGAACGCAAACTACGTCGACTTCTGGTCGCACTATGGACGGCTGGATCGCGTCCTGAAGACGCCCTTCATTCTCATGAATCACAACTCGATATTCTCGCAGCATGCGAAGGAGCTTCGCCGGGAAGATGTCCGAATCCTCCATCTCATTCGTGACCCGCGCGACGTGCTTATTTCGGCCATGCACTACCATAAGAATGCCGACGAGCCTTGGCTCCGTGAAAAGGTGTCAGGCAGCAAGGATGCCCCGTATCAGCAAAGGCTCAATTCGCTCGCGACACTCCACGAGCAATATCTGTTCGAGTTGGAGAACGCGACCGGCAGCACCATCGAAGCCATGCTCGATTGGCAGTATGACAGACCGAATTGCCTGGAGGTCCGTTACGAAGATCTGTGGGACGACCGGTCTATGTCTCTCTGGCGGCACATTTCATCTTTCTTGGGATTCGAAGGTTCCGAACAGGACGTGAGCCAGGAGTGTTTCTGGGAGAACTGTCTGTTCGGCAAGGCTTCCAGAGCCAATCGGCGTCATGCTCGTTCCGGCGAGGTGGCGCAGTGGAAGCGCGAGTTCACTCCGGAATTGGCACGGGCTTTCCTTTCCCGCTTTCCCGACGCCTTGCAGATGCTTGGATACGAGCATGGCGATCACTGGATCGAAAGCCTCACCGCATCCTCGATGCCCCAGGCACAAGCTTGTACGGCGACCTAGATTCGAGCTCGAGTGGTCAGACGTAATTCCGTCGAAAGCCGAGTCCGGCGGCACAACGAAGAGCGAGAACTGCCGAGATGAGGCCCACAAGGCCGCGGCGTTATCTCCCCTGAACTGTTCCGCCCACCTGCTGGCAACCGCAACCAGGCACGGGCGTTCCTGTGGTGACGCACTCCCTACATCACAGGTTAATCATGAAAATTAAGGCAATTCTGCTCGCGTGCGGCTTGGGCGGCGGGCTCCTGGCTCCCGCCGCGATGGCCGGAGCGCCGCAAGGCGTCTGGCTGATCGACGGGGAGGCCGCGGTTCAGATATTCGATTGTGAGGGGATGCTCTGTGGCCGGGTCCTCTTTTTGGAAGCGCCGGATGATCCTCAGGGTGCACTCAAGCGCGACAAGAGAAATCCCGATCAGGCGCTGCGCGAGCGCGAACTCTGCGGACTTGACGTCATCTGGGGCTTGCGGCCTACCGGGTCCGACAACTGGGACGGCGGCCGCTTCTACAACCCCGACAGCGGCCAAACCTACGACGTGAAGATGACACTCACGGCGCCTGATACACTCGAGGCACGCTTCTATCAGGGCGCTTCATTTCTTGGCCAAACCAAGATGCTGAGTCGCATCGCACGTGGCACTTCGAAAGGTTGGTGCTGAGGTCGGCCGGAGGTGGTTTTCGTATGCCGCCATCGACCCTCGAACAATCCAGCCACTCCGGTAGAGGGGTGTGCGGGCCGCGGCCGCGCCGCTCGAGAGAGCCGCAAGGCATCATCCGAAACGAGCCTTGACCAGGAGCCAGCATGATCGAACATCTCCCGCCCCCAACGCGTGGGTGCGAGCGAACGTCCATCAGCGTCGCGCTGCGTCGCGGTGTTTGGCAGGTACTGCTCAACCGGGTCTTCTACGGCGACTATCTCAACCAGCAGGATGCGTTGGCTGCCGCGCGGGGGCTGGCGACGGCGAGATCCGAAATGTCGTGAAGTACGCGGCGGTCGTCCGTTATGGGATGCCTTTCGGTTACGCTACTGCTGGGCCGAGGCCCATTGTCTATCCTTGTCGGACGGGTCCCGGAGCGTTAAAGCTGCGACGTCGAGCGTGGTTTAGTTCGGATGAGGCGACCGAACAGCAAGAGCGGGCCGTTCGGCTACGTCCCGTTTCACGAATTTGCGCGCCCCCCGGAACCTTTTACCCGCTGTCCCCTTCGTACGGTGACCCTGCCTTCCGGCATCGTCTGTTTTTCCTGGGGTTGGCCTCTTGGACGCGAACCCCGAAAGCGGAGCATGCCTCATGGTCGAGTTGCGTAGTCTGGATCCGGAATCAACGGCTCTCAGCCTGATGCTCGCGGTGATCGCGTCCTCCAATACCCCACTTCTACTGCTCGATGGCGACTTGCGTGTCATTGCCGCCAGTACTTCCTTTTGCCGAGCTTTCCAGCTCGAACCCGCAAGCGTTCCGAAAAGCCAGTTCTCTGGCTTGGGACGTGGCGAATGGAATGTGCCCCAGCTCATGTCTCTGCTCGAAGGAACCGCTTCGGGAGCAGCGGAGGTCCATGCGTATGATTTCGATCTCAAACGGGAGGGGCAGGCTCCCCGACTGCTGGTGATGAATGCTCACAAGCTCGATTACGTCGACAAGGAGCAGATCCGTCTGCTGCTGGCGGTGGCTGATGTAACCGAGGCTCGGGCCAGCGAAAAGCTCAAGGACAACCTTCTGCGCGAGAAGGCCATCCTCTTGCAGGAAGTCCAGCACCGCGTCGCGAACAGTCTGCAGATCATTGCCAGCATCCTCATGCAGAGCGCGCGGAAGGTGCAATCGGACGAAACCCGTGGACACCTCCACGACGCCCATAGCCGGCTGATGTCCATTGCCGCCGTCCAGAAGCATCTCGCGGCGTCACGGTTGGGGGAAGTCGAGATTCGCACCTATCTCGTCCAGCTGTGCAAGAGCCTCGGCGCATCGATGATTTTCGACCCCAAGGCACTGTCGATCGAAGTCATCGTCGACGAAAGCACCACGAATGCCGACGTTTCGGTCAGTTTGGGGTTGGTGGTCACTGAGCTGGTGATCAACGCGCTCAAACACGCGTTCCCGGGGCATCGCGCCGGGGCGATCGTCGTTCGATACAGCTCTCAAGGGCCCAACTGGACGCTGTCGGTCGGCGACAACGGGGTCGGAATGCCCGCCGAACCGTACAGCGGCAAGCCCGGCCTCGGCACTAATATCGTTGAGGCCCTGGCAAAGCGTCTGGAAGCCGAAGTCGAGATTTCGGACGCACACCCGGGCACTCTCGTCTCGATCGTCCACGTGGAGCCTGCGCCCGATGGGGCGGGGCAGAGCACCTGATGGCTCACAGCGCATCCCCGCCCGCTGGCGGCACCGTCGTATTGGTCGTCGAAGACAACCATCTCATCCTGATGAGTGCCCTCGATCTCGTTGCGACGGCTGGTTACGAAGGCGTCGGTGCCGCGAACGCCGATGAGGCCATTGCCATCCTGGAAAAGCGGGCGGATGTGAAACTGGTTTTCACTGACATTGAAATGCCCGGCACAATCGACGGGGTGAAGCTCGCCCATTACATCCGGAACCGCTGGCCGCCCATTCATCTGATCGTGGCCTCCGGGAGGGATATCCTCGATGAGAGTCAGCTTCCGACCGGGTCGAAGTTTTTCTCCAAACCCTACGACAACACCACGATCGTCGAGGAGATGGGGCGAATGCTTGCTGCAATCGACGCTGGCAAGCCCGTCCCCTAGGAATTGCGAGCCGATCACCGGGCGGCAGGCCTTGCAGGCGTCGCGGGCGAGCTGCTGACGCCAAATAGCTGGGGAAAGTCTCAAAGGGACGAGCCAGGCTAGCAGATAAGTTGACCGGCAGTTTGTTCTGTAAGGCGGGTCTGTAAAGCGCCAGTCATGACCAAGAAGCCGACCGCCTTTGTCGCTATCACGGCTAGCCGCGCTTCCGCGTCGCCTCCGACATGTCCTGGACCCAAAGTCCCAAACTTAACCTCTGTGATCATGCAGTAGGTGACGAGTGTTTCATAAAGGCAGTGGTGCTGCGCTATCAGCACGGCTCAAAGCCGCCTTGTCGACGCCCATCAACGCTTCCTCGATGACTCGCTTCGCTCCCCATCATGGCGGCAATGGCGCCGCTGACGGCCGGGCTGGCGCTCGACGCCCACATCATCGCGCACATGATCACCGACGACGTCGCTCGCAGGCGCGGTCGCAGCCGCCGTGTGCGTCGTGCTCGCGCTCCTCTGGTTCCAGCTACCGTGGCTCGGCCGCTAGCGTTGAATTTTCAAGGGCACACCGTGAAATCTCGCACCGCGGGCGAATCTTGACGGCCGGATAACGCACCTTTAATTCTTCGGGCGGCTCTGGCGCGGGGTGCGTGCGAGTCGCTAACCTTCTTGAGTTTCGCTGCTCGACACGCATGCAAGGCGACATGCTTTCCAGGGGTGGTCAATGCCTTGGTGTGTCCGGTCTTTTGGCCCCCGTGTTCGCGCCGGGCTTCTTTGCCTGGTGCTGCTCGGCGCAGGGACCGTCGGCGTCGCGCAGGAAGGCGGCAATTATGCCAACCAGAATCTGAGCGGCCGCGATTATTCTGGCCGCGTGCTGAACGGTGCGGATTTCAGCGGCGCGAAGCTTCGCGGCGCCAATCTTCGCGGCGCAAGCCTCAAGCGCGCCACTCTTGTGGGCGCGGACCTGTCCGGCGCCAACCTGGCGGGTGCCGACCTCAGCGAAGCCGACCTCCGCGGCGCGCTCGGCGCGCTTGCCGTCGACAACGTGAACCTGACCGGCGCCAATCTCGCCGGGGTGGAGCTTAGAGGATCGCTCTCGGCCACGAAGCTCCAGAACGCCAATCTCGCTGGCGCCAATCTTGCCAACGCGCTCGCCACCGGCCGTGTCGATCTGTCGGCCGCGACCTACGACGACAGCACGAAGTGGCCGAAAGGCCTCGATCCACGGGCCGCCGGGGCCAAGCTGGCGGCCCCGCCGGCGCCGACAGCCGTTGCCGGCGCCCCGACAAACGACCGAGTCGAATTGTCGGAGCGCCCCGGAGTGGCGGCGACTCGGCCTCCTGAATCGACACTATCGGCAGGCCCGCCGACGACGCCCGGGGCGACAGGAAAGAACCTGCGCGGGCAGTCGTTCGCCCATCAACAGCTCGTCAATGCTGCGTGGGACAACGCTGATCTGGAGGGCGCCGACCTGACCTTCACCAACCTGCGAGGATCGACGCTCCGGGAGGCAAATCTCCGCGGCGCTACACTTAGGAACACGAATTTCGGCGGGGCCGACCTCTCCGGCGCGGACCTGCGCGGAGCCGATCTGTTCGGCGCCAAGTTCGTCGATGCGAAGTTGAGAGGCGCCAAGCTCGAGGAACAGGATCTGTTCCTGGCCGGAGCAACCGTGTTCTACGAGAAGATCAAGGATCTGCCATTCGGCCTGCGCGAGTACGCCACCGGCCTCGCCGCGCCCGACCGCCACAACGGCCGCCTGACCTTCCAGCGCGCCGACCTGCGCCATGCGCGCATCGTCGGGAATGTCGACGGCGTCGATTTCCGCGGCGCCGACCTGCGCGGCGCCGACCTCCGGCTGGTCGACAATCCCGAGGGGGCGATTTTCCAGGGCGCGGTTTACGACAGTCGCACCCGCTGGAAGATCAATCCCGACCAGATGCGCGCCCGCCGCGGCGAGGACATCCCGATCACCGTGAAGTGGTTCGTGGGCGACTGGATCATCGACACCCGTCGCGAGGGCGAACCCGTCGCCGCGAATCTCGGGCTCCTCAAGCTCGCCCGCGACGGGGGCTTCACCTGGAACCCGGGCGAGGGCCAGGGCGAGCGGATCGAGGGACGCTGGACGGCGCAGGCGGCGATCGAGCAAGCGGGCGCGCCGAAGCTCACGCTCGAGCGGGGCGAGCTTGGCACCGACTGGGTCGCGGCCACCGGCGGAGCCGACGAGTTGGTGCTGCAGAGCCAGGACGGCACGCGCAAGCGTTTTGCTTTCAGGGACGATCCGGCAGCGGGCTCGCGCTAACGCGCGCGCCACCGACAAACTCGAACGAGGAGAAAGTAGTCGATGAAGCTGGCAAGACGACCCGCCGTTGCGGTGGCCCTCGGCACCCTCGCGCTGCTCGTCTCGCTAACGGCCTTCGCGCAGGACCGGAGCTTCAAGGACCAGGATCTCGCCCGCAAGGATTTCCGCGGGCAGCGGCTCGACGGCGCTGATTCCTCCGGCGCCACGCTCGGCAACGTCGATTTCACCAGGGCGAGTCTGCGCGGCGCCAATTTCCAGGACGCCGACATCCGCGGCACGATCTTCACCGGGACCGATCTCATCGGCGCGGACCTGCACAACAGCGTCGGGCCCTTCACCGCCGTCAACGAGACCAACTTCAGCAACGCCAACTTCGAAGGTCTCGACATCAACAACACCTATCTCTACGCGTCGAATGTCCGCGGCGCCACGGCTCTCCATTCGGACGAGGGCATGTTCGTCGGCGCGATCTACGACGACGGCGCGAACTGGCCGGACCGGGCCGACACGGCCAAGGCACGCGCCAAGCGCGCCCTGTAGCGCATCACAACCGATCTCAGGAATAGGAGAGCAAGTCGATGAAACTGCCAAGACGACAAGGGTTCTCGATGGCGCTGGGCGCGCTCATGCTGCTGGCATCCTCGAGAGTCTCCGCGCAAGGAAGGAGCTTCAAGGACCAGGACCTGGCCCGCAAGAACTTCCGCGAGCAGCAGCTCGACGGTGCCGATTTCTCCGGCGCGACGCTCGGCAATGCGGACTTCAGCCGCGCCAGCCTGCGCGGCGCCAACTTCCAAGACGCCGATTTACGCAGCACGATGTTCAGCGGCGCCGATCTCACGGGTGCGGACCTGCGCAACAGCATCGGTCCGTTCATCGCCCCCGGCGAGACCAACTTCAGCAATGCCAACCTTGAGGGCCTCGATCTCAAGGACGCGCGCTTGTTTGCCCCCAATTTCCGCGGCGCCAATCTGCGCAACACCACCGGTTGGGGCTCGGTCACAAGAGGCAGCTTCCGCGGCGCCGACCTGCGTGGCGCGAATCTCCGTGGCGCCGAGGCGCTCCATCCGGACGAGAGCATGTTCGTGGGCGCGATCTACGATGACAACACGAGCTGGCCCGACTGGGCGGAGAAGGCAAAGGCGCGCGCCAAGCGCGCCCAATGAGGGCGCGAGCGAGAGTAAAGGTCGAGGCAAAAAACCGATGAGGAAGAGCATGAAACGGCGCGGCATCCAACGTCTGGCAGCGTGGCCCCTCGCCGGAGTGGCGATCGGCTCGGCTCTGGTCGCGCTGGCCGGGGGCATTGCCCAATCGCAGCCGGCGCCGCAGCCGCCCGCCGGGCCGGCGGTGGCGCCCCGGCCCGCCGATCCCGCGGGGGCTGCCGCAGCTGAGCGCAAGGCGCGCCTCGAGCAGCTTGCCCAGAGCAAGCAACGTAACGAAATCACGCCGATCGAGGACGAGGAGCTGGCCGATCTGCGGCGCCTCGACGAGCTGCAGCGCAAGGCCGACGCCACGCTGCAGGAGAAGGCGGAACTCGGCCGGCTGGTCCAGGCCGACGAGGTGCGCGCCGTCGAGCGCATGGCCGAGCGTCTGCGGCGCGAGCGGCGTATGGTCGAGTGCCAGGTGTTCGAGCGGGGCATCGAGCTGCTGCAGGACGAGCGCTCGCTCGAGCAGCGCAGGCTGGCGCGTGTGCACGCCGATAGGTCCCTCGTCCTCGACCGTCTCGACCGGGTTCAGGAAGACGTGCTGGCCGAGCACCGCCGGCTCGACGATCTCCAGGAAGCGATCAAGCTTGAGCAGCGTCGGCTGGTGCGCCTGCAGGACGAGCGGCGGAGCGAAATGAAGCGTCTGGAGCAGGTCGTCGAGCAAAGAAAGGCGGCCGAGCGCGCCCCGCCCGCGAACGAGCCGCGCTGACCCCACGATCCGCCGTCGGCGCGCCGCGCGCCGACGAGTTCACCGCGCGTTGCGGCGCTCGGCCTCGCGCTGCAGGCGGAGGTTCTCGAGCCGCTGGTTCTCCAGCCGCTGTTCCTCCTTCTGAGTGTCGAGCCTGCGCTGCAAGGCGAGGCTCTCCTGGCGGTTGCGTTCCTGTTGCTGCTGGTAACGCAGGTTCTCTAGGCGCTGGTTCTCCACCTGCTGCTCGTGCTTCCGGGTTGCGTCGATGCGCTGCAGCCGCAAATTCTCGAGCCGCTGGTTCTCGATCTTGCGCTCCTGATCGAGGCGCTCGAGCCGCTGTGTCTCGATCCGCCGCTCGTTGTTGACGCGCTCGATGCGCTGGTTCTCGAGGCGCGTCGCCTCGCGCTGGGCCTCGCGGCGGCGCTCCTCCTGATCGTTGTCCCATTTCTGCTGCGCCTTGCGCTGCTCCTCCCTGCGCTGCACCTCGAGGTTCTCCTGGCGGATGCGCTCGGCCTTGCGGTCGGCCTCGCGGCGCTCCTCGATCCCGCGCCAGTAGGTGTCGTGGGCGTCGAAGCGGCTGATCGGCAAGCCAGCGGGCGCTGTGGGGGCAACGGTGGCACGGGCGGCCGACAGATTGTTCTGGCGGATGCGCTCCTGCTGCTGCTGGTACCTTATGTTCTCCAGCCGTTGATTCTCCTTGATCTGCTCCAGCCGCAAATTCTCCAGCCGCTGCGCTTCCTTCTGTCTTTCGATGCGCTGGTTCTCGATGCGCTGCTCCTGCTGCCGCTGCTCGAGTTTGCGGGTCTCCTCGCGCTGGGCTGCCTTCTGGCTCTCGACCCTGCGGTCGTAGGCCACCGCCTCGTCGCGCCGCTGCTGCTCCTTCTGCTGGTCGCGCATCGCGTCCTGGCGCTGCTGGTCGCGGATCGCCTGCTCGCGCGCCTCTTGCCGGCGCCGCTCTTCGCGCAGAGCCTCCTGGCGGGCCGCATCGCGCAGAGCCTGCGCCCGACTCTCCTCGGCCGCCCGCTCTGCCGCACGGTTCTCCTCGCGGATGATCTCGATCCTGTACTGGGATTGCTGGGCGAGGCTCGGCACGGTCGCCAGCAGCGTGAACGTCGCAAGGCCCGCCGCGAGAGCAGTTTGTGGCCTGAACATAAGGTGTCGCCCCCAACGCAATCGGTGAGCCCGGCGGCATCGATACCAAGCAGGCAAGGCGTCTTGCAAGATGCCGGACGGGGGCCGGATGTTGTGGGTGCCGCGACGACACGACCAAAATTCATCAACTAACGTTCGCAACACAGGGAGCCGGCACTGGACTCCCTGGCTGACAGGAAACTAAGTGAGTTTCGGTAAAAACAAGAACCGCGGTGGGCGATGCCTCGTACCGGCGGCGGCCTAAACCGCTGGTTGGCGAACAGCCCGCGGTGACCTTCGGAAGCTTGGCAGCGGGGTTCCGCCACCACCAGCCGCCCGGTTACCCACTACTTACCCAAAAAAACAAAGGGCCCAGCCGTTGCCGGCCAGGCCCTTGTCTTAGTTGGTGGAGCCAAACGGGATCGAACCGTTGACCTCTACAATGCCATTGTAGCGCTCTCCCAGCTGAGCTATGGCCCCGAAATCCTTGGGAAGGCGCGAGGTTATAGTTCCTGCCTCGCGCGCTGGCAACAGCCTCTAGCGGTCGCCCTCCTCCTTGTCCTCCACTTCGACATCGACCTCGATATCGTCCTCGTCGTCGAGATCGTCCGCCGCCAGCGCCTCGTCGCCGTCCACGTCGGGCAACTCGTCGCCGTCCAGGTCGTCCACCTTCTTCTTGGCTGCCGCCGCCTTCGCTGCTGCGGCTGCTGCGGCCGCTGCCGCTGCCGCCGTCGCGGCAGCCGCGCCGCGGCCCCGGCGAACCTTCACGAAGTCTTCGCGATCATGCTCACGGCCGCACTTGGGGCATTTGATCGGGCTCTTGCCCAGGTCGTAGAAGCGCGCTGCACAGCTCTGGCAGGTGCGTTTGGTGCCCCAGCTCGCTTTGACCACGCTGAATCTCCTGCAAATAAGCTGGAATCGGCCGAATGGGCCGCGAGGGAGCGCGTATGTCACGCGTCTTTCACCCTGTCAAAACCAAATTCGGGCATGCTACGAGGGCGCCGCGCCGCAATCGCCTTCCGCCCACTTTCGCTGTGGAGACCACCCTGTCCGCTCATGCCGCTCCGGCGAAGCTCATCGCCCGCCCCGTGGACCGGTTGCAGGGCCGCGTCCGGGCCCCCGGCGACAAGTCGGTTTCCCACCGCTCCCTGATGTTCGGCGCCCTCGCGCTGGGCGAAACCCGGATCACCGGCCTGCTGGAGGGTGAGGACGTGCTGGCGACGGCGGCCGCCTTGCGGGCGCTCGGCGCCCAGGTCGAGCACGAAGGCGGCGGTGCATGGCGCGTGCGCGGCTTTGGCGTCGGCGGTGCACGCGAGCCGGACAATGTGCTCGACCTCGGCAATTCCGGGACGTCGGCGCGCCTGCTTTCCGGCATCCTGGCCAGCCATCGCTTCACCAGCTTCATGACCGGGGACGCCTCGCTGCGCCGCCGGCCGATGCAGCGGGTCATCGGGCCGCTGTCGCAGATGGGCGCCCGCTTCGAGGCCCGTGAGGGTGGTCGCATGCCGCTCGCCATCGTCGGTACCGACGAGATGGTGCCGATCGAGTACCGCCTTCCGGTCGCCTCGGCGCAGGTGAAGAGCGCCATCCTGCTGGCGGGCCTGAATACTGCGGGCGAGACCACCGTGATCGAACCCGAGGCCACACGCGACCATACCGAGCGCATGCTGCGCCATTTCGGCGCCGAGGTGCGGGTGGGGCCGGCGGACGGTGGCGGCAAGCGCATCACCGTGGTCGGCTGGCCCGAACTCAAGGCGCGCGACATCGTGGTGCCGGGCGATCCCTCGTCGGCGGCTTTCGCCGTCGTGGCGGCGGTCATCCGGCCGGGCAGCGACGTCACGGTCGAGAATGTCGGTCTCAACCCGCTGCGCGCCGGCCTCTACGACACGCTGCGCGAGATGGGCGCCGACATCACGGCCGAGAACCAGCGTGAGGTCGGCGGCGAGCCGGTGGCCGACCTCCGGGTCAAGGGCGGCGAACTGCACGGTGTCGAGGTCCCGCCCGGGCGCGCGCCGTCGATGATCGACGAGTATCCGATCCTGGCCGTGGCTGCGGCCTGTGCCCGCGGCACCACGCGCATGCTTGGCCTGGCCGAGCTGCGGGCCAAGGAGAGCGACCGGCTGGCCAGTGTGTCGGCCGGTCTCGCGGCCAACGGCGTTCGCCATGAGATGGGCGCCGATACGCTCTTCGTGCACGGCACCGGGGCTGTGCCGGTCGGCGGCGGGACGGTCGTCACCCACCTCGACCATCGCATCGCCATGTCGTTCCTCGTCCTGGGCCTGGCCTCGCGTGACGGGGTCGCCGTCGACGACGGATCGCCGATCGACACCAGTTTCCCGGGCTTCGCCCGGCTGATGGAAGCGCTCGGGGCCAGGATCGAGGCGGCGTGACCAAAGGGCCGGTCATCGCCATCGACGGGCCCGCGGGGGCGGGCAAGGGCACGCTCGCCCGCCGACTGGCCACCCATTTCGGCCTGCCGCACCTCGACACCGGGCTGCTCTACCGGGCCGTCGGGCTGAAAGCGGAGAAGACCGGCGGCTCGCCGGCCGAGATCTCGGCCGGCCTGGAGCCGTCGGACCTGGCCGATCCCGAGCTGCGGACCGACGAGGCGGGCCAGGCCGCGTCGAAAGTCGCCGTAATCCAGCAGGTTCGGGCCAACCTGCTGGATTTCCAGCGGAAATTCGCAGCCCAGGCGACGGGCGCGGTGCTCGACGGGCGGGACACCGGCACCGTCATTTGCCCCGATGCGCCCGTGAAATTATTCGTCACGGCCAGCGTCGAGGCGCGGGCGGAACGGCGGTACCGGGAGTTGCGCGCCAAGGGTGTCGACACTATAAAGCCGCGCGTTCTTGCCGAGATGGCGGAGCGGGACCGTCGCGACAGCGAACGGGCGGCAGCACCACTCAAAGCCGCACCCGATGCTTACCACCTCGATACCAGCGACATGGATGCCGACGCGGCCTTCGCCGCCGCTTTGGCATTCATCGAGCGCAAGGGCTTTCGATCCACCGGGCCGTAAGTCGCCGCCGGCGGATCGAAGACTTCCAGCGGCGACTGCGCCGGGACGTGTCGTCCCTGCGTCGGTGTTTCAAAGGCACTGGATCCGCCGGACTTAACCGGTTGGCCGACGGGGCAAGTGTCCCGGGATCGATGATGGAGAGTTGCATATGGCAAAGGGCAGCGCCCTGCGTAGACCCGCGAACGACACGTCGAGCGACGAGTTCGCATCACTTCTCGACGAATCGCTGGGCGGTTCGACGAGCTTCGAAGGTCAGGTCGTCAAAGGCCGCATCATTCGAATCGCCAACGATTTCGTTACCATCGACGTGGGCTTGAAATCCGAAGGGCGCGTTGCCCTGCGTGAGTTCGCCAACGGCACCGGGGCCCCCGAGGTCAAGGAAGGCGACGTCGTCGACATCTTCGTCGACCGCATGGAGAACAAGGAGGGCGAAGCCGTCCTGTCGCGCGACAAGGCGCGCCGCGAGGAAGCCTGGACCATTCTCGAGAAGGCGTTCACCGACCAGGAGCGTGTCATGGGCACGATCTTCGGCCGTGTTAAGGGCGGCTTCACGGTCGACCTGTCGGGCGCCGTGGCCTTCCTGCCGGGCAGCCAGGTCGACGTGCGTCCGGTGCGCGATGTCGGTCCGCTGATGGGCCAGGCCCAGCAGTTCGCCATCCTCAAGATGGACCGTCGCCGCGGCAACATCGTCGTGTCGCGCCGCGCCGTCATGGAAGAGACCCGCGCCGAGGACCGCACGCGCCTGATGGGCGCGCTGTCGGAGGGCCAGGTGCTCGACGGCGTCGTCAAGAACATCACCGACTACGGCGCGTTCGTGGATCTGGGCGGCGTCGACGGCCTGCTGCACGTCACCGACATCGCCTGGAAGCGCATCAACCACCCGTCGGAAGCCCTCACCATCGGCCAGCAGGTCAAGGTGCAGGTCGTCCGCTTCAACCCCGAGACGCAGCGCATCTCGCTGGGCATGAAGCAGCTCATGAGCGATCCGTGGGACGGCGCGGGGGCCAAGTACCCGGTCGGCCTCAAGCTCAAGGGCCGCGTCACCAACATCACCGACTACGGCGCGTTCGTCGAGCTGGAGCCGGGTGTCGAGGGGCTGGTCCACGTCTCCGAGATGAGCTGGACCAAGAAGAACGTGCACCCCGGCAAGATCGTCTCGACCTCGCAGGAAGTCGAAGTGATGGTGCTGGACGTCGACATGTCCAAGCGCCGCATCTCGCTCGGCCTCAAGCAGTGCATGGCCAACCCGTGGGAGAGCTTCGCCGAGCAGTTCCCGGCCGGTACCGAGCTCGAGGGCGAGGTCCGCAACATCACCGAGTTCGGCCTGTTCGTGGGCCTGCCCGGCGATATCGACGGCATGGTCCATCTCAGCGACCTGAGCTGGGACAAGGCCGGCGAAGAGGCGATCCGCGACTTCAAGAAGGGCGACCAGGTCAAGGTCAAGGTCCTCGACGTCGACATGGACAAGGAGCGCATCTCGCTCGGCATCAAGCAGCTCGCCAACGATCCGTTCGAGAAGGTCGGTGCGGTCGCCAAGAAGGGCGATGTGGTCACCGTCATCGTGGCCGGCATCCAGGACAACGGCATCGACGTCACGGTGCAGGACGGCATCCCCGGCTTCATCCGCAAGACGGAGCTCAGCCGCGACCGCTCCGAGCAGCGTCCCGACCGCTACGCGATCGGCGACAAGCTCGACGCCAAGATCACCAACATCGACAAGGCCTCGCGCCGGGTCGTGCTGTCGGTCAAGGCCCGCGAACTCGACGAGGAGAAGAAGGCGATGGCCGACTTCGGTTCGTCCGACTCGGGCGCCAGCCTGGGCGACATCCTGGGCGCGGCTCTCAAGAAGAGGGCCGAGGCCGACGAGGACGACAAGTAGGTCGTTTTCATCAAGGTTTACGGCAAGGCCGACCCGCAAGGGTCGGCCTTTTCTTTTGGTTTCAAGGGCTTAGGCTTGACGACACCGTTATCCAGTTTAATATCAAGGACTTAACAACTGCTCTGGGCCCGAAACGCCCGCCATGGAAACGCGATGACCAAGTCCGAGCTGATTGCGCGCCTGGCGGCCCGGAATCCGCATCTCTACCAGAGGGATGTCGAGCGGATCGTCGCGACCGTGTTCGATGAGATTTCCAAGGCCCTGGCATCCGGACATCGCGTCGAGTTGCGGGGGTTCGGTGCGTTCTCCGTGAAGAAGCGCGACCCGCGCACCGGTCGCAATCCGCGCACCGGCGAGCAGGTCGCGGTGGCCTCCAAGCGCGTTCCCTATTTCAAGACCGGCAAGGACCTGCGCGACCGGCTGAACAGGGAGGCCGCGCGCGCGGCCGGCCTGCTGCCGCCGGAATCCGCCGACGACGACAAGAAGTAGCGCGCCGGACCGATCGTCCGCCTCGCGTCGCGGGGGCGTGGTGTGGCATGCTCCACCCCTCATGAAGATCCTCTCCCGCGTCCTATTCCTGCTCTTCATCCTGATCGGCGTCCTGGTCGCGGTCAGCAATACGCAGCCGGTGCAGCTCGCGCTGTGGCCGTTGCCGCATATCATCGTCATGCCGGTCTATCTTCTGGTCATCGCCATGCTGATGCTGGGCGTCCTGGCGGGGCTCAGCATGGGCTGGTGGGCCGCCCGTCATCATCGGCGTCGCGCCCGGGAGGCCGGCGGCGAGGCCGCCCGGCTGGACCGCGAAGTCGCCCGCCTCAGGGCCGCACACGTGGTGGCACAGCCGTCGGCGGCCGCCGGCCCGGCTCCGCGCGACCAGCGGGCCCTCGAGCGGCAGAGCGCCCTCGTGGCACCCGAACTCGGCACGCGTGCCACGCGGGGCCCGTTTTCATGAAGGTCCTGTCGGCGGCCGAGATCGACGCCGCCCTGGACGACCTCGCGCTGATCGACCGGCTCGACGGGCTGTTCCGGGCGGGCTGCGAGATGCCCGTCAGGCATCATCATCCGATCCGGGAACCGCTCGGTCCCGGTTCGGTCGATGCCATGCTGCTGCTGATGCCAGCCTGGACCACAGGGGCCTCGGGCCGGGTCGGCGTCAAAGTCGTGACGGTGTTCCCCGACAACGGCAGGCGTTCGCTGCCCTCGATCTACGGCCAGTACCTGCTGCTCGACGGCAGCACGGGCGCGACCCTGGCGCTGCTCGACGGCACGATGCTCACCAAAAGGCGCACCGCCTGCGCCTCGGGCCTCGCCTCGCGTTACCTGTCGCGCGCCGACGCCGCGCGGCTGCTGATGATCGGCACCGGTGCGCTGGCGCCCGAACTGATCCGCGTGCATGCGAAGGTGCGGCCCATCGACGACGTGGCGATCTGGGGCCGCACGGCTGCCCAGGCCGAGGCGCTTGCCGCCAGACTTTCGGTGTCCCTGCCGGCGGCGATCGGCCGTCCCGTGACCGTCCGCGCCGTCGGCGACCGCGAGGCTGCCGTTCGGGACGCCGATATCATCTCCTGCGCCACGCTCTCCACGACGCCCCTGGTCGAGGGCGGCTGGTTGCGCGACGGGCAGCATGTCGACCTGGTGGGCGCCTACACGCCGCAGATGCGCGAGAGCGACGATCGGGCCATGCAGCGGGCCCGCCTCTATGTCGATACCCGTGCCGGCGCGCTGAAGGAGGGTGGCGACATCGTCCAGGCGATCGCCAGCGGGGCCATCGGGTCCGCCGACGTGATCGCCGACCTGTTCGAACTGGCGCGCGGCCTGCAGACCGGCCGAGCGGCCGGCGACGCCACCTCGATCACGCTGTTCAAGTCGGTCGGCGCGGCGCTCGAGGATCTCGCCGCTGCCGAGTTGGCCGTGGAGATGGCCGTCGAGGCTACGGCTCGATAAGCGCGCCCGACGTCTTCAGGGCTTCGATGTCGTCGGCGCTGACGCCGGCCTCGGCCAGCACGGCGCGCGAGTCCTGTCCCTGCAGGGGCGCCATGGACCGGATGGACGGCGGGGTCCTGCTCATGGTCATCGGCGGCTCGACCATCATGATCTCGCCCTCCGACGGGTGCGGATACTTCCTGAAGAGCTTGCGCCAGACGAGGTGCGGATCCTCGAAGAGGTCCGCGGGCTTCGACACCGGGGCGTTCGGGATTTGCGCCTGGTCGAGCAGCCTGACCCATTCGGCCGTGGTCTTCGACGGCGCGAGCGCCTCGACCATGGCGTACATGTCGCCGATGTGCATCGAGCGGGCGTTCATGGTCGAATAGCGTGGGTCCTTCAGCACCTCCGCCCGGCCGATCAGCTCGAAGAAGTTGCGCCAGTGCTTGTCGTTGTAGGGCAGGATCGCCATCCAGCCGTCGAGCGTGCGGTAGGGCTTGCGCGTGCGGGCGAGCAGTCGCGTGTAGCCGACCTCGCCTTCGTCGCTGAAGGTCCGCTCCCACAGATGCTCGACCATCAGCCAGGCCGACATGGTCTCGAACATCGGTACCTCGACGAACTGGCCCTCGCCGGTCCGCTGTCGATGCATCAGGGCCGAAAGGGTCGAAAAGGCGAAGGTGAGACCCACCGTCTTGTCGGCGATGATGGTCGGCGGATAGCGCGGGACGTCGTCGCCGGCTGCGCGGCCCATCAGGTCGGCAATGCCGAAGCGGGCCTGGATGGCATCGTCGTACGCCGGCAGTTTTCCGTAAGGACCCTCTGCCGAATAACCGTAGGCGCCGACATAGACGATGTCGGGCTTCACCTTGCGGATCTCCTCATAGCCCAGACCCAGCGCCTCGATGGCCTGTGGGCGCAGGGCATGAACGAAGGCATCGGCCGTCGCCACGACCTTGAGCAGGGCGGCGCGCGCGTCCTTGTTCTTGAGATCGAGGCAGAGCGAGCGCTTGTTGCGGTTCACGTACAGATAGGTTGGTCCCATGCCCGGGGTCTTGCCGGGTTTGCCGATGTGACGCACCGCATCGCCTTCCGGTGCCTCGACCTTGATGACGTCGGCACCCTGGTCGGCCAGCAGCATCGTGCCGTAGGGGCCGAGGATGATGTTGGTGAGGTCGACGATCCTGATGCCTTCGAGCGCGCCGGGCATTGCCTTGTCCTGTGTCATGGCTGTGTCCGATCACACTGCCATCGCCGTGCCTGCGCGTCATCGTCCTTGCCATTGCGTCGCAGAACTCAGGCGGAAATCCTTGAATGCACGAGGATAATGCCCGGCAGCCGCGAGGCGCTCTCCGATCCTCGAAGCAACAGGTTGCAACAGCCCGGGCAGTTCGCGCTTTCCTGTTCCTAGTCGGTGAGTCAACGACTCGCGCATTCACCTTCGACAAAGAGTGTTATGTGACCGTTGTGCGACGCGCTTGGCCGGTGTAGCGAAGGGGCAGCAAGCCGGGGGGGCGATGCGAAGCAACGTTGCAAAGAAGCAGCTCGAGTCGAAGACTGCGTCGAGTGCGGCATCCAGGCCCTATCGCATCGAAGACCAGATCGGCTACCTGCTGCGACGCGCCCATCAGCGCGCGAGTGCCATCTTCCAGACCGGCATCGGCGATCCCAACATCACGCCGACCCAGTATTCGAGCCTGGCAAAGCTCGATGAATATACCGAGCTGTCGCAGAACCTGCTGGGCCGTCTCGTCGGCATGGACAAGGCCACCATGCAGGGCGTTGTGCGCCGGCTCAAGGAACGCGGCCTCGTCGATTCGCGGCCCGATCCGGGCGACGCGCGCCGTACACTGCTCAGCCTGACGACCGAGGGGCAGCGGCTGATCAACAGGCTGCTGGTGAATGGTCCGGCGGTTTCGCGGGAGACCCTTAAGCCTCTCAATGCCCAGGAACAGAAGCAACTCCTCGATCTTCTGTCGCGGATCATCTGAATCCGACTCATTCGTTTGACTCGCACGTGGCGTGTGTCATCGTACGTACACGAACGATATGGGCGACTATCTCCGACCCCGAGGCCTTGAAGAGGCGCTCCAGGCACTGACCCGGCCTTTCACGGTGCTGGCCGGTGGCACCGACTTCTATCCGGCGCGGGTCGGCCGCGCCGTTGTCGAAGACGTGCTCGACATTGCGGGAATCCCAGCTCTGCGCGGCATTTCCGAGACGTCCGCCGGCTGGCGGCTGGGCGCCACGACGACCTGGAGCGAACTGGTCGAAGCAGACCTGCCGCCGATGTTCGATGGGCTGAAGCAGGCGGCGCGCGAGGTGGGCGGCCGTCAGATCCAGAATGCCGGGACGATCGCGGGGAATATCTGCAACGCCTCGCCGGCGGCCGACGGCGTGCCGGCCCTGCTGGCACTCGACGCGGAGGTGGAGCTTGCGTGCTGCGACGGCTCACGGCGCCTGCCGCTCGCGTCCTTCATCACCGGCGTACGCACGACGGCGCGGCAGCCCGGCGAGCTCGTCGTGGCGCTCCATGTGCCGCGCTCGCGGGCCGAAGCGAGGAGCGCCTTCCTGAAGCTCGGCGCGCGGCGCTACCTCGTGATCTCGATCGCCATGGCTTCGACCTTGGTCGAAGTGGAGGACGGGAAGGTCAAGGCGGCGCGCGTCGCCGTGGGGGCCTGCTCTCCGGTTGCGCAACGCTTGCCGGCCCTGGAGCAGGCGCTGGTCGGGGCGACGGTCGACGCGCATCTCGGCGAACGGGTCGCGCCGTCCCATCTGGCGCCGCTGTCGCCGATCGACGATGTGCGCGGCAGTGCCGGCTATCGCAGCGAGGTGGCCTTGGTCCTGCTGCGCCGGCTGCTGTCGAAGGTCGCCACATGAAGCTCGAGTTCACTCTCAACGGACGCGCAGCAAGCTGGCAGGGCGAGCCGGTCACGCGACTGGCGTCGGCCCTGCGCGACGACCTCGGCGTGACCGGCACCAAGATTGGCTGCGATGCGGGCGACTGCGGTGCCTGTACGGTGCTGCTCGACGGCCGCCAGGTCTGCTCCTGTCTCGTCGCCATGGGCCAGATCGAGGGAAGAACCGTCGAGACGGTCGAAGGTCTTGAAACCGGACCGGACGCGATGGCCGCGCTCCAGCAATCGTTTCTCGATCATGGCGCGGCCCAGTGCGGCATCTGTACGCCCGGCATGCTGATGGCCGCGCAGGAGCTCGTGCGACGGAACAGCAAGCCGAGCCGGTCCGAGGTCGAGGATTTCCTGGGCGGCGTGCTCTGCCGCTGTACCGGCTACGGCAAGATCGTCGATGCGGTGATGGATGTCGTCGCGCCGGTGCCCGCGACCGCACCGGCGGCCGGTGGAGCCGTCGGGTCGCGAATCGTGCGGGTCGACGGTCCGGCCAAGGTCATGGGCCGCGACCTGTTCGGTGCCGATGCCATTCCCCGGGACGCACTCTGGATCCGCGTCATCCGCTCACCTCATGCACGGGCACGCTTCGAACTGGGCGATCTCGAACCGCTGCGCCGGCGTCTCGCGGCGGTGCTGACGGCGGCGGACGTGCCGTTCAACGGCTACGGCATCTATCCCGACATCAAGGATCAACCGGTCCTCGCGGCCGGGCAGGTCCGCTATCGCGGCGAGGCCGTCGTGGCGCTGGTCGGCGAACGGGCCGAAGTGCTGGCGATCCGCGACGACGAGGTGCCGATCACCTGGAAGCCCGAGCCGCCCCTTTCCGGCGTCGATGCCGCGACGGCAAAGGATGCGCCGCTGGTGCAGGCCGACAGACCGGGCAACCTGCTGCTGAAGGGCGGGGTGAAGAGGGGCGATGCGGCGGCAGCTTTCGACGCCTGCGCGGCTGTGGCCGAAGGCACCTTCGAGACCGCGTTCGTCGAGCATGCCTACATCGAACCCGAGGCCGGCTGGGCGTGGCGGGTCGGCGACCGGATCGAGATCCACGCCACCACGCAGACGCCCTACATGGACCGCGACGAGATCGCCAACCTGATGCGGCTGAAGCCGGAGGCCGTGCGCATCGTGCCGACCGCCTGCGGTGGCGGCTTCGGCGGTAAGCTCGACCTCTCGGTCCAGCCGCTGCTTGCCATCGCGGCCTGGACGCTGGGACGTCCCGTGGCGCTGGTCTACACGCGGCCCGAAAGCATGGCGGCCAGCACCAAGCGTCATCCGGCACGCGTGAGCGCGCGTTTCGGCTGCGATGCCGAGGGCAAGCTGATGGCCTGCGACGTGACCGCCCTGTTCGACACCGGCGCCTACGCGTCCTGGGGACCGACCGTCGCCAATCGCGTGCCGGTGCATGCGATGGGTCCGTATGCCATTCCAAACGTGCGGACCTGGGGCGAAGCCTTCTTCACCAACGGCCCGCCGGCCGGCGCCTTCCGTGGGTTCGGCGTGCCGCAGGCCGCCATCGCTCATGAAGCTATGATGGACGAGCTGGCCGACCGGCTCGCCATCGACCGGCTGGAGTTCCGTCATCGCAACGCCTTGCGCGCCGGCGACACGACGGCGACCGGCCAGACGCTCGCCCATTCCGCGGGCCTTGCGCAGTGCCTCGAGGCGCTGCGGCCGCATTGGCGGAGGGCGCATGAGGAAATTGCGGCGTTCAACGCGACGGGCGGTGCGCGTCGCCGCGGCATCGGCATCGGCTGCATGTGGTACGGCATCGGCAACACCTCGATGTCGAACCCCTCACGCATGCGCGTGGGGCTGTCGCCGGCCGGCACGCTGACGCTCTACAGCGGCGCGCTCGACATCGGGCAGGGCAGCAACACCATCATGGTGCAGATCGCCGCCGATGCGGTCGGCCTGCCGGTGGAGCAATTCAAGCTGGTGACGGGCGACACCGATCTCACGGCCGATGCCGGCAAGACCTCGGCCTCGCGCCAGACCTTCGTGTCGGGCAAGGCGGCGGAGAAGGCGGGACAGGATTTGCGCCAGCAGATCCTGCGGCTGGCCAATGCCGGTCCCGACGCGGTCCTGTCGCTCGAAGGTGCGACGCTTTCCGTGCGCGACGGGGCCGAGGTCCGGACCATCGATCTCGCCACATCAGGGCCGCTGATGGGCGAAGGCACCTTCGATCCGCCGACCACGCCGCTCGATGCCGACGGGCAGGGCGTGCCCTATGCGACCTACGCCTTTGCCGCGCAACTGGCCGAGGTCGAGGTCGATGTCGAGCTGGGCACGGTGAAGGTCCTGCGCATCGTGGCCGCGCACGATGTCGGGCGGGCGATCAATCCAACCCTGGTCGAGGGCCAGATCCAGGGCGGCGTGGCGCAGGGGCTGGGCCTCGCGCTGATGGAGGAATACCTGCCAGGCCGCACCGAGAACCTGCACGACTATCTCATCCCGACCGTGGGCGACGTGCCCGAGATCGAATGCCTCCTGATCGAGGATCGCGAGCCGTTGGGCCCTTCGGGCGCCAAGGGGATCGGAGAGCCGGCCCTTGTGCCGACGGCGCCCGCCATCCTGGGCGCGGTCCATCACGCGACAGGTGTGAGGGTCCATCGCGTCCCGCTGCTGCCGCACCGCCTGCGCGAGGCGATCGTGGCGCTCGAAAGGAATCGGACATGAGCGACAACATCTCGCTCTCGGAGGCCGAACGCAGCGCCGGCATCGTGCGCTGCGACGCCTGTCCCGTCCTGTGCCGCATCCGGCCCGGCCGCGCCGGCGCCTGCGACCGCTATGCCAACGAGAACGGCGCGCTGATACGGGTCGATCCCCTTGTGCTGCTGGCCAAGCCCGATCTTGCCCGCGTCGCCTTCGTCGAGGGCAGCGAGGCCTGGCGCGGCGAACTTGGGAAGGGCGAGGGCGCCTTCGTCACCGGCATCGGCGCCACCACCACCTATCCCGACTACAAGCCCGCCCCCTTCATCGTCTCGTCGAAGCATGATGGCGTCGACATGGTGACGGTCGTGACCGAGGGGATCTTCAGCTACTGCGGCGTCAAGGTGAAGATCGACACCGACCGCTATCTCGGCCCCGAGCAGGCGACGGTGCGCGTCAAGGGAGAGGCGGTGGGCCATGTCACCACGGCCGAATACGGCTCGCAGATGCTGTCGCTGGGCGGCGTCCACCATCTCACCGGCGGCAGCAAGAAAGAGGGCGTCGTCACTTGCGACACGCTGCTGGCGCTGTGCAATCGCGAGGCCGTCGAACTCACCATCGACGGCGGCTCGACGGTGGTGGTGCAGGCCGACAAGCCGCCGGTGGTGAACGGCACGCTCGAGGAGCGCATGCGGGTCGGCTGCGGTTCGGCCGCCATCGGCATGTTCGCGCCACAATGGAAGGACCATGTCGACGAGGTGATCGTGGTCGACGACCACATCACCGGCGTGCTGAGCGAGCACCAGGGCGGCGCCTTCCTCGACATGAAACCCGCCGGCATCCGTGTGCGCGGCCGCCGCTCGACGCCGGGGCGCTACTTCCAGGTGGCGGAGCCGGGGCTGGGCTGGGGCGGCACGAACGTCAGCGATCCGCTGGAGATCATCGAGAGGATCGATCCGAAGCAGGCCTGGCCGGGGCTCAAGCTGCTCATGGTCTCGACGACCGGCGAGCATTCGGCATGGTTCACGCTCGACGAGGCGTTGAAACCGCAGCCCGCCGAGATGCCCGCGCCGGTGCGTCACGTCGTGGAACGCATCGCCGAGAATTGCGAGCCCGCTCTGTGCACCGTTCTGTTCATGGCCGGTGCCGGCGGGTCGCTGCGGGCCGGCGTCACCGAGAACCCGGTGCGGCTCACGCGCTCGGTGCGTGACACGCTGACCAAGGTCACCCTGGGCGGCGCGCCGGCCTTCATCTGGCCGGGCGGCGGCATCACCCTGATGGTCGACGTGGCGCGCATGCCGGAGAACTCCTTCGGCTACGTGCCGACGCCGGCGCTGGTCGCGCCCATCGAGTTCACCCTGCGCGCCGACGACTACGCAGCGCTGGGCGGCTACGCTTCGCGCGCGGTCACCCTCGAAGAAGTTTTGGCCCATCACAAGGTGCGGGTCGAATGAGCGCCGTGGCCGCCCGCCTCGGCGACGGACGTCTGCACCTGCAGCATGGTCCGATCGATCTCATCGTCGAGGCGTTCGGCGCAAGCGACGAGGTCGAGCGCGCCTATGGGCAGGCGGTCGAGCGCTTCGGCGACATCCTGCCGACATTGGTCGGCGAGCTTCGCGTGTTGCGCCGGCCGGTCGGCGCGGCCCATCCGCTGCTGCAGGGTCCGGTGGCGCGGCGCATGGCCGAAGCCGTGTGGCCGCATCGCGCCCGCTATATCACGCCGATGGCCGCCGTCGCCGGCGCCGTCGCCGACGAGATGCTGGAGGCGCTGGTCCGTGGCCGCAGGCTCGACAAGGCCTATGTAAACGATGGCGGTGACATCGCGATCCATCTGACGCCGGGTCAGAGCTTGCGCGCCGGTATCGTCGCGGATTCAACCTCTTCCCCATTCAGATGGGGAAGCGCCCCGT
Organism: Reyranella sp.; assembly: GCF_030651995.1. Taxonomy (GTDB): domain Bacteria; phylum Pseudomonadota; class Alphaproteobacteria; order Reyranellales; family Reyranellaceae; genus Reyranella. The sequence goes on from NZ_JAUSBN010000042.1 coordinate 47,555, forward strand.
CATACGGGGCGATGGGGTCATGCGCGGCGCCACCGCAAGGGCTGACCCCTCCGTCGGCTGGCGGCTTGGTTACAAGCCGCGATACGCCGCCACCTCCCCATTTGAAGGGGGAGGCAGGCGACAAGACATTGGACGGCGTGGCTCTTCTCACGCTCGAGCGGCCGGTGCGCGGGATAGCGACCTCGGGCCGGGGTGGGCGGTCGTTCTCGCTGGGCATCGCGGAGTCTGTGACCGTGCTGGCCGCCACGGCGGCGGCGGCCGATGCCGCGGCAACGATGATCGCCAACGAAGTGAACGCCGATCATCCGGCCATCGAGCGCCGGCCCGCATGCTCACTCGATCCGGACAGCGACCTCGGCGAGCTGCCTGTGACGGTGGCGGTCGGTGACTTGCCAGCGGAGATCGTGGCGGTGGCCCTCGATCGCGGACTCGCGGAAGCCCGGCGGCTCAGGCTCTGCGGCCTGATCGACAGCGCAGCTCTGTCGTTTCGGGGACAATGGCGAATTGAAGCGGGCGGCACGCCGCTTGCTCTATCGGAGGCGGGATGAGCAATCTGGTGAAGGTGCGGAAATACGTGGCGACGGTCGAGGAGACGCTCCACGACTTTGGCCCGGTCCTGGCGCGTCCGGTGACCAAGGCCGTGGTCGGCGGAGTCATCGCCAATCCCTATGCCGGCCGCCACGAGGCCGACATCCAGCCGATGATGAAGGCGCTGGAACCGCTCGCGGTCGATCTCACGGAACGCGTGATGAAGATGCTGGGCGCCAAGGGCTCCGAGCTGGAAGCCTACGGGAAGGGCGCCATCGTCGGGCTGAACGGCGAGCTGGAACATGCCGCGCTGTGGCATCAGCCCAGCGGCTTCGGCATCCGTCACGCCATGGGCGGCGCCAAGTCGATCGTGCCCTCGACCGTGAAGGTCGCGACGGCCGGTGCGCGAATCGATATTCCGCTGCATCACGTGACGGCGGCCTATGTACGTAGCCATTTCGACGCCATCGAATTCTGCGTGCCCGACGGGCCACGCCCGGACGAGATCGTCTTCATCGTCGCCGCCTCGATCGGGGGGCGGCCCCATGCGAGAGTCGGCGGACTGATGCCGGCCGAGATCAAGCTGGGAGACGGGCAACGATGAACGACGATGCGCTGGCCGCGGCCCTGAAGGCGATGGATGACTATATCGGCGGCCTCAACCGCGGCGACGAGCCGGCCGTCAACGACGCCTGCAATTTCCCGCATGTGCGGCTGGCCGGCGGCAAGGTCGTCGTCTGGCCGAACCGTGGCGACTACAAGCTCGGCGATTTCGTCGCCCGGGCCGGCGACGGCTGGCACCACAGCACCTGGGACGAGCGCACGCCGATTCATGTCGGCCGTGACAAGGTCCATCTCAAGGTGAAGTTCAGCCGCTGGCGCGAGGACGGTTCGCTGCTCGGCGTCTTCGAGACGATCTACATCGTGACCCTGCAGGACGGTCACTGGGGAATACAGGCACGGTCGAGCTTCGCCGACTGAGCGCTTGTGGGAGAGGGGCCGGCCTCGCTAGGGTCGGTTCACAGGGAATGTTTCACTTATTGAGAAGGGGGATGTCATGCTGACCCGCAATCGCCTGCTCGCCGGCACCGCCGCGCTCGTGGCGCTGTCGCTCGTCGGACCGGCTGCCGCGCAGGCACCGATCAAGATCGGCGAACTCAACAGCTACAAGGTCTTTCCGGCCTTCCTCGAACCCTACAAGAAGGGCATCGAGCTGGCGGTCGAGGAGGTCAATGCCGCGGGCGGCGTGCTCGGGCGCAAGATCGAGGTCGTGAGCCGCGACGACAACGGCAATCCCGGCGATGCTGTGCGTGTCGCCGAGGAGCTGCTGAGCCGCGAGGGTGCCGCGTTCCTGATCGGCACCTTCCCGTCGCATGTCGGCCTCGCCGTCGCCGACTTCGCCAAGCAGCGCAAGGTTCTGTTCATCGCCGCCGAGCCGCTGTCCGACAAGATCGTCTGGGACCAGGGCAATGCCTACACGTTCCGCCTGCGCACCTCGACCTACATGCAGACGGCGATGCTCATTCCCGATGCCGTCAAGCTCAAGAAGAAGCGCTGGGCGATCGTCTATCCGAACTATGAGTACGGCCAGTCGGCGACGGCTGCCTTCAAGAAGCTGCTGAAGGAGAAGCAGCCCGACGTCGAGTTCGTCGCCGAGCAGGCGACGCCGCTGGGCAAGATCGATGCGGGCGCCGTGGCGCAGGCCCTGGCCGACGCCAAGCCCGACGCGATCTTCTCCTCGCTGTTCGGTCCCGACCTCGCCAAGTTCGTGCGCGAGGGCCAGACCCGCGGCCTGTTCAAGGGCGTCGAGGTCTTCAACCTGCTGGCGGGCGAGCCGGAATACCTCGATCCGCTCAAGGAGGAGTCGCCCGAGGGCTGGTACGTCACCGGCTATCCGTGGAGCGAGCTCAAGACACCCGAGCACACCAAGTTCCTCAACGCCTACCAGGCCAAGTTCAAGGATTATCCGCGGCTGGGCTCGGTGGTCGGCTATGCGACGGTGATGTCGGCGGCCGAGGCGATCAAGAAGGCGGGCTCGCTCGACCAGGGGAAGCTCGTTGCCGCCATGAAGGGCCTCACGCTGATGACGCCCTTCGGCATGATCGAGTACCGGCCGATCGACCATCAGTCGACCATGGGCGCCTATGTCGGCCAGATCGGCGTGAAGGACGGCAAGGGCTACATGAAGAACTGGCGCTTCGTCGACGGCAAGGACGCCCTGCCGAGCGACGCCGACGTCCAGAAGATGCGGCCGAAGAACTGACGGCAAGCTGTCATCCCGAACGAAGTGAGGGACCTTTGGGCTACCCTGAAAGGTCCCTCGCCGTGCTCGGGATGACATTCTCGCCTTCCTCGGCCATCGCGTGACCCTCGCTTCCATCCTCATCCAGCTGCTGAATGGGCTGGCGGCCGCCGCGTCGCTGTTCCTGGTGTCGGCCGGCCTGTCGCTGATCTTCGGCGTCACGCGGATCGTGAATTTCGCGCACGGCTCGCTCTACATGCTGGGCCTCTACGGCGCCTACTCGCTGATCGAGTTCTTCGGACGCACGCCGCTGGGATTCTGGGGCGCCGTCGTGTTGGCCGCTCTTGCCGTCGGGCTGGTCGGTGTCCTGATCGAGGTACTGGTGCTGCGGCGCATCTATCGCGCGCCGGAGCTGTTCCAGTTGCTGGCGACCTTCGCGGTCGTGCTGGTGATCAAGGACATCGCGCTCTTCACCTGGGGCGCCGAGGATCTGGTCGGGCCGCGCGCGCCTGGCCTGTCGATGGCGGTCGAGATCATGGGGCGGCGAATCCCGGCCTATGACCTGCTGCTGATCGCCATCGGTCCCGTCGTGCTGGCACTTCTCTGGCTGCTGCTGACGCGCACGCGCTGGGGGGCGCTGGTGCGCGCCGCGACCCAGGACCGCGAGATGGTCGGAGCGCTGGGCGTCGACCAGGCCAAGCTCTTCACCTCGGTGTTCTTCGTGGGCTCGGTCCTCGCAGGGCTGGGCGGCGCGCTGCAGATCCCGCGCGAGCCGGCCAATCTCGAACTCGACCTCGCCATCATCGCCGATGCCTTCGTGGTCACGGTGGTGGGCGGGCTGGGCAGCATCGGCGGCGCCTTCCTGGCCGCCATCATCATCGGCGTCGCCAAGGCCTTCTGCATCGGCATCGGCACCGTGACCTGGTTCGGCTTCGAGATTTCCTTCTCCAAGCTCACGCTGGTGGTCGAGTTCCTGATCATGGCGCTGGTGCTGGTCGTGCGGCCCTACGGGCTGCTGGGCAAGCCGCAGGCCGCGCAGCGGGCGGCCGAACCGGCGCCGCGGCTGCAGGTGCCGTCCTGGACCTTCGCGCTGGTCTGGCTGGCGCTGCTCGCCCTCGTGCCTTTGGTTGCCGACCGCTACACCACGATCCTGCTGACCGACATCGTCTGCTTTGCACTCTTCTCGGTCTCGCTCCATTTCATCATGGGCCCGGCCGGCATGGTTTCGTTCGGCCACGCAGCCTATTTCGGCATCGGCGCCTATGCGGCGGGCCTGCTGATGAAGCGTTTCGGCCTGCCGATGGAAGCCGCCCTTCTGCTGGCGCCGCTGGTCGCCGGCCTGTTCGCCATCGTCTACGGCTGGTTCTGCGTGCGGCTCTCGGGCGTCTACCTCGCCATGCTGACGCTCGCCTTCGCGCAGATCAGCTGGTCGATCGTCTTCCAGTGGGATTCAATGACGGGCGGCAGCAACGGTGTCTTCGGCGTCTGGCCGTCGGCCTGGCTCGCCGACAAGACCACCTACTACTATCTCGCACTCGTCCTGTGCGGCGCCGGCATCGTCTTCCTGTGGCGCGTGCTGTTCTCGCCGTTCGGCTATGCCCTGCGGGCCGGCCGCGACTCGCCGCTGCGAGCCGAGGCGATCGGCATCGACCTGCGTGGCTTCCAATGGGCGGCCTTCGTGCTGGTGGGCGCGCTGGCCGGTCTCGCGGGCGCGGTCTACGCCTTCTCCAAGGGCAGCATCTCGCCCTCCAGCATCTCGATCGCGCAATCGACCGACGGGCTCATCATGGTCCTGCTGGGCGGCGTCGAAACCCTGACGGGCCCGGTGGTCGGCGCGGCGATCTTCACCTGGCTGCGCGACGTCGTGGCCCGCAACACCGAATTCTGGCGCGCCGTGATGGGCGGCGTGATCCTGCTGATCGTGCTCCTGTTCCCGCAGGGGCTGGTCGGCGGCCTGAAGGCGCTGGTCGCGCGCTGGCGGGAGCAGCGGGCATGAGTCCCACGATCCTGCAGGTCGAAGGGTTGCACAAGGCGTTCGGCGGCGTCCAGGCGGTGGCCGACGTCTCCTTCGCCGTGTCGGCCGGCGAGATGCTGGCGCTGATCGGGCCCAACGGGGCGGGCAAGAGCACCTGCTTCAACATGCTGAACGGCCAGCTCACGCCCGACTCCGGCATCGTCCGCCTCGAAGGCCGCGACATCGTCGGTCTGCGCCCGCGCGCCATCTGGCGGCTGGGCGTCGGCCGCACCTTCCAGATCACCGCCACCTTCGCCTCGCTCAGCGTCCGCGAGAACGTGCAGATGGCGCTCTATTCCCATGCCGGCCGGCTGCGCTCGCTGCTGTCGCGCTTCGGCGCGGCGTTCGGTGGGGAAGCCGATGCGCTGCTCGACCAGGTCGGCATGCTCGACCAGGCGGAGCGGACCTGCGGCGTGCTGGCCTATGGCGACCTGAAGCGGGTCGAGCTCGCCATCGCGCTCGCCAACGAGCCGCGCCTGCTGCTTATGGACGAGCCGACCGCCGGCATGGCGCCCAAGGAGCGCGTCGCGCTGATGGAGCTGACGGCGCGGCTGGCGCGGGCGCGCAACATCGCGGTCCTGTTCACCGAGCACGACATGGACGTGGTGTTCAGCCAGGCCGACCGCATCATCGTGCTCGACCGGGGCGTGCTGATCGCCGGCGGCACGCCGCCGGAAGTCCGGGCCAATCCCAATGTGCGCGCGGTCTATCTCGGGAGCGCGCATTGACGGCCCCGCCGATGCTCGAGGTCAAGGACCTGCACGCCTTCTATGGCCGCGCCCATATCCTGCACGGCATTTCGCTCGAGGTGCGCGCGGGCGAGGTCGTGGCGCTGCTCGGCCGCAACGGCGCGGGCAAGTCGACGGCGATGAAGGCCATCATGGGGCTGGTGCCGCCGGCCCGCGGCGAGGTGAGCTTCGCCGGCCAGCGCATCGAGCGCCTGCCGCCGTACCGCATCGCGCGCCTTGGCCTCGGGTACGTGCCCGAGGAACGACGCATCTTCACCGAACTGTCGGTGATGGAGAATCTCGAAGTCGGGCGTCAGGCCGCGCGGGCCGGCGTGCCGCTCTGGACGGAAGACAAGCTCTTCGCGCTCTTTCCGAACCTGGCCCGCATGCGCGAACGGCCGGGCGGGCGCATGTCAGGCGGCGAGCAGCAGATGCTCACCATTGCCCGTACCCTGATGGGCAATCCGAGCTGCGTGCTGCTCGACGAGCCGTCGGAGGGGCTGGCGCCCATCATCGTCGAGGAGATGGCCAATTCCATCCGGGCGCTGAAGGGCGAGGGTGTGTCGGTGATCCTGTGCGAACAGAACCTGCATTTCGCGCTGGGCGTCGCCGACCGCGCCTACATCATCGAAAAGGGCCAGATCCGCTTCGGTGGTTCCATGGCCGAGCTGGCGGCCAACGAGTCCCTCCGCGAACAATATCTTTCGGTTTGAACCCATGTCCGCCAAGAGCTCATTTACCGTCGGCATCGATGTCGGCGGCACCTTCACCGACCTGCTGGCGATCGATCCGGCCACCAACGAGGTGAGGCTCGCCAAGGTGCCGACCACCGTCGACAATCAAGCGATCGGCTTCATGGAGGCGCTGGCGGCGGCGGGACTGGATCCGGCGCTGCTCCAGGCGGTCGTGCATGGCACGACGACGACCACGAACGCGCTGCTCGAACGCAAGATCGCCAAGGTCGGGCTCATCACGACGAAGGGCTTCCGCGACGTGCTGGAGCTGGGCCGCCGCACGCGGCCTCAGGCTTACGGCCTGCGCGGCACCTTCACGCCGCTGATCGACCGCGAGGTGCGGCTCGAAGTCCCCGAGCGCATGGATGCCGACGGCAAGGTCCTGACGGCGCTCGACGAGGCCGCCGTCGCCGACGCCGCCAAGAAGCTGTTGGTGGCGGGTTGCGAGGCCGTCGTCATCCATTTCCTGCACAGCTACATCAACCCGGCGCATGAGCGGCGCGCCGCCGAGATCGTGCGCGGGCTTTGGCCGAATGCCTATGTCACGGCGGGCCATGCCATCCTGTCGGAGTACCGCGAGTACGAGCGCGGCGTGACCGCGGCTGTGAATGCTTCCGTGCAACCGGTACTCGACCGTTACCTGTCGCGCCTGCGCACGGAGCTGAAAGCCAAGGGCTACGACCGCGATCTGCTGGTGATGCAGGGCAATGGCGGCACGATCTCTTCGCAGCTCATCGCCGAGGCGGCGGTGAACACGGTGATGTCCGGCCCGGCCTCGGGCGTGATGGCGGCGGCCTATACCGGTCGCGCCTCGGGCCATCCCAACCTGATCACCTACGACATGGGCGGCACCTCGACCGATGTCGGCCTGATCGAGAATGCCGTGCCGCAGGTGTCGGGCGAGCTCGAACTCGAATATGCGATGCCGATCCACGTGCCGATGGTCGACGTCCACACGATCGGCGCCGGCGGCGGTTCCATCGCCTCGGTCGATGCGGCCGGCATGCTGCGGGTCGGGCCGGAGAGCGCGGGCGCCCGGCCCGGTCCGATCTGCTACGGCCGCGGCGGCTCGGAGCCCACCATCACCGACGCCAACCTGGTGCTGGGCCGGCTCAATCCCGACAAGCTCTTGGGCGTCGACCATCCGGTGACGCTCGATCATGTGCGCGCGCTGGTGCTGGAGAAGGTCGGCCAGCGGCTCGGCCTCGATGCCGAGGCGGCGGCTGCCGCCATCCTGCGCATCGCCAACGACCGCATGGCCGGCGCCGTGCGTCTCGTGTCGCTGTCGCGCGGCCACGATCCGCGCGACTTCGCACTCTTCGCCTTCGGCGGCGCGGGCCCGCTGCATGCGACCGCGCTGGCGCGCGAACTCGGCATCCCGACCGTGCTGGTGCCGGCGCGGCCCGGCATCACCAATGCGCTGGGCTGCGTCGTGGCCGACCTGCGCCACGACTATGTGCGCACCGTGAACAAGCCTTTGTCCGCGGTCGACGACGCCACGGTGGCGCGCATCTATGCCGAGCAGGCGGCCGAAGGAGAGGCCACGATCGCGCGCGAGGGCGTGCCGGTGCGCGAGCTGCGCCGCGTCCTGTCGGCCGACATGCAGTTCCAGGGGCAGAGCCACATCCTGTCGGTCGGCGTCGACAGCGCCGGCATCGGTGTTGCCGGCCTGCACAAGGCCTTCGCCGCCGCCTACTGGCGCCGCTTCGGCATCGAGCTGCCGGAGATCCCGCCGGTGCTCGTCAACCTGCACACCGCCGTGATCGGCGTGCGCCCGGAAATCTCGCTGGCCGCGCTGGCCGCCACCGATCGCGCACCGACGCTCGCGGCCGCTAAGCTCGGCGCCCGTCGCGTCTGGTTCAGCGACGGCTGGCACGAGACGCCGGTCTATGCCCGCGAGAAGCTGCCGCTCGATGCGGCCTTCGAGGGGCCGGCGATCCTCGAACAGCTCGACTGCACCACCGTCGTCGAACCGGGCGACAACGTCCGGCAGGACAGGCTCGGCAATTTGCTGATATCAGTCGGCTAACGAATAAATCCGGAGGAAACGAAGATGAAGGTGACGGACGTCGTCTGCCATATCCTGAGCTGCAAGGTCGACAAGCCGTTTGTCTCGGCGCGTGGCTGGGTCTACGGCACGCGCTCGACCTGCCTGGTCGAGATCTCGACCGACGAGGGCATCACCGGGTGGGGCGAATGCTACGGCCCGGCCGCCGTCGCCAAGACCTTCGTCGAGACGCAGTACAAGGCGAGGGTGATCGGCCGCGATCCGTTCGACGTCGAGGCGATCTGGGAAGACCTCTACAACAGGATCAAGGACTACGGCACGACCGGCATGGCGATCTCGGCCATCTCCGGCATCGACATCGCGCTGTGGGACATCATGGGCCGCGCCGTGAACAAGCCGGTGCACAAGCTGATCGGCGGCGCCTATCGCACCGAGGTGATTCCCTACGCGACCGGTCTCTACTTCATCGACATGAATCGCCT
>NZ_JAUSBN010000025.1 GCF_030651995.1 Reyranella sp.
TCTGCACGGCCGGCAGCAGCAGGCCGAGCAGGATGCCGGCCGGTTGTGCCGGCTCGCTGCCGGACGGACCGGGGATGCGGGCGTCCAGCAGCTTCTTCGTGTCGAGCACCACCGAATGGGTTCCGGGCGTCAGCACGCCCAGCGTCGTGGTGCCGTCGCCGCCGGTGTTCTGCGTGAGGGCGGTGCCGGAAGGCTTCTTCTGCACGACGACGTCGATGCCCGGGATCGGGTTGTTCGAGTAGTTGGGGATCGGCGTGCCGGGGCCGGTCGGCGTGCCGGCCGTGCGGTTGGCCGGTGCCGGACCCGGAATTCTTTCGAACTTGAGGGTGATGGTGTCCCGGGCGTTGCCGACCGAAAACGTGCCGACCGAGCTTCCGACCGGAAAGTCGGTGCGCGAGGATTCCTTGCCGTTGACGAACGTCGTCATGCTCACCGAGCCTCCGCCGGGAACGCTCGGCAGCGCGACCTCGTAGTTGCCCGGTTCCAACTGCCTGAAGGTGGTCTGCCCGGTGCCGTCGGTCTTCGACGTCGAGATCGCTTTGCCGCCGGAAGGCTTCTTCTGCACGACGACGTCGATGCCCGGGATCGGCGCGTTCGAATTGTTGGGGATCGGCTTGTCGGGGCCGGTCGGATTGCCCGGTGTGGTGCCCAGCCGCGTGGTGGATACGGCGTCCATCGCAGCGTTCGCGTCGGCCAGGGCGGCAGCGTTGCTGCCGGGGACCGGCGTGACGAAGACGAGCCGGGTCTCGCCGGACGTGTTGCGTTTGGCGAGGTCATCGAAATGCTTGAGGTCCGTGCGCCCGTCGCCGGTGAAGTCGCCAACAGCCACGTTGATCGACGCTTTACCGCCTCCCCAGTCGATGCGGGAGACCCGGCCCCCGGCGTCGACCTCGACCTTGATCTGCACCTGCTCGTCCGGGTCGTTGACGGGTGGGACGTTGGTCGACGCGTAGCGGACTCCCTGCACGGCCGGCAGCAACAGGCCGATGAGGGCGACGGGCTGGCCGCCGGGCAGCGGGGCGGTACCCGTACCCGTGCCGAGGCTCTTCCGATTGACGGTCAGCTCGTGGCGACCCGGTCCCAGCTTGCCCAGCGAGACGACGCCGTTGGAGTCGCTGGTCAGCTGGCGATTGCCGCCGGGGCCGCGCAGGCCGACGCCGACGCCGCGCAGCGCCCTCACCTGCGAGTCCGTGTAGGGCGACGGCGCGCTGGCCGTCGCGCGCGGCGTCTGTGGCGAGCCGGTCGCGGGCGGTGGGGTCGGCGTGGGCGTCGGTGTCGCGACCGGGGCGGGTGTGGCCGGCGTCGGGGTGGCCGGCGCGGTGGCCGTCGGTGCCTTGGGCGCCGGGGGCGGCGGTGGTGGCGGCGCCATCACCGGAGCCACCGGCATCGGCGGCGGGGTCGGGACGACCGGGGGAACGAACACCGGCGGCGGTGGCGGCGGGGCGACGCGCGGCGGCGGCGCCACGTCCATCCGCGGGGCCATGGGTCCCTGCGAAAAGGCGGGGGAAGCCCAGCCGTTCAGACCGGCCAGGAGCACCGCTCCGGCCGCACACATCATCCGTCGGGTCATGTCACGTTCCCCCTCGCTTCGTGTCGAATGCTCTTCTCAGAGGCACACCGGAAATGAATTGAATCGATTGAAGCACCTACCTCATCCTGAGGAGCGGCCACAGGCCGCGTCTCGAAGGATGGGCAACAGGCAAGGTGCGCGTTCCCATCCTTCGAGACGGTCGCTGCGCGACCTCCTCAGGATGAGGCTATCGGGCTTTATTGCTTTCATTTCCGGTCAGCCTCTCAGAACCGGACGTTCAGCCGCACGCTGCCCGACCACGACGACAGGGCGTAGCGCCCGATCGAGTTGTAGCCGCCGTCGACCGATGCCCAGATCGCGTCGTTGAGCGGCACGGTCGCGCCCGCGCCGATCGTGCCGCCGGTGTAGCCGTTGGCGCCGCTGCCGGTCGGTGCGTAGAAATCCTGCTCGATGGTGGCACGGATGTAGGGCTGCCACTTGTCGAGCGGCAGGCTGAGGAAGCCGCCGGCCGAACCGCGCGTCAGCGCCGTGGTCTGGCCGGGCACCAAGACCAGGTTGCTGTCGGTGTAGCCGTAGCTGTTGATCGGCGAATAGAGGATCGAGACCATCGGGGCCAGCACGATGGCGCCCACCTTGTAGTAACCGTTGAGCCCACCCTGGAAGCTCCACTGGCTGCTGGCGTAGTTGGCGTTGTAGGTGAAGCCCGAATTGGTCATCGTGTTGGTGCCGCTGCTGTAGCCGGCCATCGCCGAGACGTTCCAGTGCTCGTCGAGCTGGTAACCGCCATAGACGGTGACGCCGAACGTCGAGTTGGTCGACGCGAAGCCGCCGCTCATCGTGCCGCTCGAGCCCTGCCACGAACCGCTGACGCCCAGCAGGAATTCAGGCGTGATCTGCTTCTGCACGCCGAGCTGCCCGCCATAGGTGCCGATCGAGTAGCCGCCGGTCGCCAGGCTGTTGGTGGCCTGGCCGCCGCCGGTCTGCGCCCACACCTGCCAGCCCATCGGATCGTCGCCGGCGGCCATGCCGCTGTGCATCGGACCGAGGTCCGTGGTCGAGCGGGGGCCGACCAGTTTCGGCCCCAGCAACGTCTGCTGGATCACCGCGCTGATGCCCGGCAGCGTGACATAGGCCGTGGTGTTGCTCTGGCTCTGGATGCCGCTGCTGACGGCAGTCGATTGTGAGGAGGCCGAGGGCGAGGCCGGTGCAGTCCTCACGGGCGCCAGCTGCGCCTGTGCGGGAGAGGCGAGCAGCGCGCCCGAGGCGAGCGCCGACAGAGTGATCAGTTTCTTCTTCATTCGATATCCTATGGTTGCTTCTTCCTGGAGCCGAGAAAGAGGATGCGGCCGACGGCTTCGCGGTCGACGCTGGCGGCGGCGATCGGTTTGCCGTCGCGCTTGACGTCGGTGACCGGCGTGCCGTCGCCCCAGTCCACGGTGGCGCCGCGGCCGTCGCCGGCCATGGTGATCCGGACATGCAGCGTCTGGCCCGTCGTGTCGGGCGCGTAGATGTGCTCGACGAGATGCAGGCGGTCGTTCTCGCCGGCCCGCGGCGGACGTCCGCCGGCACTGATGGCCTGCGGGGTCCGCGGCTCGACCGGCAGCAGCAGCGCCACCTTCACCGGCGGTCGCGGAGGCTCGAAGATCGGCAGCCGCAACCTGACCTCGCGGATGCCCGGCCATAGGGGACCGATGTCGAAGGTGCTCTTGTCGCCGATCTTCGGCGGATCGTCCCGGGGCGGATCCTCGCGGGGCGGATCATCACGAGGTGGGTCATCCCGCGGCGGATCGTCGAGGTCGACGATCTCGATGAAGGGATCTTCGGGCGGCGGCAGGATGTCGATCTCCGGCAGGATCTCGGTCCAGGGATCGTCCAGTGGCGGCGGATCGGGATCGGGCGGCGGCGCGCACTGCCACCACGGTGTGCAGGGATCCATCTGGATGAACCCCATCTTCTCGAACTTGCGCACGAACGAGACCGTTCCGACCGTCTCGACCGGCCCGCGTCCGCCGCCGACATTGACCGGCCAGCCGTCGCGCACCGCGTTGACCGGAGGTGTGCCGTCGCCCCAGTCGACCGTCGCGCCGCCGCCGTCGCGTGGGACGGAGATGCGCGCGCGGATGTCCTTCTTCGGATCGAGCCGCGAATAGGTGTGGACCAGCAGGTTGCCGCGCGGGCCGGCGCCCGGCGCGGCGGGAATCACCAGGCTCACCGTGACGCTGGGTAGTTGCTTCGTACCGTCGGGCAACGCGCGCTGCAGGTCGGCATAGGGAATGGAGAGGTTGCGTACGCCCGGCGCGAGCGGACCCAGCGAGAACTGTCCTTTGTCGTTGGCCCGGACCTGCACAGGCGTACCGTTGCCGCCGCTCGAAACCAGCACGACGTCGCGGGCCGGGCGCAAGCCGCGCATCGTCGCGCCGAGCGCCGCCGTGCGATCGACCGCAGGAACGATCGGCGCAGGAGGCGGTACCGCCTTTGGCACGGGAGCGGACAGGCGATCGGTCGGCCGGGGCGAATCGTTCTCCGTATTCTTGATTCCAACACCGCTATCGGAAGGCGACGAGGTGCGCGGCGCAACACCTGCCGGCGGCCCCGGCTGGAGGCCGGGCGCAACCGGCGCCATGACCGGCGGAGGTGGGGGTGGCGGCGGAGGTGGCGGCGCAATGCGCGGTTGCGGCGCCATCGCGCCGCCGCCGGGACCCATCGGGCCCTGCGACAGGGCGGGGTGCGAGAACAACAGGATGAGGGCCGCGGACCAGGCCACGCTTTTCACGCCCCGTTCGCGTACGCGCCGCGCACGGACTCCGTTCTGCATGAAAACTCTCTCCCCCAGCCGGCAACGCCAGCTCTCCCGGAAACAGCTTTGCATACCCAATAAATATGCACAATAAGTGAACAAAATTGCGGCTTGCACGCAATTTGCGATCACCCACCTCCGCGCGCACGGGGGGCACGCACCAGAGAGACGGACCTGTAGCTGTAAAGGCCGACCGGAAATGAATTTAATCAATTCAAGCACTTACCTCATCCTGAGCCGCCAGCGCCATCCGCGCTGGCGGCTCAGGGTGAGGTTTTCGGGGCTGTTCATAGCCTCTTGCCTTAGCGGCATTCATTTCCGGCCAGATCCTGAGGAGCGTTCAGCACTCAAGCCCCTGCGATCATTGACGAATCCTGTCTTGCGGGCGAAAACGGCGCACGAAACTCGGGTGGAAAATCAATAGGTTGACGGGAGCGGCTGGGGTCCGTATTTTCCGCCCGCTTTCGGAATTCACCCCGGCCCGGCCGGGGCTTTTTGTTGAGTTAGGGCCATGAAGATCCGTCATTCTCTCAAGTCGGTGAAGCTCCGTCACAAGGACTGCCGCATCGTGCGCCGCAAGGGCCGCGTTTACGTGATCAACAAGACCAACCCGCGCTTCAAGGCCCGCCAGGGCTGAGACGGCGTCAGCGTCTTGCTGAAAAAGCGGCGGGAGCTTCGGCTTCCGCCGCTTTTTCATTTGGCGTATGAGCGAAGCATGGAGATGCCGCCGCTCGATCCCGCCATTCTCGCCCGCCGGTCGGAGATCGTCGCCGCACTGCGCGCCATCGTTCAGGGCGAGGGCGTCATCGACGATCTCGACGGCATGCGCCCCTACGAATGCGACGCGCTGTCGGCCTACCGGCAGATGCCGCTGGTCGTGGTGCTGCCCGAGACGGTGGACCAGGTGGCCGCCATCCTGCGCTACTGCCAGGACAACAAGGTCAAGGTCGTGCCGCGTGGTGCGGGCACCTCGTTGTCCGGAGGCTCGATGCCGGTGGGCGATGCGATCCTGCTGGCCATGGGCAAGTTCAACCGCGTGCTCGAGATCGACTATGCCAACCGCTGCGCCCGCGTGCAGCCCGGCGTCACCAACCTCGGCGTCACCAAGGCGGTCGAGCATGAAGGCTTCTACTACGCGCCCGATCCCAGCTCGCAGATCGCCTGCTCGATCGGCGGTAACGTCGCGGAGAATTCCGGCGGCGTGCACTGCCTGAAATACGGTCTGACCACCAACAACCTGCTCGGCATCGAGATGGTGCTGATGAACGGCGAGGTGGTCCGGCTGGGCGGCAAGCATCTCGATGCCGGCGGCTACGACCTGCTCGGCCTGATGACCGGCTCCGAAGGGCTTTTGGGCGTCGTCACCGAGGTGACGGTGCGGTTGCTGCGCAAGCCCTCGACCGCGCGCGCCGTGCTTCTCGGTTTCCCGACCGAGGCGGGGGCCGCCGACTGCGTGGCTGCTGTCATCGCCTCGGGCATCATCCCCGGCGGCATGGAGATGATGGACAAAGAGGCGACCAAGTGCGCCGAGGCCTATGTCGGCGCGGGCTATCCGCTCGACGCCGAGGGGCTGCTGATCGTCGAGCTCGACGGGCCGCCGGTCGAGGTCGACTACCTGGTCGAGCGTGTTGCCGAGATCGCCAGGGGCCGCGGCGCCACGACCATCCGGGTCAGCCACGACGAGCAGGAGCGGGTGCTGTTCTGGGCCGGTCGCAAGGCGGCGTTCCCGGCGGTCGGCCAGATCTCGCCCGATTACATGTGCCTCGACGGCTCGGTGCCGCGGGGCAAGCTGGTCGAGGTGCTGGCCGAGATGCGCGTTCTGTCGAAGCAGTATGGCTTGCGCGTCGTGAACGTCTTCCATGCCGGCGACGGCAACCTCCACCCGCTGATCCTGTTCGACGCCAACGATCCCGCCGAGCTGAAGCGTTGCGAGGAGCTGGGCGCCGACATCCTGCGGCTCTGCGTGCGCGTCGGTGGCGTGCTGACCGGCGAGCATGGCGTCGGCATCGAGAAGCGCGACCTGATGGGCGTGCAGTTCACCGAGATCGATCTCGACCAGCAGATGCGTGTGAAATGCGCCTTCGATCCCGACCACCTGCTCAATCCCGGCAAGGTGTTCCCCAAGCTGCGCCGCTGCGCCGAACTCGGCCGGCTGGTCGTGACCCAGAACAACCTCCCGTTCCCCGATATTCCGCGGTTCTAAGAGTGATGGCAGCCTCTTCGTTTCAGGTTCCTCTCCGCCCGCGCGCAGCGTGGGGGGAGAGGCCAGGTGAGGTGGGTCATGCGGTGCGTCAACACGATGGCCGGCCCGCGTGGCGACGCCCACCTCACCCGCCCATTGCTTCGCAATGGGTCCCTCCCTCTCCCCCCACGCTGCGCGCGGGCGGAGAGGGCCTATGACTCAGACGATCAAGCCACGCTCGTCTGAGGAGCTGCGGCAGGCGGTGGAATGGGCGCTGGGTGAGGGCGTCACGCTCGACGTGCGGGGCGAGGGCAGCAAGCTCGTGCTCGGCAAGCCGCTGCAGTGTGCCCAGGTGCTCGATCTGTCGGGCATCTCCGGCATCGTCGACTATGCGCCGGAAGAGCTGGTGATCACCTTGCGCGCCGGTACGCCGATGCGCGAGGTCGAGGCGTTGCTGGCCCAGCGCAACCAGATGCTGGCCTTCGAGCCGCCCGATCTCGGTCCATTGCTCGGCCAGGCGCCGGGGCAGGGCACGCTGGTGGGAGCCGTGATGGGCAATCTCGCGGGCCCGCGCCGCCTCTCGGCCGGCGCGGCGCGGGACCATCTGCTGGGCTTCAGTGGCGTCAACGGACGCGGCGAGGCCTTCAAGTCTGGCGGCCGTGTGATGAAGAACGTCACAGGCTACGACCTCTCCAAAGTCCTCGCCGGTTCGTGGGGCACGCTCGCCGTTCTCGACGAAGTCTCGGTCAAGGTGCTGCCGGCGCCGGACCAGACGGCCACACTGGTGCTGCTGGGCCTCGACGATGCCGCAGGCGTGCGCGCCATGTGCGCGGCCATGGGCAGCCCGCACGAGGTCTCGGGCGCGGCGCACCTGCCGGGCCGCACGGCGCTGCGCCTCGAAGGCGTGGCGCCCTCGGTCGAGGCAAGGCTCAAGGGCCTGCGCGACCTGATGGCCGACGCCGGCGTGAAGATGGAGGAACTGGGCACACTGGAAAGCCGGACCTTCTGGTGTGAGGTGCGCGACGTGGCCCCCTTGAAGGCTGCACCCGATGCCGTGGTCTGGAAGATTTCCTGTCCGCCGACCGAAGGGCCGGCAATCCTGGCGCGCATCAAGACGCGGCGTCCTGCGGCACAGGCCTTCTACGACTGGTCGGGCGGGCTGATCTGGCTGGCGCTGCCGCCGTCAGACGACGCCGACCATACGATCGTTCGCGGGGCGCTTGGCGCGACCGGCGGTCATGCGACGCTGATCCGCGCGCCCGAGGCTGTGCGCGCGGCCGTCCCCGTGTTCCACCCCCAGTCCGCCGCGCTCGTGGCGCTGGCGGCGCGGGTCAAGGAAAGCTTCGACCCCAAGGGTCTCTTCAATCCAGGCCGGATGGGCTGACGTGCAAACCAACTTCACCCTGGCCCAGCTTGCCGATCCCGAGAACGCGCGCAGCGAGCACATCCTGCGCAAGTGCGTGCATTGCGGCTTCTGCACCGCCACCTGTCCAACCTTCGTGCTGCTGGGCGACGAACGCGACAGTCCGCGCGGCCGCATCTATCTCATCAAGGCGATGCTGGAGGGCGACCGCGCGCCGACGATGCAGGAGGTCAGGCACGTCGATCGCTGCCTGTCGTGCCTGTCCTGCATGACGACCTGCCCGTCGGGCGTGAACTACATGCACCTGGTCGATCACGGCCGGCACCACATCGAGGAGACCTATACGAGGGCGCCGGCCGACCGCTTCATGCGCGGCCTGCTGGCCTGGCTGATGCCGCGGCCCACGGCGTTCCGCTGGGCCATGGTGCTGGGGCGTCTCGCCAAGCCGCTGGCACCGCTCCTGCCGGCGACCAGTACCGATCCCGGCGGTGCCACCTTCCTGCGCCGGCTGCGCGCCATGCTCGACGCCGTGCCGCTGCGCCTGCAAGGCCCGTCGCCGGTCGACCGGCCGCAGACCTTCCCCGCGAAGGGCCTGCGCCGCCGGCGAGTGGCGCTGATGCCGGGCTGCGGCCAGCAGGTTCTGGCGCCGGAGGTCAACGAGGCCACGGTGCGGCTGCTGACGCGTCACGACATCGAGGTCGTGAACGTCGCGGGCTCGGGCTGCTGCGGTTCTTCCGTGCTCCATGTCGGGCGCAACGAGCAGGCGATCGCGCTGGCCAAGGCCAACATCACCGCCTGGCTGCGCGAGATCGACGGCGCGGGACTCGACGCCATCGTGATCAACGCCTCGGGCTGCGGCACGACGGTCAAGGACTACGGCAACATGCTGGCCGACGAGCCGGAATGGCACGAGAAGGCGCTGCAGGTCGCGAAGCTCGCCAGGGATGTCAGCGAGGTCATGCTCGATATCGGCCTCGTGAACGTCGAGCCCAAGGGCCTGACCGTGGCCTACCATTCGGCCTGCTCGATGCAGCATGGCCAGAAGGTGATCGAACAACCCAAGCGGCTGCTGCGCGATGCCGGCTTCGTCGTGAAGGACGTGCCCGAGGGCCATCTCTGCTGCGGCTGGGCCGGCACCTATCAGGTGCTGCAGCCCGACCTGTCGCGCCGTCTGCGCGACCGCAAGGTGGCGAACATCGAGAGTGTGAAGCCCGACGTGATCGCGGCCGGCAACTTCGGCTGCATCGGCAACATCGCCTCGGGCACCGGGATACCCATCGCCCATACGGTCGAACTGCTCGACTGGGCGACGGGCGGCCCGAAGCCGGCCGCGCTCGACTGATCGTGACTCGGGGGAAGGCATGAACGCTGTTCGCGCTTGCCTTGCCGCCCTTCTCGGCCTGATGCTTGCAGCGAACGCATTGGCGCAGAACGCCGGGAGCGGCACCGTGCTCGATACCCTGTTCATCAAGCTGCAGAGCGCCACCGATCCGTCCGCCATCAAGTCGCTGGAGGCGGCGATCTGGGAACAGTGGGTGATGGTGCCCGACATGAGCCAGCGCGCGCTGATGATGCGCGGCATCGCCGAGATGCAGCAGCAGGAGTTGAAGGCCTCGATCGAGACCTTCACGCGCCTGATCGACCTCGCGCCGGATCTGTCGGAGGCCTGGAACAAGCGCGCGACGGCGCATTGGCTGATGGGCAACTTCCCGGCCTCGCTGGCCGACATCTGCGAGACGGTGAAGCGCGAGCCGCGCCATTTCGGCGCCTATTCCGGTCTCGGCATGATCCGCGCGGAAATGGGCGAGAACGGGCGTGCCGTCGCCGCCTTCGAACTGGCGCGCAGGTGGAACCCGCACATCCCGGGCATCGAGGGCGAGATCGAGCGGTTGAAGGCCTCGGGCGGCGCCGATGGCGGCGATGGCGATCCGCTGGGTTGCGGCCGGCCCTCGACGTAGGTCAAAGTCGCCGCGCGTTCAGATTCGGGAGTTGGCGAATGGCCATGTTGTATGTCGGCGGTCGTCTTTTCGACGGCGAGAAGGTGCAGGACGGGCAGGCGGTGCTGGAAGAGGGCGGCCGCATCAAGCGCGTCGCGCCTGCCGGCGAGTTCAAGGGCTTTGCCGGCGAGGTCGTCGACACGTCGGGGGCGACGCTGATTCCCGGCATCATCGACTGCCACGTCCACTCGCTCTCGGGCGCCGAGGGCAATCCCGGCGCCGTGCAGGATCGCCTGAGCGCGGCCCAGCTCACGGTCCGCGGCATGGAGTTCATGCGCCAGACGCTGGAAGGCGGCGTCACCGCGGTGCGCGACTGCGGCGGCAAGGACTATATCGAGTTCGCCATCCGCGACGCCTACAATGCCGGCCGGTTCCTGGGGCCGACCATGCGCTGCGCCGGCCGTATGATCTGCATGACCGGCGGCCACGGCAACCGCACCGGCCGCGTGGCCGACGGCGTCGACGAGGTGGTGAAGGCGGTGCGCGAGCAGGTCCATGCCGGCTCCGACCTGGTGAAGATCATGGCCACGGGCGGCGTGATGACTCAGGGCGTCAATCCCGAGGATGCCCATTACAGCGCCGAGGAAATGAAGGTCGGCATTTCGGAGGCGCATCGTTTCCACAAATGCTGCGCCAGCCATGCCCAGGGCGCGCTTGGCATCCTGAACGCGGTGCGCGGCGGCATTGATTCCATCGAGCACGGCATCTTCATGGACGAGGAATGCTGCCGCGAGATGAAGGAGCGCGGCGTCTGGCTGGTGCCGACCTTGGCGGCCGTGAAGAACATCCTCAAAGGGTACGACGAGGGCGACCGCTCGATCCCCGACTATGTTATCGACAAGAGCCGCCGCGTCTTCGACCGCCATATCGCGGCGACCAAGATGTACTATTCGGCGGGCGGCCGGATCGCGATGGGCACCGATGCGGGGACGCCGCACAACCGTCATGGCGAGAATGCGCGCGAGCTCGAATTCATGTGCGACATCGGCATTTCGAGCCGCGACTCGCTGTTCTTCGCGACCGCGAGCGCGGCCGACCTGATGCGACTGGCCGATCACGGCCGCATCCAGGAAGGCAACGTGGCCGACTTCGTGGTCTGTGACGGCGACGCGCTGGCCGACATCAAGCGCGCGGCGCGCAAGGAGAACCACCGCATGGTGGTCAAGCGCGGCATCGTCGCCCGCGACAATCGCGCGGCCTTCTCCCGCGAAGCCGTTCGCGTCGCGGCGGAATAGGGAACCGCAAGGGCGATCCCGGAGCCTTCGTGGAAGAAATCTTCCTCATCCTGGTCGGGATCGCCTGGGCGCTCGGCACACCGCTGATCGCCATCATGGCGCTGGTTCGCACGTCGGGCCTACGGGCGCAAAACGCACGCCTCGCCTCGGACCTTTCGGCGCTCCGCCGCCAGATCGCCGCGACAGGCGTCCCGTCGCTTCCGCCGCCCATTGAAGGGGCGCCACTCGCGGCGCCGCCGGTCGAGGCCGCCGTCCCACCGCCGCCGGCACCGCCCTTCGTTCCGGAGCCGGATCCCCAGGCCATACCCGAAGCGATCGTCATCGGTGCGGATCTGCCGGCATCCTCGTCGGCTCCCGCGCCACCGCCGCCACTCCCAGCCATCGAGCCGGTGAAGGGCGGATGGGAACAGCGGCTCGGCGCACGCGCGTTCCTGTGGGTCGGCGCGGTCACCCTCGCTCTGGCAGCCGTCTTCCTCGTCCGCTACTCGATCGAGGAGGGCTATCTCTCTCCCGAGGTGCGCGTCATCCTGGCGGCGCTGTTCGGCTTCGCGTTGATTGCCGGCGCGGAGCGGATGCGATCGCGCGACGATCGCGTCTCGCAGGCCCTGGCAGCGGCCGGTGTCGCAGCGCTCTACGGCTCGCTCCTGTCGGCTGTCGCCCTTCACGGCATGATTTCCAAGGTCGCGGCGAGCGGCGGTGCGGCCGCCCTGACGGCGTTCGCGATCACGCTGTCTCTGCGCCATGGCATCCTCGTGGCAGCACTCGCCTTTGTCGGTGGTTTCCTGAGCCCCTTGATCATCGGCAGCGAGCAGCCCAACACGCCGGTCCTGTTCGGCTATCTGCTGGCCATTGCCGCCGGCACGCTGACCGTCATCAGGATGCGCGGCTGGTGGGTTCTGGGTTGGGGCGTGCTGGCGGGCTCGGCGCTCTGGACCGTGCTGTGGATGCTGAGCGATCCGGATCTGCCGGAATTGCACTGGGTTGGACTCTTCCATGTGGCGGTCGCCGGTCTCTTCGTCTGGGCCACCTGGCGGCGCCTGCAGGAGAGCGAGAACCCGGCGAAGGACGTGCTGGCCCTGGTCTGGGCCTCGCTCGCGGTCACCGGCGGCCTGCTCGTGCTGGCCATCGCGCAGGATGGCGGCGCGCAGACGGCCGGCTGGCTGGCCCTGGCCGTGCACGGCATCGGCATCTTTGCCTTCGCGCGATGGACGCCGCGCTTCCAGTTTGCAGCAGGCCTGCCACCCGCCCTGTCGTTGGCGGCGCTGGCCCTTTGGTGGTGGACATCGGGAGGCATCCCGGCCGACTGGAACGACGGCCGCTTCGGCTGGCTCGTGACGGGCTTCGGCGGCCTCTATGCAGCCGCTGCCTTCGCATTCCTGTGGAACGCGCCGCGGCCGGGATTCTGGGCCGCCCTGTCGGTGTCAGCGGCGCTGTCGCACTTCCTGTTCGCCTGGTACGTGCTGCGCGGCACGGCGATCGGTGGTCTTCCGTGGGGCCTGGTCAGCGTCGGCCTGGCCGCGCCTTTCCTCGTGGGGGCGGAGCGTCTCACCCGCTGGCGCGGAACGATGCCCGGCACCACCGAGGCACTGGGCTTTCTGGCCGCGGGCGTGACCTTCTTCATCGGCGCCGCGATCCCACTCGAGCTCAGTCGCGAATGGATCACCGTCGCCTACGCGGTCGAGTTGGCCGCCGTTGCCGCGATCTCCGCCCAACTCGGGCTCGTGACCCTGCGCCGGCTCTGCTGGCCGCTGCTCGCCATCGTGGTCGTGCGCTTCGTCGTCAATCCCGAGATCCTCAAGTATCCGATCGGCCTCACTCCGGTCCTGAACTGGATGCTCTGGGGCTATGGAATATCGATCGCCGCGCTGGTCGTGGCGCTGCGCTTCCTGCGGCCGACAGGCGACGTGCGGTTGGTGCGTTCGGTCGAGGCCGCCGCGGCCTTGCTCACCTTCGTCCTGCTGACGCTGGAGGTCCGCAGCCTCTTCCAGCCGACCACCATGATGACGCCCGACGCGAGCTTCATGGAACGGGCCTGCTACGTGCTGGTCTGGGGGGCGTTCGCCCTGGCGGCGCTGTGGAAGACGCGATTCGACGGTGACCTCGTGGCCCTGTGGGCGTGGCGCCTGAGCGGCGGGGTGGCTGTCGCGGTGGTGCTGGTCGTGCAGGTGCTGGTCGCCAATCCGGTGTTCGAGCCGGCGGATGTCGGCCGGCTGCCGATCGTCAACGGATTGCTGCTGGCCTATGCGGTACCGGCGGCGATGGCGGCGCTGGCGCGCCGCTGGATCGACGTCGAGCCTGAAAGGCGGGTCGATCTGCTCGTCGAGGCAGCAGCGTCGATCCTGGCCTTCGTCTATGTCTCGTTCGAGGTGCGCCACTTCTTCGATCCCGGCTTCGAGCGGCGCGGCTTCGACGCGCACGGGCTGGAACTCTATGCCTACTCGATCGTGTGGCTGCTGTTCGGCGTCGCCCTGCTGGCGCTGGGCTTCCTGCGGCAGGCGGGGGCGCTGCGGCATGCCGGCATGGTGCTGGTCTGCATCGTGGTCGCCAAGGTCTTCCTGATCGACATGGCGGGGCTGCAGGGGCTGCTGCGGGTCTTCTCGTTCCTCGGCCTGGGCGCCGCCCTGATCGGCCTCGGCTACACCTATCGGCGATTCGGGTTCGACAGCAAATGACCGAAAATCTGTTCCCTGAGCTCGGGATGTCGCTCGACGCGCTGCGGGCGCTGCAACTCGACCGGCTGCGCACCACCTTGCGTCACGCCTACGAGAACCAGGCGCCGTACCGCGCCAAGTGTGAGGCGGCTGGCGTCCATCCCGACCAGCTTGCCGGCCTCGACGATCTGGCACGCTTCCCCTTCACGGAGAAGGGCGACCTGCGCGACGCCTATCCCTACGGCATGCTGGCGGTCCCGCGCGAACGCTGCGTGCGGCTGCACGCCTCCAGCGGCACGACGGGCCGGCCGACCGTCGTCGGCTACTCGGCGAAGGACATCGCGACCTGGGGCGATCTGATGGCGCGCTCGCTGTTCGCGGGTGGCGCGCGGCCGGGCGACATCATCCACAATGCCTACGGCTACGGCCTGTTCACCGGCGGGCTGGGCGCGCATTACGGCGCGGAGCGGCTCGGCTGCACGGTCGTGCCGATGTCGGGCGGCTTCGGCGAGCGGCAGGTCCAGCTCATCCGCGAGTTCGGCGCCCGCATCGTGCTGATGACACCGTCCTACATGCTGGCGATCGCCGACGAGTTCGAGCGCCAGGGCGTCGATCCGCGCGACACGGCGATGCGCATCGGCATCTTCGGCGCCGAGCCGTGGACGGAAGGCATGCGCGCGGAGATCGAGCGCCGGCTCGGCATCGATGCCGTCGACATCTACGGCCTGAGCGAGGTGATGGGGCCGGGGGTCGCTTGCGAGTTCGTCGAGACCAAGGACGGGCCCACGATCTGGGAGGATCATTTCTATCCCGAGATCGTCGACCCCGCGACCGGCCGCCCGGTGGCCGAGGGCGAGCCCGGCGAGCTGGTCTTCACGAGCCTGACAAAGGAGGCGATGCCGGTGGTGCGCTACCGGACGCGCGACCTCACGCGGCTGATGCCGGGCTCGGTCACCGCCATGCGCCGCATGGCCAAGATCACGGGGCGCAGCGACGACATGCTGATCGTGCGCGGCGTGAACCTCTTCCCGAGCCAGGTCGAGGAACAGATCCTGCGCGACCCGGCGCTGAGCGGTCACTACGTCATCGAGCTGACCCGCACAGGTGCGCTCGACGATCTGGTGGTGCGGGTCGAGGCGCGACTCGTCCAGGAACAGGCGGACCGGGTTCACTCGGCCGCCGAACTGACTCGGCGGCTCAAGGGCATGTGCGGCCTCTCGGCCGAAGTCGAGATCATGCCGCCGGGTACGGTCGAACGCTCGATGGGCAAGGCGCGCCGTGTCATCGACAAGCGCCCGAGGGATTAGAGTCCCGAGGCCAACCGGATACCGCGACTGGGGGCAGACCGCTTTGGTACGAATGTTCGGCTCTTTGCGACGATCTCGATATCGCGGGTACATCGACGCGGTGAGTGGTGGGCTCGTATATGGTTGGGCGTACGACGGTGGTCGTCCCCGCGAGCGGCTCTCCATTGAAATCTATGCTGGTGGCATTCTTGTCGGCGTTGTGCGCGCGGATAGCTTTCGTTCGGATTTGGCTGTTGCTGGAATCGGCGACGGCAAGTGCGCCTTTTCTTTTTCCCTTCCCGCAGAGGTGGGCGACGGCGGTCCGATTGCTGCCCGGGTGGCGAATACCGAATACTGGCTAACCAACAGCAACCGTTATGGCACCGCCGACTCGCCGAGGCCCGGTCGAGGAGGGAATGTCTCGCCCAATTGGGCGAGCGCCCTTACCGGTGACAGGGAGTTTCGGGAAGAACAGGCCAGGCTGGGACATTGCTGGACGCTTCTCGGGATTACTCCGGACCTGAAGAAGGATGGAGACTGGTTTCGCGGGACACTGGGCGGTCGGTCGATTTTCGTGCAGAGGTTCGGTGACGCGATCAAAGGATTTGAGAATCGTTGCGCACACCGTTTTTTCCCTTTGCGAACGTCCGACAAGGGTAACGGCCCGATTGTCTGTGGCTTTCACCATTGGCACTACAATCGAGAAGGCCATGCGGTCGGGATCCCCAATTGTCTGGAAGTATTCGGCACCCATCCACGCGAGGTCGGCGCCAAACTGGTCGCTTTGGACATAGCCACCTGCGGATCTCTCATCTTCGGTCGGTTTCCAGGAGGGAATACCTCGGAAAGCCTCGAGGACTATCTCGGTGAAGGCTTCCCCATCCTCGACGCGATGTGCACGATGCCGGGGCGTCCACAGCGGTTGAACGGTAAAATTGCCGCCAACTGGAAACTGCCGATGCAAATCACGCTGGATGATTACCACGGTGTCGCGATCCACCACAGAAAGCGCTACGCGAAGAACAGCGAAATTTCGTATTTCCGCTTTGGTCTGCATAGTGCGCACTTTACGGGGCACAACGACACGCTCGCCGCGATGTCGGTGGCATGTCGGGAGAATCGCTATCTTCCAAGCGGTTACCGTATCTTCAATATCTTTCCCAATCTTGCGGTTTCTATCTTCAACGCACGACCTTATTGGTATTGTCACGTCCAGCTGTTTGCGCCGACCTCTCCAAGGCAAACACACCATATGGGGTGGCTTTTCCAGACAGGATTTCCAGCGAAGGAGCGCGCACTCGATCGCTGGATGCGTCCATTCACGGATGTGATCCGCGCGCATCTCGTGCGTCACTTCACAAAGAAGATCGTCGATGAAGATCGCCGAGCCTGCGAGCAGATGCAGACGATCGCCCATCAGTTTGAGGGTTCTCCGATACTCGGCGCGCAAGAGAAGCGTATCGAGTGGTTCGAGGAGGCCTATGAGGTTGCCATGTCGAGAGGCGAAGCGATAAGCGACGTTCGCAGATAGGAGGGGTCGAAAGACTTTAGAGTCCTGATGCCAGCCGGATCCGGGCCCTGAGCAACCCTGGATCGTCAGGGAACTGGCTGACTTCAGGCGTAATGAGGTTCGCCTGCGACACGGGCACCGATGCCTTGGCACGGCCCATCGAGGCGTCGACGACGACCGCAAGCGTGATCAGGGCGGCGGCGATCACGAGCAGGTCGAGCCAGGAAAAGCGCGACTTCTGGAGTTCGTAGGGGACAGCGATGGCCCGCTTCTTCTTTTGGCCGTTATTCATGATGGCCTCTTGGAATAGTGTTATCGGCTGGGCTGGAATAGTTGCTTTATGATTCCGATTTCGGTCCGGGCGGCGACCGCACTGAGGCGACACCAAGGAAGTTGGTGTCAGCTGTATCCGATCGCCGCGCCGGCTACGGCCGCGAAGGTCAGAACCGAGGCGGCGATCACGAGGAAATCGACCCAGCCGAGCGACAGGCGCCGGCGTTTCACGGCCTGTCTCCCGCAGCGATGGCCGAAGGAGGCTTCGTGGATGTAAAGGGCGTGCTGCTCTGCGCGAAGACGCCGCCCGCGAAGATTACGACGCAGATCACGACGAGCAAGGCATCGACAGTGGCGAAAGTGCGGCGAGACATGGAACCTCTCGTTGTGTTCGTACGAGAACACTACGGAGAGGCGGCGGCGATCATCCCTTGCGGAAAATCATGCGCGCGGCGTGTGGTCCGAGCTTTGCTCGGCCCGTTAGCGTCAGGACATCGCTTGCGGTGTCCGGGAGCGCCGGAGAAAGAACAGTAAGCTCTAGACGTAGGCGATGCGCAGGATATTGGTCGCGCCGGGCGTGCCGAACGGAACGCCTGCCGTCACCACGAGCCGCTCGCCTTCCTTGGCGATCATTTCCTGGCGGGCGACTCGTACGGCGCGCTGCACCATGTCGCCGAAATTGTGGGCGTCTTCGGTCCGCACGGGATGCACGCCCCAGGTCAGGGTCATGCGGCGCGCCGTGTCGATGTTCGGCGTGAGGCAGAGGATGCGGACATCGGGACGTTCGCGCGCCGCGCGCAAGGTCGTCGAGCCGGTGTTGGTATAGGTGACGATGGCGGCGGCCGACAATGTGTGGGCGCATTGGCGTGCGGCGGCACTGATCGCATCGGCCGTCGTCGCCTCGGGTTCGTGCCGGCTCGCGTCCATCAGGCGGCGATAGAGCGGGTCGGCTTCGACGCTCTTCAGTATGCGATCCATCATCGTGACCGCTTCGAGCGGATAGTTGCCCGAAGCTGATTCGGCGGACAGCATGACGGCGTCGGTGCCGTCATAGACGGCCGTGGCCACGTCGGACACTTCGGCCCGCGTCGGTGTCGGCGCGTTGATCATCGATTCCAGCATCTGCGTCGCCACGATGGTCGGGCGGCCCGCGACCCGGGCGGCGGCGAGGATGCGCTTCTGCAGCGGCGGGACGGCCTCGGGCGGCATCTCCACGCCGAGGTCGCCGCGCGCGACCATGATGCCGTCGCTCTGCTCGATGATCTCGTCGAGATGTTCGATCGCCTGCGGCTTCTCGAGCTTGGCCATGACGGCGGCGCGCCCGCCCACCATCTTCTTCAGTTCGGCGATGTCGTTGGCATGCTGCACGAAGGAGAGGGCGATCCAGTCGACACCCAGAGACAGGCCGAACGCGAGGTCCTTGTGATCCTTCTGTGTCATGGGCGACATCGGCAGGACCAGGTTGGGCAGGTTGACGCCCTTGCGGTCGCTGAGGGTGCCGGCGACCTCGGCCTCGGCGTCGATGGTCTCGGCATCGTGCCTCACGATGCGCAGCCGGACCTTGCCGTCGTCGATCAGCAACAGCCCATCGGGCTTCGCAGCCTTGAAGATTTCCGGATGGAGCAGGGGGATACGCTTGGCGGTGCCGGGCTCGGCATTCATGTCGAAGCGTACCGTCTGGCCCTTCTTCAGGACCATCGGCCCCTTGGCGAAGGTGCCGAGGCGCAGCTTGGGGCCCTGAAGATCCAGCAGGATGGCGATCGGGTGCTTGAATTCCTTCTCGAGCGCGCGCAGCTGCTCGACCCGCTGGCGATGGTCCTCGTGCTGTCCGTGGCTGAAGTTCAGCCGGAAAACGTCGGCGCCCGCTTCGAACAGGGTCCGCAGGCGCTCCGTGGTCGACGAGGCGGGGCCGAGCGTGGCGACGATCTTGGTGAATCGATTGCGGCGCATGAGGACAGTCTACTTCGAGGGCGACGACACTTTGAAGTCACCTGCCTGTTCGTAGACCTTTACGACCGCGGCGTCATCCAGCTTGCCCCAGCCGGCGCCTGCCGCTGCAATGAAGAGCTGATGTGCGGCAGCGGCAAGAGGCAGCGGCAGTCGCAGTTCGTGGCCCGTGTCGAGCACCAGGCCGAGATCCTTCACGAAGATCTCGACCGCCGAGAGGGGCGAATAATCGTCGTCGAGCATGTGCGGCACCCTGTTGCCGAACATCCAGGAATTTCCGGCGCTGGCCGAGATCACTTCATAGACCGCGCGCGTATCGGCACCGGCCTTGGCCGCGAGCGCCATTGCCTCGGCGGCGGTGGCGATGTGCACGCCGGCGAGGAGCTGGTTCACCGTCTTCACCAGCGAGCCGATGCCGGCCTTGTCGCCCAGGCGAAAGACTTTCGCCGAGGTCGCGGACAGGATGGACTCGGCCGCGGCGAAGGCTCCTGCATTGCCGGAGGACATGAAGGTGAGTTCACCGGATTCGGCGCGCGCCCGACCGCCCGACATCGGCGCGTCGAGCAGCTCGTGGCCGGTCGTCGCGAGACGCTCGTCGAGCTTGCGGATGAAGGCGGCGGGGCAGGTGGCGCACTGCATGACGAGGCCGCCCTTGCGCAGCGTGGCGACCGCACCGCCCTCGCCATAGAGCACCGCTTCGACCTGCTGCGCGTTCACGACGGCAACGATGACCACATCGGCGGTCTTCGCGGCTTCCGCGGGTGTCGCGGCCGTCATGCCGCCGGCGGCCACGAAGGCCTCGCGTGCGGTCGCACTGGGGTCGACGCCGATCACCTTGTGACCATGTTTCAGCAGGTTCTTTGCCATGCCGAGGCCCATCGAGCCCAGGCCCACGAACGCGACGACGGGTGTGTTCTTGTCGGTCATGGCTCAGGCCTTGATGCCGTATTTGGCGGCCCAGCCGAGGCCGGCGGCTGTCGTCGTCTTCGGCTTGTATTCGAGGCCGACATAGCCGTCGTAGCCGAGCCGATCGAGCACATCGAGCAGGTAGAGGTGATTGACCTCGCCGATGTCGGGCTCGTTGCGGTCGGGATTGCCTGCGATCTGCACGTGCGAGGTGATCGGGAAGAGGCGCTCCATGCGCTTCTGGAGATCGCCCTCGGTGACCTGCAGGTGATAGAGGTCGAGCTGCAGGCGCAGATGCGGTGCGCCGACCTCGTCGATGATCGCCTTCACCTGGTCGGTCGTGTTGGTGAAATAGCCGGGAATGTCGCGATGGTTGATCGGCTCCAGCACGACGGTGATGCCGGTCTTGGCCGTGCGGTCGCAGATCTTCTTCAGGTTCGATATGAAGGTGCGGTGCATCGCCTTCACGTCGGCGCCAGGCGCGATCATGCCGGACATGACGTGCAGGGTCCGGCATTCGAGGACCCGGGCATAATCCAGCGCCTTGTCGATGGCGGCGGCGAACTCGGCCTCGCGGCCGGGAAGGGCGGCCAGTCCACGCTCGCCCTTGCTGGCATCGCCCGGCGGCAGGTTGAACAGCGCCTGCGTGAGCTTGTGCTTCTTCAGTTCGGCGGCGATCTCGGCGGCCGGCGCTTCATAGGGAAACAGGATCTCGACGGCCTTGAAACCGTGCGCCGCCGCGGCGCCGAAACGCTGCAGGAACGGCACTTCCTGGTAGATCCACGAAAGATTGGCGGCGAGCTTGGGCATTCTTCTTGTCCGATCAGGAAGGATAGGCTTCTTCGACGTCGCGCACCTGGGCGTCCGAGAGGGTGCGTAGCTTGAATCCCTGCAGCAGCAGGTGGAGCTTGGCCGTTTCCTCCAGCTCCTCGATCGAGGCGGAGGCGGCCGACAGCGAGGTTCCGGCGACGACCGGACCGTGATTGGCCAGCAGCACGGCGCGATGGCCCTTGGCGTATTCGCGAATGGCGTCGGCGAGCTTGGGATCGCCCGGCTTGAAATAGGGCACCAGTGGCAGCTTGCCGACCCGCATCACGAAGTAGGGCGTGATCGGCGGCAGGGTCGTCTCGGCATTGTGATGGCAGGACGGGTCGAGGCAGGAGATCGCCACGGCATGCGTGCAGTGAAGATGGACGATGGCGCCGTCCTTGGGCCGCACGTCGTAGACCGAGCGATGCAGCAGCGCTTCCTTGGTCGGCGGATCGCCGGCGACATGCTTGCCCGAGAGATCGATCTTGGAGAGTTGGCCGGGCTCGAGTTCGCCCAGCGAGGAGTTGGTCGGCGTCATCAGCCAGCCATCGGCCACCCTCGCGCTGATGTTGCCGGAGGTGCCGGGGCAAAGGCCCCGCGCGGCGAGCTTGGCGCCCAGCGCGCAGATCTGCTCGCGGATCTTGGTTTCTGCGGTGCTCATAGCCGGTCGAATGCCTTGGTGAAGAAATCAGGGGCGCCGAAATTGCCGGACTTCAGCGCGAGCAGGAGCGGTCTGGCGCCCACGGATGCCGTCCATGGCACGCCGGGATCGATCTCGGGGCCGATGCGGAGCGCCGTGACGTCGAGCGTGCCCACGACGGCGCCCGAGGTTTCGCCACCCGCGACGACGAGGCGGCCGACACCAGCCTCGACGAGTCCGCGGGCCAACGCCGCCATCGTCTTCTCGATCGCCTGGCTCGATTTCTCGATGCCGTACTTGGCCTGCAGCGCCTTCACCGCCTCGGGCGTGTCGCTGGCCGACAGCAGGATCGGCTCCTTGCCGAGTTTGTCCTTGGCCCAGGCGAGCGCCTTGCCGGCCACGTCTTCGCCGCGGCAGATCGCATCCGTGTCGAGAGCGAGATGCGCGCCCTTGAAGGCCTTGATCTGGCCGAGTGTCGCCGCGGAGCAGGAGCCGGCAAGGACGGCCGAAGCGCCTTCTGTCTTCGGCAGCGCATCTGCGCCGGAGCGATGGGCCATCAGGCCGCGGCGGCGATAGGCGGCGGGTAGGCCGAGCGCCACGCCCGAGCCGCCCGTGACGAGGGTGTCGTCACCGATCGCTTCTCCGATGATGCCGAGATCGGTGTCGGCCACCGCATCGACCACGACATGCCGAACGCCGTCTGCAGCGAGCCTGTCGAGCGCTTCACGCAGGACGGCAGAGCCCGACTGGACCTGCTTCAAAGGCACGAGGCCGACCTTGTGCGGCGTCTGCCGCGCCAGCACGCGCACCAAGCTGGCATCCGTCATCGGAGTCAGCGGATGGTGCCTCATGTGCGAGTCCGACAGCAGCACGTCGCCCACGAACAGGTGGCCGAAGAAGATCGTGCGGCCGTTCACCGGAAAGGCAGGGCAGTAGATCGCCTGCTTCGCCTTCAGCGCATCGAGCAGTGCGTCGCCCACCGGGCCGATGTTGCCGGCGTCGGTCGAATCGAAGGTCGAGCAGTACTTGAAGAAGAAGCGAACGCAGCCCGCGTCCTGTAGGACCTTCAGCGCGGCGAGCGATTGGGCGACCGCGTCGGCCGCCGGGATCGAGCGTGTCTTCAGTGCGACGACGACGGCATCGACGTCGCCGGGGATCGTACCCTTCGCCGGCACGCCGATTGTCTGGATCGTGCGCATGCCGCCTTTGACGAGCATGCCCGCGATGTCGGTTGCGCCGGTGAAATCGTCGGCGATCACTCCGAGAATGGCCATGCGCGACCCTAGGCGATCACGGTTGCGGGCATCCAGAACTTTCGGCGTCTGGATCGGCGCTTCACCTCGTCTTCGCCGTCGTAATGATGCAACGGCGGTGCAGCATCGAAGGTGTCGCGAATGTCGAGCGAATTGACGTTAACGATGCCGATGGCGCCGTTTTCCTCGGGCATCACGGCACCAACATAGGCACCGCATTTTGCGCAGAGGAGGTAGTCGGTGATGCCCAGGCCGAAGTGATAGCGGGAGAGGGCGCCGGGCGCGGCCCGGAATTCGACGGTGCCGCCGCGATCGCCCATGGTACGGGCGCCGTGGCGGCGGCAGAAGCTGCAGCCGCAGCGGCCGACCCGCATCTCCTCGGGTTTCTTGTCGGAGGTGAGCGTGATCGCGATCGCGCCGCAGTGGCAGGAACCGGGGTAGGTTGTCATGGCGCGATCAGCGTGACCCTGAAGTCGTTGACGTTGGTCCGCGTCGGGCCGGTGACGAGGCCGTCACCCAGCATCCCGAAGAAGCCGTGCCCGTCATTGTCGTCGAGCATGGCCTGCGGATCGCGCCCCTTGGCGCGCGCCCGGGCAAGCGTGTCGGGCGTGAACACCGCGCCGGCAATGTCTTCGGCACCGTCCACGCCGTCGGTATCGGCCGACAGGCCCCAGATGCCCGCCGCGCCGTCCGCCGCGATGGCCTCGGCCAGCAGATACTCGACATTGCGGCCGCCGCGGCCCTTGCCGCGTACGGTGACGGTGGTCTCGCCACCGGACAGGATCGCCACCGGCTTGCCGCCGCGCTTGGCGATCTCGAGGGCCTGGCGCGCGTGAGCGGCGCCCAACTCGCGGGCCTCGCCTTCGAGATTGTCGCCCAGCATGACAACCTCGATGCCGTGCGCCTTTGCAACGTCGGCAGCAGCCTCGAGCGAGCGCTGGGGCGTCGCCACCATGATCGTCTCGACGTTGGCGAGGCGCGGATCGCCCGGTTTCGGCGTCTCTTCGATGCGGCCGGCGGCACCCTCCTGGAGGTGTCTCAGCACGGCAGGCGGCGGGTCGATGCGGTACTTCGCAAGGACGGCAAGCGCATCGGCGAAGGTCGTCTTGTCGGCGACCGTCGGTCCCGAGCCGATGACGCCGGGATCGTCATTCGGCACGTCGGAGATCAGCCAGGAAAGCACGCTCGCCGGCTGGGCGGCGATGGCAAGACGGCCTCCCTTGATCGCCGAGAGGTGTTTTCGCACCGTGTTCATCTCGACAATGTTGGCGCCCGATTTCAGCAGCGCGCGGTTGACCTCCTGCTTGTCGTTCAAGCTGAGACCGGGGGCCGGCAGCGCGAGCAGGGCCGAGGCGCCGCCGGAGATCAGGCAGAGCACAAGGTCGTCGGCGCTCAGTCCTTGCACGCGCTCGTAGATGCGGCCGGCGGCTTCGCGGCCCTTGTCGTCGGGAACGGGGTGCGCGGCTTCGACGATCTCGATGCGCCTGCAGGTTTCGCCGTAGCCGTAGCGGGTGACCACCAGCCCGTCGAGCGGATGCGGCCACTGGTCCTCGACGGCGCGCGCCATGGCGGCACTCGCCTTGCCGGCGCCGATCACGATGGTCCGGCCCTTGGGTGGCTGCAGTCTCTCGATGTAGGGCGCAAGGCAGGTGGCGGGGCGGGCGGCGGCGAGCGCGGCATCGAAGAGGGCGCGCAGCACGGCGCGGGCGTCGGCATCTTTCATTTGCCCGATCTTCGCACTATAGGGGCGCGATGCAACCGTTGCTCCGGCCGGGCGATCCACCGCCGTTCTCCGTCTTCAACGAACAGGGCCGGGCGCCGCTGTTGCTGCTGTGCGATCACGCCAGCAAGGCAGTGCCGCAGGCGCTGGGCGATCTCGGCATTCCAGAGAGCGAACTGGCGCGGCACATCGGCTGGGACATCGGCGGACTCGACGCAGCGATCGAACTGGCGAAAGTGCTCGATGCGCCGCTGGTCTCTTCCGGCTACTCGCGGCTGGTGATCGACTGCAATCGCTGGCCGGGCGGCGAGGGCTCGACGCCGGAGATCAGCGACGAAACCGTCATACCGGCCAATCAGGGCCTCACCCGGGAACAGGTCGAGGCCCGGGCCGAAGCCTGCTTCTGGCCCTATCATCGCGAGGTCGACCGGCTGCTCGACGCGATGACCGAAGGCGGGCGTACGGTCTGCCTGCTGGTGGTGCACAGCTTCACGCCGGTGATGAAGGGCTTCGTGCGTCCCTGGCATGTCGGCGTGCTGTGGAACGACGATCCG
Organism: Reyranella sp.; assembly: GCF_030651995.1. GTDB lineage: Bacteria > Pseudomonadota > Alphaproteobacteria > Reyranellales > Reyranellaceae > Reyranella. Next base: position 24,656 of record NZ_JAUSBN010000025.1, read on the forward strand.
CGCCTGCCCGAGCCGCTTCTGGCCGAGCTGCGCCGCGACCCGACGCTGGTGGTGGGCGACAACGAGCCCTATTCGGCGCGCGCGGCCTACGAATACACGTTGACCGCCCATGCCCGGCCGCGGGCGCTGCCGCATTGTTCGCTGGAGGTGCGCCAGGATCTGATGGGCACGCCGGACGACGCGCGCGCCTGGGGGCGTAGAGTGGCGCCCGCGATCTCGGCTTCCGTCAAGAAGGCTTTGGCGTCTGGTTAAGCCTGCAGCCCGAGCCTATATCCAGAATACAACATCGGCCTGCATCCCCAGGAGACGACCATGGATGACAAGACCCGTACCGAACTGGAAGCCGCCGCCTTCCGGCGTCTGGTATCGCACCTTCAGGAGCGGACCGACGTTCAGAACATCGACCTGATGAACCTGGCCGGATTCTGCCGGAACTGCCTGTCGCGCTGGTATCGCGAGGAGGCCGGCAAGCAGGGCATCGAGGTCGCCGATCCGAAGGCCCGCGAGATCGTCTACGGCATGCCCTACGACGAGTGGAAGGCCAAGCACCAGAAGGATGCGTCGGCCGACCAGAAGAAGGCCTTCGACAAGGCCCATAAGCACGGCTGAATCACCGACACCAACCTCATGCTGAGGAGCGCTCCGACGGAGCGCGTCTCGAAGCATGGGCACGAGCACCACGCTTGTTGCCCATCCTTCGAGAGGGTCGCTGCGCGACCTCCTCAGATGAGGTGGTGCGGGTCTGCTTGAAGTGGAAAGGCTCTAGCCGGGCCAGGTATCGATGGCTTCGGCGAAGCGGGAGAGTTCCGCGAGAAGCCGCTTCTGGCCGTCGTCGCCAAGCTTCTGGAGGCGGCTGCGCTGCACGTCGAAGACGCGGGGGATGGCCTCGTTGATGACGGCCTCGCCCGCCGCCGTGAGCTGGACCCGCAGGGTCCGGCGATCGCTCGGCTCGGCGAGCCGGGCGATCAGGTTCTGTGATTCCAGCTTGTTCAACCTGCTGGTCAATCCCGCGCCGCTGAGAAGCAGCGACTGCACGAGCTGCTTGGGCGTGAGGCAGTAGGGCGAGCCGGCGCGCCGCAGGGCGGTCAGCACGTCGAACGTGCCGCGGTTCAGGCCGAACGGAACCAGCGCTTCCTCGATGAAGGAAGTGCACTGGATCTGGATCCGCGCGATCAGGCCGTAGATCTGCACCGGACTGGTGTCGATGTCCGGCCGCTCGGCGCGCCACTGCGAGAAGATGGCATCGACCTGGTCGCGCGCCGCCCGGGCCTGGGCCGTCGGTCGCCGGCCCGGTCGCTGCGATTTCGCGATTGCGGTCTCCGGGTTGCCTTCGGTTTCCGGCTTGCCGCTGCCCATCTTTCCTCCGTTGATGCCCGTCATTGCACGCGCGGGTTCACGGCGTCCAGTCGACGACCCTTCGCTCGATCCATTCGATGCCATGGAAGAGAGCGATGCTGAGCAGGGTCAACAGGGCGATGGCGGCGAAGGCGAGAGGGGTCTGCGACTGCGACGTCGAGATCAGGATGAGATAGCCGAGCCCTTCCTGGGCGGCCACGAACTCGCCGATGACCGAGCCGATGACGGCAAACGTCACCGCCACCTTGCAGCCGGTGAAGAAGTGCGGCAGCGCCACGGGAATGCGAAGGCGCCGGAAGATCATGTGCTGCGATGCGCCCAGCGAGCGCATGAGATCGAGCATGGTGCGCGGGGCGGCTTCCAGCCCGGCGATCAGGTTGACCAGGATCGGGAAGAAGCAGACCAGGATGACGATCACGATCTTCGGCCACTCCGAGAGACCGAGCCACAGGATGATGAGGGGGGCCACGGCGACCTTGGGCACCGACTGGAGGCCGAGCAGGATCGGATAGAGAAGCCGGCGAGCGGTCGTGTTCAGGGCGATGAGCACGGCCAGCGGCAGGGACAGCGCGATGGCGAGCAGGAAGCCGACCAGCGTCTCGCGCAGCGTCACGAGGCTGTTGAGCGCAAGTTCCGGAGCCCACTGCAGCGCGGTCCTTCCGATTTCGCTCGGGGCCGGCAGGATCCAGGCGGGAACCGCGAAGAAGCGGACGGACAGTTCCCAGGCAATGAGCAGCGCCAGGTAGACCGCCGGGATGGTGGCGCGCCCGGCCAGGCGCGAGGAGAAGGGCGCGCTCATCGATCAGGCCCGGCGGTCGAAGATGATGTCGCGGATTTCCTGCTTGAGTTCCTGGAAGCGTGACAGCCTCGGTGTATCGGCATTGCGCGGGCGCGGCAGGTCGATCTCGAAGTCGGCGCGGATGCGGCCCGGGCGCGGCGACATGACCAGCACGCGGTCGCTCAGCAGGATCGCCTCCTCGATGTCATGCGTGATCAGGAAGGCGGTTCGCCCTAGATCCTGCCAGAGGCCCGACAGTTCGAGCGAAAGCTCCTCGCGCGTCAGCGCATCGAGGGCGCCGAACGGCTCGTCGAGCAGCAGCAGGCGCGGATCCGCCAGCAACGCCCGGCAAAGCGCCGCGCGCTGCCGCATGCCGCCGGAGAGCATCTGGGGACGGTGATCGGCGAAGGCGGCGAGACCCGTCATTTCCAGGAGGCGCAGGGCGCGCTCGCGCGCCGCCGCCCTGGGCAGCGCGAGAACGTCGGCCGGGAGCAGGACGTTCTCGAGCACGGTGTTCCAGGGAAACAGCACGTGCTCCTGGAAGACGATTCCCACCTCGTGGGACGGCGCATCGAGCGGCGTGCCGTAGCGCATCATCGTGCCGGCGTCGGGCCTTTCCAGGCCGGCGACCAGCCGCAGCAGGGTCGACTTGCCGCAACCGGAGGGGCCGACGACGGCGACGAAGCTGCCAGTCGGAATCCGAAGGTCGATCGGGCCGAGCGCATGGACCGACGTTCCCGCCGAGCCGGGGTAGTGCTTGCTCACACCCCGGACGTCGATGGCCGCCACGTCCGCCGCCGGCGGAGGGGCGGCCGCCAGGCCACCGGCGGCCGCGATCATTCGACGAAGCCCGGCGCGTAGAGCTGGGCCGGCTGCACGGGCGACTTCAGGGTGAAGTTCGCCGACATGACCTCGACGGTTCCCGCGATGCTCTTGGGGTCGATGCTGCCCAGCGGCTGACCGGGGACGGTCGCGAGTTCGCCGACGAGCTTCGTCTCGCCCTCGATGATCGCCGGCGCCAGTTCCTTCTGGTACTTGGCCATGATGGAGGCTGCTTCGGCCGGGTTGGCGAAGGCGTCCTTCATGCCCTTGATCGTCGCGCGGACGAAGGCTCGCACGAGTTCGGGCTGCTTGGCGATCGTCTCCTCCGAGGCGATCAGTCCGTTGCCGTAATAGTTCAGGCCCGAATCCTTGTAGGCGATGCGGACCGTTTCCTTCGGCGCGATCGCCGCCGCGATGAGCGGCTCTCCCACGGAGAACTGGCCGATCGCGTCGACCCGGCCGTTGGCGAGCAGCGAGGGCAGGGCGGAGCCTTCCGCGACGACCCATTTCACCTTGGAGGCATCGATGCCGGCGGCCTTGGCGAAGGCCGGGAACAGCAGGCGGACCGAGCTCGACGCGGTATCGGCGATCGTCTTGCCCTCGAGATCCTTGGGAGAGGCGATGCCCGTTCCCTTTACGCCGAAGATGGCCTGCGGCGGCCGGGCATAGACGATCGAGACCAGCTTCACCGGCACGCCGTCATTGCCGCGGGCCAGAACCAGGGAGCCCGCGTCGGCAAAGCCGATCGTGGCGAGGCCGGCCGCGACTTTCTTGATCGCATCGGCGGAGCCCTGCCCGCGCAGGAAGGTCACGTTGAGGCCGGCCTCCTTGTAGTAGCCCTTCTCGCGCGCGACGTAGAAGTACGCGTGCCGCCCGTTGAAGCCGAAGTCGGTGATGAAGTTCACGTCGGTCGCGTGAGCCGGCAAGGCGCTGGCGCCGGCCATGCCGACGACGAAGCCGATTGCAGCGGCGAGACGTCCAAGCAGTTTCATAGATCACATCCTCGGTTCGAACTGGGAAGGCCCCCGGCAGGCTGCGGCGCCATCGCCGCCTTTGAGCGTTCCGTACGCCTTGCATATTTCATTCCATAGCGAATGAAAAGACGAAGGTGCATTTGAATTAGGCGGTCTGCTGGCTGCCCATCATTTGCGCATTGTGTTGGAATAGTGCTATTAAAGTCGGCATTTTTCTATACGCTCTGGCCTGATCCACGCCGCTCATGCTTCCGTTCTTGTCTCTATTCATTCGCTATCGAATGATTTACGAAGAGATCTTCGAACGTCGTGATCGAGGTGGGACGGATGGATCGGCAAACGCGAATCGCAGTTGTCGGCGGTGGGTTGGCGGGGCTGACGGTGGCGGCCCTGTTGCAGCGGGACGGATACCCCGTTGCCGTCTACGAGCAGACGTCGAATTTCTCCAGGATCGGCGCAGGGATCATCCTCGGCGCCAACGTCGCCAAGGTCCTCCGGTCCCTTGGTCTCGAGCGCAACTTCACCGAAACCGGCATCCGGCCGGATGCCTTCGTCAGCCGGGCGTGGGACAGCGGCGAGACGCTGTACGAACTCGTCTTCGACGCGGCCTGCGAGGCCCGGTTCGATGGTCCCTTCGTCAATATTCATCGCGCCGACCTGCATCGGATTCTCCAGGCACCGCTGGTGCCGGGAACGATTCGGTTCGGCCATCGGCTGGCGGGCCTCGACGAGACGCCGGCCGGGATCAGGCTGGCCTTCGACAACGCTGCCAGCGCCGAGGTCGATATCGTCATCGGCGCCGATGGCATTCGTTCGCGCGTGCGCGACGAGATCCTCGGCAAGGAAGAGCCGCGCTTCATCGGGCGCATCGCGCCGCGCGCCGTCTTTCCCGCCGAGCGTCTCGGCGACCTGGGGATCCGCGATTGCACCAAATGGTGGGGACCGGACCGCCACGTGCTGGTCTATTACATGACGGCGCGCCGGGATGAGGTCTATGTGATGGCCGCCATTCCGGCCGATCGCTGGGACGGCGATGGCACGCCGATCCCCGGCACTCGCGACGATTTCGTGTCGGCGCTGGAGGGCTTCCATCCCGAGCTGCTGCGGGCCGCCGAAGCGGCGACGGACGTGACCGTGTGGCCGATCATGGACCGGCCGAGAAATGATCGCTGGCATGAAGGCCGCGTGGTGCTGATGGGCGACGCCTGCCACGCCGTGCGACCGTTCATGGCGGCCGGCGGCTCGATGGCGATCGAGGACGCTGCCATCCTTCATCGCTGCATCGTCGAGGCCACCGATACGGAGGCGGCCTTCCGCCGCTACGCCGCCAACCGGATTCCGCGGGTCGCCGAGGTGCAGCGCATCTCGATCGCCAACACCTGGATGCACGGGCCGACGGAGGTCGACTGGTTCTTCGCCTACGATCCCTGTAGCGCCCCGCTCGACGCCGCCCCTTGATCATGGAGCCGCCAATGTCCGTCCTCGATCCCGCTGCCGCCGGCGACATCCGCCCCGACCCGATGAAGGTCCGCGATCTCGTCGGCTATGGCGAGCGACCGCCGCATCCGCACTGGCCGGGCAATGCCAGGATCGCCGTCAACTTCAACCTCAATGTCGAGGGCGGCGGGGAGTCGACACTGTTGAATGGTGACGCGGTGTCGGAAGGGATGCTCAATGACATCGGCGTGGAGGCCAAGACCGGCCGCCGGGTGCCGCTGGTCGAATCAGTGTTCGAGTATGGCAGCCGGCGGGGCGCCTGGCGGCTCCTCGACATTTTCGCGAGGTTCTCCGTGCCGGTCAGCGTCCTGGGCGTCGCCCGCGCTCTCGAGCAAAATCCGCTGCTCGCGCGGGCCTGCGTCGAACGCGGCCATGAGATGGTCAGCCACGGCTATCGCTGGATCGATTATGGCGACGTCGACGAGGCGACCGAACGCCAGCATGTCCGCCAGGCGGTCGAGATCCTGATGCGTCTCACCGGAACGCGTCCACTCGGCTGGATGACGGGGCGTCCCGGCGAGAACACGCGGCGGCTGGTGGTCGAGGAGGGCGGCTTTCTCTACGATCGCGACTCGCTCGCCGACGAACTGCCCTACTGGGTCGAAACCACGCACGGCCCCCACCTGGTGATTCCCTATTCATACGAAGCCAACGACAATCGCTTCGACGCGAATTCCGGCTTCTCGACCGGTCAGGACTTCTTCGAATACATGCGCGACGCCTTCGATTTCCTCTACGAGGAGGGGGCGGCGGGCTCGCCGAAGCTGCTGTCGATCGGCCTTCACGACCGGCTGATCGGACGGCCGGGCCGCGCGGGCGGCCTCGTCAAGTTCCTGCAGCATGCGACGGCGCGCGAAGGGGTCTGGTTCTGTCGCGGCATCGACATCGCGCAGCACTGGCGAACACGCTTCCCGGCCCGTGCAGAGAGCGCCGGATGAGGGGCTGCCGTCCCCGTTATCCCCACGTTTCAGCGCGTCGATGTAATTGAGTGGACATGGTGGTCGCTTCTATGGTCTTGCCGGTCGGACCATGGAGTAGCTGGACATGCCGGACGGAAGCGCGATTTCCAAGAAGACAAAAGCGGGCCCGATCTCGGCCGACCGCCTGAAGAGTTTCATCGAGCGCATCGAGAAGCTCGAGGAAGAGCGCAAGGCCATCGGCGGCGATATCAAGGACGTCTACAGCGAGGCCAAGGGTGTCGGCTACGACGTGAAGACCATGCGCAAGATCGTGTCGCTGCGCTCCATGGACGCCTCCGACCGGGCGGAGGCGGAGACGCTGCTCGACGTCTACAAGCACGCCCTGGGAATGGTCTGAGCGAAGCCTGACCGGTACGGATTTCTGATTTCGCAGGGGGCTCGCGGTCGCTAGGCTCCTTCACGGCGAATGCTCCGGCAAACGGGAGCACGCCCTGGAGGAATGCCATGCGGAAATCCGCACATCAGTCGATACTCTCGAGGCGCCACGTGTTGCGCCTGCCTGCCGCTGCCGCCATCGCGACGGCCGCACTGCCCGCCTGGGCCCAGAGCTTTCCATCGCAGCCCGTGCATATCGTCGTGCCGTTCCCGCCCGGAGGCGGCACGGATGCGCTGGCGCGGGCGGTCCAGGAGCCGATGCAGAAGGCGCTGGGCGGCACGGTGATCATCGACAACAAGGGCGGCGGCGGTGGCAGCATCGCCCATGAGTTCGTGGCCAAGCAGCCGGCGGACGGCCACTGGATGGTGGTGAGCGCCAACAACCTGCCGCTCTATCCCCACATCGTGGCCAAGCTCGGCTTCGATGCGAAGACGGCCTTCGTGCCGATCGGCTTCATCGCCAAGCAGGAATCCGTTCTGGTCGGCAGTCTCGATGCACCGTGGCCGGACCTCAAGGCCATCATCGCTGCGGCGAAGGCGGCACCCGGCTCGGTGCAGTACGGCACGGCGGGGCTGACCACGCCGATGCACCTCTCGACCGAGCAGTTCGCGATGCTGAACGGCCTCAAGCTGACGCACGTGCCGTTCCGCGGCACCGGCCCGCTGGTTACCGACCTGCTGGGCGGCCACATCAAGCTCGGCATGTCGAGCATCACCAGCGTGGCGCCGCAGATCGCGGCCGGCAAGCTCAAGCCCTACGCCATGGCGTCTCTGGAACGCTCATCGGTCGCCCCGACCATTCCGACCTTCAAGGAACTGGGCGCGGGCGATGTCGACGGCACGATCGTCTACACGCTGCTGGCGCCCGCCGGCACGCCGCCGGCAACCGTCGCCCGGTTGAACCAGGCGCTGAACGCCGCCGTGGCGACGCCGAGCCAGAAGGAAGACCTCGCAAAGCGCGGCTTCGTCGCAATGGGCGGCACGCCGGAGCAACTGGCCGACTGGCTCAAGTTGCAGGAGCAAATCTGGGTACCGGTGCTTCAGGCCGCCGGCATCAAGCCGGAATAGCGAGAAGGGCTCCGCATCTCTGGTCCCGATATTGATCCAGGTCAAAGCGCAGGATCACATTTCAGTCGATGTGCTATTGCGAAAGTAAGCTGGAGAGGGAGCCATTCATGACCTTTCGGCGTCCGCGATGACGAACGCAGCAGCCGCGTCCGCGCCGTCCAAAGTGCTCGTCGCGACGGACCTGTCCGCGCGATCCGATCGCGCGGTCGAGCGGGCCGTCCTCCTGGCGAAGGCGACGGGTTCAGCCCTCACGATCCTTCACGTGGTCGACGCGGAACTTCCGCGGCGGACGGCAGATCGGCTGGTCGATGAGGCCCGCGAGTTGATTGGCGAACATGTCGCAGCACTGAAAGGCGCCGAAGCGATGGCGCCTGACATCAAGGTCGTGCTCGGCACGGACTACAAGGAGATCGAGGACGTCGCCTTGAAATCCGGGTGCGAACTCATCGTTCTCGGCGTTCACCGCAACGAGACACGTGATCTCTTCCGTGGCACTACGGCGGAGCGCGTCATTCGCAGCCGTGCGTGCCAGGTCTTGATGGTCAAGGCGAGACCGCAATCCGACTATCGCCGCATCATGGTGGGGGTCGATTTCTCCGATTGCTCGCGGCGCGCCATCGAATTCGCAGTGAAGTTATTCCCGAATGCGGAGTTTCACCTCGTCCATGCGTTCGATGTCCCCTTCAAGGCTTTCCTGAGGAGCGACGACACTCGTCAGGAAGTGTCGAGGAGCCATGAGGAAGAGATGGACCGGTTCGTCAAGGGGGACTTCCCAGCGCTTCTTCCTCTCCTGCAGGCGGCGCCCGCTCGCGTGTTTCAAGTCCTGAAACAGGGGCCCGCCCGCGACGTGATCCAGGATCAGGTCGATGAGCTGAAGCCGGATCTTCTCGTTCTCGGTACTCATGGGCGGAGCGGCATCGCGCACGTCGTCATGGGAAGCGTCGCCGAGGATCTTCTGAGCTACCCTCCCTGCGACATCCTCGCGGTGAGGCCTTGATGTCTCGCCTGACCGTCGGTCCTGGTCGATCCGAAGGTTCCTCCCGGCAGGAGCATCAGGGTGGTGCCGCCACTACATAACGAAAGGGTTCCCATGAGTTCCATTCTCGTCACCGTCGACGACACGCCTTCCGCCATCGCCGCCAGGGGGCTTGCTGCGGCACTCGCTCGACAGTGCGGCGCCCAGGTGAGAGGCGTGACCGCGCTGGATGTCAGCGATCTCGATCGCGTCGAGCCGGTTCCGATCGGCGGCGTCCAATACGCCTACGACCGATTGCAGCATCGCAAGAAGCTGACGGAAGAACGGCGCGCAAGGATCGCCGAACTGCCGGAGGTGTTTCGGCGTTCCCTGGCCGACGAGGGAATGGATGCTGTGTGCTCCATGATGGAAGCGGACGTGCGCGATGGATTGCTTCGGATGATCGAGACCTGCGACCTCGTCGTGACCGGCCGGGATGCAGAGTTTCATCTCGAGGCGGTCGAGGGAGTGACGCCCCTCGTCCACCACATCATCGCCAAGGGGTGCCGTCCGGTCGTGGTGAGCGGTCCCCAATGGATCGAAAAGGGCCCCGTCCTGGTGGCGTACGATGGAAGCGCGCCGTCCGCGAAGGCATTGCAGGTCGCGACGCTGATGGGGATTTTCGGATCCTCCGGGGCTCGCATCCTGTCGATCGGGCGCGAGAAATCGGCCGCCCTGTCCGTTGCTGAACGAGCCCGTTCATTCCTGGCTCTGCATGACATCGATGCCGACCTCGAGGCGGTCGCAACGACGGAAAACCCGGCCGATGTCCTGCTGAGGCGTGCTTCGGAGACGGGTGCGCGGATGCTCGTCATGGGCGCCTTCGGTCATCGCGGATTCCGGGAGATTCTCTTCGGCTCCACGACACGGCACCTGTTCGACAGCGCTCCGATTCCGCTCTTCATCTACCACTGAACGAGTGAACGTCTGGCCTTCGCAGTTGACCCAGATCAAGGGCAGGCACGAGGTCTTTCTTCAGAATTGCACAGCATGTGAGGTGAGGCCGTCGGCCGTTCCTCACGCTCGGCTTAGTCAACTGGAGAGGCAACATGATCACGACCCGCAGGACCTACATGCCGTTGGCGACCTATCCGGAAGCGGCCGCAGATGAGGCCATCCTGGCGGCTGCCGGCTTCGCCATGTCGCTGGGAGGCGCGCTCGAGGTTACGACCTTCTCCGTCGACATTCCACGGGTGCAGTCGCCGTTGGCCGGCCTGCTGATCGACATCCCCGGTCTGGTTCAGGCGGCCGAAGACAAGAGCAAGTCCGAATGCGCCCGGCTCCAGAGCCTGATCGGCGGGCTCGGGGCTCCTCCCGCCGTGAATTGTACGAGCCGGAAGATCCTTCTGAGCGGGCTCCTCGATGCGGCTGCCGCCGAGGCTCGATACTACGACCTGGCGGTGCTTCCCTGGTCCAGGGAAGAGGCTTCCGCCCAGAATCTGATCGAGGCCGTCGTATTCGGATCCGGTCGGCCAGCCATTCTGGTGCCGAGTTCCGCGCGGCCGCCCGCCCGGCTGGACCATATCGCGATCGCGTGGGATGCAAGCCGGGTCGCCGCCCGGGCGCTCGGCGATGCCCTTCCACTTCTGGCAGAAGGTGGTCGCGTCACGGTGTTGACGGTCGGCGATGAGAAGCCTCTGGCCGGCGCAGCTCTCGCCAGCCTTCTTGCTTCCTCGCTGGAGAAGCGGGGGGTGAAGGCACATCCAATCGAAATCACTCTCGGCGAAAATACGATTGCCCAGGCGTTGCAGGAGAAGGCCCTGGCGGAGGGGGCGCAGATGCTTGCGATGGGAGGGTTCGGCCATTCCCGCCTCCGCGACTTCGTTCTCGGTGGCGCAACCACGGGGGTGTTCGCCGAACTTCGCCTGCCGGTGCTGCTCTCGCACTAGCCCTCGTCGCCTGCCGATCCGGTTGGCTGCAATCACATAAACCGCGCTCTGACGACCTGTGTCGCCCAGGGCGCGGCTGGGAGTCCGTGACGATGCGGGAGACCCTGCCGGAAACTTCAGGTTCAGGAGCAGCGGGACGTCCCGGCGCAACAGCGGGCGTCGATGTGCGGCTGGATCTCGATCGCGCCTGGCACACCCTCGGACCTTCGGAGTCCCTGGAGGCGCTTGGAACCCGACCTGAAGGGCTTGGTGCGGGCGAGGCGGCGCAACGGCTCGCGTCGTGGGGCCCCAACCGACTGCCGCAGGGCCACCATCGCAGCATCCTCGTGCGCTTTGCGCTGCAATTCCATAACCTCCTCATCTACGTCCTGCTGGCAGCCGCTCTCCTGGCGGCAGCCATCGGCCATGGCACCGACGCGTTGGTGATTCTCGCCGTCGTCGTCGCCAACGCCGTCATCGGCTTTGTCCAGGAGGGGCGTGCGGAGAAGGCGCTCGAGGCGATCCGCGGCCTGATCGATCCGCATGCTTCGGTGATGCGCGACGGCCATCGCCAGACCATTCCTGCCGATGACGTCGTGCCCGGCGACATCGTCCTGCTCGAGGCGGGTGACCGGGTGCCGGCCGATCTGCGCCTTGTCAAGGCGCGCAATCTCCGGGTCGACGAGGCCATCCTGACCGGCGAATCGGTGCCGGTCGACAAGGCGATCCGAGCCGTCGACGTCGCCGCACCGGTGGGCGACCGCTTGTGCATGGCTCACTCCGGGACGTTCGTCACCGCCGGTCAAGGCTCAGGCGTTGTAATCGGCACGGGCGCGGCCACGGAGCTCGGGCGGATCAGCGCAATGATCGGCGCCGTGGAGCAGCTGGCGACCCCTCTCGTGAAGCAGATGGACCAGTTCGCGCGGCAGGTCACCGTGGCGGTCATCGCCGTGTCGGGCCTCGTGTTCCTGTATGCCGCGTTCGTGCAGGCCTACGCCTTCGACGATGCGTTCATGGTGGTCGTCGGCCTGGCGGTCGCCGCTATTCCCGAAGGTCTGCCTGCCGTCATGACCATTACGCTTGCCGTCGGCGTGCAACGCATGGCGCGACGCAATGCAATCATCCGTCGCCTGCCCGCCGTGGAGACGCTCGGCGCCGTCTCGGTGATCTGCTCCGACAAGACCGGCACGCTGACCCGCAACGAGATGACTGTGACCTCCGTGGTGACGGCGGATCGACGGATCGTCGTCGAGGGGGTCGGCTATCGGCCCGAGGGTCGGTTTGCTGTCGACGGCTCGGATGCGATCGATCCGGCCGCCGATTCCGTTCTCGAGGAACTCACCCTGGCGGGCCTCCTGTGCAACGATGCCGAACTCCGCCTGTCGGGCGACGAATGGATTGTCGACGGCGATCCGATGGAGGGCGCCCTGGTGTCGCTGGCCCTCAAGGCAAGGCACGACATCACGGCCGCCCGGACGAGCTTCGTCCGCCGCGACGAAATCCCCTTCGATTCGCGCCACCGCTACATGGCGACCTTGAATGCTCGCCGGGATCGTCGACCGGCGATCTATGTGAAGGGCGCTCCCGAACGCATCGTCGACATGTGCGACCGGATGGCCACGTTCGAAGGCGACAGGCCGATCGATGCGGATTGGTGGCGGCAACAGACCGACAGGCTCGCAGCCGAGGGCCAGCGGGTGATCGGCGTCGCCCGCCGGACCATGCCGGCAGATGCCGCCGAAATAGTGCCCGCCGACGTCGAAGGGTCACTCACTCTGCTGGGCCTCGTGGGCCTGATCGATCCGCCCCGTCCGGAAGCCGTCGCGGCCGTTGCCGAATGCCGGTCGGCCGGCATCCGCGTCAAGATGATCACCGGCGATCATGCTGCAACCGCGCGCGCCATCGCTCTGCAACTCGGGCTCGCGGCAGACCCCGTGGCGGTTACCGGACAGCAGCTCGACGCATTGGATGAAGCCGCATTCAATCGTCAGGCGCAGGACTCCTCGGTGTTTGCGCGCACCAGCCCCGAACACAAGCTTCGCCTCGTAGAAGCCTTGCAGCTGGACGGTTCCGTGATCGCCATGACCGGCGACGGGGTCAACGATGCACCGGCGCTGAAGCGCGCCGATGTCGGTGTCGCCATGGGCAGCAAAGGTACCGAAGCAGCCAAGGAGGCGAGCGAGATGGTGCTCGCCGACGACAACTTCGCCTCCATCGTGGCCGCCGTCCGCGAGGGCCGCACCGTCTACGACAACCTCACCAAGGTGATCGCCTGGACGCTGCCGACCAACGGCGGGGAGGCTGTCACGATCATCCTCGCCATCCTGTTCGGCCTGACCCTGCCGGTGACGCCGGTCCAGATCCTGTGGGTCAACATGATCACGGCGGTCGCGCTGGGCCTCACGCTGGCCTTCGAGCCGACCGAGCCGGGCGCCATGCGGCGTCCGGCGCGGCCGACGGGGCAGAGCCTTCTGTCCGGCCGGCTCCTGTGGCGGATCCTGTTCGTCTCGGGCCTGATGGTCGTCGGGACCTTCGGGATTTTCGCCTGGGCGGAGAGCCGTGGACTTTCGGTCGAGACCGCACGGACCATGGCTGTGAATACTCTCGTCGTGATGGAGATCTTCTATCTGTTCAGCGTGCGCTACGTTCACGGCACGTCGCTGACTTGGCAGGGCGTGCTCGGCACGCGCCCCGTCCTGATCGGTGTCGCGGGGGTCGTCCTGGCCCAGTTTGCCTTCACCTACCTGCCGCCGATGCAGGCGGTTTTCGGCACGGCCCCTGTTGCGCTTGCCGATGGCGCGGCAATCGTGGCGGTTGGCATCGCGCTGCTCGTCGTCGTGGAGATCGAGAAACGCCTGGTAGCCCTGTTCGCCCGGCGGTCGGCCGAACAGGCGCGCTCCGTACTTTAGCAGGCCTGAAAGAGTGGGAACCTTGGCGCATAAACGAAACAAACAAAATAAACGAAATAAATGAAACGGAGGTCGCGCCCCCCTGAATCCAGACCCACGGTGGCCGTTGACGGGTCACTGTTGCTCGCCGCTACCTCCGAAAAGCCCATTGTTAACAGCCTCTTAGAACCAGATGTTCATCGGCAGGCCGTAGCGGTCACGCTCTTGCTCCGCCCCCAGGCGCGTCGCCGTGCCCTCGGCGATCAGCAGGGCCGTGCGACAGACGGCCATGGCATCGAGGAAGTCGTCGCGGGCCGCACCGGGGAGCGATCGCGGTTCCCACGGGAAGCCGTGGCGTGCGAGCAACTCAAGGCGCTCGGCGAAGCCTTCGGGGCGGCGCTTCCTGCTGAGCACCGGCTTGCCGCCGTTCATGCGGGCGAAGGCGAGTTCGGGATGGGCCTCGCGGATGACGCTCCGCAGCTTGCTGCTGTCGCGCAGCAGCTCGTCGAGCTCGTGTAATTTGGGGAACAGATGGAACGCCTGCCGGGTCAGCCCGGCGCCCAGTCCCTTGCTCGTGGTATTGGCCTCCGCGTAGCTCGCGCAGGCGAGGGCGGGGCGGCAGGGGCTGGGAAATACCGAACTCGCCTTGCCGGGAAGCAGGGTCCGCGCCTCGCTTTCGCAGGCGCGACCGGGGCGAGGCGAGTCGAGGAGGCCGACCGGCATGTCGACGGCCAAAATCGAAAGACCCTCGCAGGCGTCCGCAAGGGTCTTCACAACTCTTATATCCAGGGCACCATCGGTGTCGCGCCGGCAGACCACCCAGCCGGTGCGGCAACCGTCGGCGCCGGCGACGATCAAACGGGGCCTACCAGCTGGCCATCTGGGTCTTGAGGTTGCCGTCGAGCACGGCAAGGAACTCCTCGGTGGTCAGGTAGGCCTGGTTCATGCCGATCAGGAGCGCGAGGTCCTTGGTCATCTTGCCGCTCTCCACGGCCTCGACGCAGACCTTCTCCAGCGCTTCGGCGAACTTCACTACCTCCGGCGTGTCGTCGAAGGAGCCGCGGTACTTCAGGGCCTGCGTCCAGGCGAAGATCGAGGCGATCGGGTTGGTCGAGGTCGGCTTGCCCTGCTGGTGCTCGCGGTAGTGGCGCGTCACCGTGCCGTGCGCGGCCTCGGCCTCGACGGTCCTGCCATCCGGAGTCAGCAGCACGGAGGTCATGAGGCCCAGCGAGCCGAAGCCCTGGGCCACCGTGTCTGACTGGACGTCGCCGTCGTAGTTCTTGCAGGCCCAGACGAACTCGCCGTGCCACTTCAGCGCCGAGGCAACCATGTCGTCGATCAGGCGGTGCTGGTAGTGGATTTTCTTTGCCTTGAACCTGACGGCGAACTCCTTGTCGAAGACTTCCTGGAACAGGTCCTTGAAGCGGCCGTCATAGCGCTTGAGGATCGTGTTCTTGGTCGACAGGTAGACCGGCCAGCCGCGCATCAGGCCGTAGTTGAACGAGCTGCGCGCGAAGCCGATGATCGATTCGTCGAGATTGTACATCGTCATGGCGACGCCGCCCGCCGGGAAGTCGAACACCTCGTGCTCGATGACCTTGCCGTCCTCGCCCTCGAAACGGACGGTGAGCTTGCCCTTGCCCGGCACCACGAAGTCGGTGGCGCGATACTGGTCGCCGAAGGCGTGGCGGCCGATGACGATCGGATGCGTCCAGCCCGGCACCAGGCGGGGCACGTTCTTGCAGACGATCGGCTCGCGGAAGATCGTGCCGCCGATGATGTTGCGGATGGTGCCGTTCGGCGACCGCCACATCTCCTTCAAGTCGAATTCCTTAACGCGTGCTTCGTCCGGCGTGATGGTCGCGCACTTCACCGCGACGCGGTACTTCTTCGTGGCCTCGGCCGAGTCGACGGTGACCTGGTCGCCGGTCCTGTCGCGATTCTCGATGCCCAGATCGTAATATTTCAGGTCGATGTCGAGATAGGGAAGGATCAGCTTGTCCTTGATGAACGCCCAGATGATGCGGGTCATCTCGTCGCCGTCCATCTCGACGACCGGGTTCTTCACCTTGATCTTCGGCATCTTCCGGACCTCACAATTCCCGTAACGCGCAATCTAAAAAGCCGCCCCGGTTGCCCGGGGCGGCTTGACCTGTCGCCCTGTTAAAGAGCGGCGAGCGCTTCGTTCAACGTCGCACTCGGCCGCATCCCGGCCGAGGTCTTTTTCTGGTCGGGCAGGTAGTAGCCGCCCGTGTCCACCGGCTTGCCCTGAGCGGCGATCAACTCGGCGTCGATCTTGGCCTCGTTCTCTTCAAGAACCTTCGCCAGCGGCTTGAAGCGGGCCGAGAGGGACGTGCTGTTGTCGCGCCGGGCCAGCGCCTCTGCCCAGTACTTGGCCAGATAGAAGTGGCTGCCGCGATTATCCAGTTGGCCGACCTTGCGGGCAGGCGAACGGTTGTCCTCGAGGATCTTGGCGTTGGCCTCGTCGAGCGTCTCGGCCAGCACCTTCACGTCCTCGTTGCCGGTCGTCTGGGCGAGGTGCTCCAGCGAGGCGCCCAGCGCCAGGAATTCGCCCAGCGAATCCCAGCGCAGGTAGCCTTCCTGCTGGAACTGCTCGACATGTTTGGGGGCGGAGCCGCCGGCGCCGGTTTCGAACAGCCCGCCGCCGTTCAGAAGCGGCACGATCGACAGCATCTTGGCCGAGGTGCCGAGTTCCATGATCGGGAAGAGGTCGGTCAGGTAGTCGCGCAGCACGTTGCCGGTGACGGAGATGGTGTCCAGCCCCTGGCGGATGCGCTCGAGCGAGAACTTCGTGGCCTCGACCGGCGCCATGATGCGGATCTCCAGGCCCTTGGTGTCCTCGTTCTTGAGGTACTTCTCGACCTTGGCGATCAGCTGCGCATCGTGGGCGCGCCTGGTGTCGAGCCAGAACACGGCCGGGGTGTTCGTGAGCCGCGCGCGGCGCACGGCGAGCTTGACCCAGTCCTGGATCGGCTCGTCCTTGACCTGGCACATCCGGAAGACGTCGCCGGCCTCGACCTTCTGCTCCATCAGGACGGCGCCGTCCTCGGCCACGACCCGCACCGTACCGGCCGAGGCGATCTCGAACGTCTTGTCGTGCGAGCCGTACTCCTCGGCCTGCTGCGCCATCAGGCCGACATTCGGCACCGAGCCCATCGTCTTCGGATCGAAGGCGCCATGCGCCTTGCAGTCCTCGATGACGGCCTGGAACAGGGTCGAATAGCAACGGTCGGGGATTGCCGCGACCGTGTCGTACAGCTTGCCGTCGGCGCCCCACATCTTGCCCGACTCGCGGATCATCGCCGGCATCGAGGCGTCGATGATCACGTCGCTCGGGACGTGGAGGTTCGTGATCCCCTTGTCGGAGTTCACCATCGCGAGACCCGGTCGCTTGGCGTACTCGGCCTGGATGTCGGCCTTGATCGCGGCCTTCTCGGCGTCCGGCAGCGTCTCGATGCGGGTGAGCAGGTCGCCCAAGCCGTTGTCGGGATCGATGCCGAGCTTCTTGAACGTCTCGCCGTGCTTGGCGAACACGTCGGCGAAGAACACGGAGACGCAATGGCCGAACAGGATGGGATCGGAGATCTTCATCATGGTCGTCTTGAGGTGCAGCGAGAACAGGATGCCGTCCTTCTTCGCCGCCTCGATCGCCGAAGCGTAGAAGGCGCGCAGCGCCTTGGCGTTCATCACCGAGCAGTCGATGATCTCGCCGGCCTTGAGCGGAATCCTGGGCTTCAGCACCGTGGTCGCGCCGTCGGCGGCAACCAGCTCGATGCGGGCATTGGTCGGTGCCGCGAGGGTCGTCGCGACCTCGGAGCCGTAGAAGTCGTGGGCCGTCATGTGGGCGACGCGGGTCTTCGAGTCCTTGCTCCAGGCGCCCATCTTGTGGGGGTGCTTGCGGGCGTACTGCTTCACGGCGCCGGCGGCGCGACGGTCGGAATTGCCCTCGCGCAGCACCGGATTGACGGCGCTGCCCAGCACCTTGCCGTAGCGGGCACGGATTTCCTTGTCGGCCGGCGTCGCGTCGCTGTCGGGGTAGTTCGGGATGTCGTAGCCCTTGGACTGCAGCTCCTTGATCGCGGCCTTGAGCTGCGGGATCGACGCCGAAATGTTGGGCAGCTTGATGATGTTGGCTTCGGGCTTCAGGGTGAGCTTGCCGAGTTCGGCCAGCTCATCGGGAATCTTCTGCTCGGGCTTCAGCCTGTCGGGGAAGTTGGCGATGATGCGGCCCGTCAGCGAAATGTCCTTCAGCTTCACCTTCACGCCGGCTGTCGCGACGAAGGCCTCGACGATCGGGAGGAGGGAATACGTCGCAAGTCCAGGGGCCTCATCGACCTTCGTCCAGACGATTTCGAGATCTGACATATCTGCACCTCCGTGCGCCGCTTTGGGTTCGGCTGGGTTGATAAATTGCTGATTGTGGCCAGTCTTGTTGCACCGCCGGGAGGCAAAGGCAATCTGGGCAGGACGTCTACGGGCGGCCCGCGCATGACGGGCTGAAAGCACGAAAAAGTCGGCCTGCCTTCGGTATGCGAAAGGGATCAGACCTTGTCCAGGCGCTTCTCGAAGCCCGCGGACGCGGGCATTGCCGCGATTGCGGGCAGGACGTCCTTCAACTCGCTCACGAAGGCGACATGGTCGAGATGGCTCGGCTCGGCGAAACCGCCCTCCACGACGCCGCGGAGGAGCGCGGCCAGGGGCTCCCAGTAGCCACCCTGATCGATGATCACGATCGGCTTGCTGTGGAGGCCGAGGGTCCGCCAGGAAAGGACCTCGAAGAACTCCTCGAGGGTGCCGATGCCGCCGGGCAGCACGACGAACCCATCCGACCGCTCGAACATCTGCAGCTTGCGCTCATGCATGGTCTCCACGACCACGGTTTCGGTGAGCGCCGGATGGCCGGCTTCGCGCTGCAGGAGAAAGTTGGGAATGACGCCGACCGCCCGGCCGCCGGCGTCGAGGGTGGCATTGGCGACCAGTCCCATCAGTCCGACGCCGCCGCCGCCATAGACCAGGGTAATGCCCTCGGCGGCCAGAAGGCGCCCCAGGCCGGTGGCCGTCTCGCGAGTGGCGGGATCGGTACCGAAACGGGCGCCGCAGAAGACGCAAAGCGAGGAGGGGGTGAAATCGGGCACGAAAGCTGCTTTTCTGTTATGATCCAGCGCGTTTCCGCGCGCGCATGACGTGGTATTGTTACGCAAAGGCTGGCTGCGACGCCAATGGGGATGGTGGTCGCACCGTTGGGAGGGCGATGTCACGAACTGTTTTCGGGCTGGTCGCTATGGGCGCGGTGGTGATCGCGATCGCGCTGGGCGTCGCATGGCGCGGGAAACTGAGCGAGCAGGCCGCCATCGATCAACCGGTCAAACCCGTCATCGGCGGGCAGGCCCCTGAGCCCGTGGCGGTGGCCGCCGCGCCGGCCGCACCTGTCACCGTGCCCGCTGCACCTGCCGCCGCGCCTGCCGCTTCCGCTGCGCCCGCCGCATCCGCTTCACCCGCCGCACCCGCCGGAACGACGACTGCCCCGGCGCCGGTGCCTGCGCCGGCCCCTGCGACTGCCGCCGTCCCCTCGCCATCGTTCGACGTCGCTCGGATTGGTGCGGACGGCCGGGCGGTGATTGCCGGGCGCGCGGCGCCCGGCGCCAAGATCGTGCTGCTGGACGGCGGCAAGGAGATCGCCAAGGGCGCATCCGATGCGCGCGGGGAGTGGGTCATCATCGTTCAGGATCCGCCGCTTGCGGTCGGCCAGCACGAACTGCGCGTCGTGCAGCATATCGAGGGCAAGGCGCCGCTTACGTCGGAGCAGGCTGTCGTCGCCGTCGTGCCGGAGCCACCCGCGGCGAATGCACCGATCCAGCCGCGCGCGGAAACGCTGGTCATGATCTCACCGCCGGCCGGCGCCGCAACGCTCGTGCAGCCGCCCACGACCGCCGGCCTCCCGAAGGCAGCCGACCTCTCTGTTTCGACGCTGGATTACGATGACGGCGGCTATGTCACCGTGTCGGGCCTTGCTGCTCCGGGCACCGTCGTCAGGGCCTATGTGAACGACAGGATGGTCGCCGAAGGCAGGGCGGCCTCCGACGGTCGCTGGCGGCTCAAGCCGGCGGATCCGATCGGACAGGGCAAGCACCTTCTCAGGCTCGACCGCATCGCCACCGACGGGAAGCCGGTCGCGCGTCTCGAACTGCCGTTCGATCGCGTTGTCGTGGCGCCGGTTTCCAGCACCGACGGCAGGCGGCTTCACATCGTGAAGGGAGACAATCTCTGGAACATCGCCCAGGCGCACTATGGTGCGGGGTGGCGTCACACCGTCATTTTCGCCGCAAACAAGGATCAGGTTAAGAATCCCCATCTGATATACCCGGGGCAAATCCTCAGCCTGCCGAAGGTCAACTAACCTTCGGACAACAGAGAGCGCGCGACTCATGCTTGCCAATTTCCTGGTGCCGATCCTCGAGGACGGTTGGCGCTTCATCGCCTTGTTTGCCGCGGCGACCTTCCTGGCCGCGTTGACCGGTGTGGCCTGGCTGTTCTGGCCCCTGTTTCTCGTAACCCTTTGGTCGATCTATTTCTTCAGGGATCCCTCGCGCGGCGTTCCGCAGGATGACGGGCTGCTGATCGCTCCGGCCGACGGTCTGGTGCAGATGGTGGTCGACGCGGTGCCGCCGGCCGAACTGGGGCTGGGCGACAAGCCCCTGACGCGGGTCTCGATCTTTCTCAGCGTCTTCGACGTGCACATCAACCGCAGCCCTTGCGCCGCCATGGTCGACGTCGTGGCCTATCGGCCGGGCAAGTTCCTGAGCGCCAATGCCGACAAGGCCAGCGAGGACAACGAGCGCACGGCGCTGGCCTTGCGCCGGGCCGATGGGCGAGTCATCGGCTGCGTACAGATCGCGGGATACGTGGCCCGCCGCATCGTCTGCTACGTGAAGCCGGGGCAGGCGGTCGCCGCCGGGGAACGTTTCGGCCATATCCGCTTTGGTAGTCGTACGGACCTTTACCTGCCGGAAGGCGCGCGTCTTCTGGTCTCTCCGGGGCAGCGCATGATCGGCGGCGAAACCGTCATGGCAGAACTCGATCCCGTGGTGACCGGGCCGCGTCTCGCCGTCGAATTCTAGGGAGTCGACATGGACAGCGACCTGCGCTCGCAGCGCGGCGGATTGCGCGGCTTTTCCATCAACCGTCTGATTCCGAACATCCTGACGCTTGCTGCCCTGTGTTCTGGGCTGACGGGCATACGCTTTGCCCTGCAGGGAGAGATGCGGCTGGCGGTGATCGCCATCATCGTGGCGGCGATCTTCGATGCCCTGGACGGCCGCGTGGCGCGCCGCCTCGGTGTCACCAGCCGGTTCGGCGCCGAGCTCGATTCCCTCTCGGATTTCCTCTGCTTCGGCGTTGCGCCGGCGCTGGTCCTCTATCTTGCCTCCCTGACCCATGCCGGGGCCCTGGGCTGGGTCGTGACGCTGATGTTCCCGATCTGCTCGGCGCTTCGCCTTGCGCGGTTCAATACGGCGCTGGTTTCCGACACGCCTCCGCCGGTCTGGACGGGGTCCTACTTCACCGGCGTGCCGGCACCTGCCGGCGCCCTCCTGGCCTTGATGCCGCTCATGCTGAGCTTCGAAATCGAGGCCGCCTGGCCGCGCCATGCCACCGTCGTCGGTGTCGTGCTGGTGGTTGTGGGCGGCCTGATGGTCAGCCGACTGCCGACCTTCTCGTTCAAGAAGGGCAGGATTCCGCGTCATCTGGTTCTACCCGCGATGCTGGCTGCTGCATTGGTCATGGGCGTGCTGGCCAGCGCGCCCTGGATCGCGCTGTCCCTGATCGGCTTCGGTTATATTTGCCTGATACCGTTCAGTGTGATGTCGCACCGTCGTCAGACCCTGCAGGACCGCAAGGCTGCAGAGGCCGCGGCGGTGGTGCCCTTGCGCTCCGTCGACGCCGGGACACGGCCGAACGACTGATCGGCCACGGCGCCGATGCTTGACCCATTGTTGCGGCGCTGGATCGGTCCGCCGCTCGACCGTGCCGGCGCCTGGCTTGCGGGGCGCGGCATTACGGCGAACGCCGTCAGTGTGACGGGCCTGGCGGTCGGATTGGGCGCCGTGCCGCTCCTGGCGTTCGGCCACTATGGTGTGGCGCTCCTGATGATCCTACTAAACCGGCTGCTCGATGGGCTCGATGGCGCGGTCGCCCGGCATGGGCGGCCGACGGCTCTCGGTGGCTATCTCGACATCGTGTGCGACATGACCTTCTACGCGGCCGTTCCGCTGGGGTTCGCCCTTGCGCAGCCGGATAACGCCGTCTGGGCGGCGCTGCTGCTCGCTTCGTTCGTCTGTACCTGCGCCTCGTTCCTGGGCCGCGCCGTGCTGGCCGCCGGCCGCGGGGAGCGCGACCCGGGAACAAGAGGGCGCAAGTCCTTCTTCCATTCGGCAGGCCTGATGGAAGGCACGGAGACGATTCTCGCCTTCGTCCTTTTCTGCCTCCTTCCGGGCATGTTCCCCTGGCTGGCGGGGGCGGTGGCCGCCCTGTGCTTCTGGACGGCGGCGGCGCGTGTGTTCGAGACCTTCCTCGCCGACTCAATTTCTTGATTATCGGATTTCGAGGATTCTTCGAACCTGCCGGGCAGGCTGCCCGTTGCCATCAAAAATTCCCATTGGAATCATAATGTTGGAAATGATGACACAAAAGGGTCGGATTTCGTTGACCTAACAAATTACATTAAGTACCCTTCCTAAGTTGATTCGGCGCCGGGCCGGAAAATTGAGGCTGGAGGCTTAAGACATGCTTTCGATCTTCCGTCGCTTGATGAAGAACACCCAGGGCGCCACGGCGGTCGAATACACGCTGATCACCTCGCTGATCGCGGTTGCCGCCATCGCCTCCATTCGCTCCGTCACCGACAAGGTGAGCCACGTGCTCGGGACGGGGATTCTAAACTGACGCGCCGCAGAAGGTCTTGCCCGACCTGGCAACGCTTTCGCAGACGGTCTGCCTGATCGCCTTGGCCGGCCTGCTGATCGCAGCAGCCTGGCAGGACATGCGCACTCTTCACATTGGAAACGGGCTGTCGATTGCGATCGCGGCCCTCTTTGTCGGCTGGGCCATCATTGGCCTGATCGCCGGTTCCTACACGCTTCAGGCCCTCGGCCTTTCGATCGCCTGCGGAGCCGGCTTGTTTGCCGTCGGCGTGGCGGCCTTCGCCATCGGAATTCTGGGCGGCGGCGACGTCAAGCTCTTGGCCGCCGTGGGTCTGTTTGCCGGCCCGGCCGGGATTCTCGACCTGTTGCTCGTTACGGCATTGGCCGGCGGTTTGTTGGGCATCGCCGCCCTGGCAGGAGTGCCCATCGGGCTCGTCTCGACCCAGGGCGAGGCGGCGCTGCGGAGAAGACTGCCCTACGGCCCCGCGATTGCGGTGGGCGGTCTTTGGGTTGCGTCGAGGCTGGCAGTCGGTTGAGATTGGGCGACGAACAGGGAGAGCCAATGCCTTCGCCGATCGCAATGACAATCATCGCTGCCTTGGCGGCAACGGGTCTGGCAACCGCCGCGACTGCTCAGACCGCGCCGACGCCGGTACCGCGCAGCCGTGTCGAGGTTCCGACAACTCCCGGCGTGCCCGAGTTTCGCGATCCCAAGACGGGCCAGATCTGGACGCCGGAGAACGTCGGGCGGGGGCCGATCGGCAAGCCGACGCCGGCCGATCTTGCCTTCGATCCGCTGGCACAGGCCGAGCGGATAAAGGGCGTGGTGGTACAGCGTCCCAACTTCACGCCCCTGGGGTGGTCGGCGCCGAGTGCTGGGCCGGCCACGCCCCTCGTGACGATGGACAATGCGAGCCTGCGGGCCGTTCCCGGCAAGCGCTGGCAGGTCGTCCTTTACGTGAACAACAACAGCGCGGGCACCCTGGCGCCGATGATCGACTGCCGATTCATCAACGCCGGCAAGCTGGTCGAGGAAACCCGCGTTCTGGTGCCTGGCGTCGGCGCCGGCGTGCGCGGTGGACTCACGATCTACGGGCCGAAGACCGACCTGTTCGTCGATCGCGCCGACTGCCGCGTCGTTTCGCCCTGATCGCCTAGCCCTGAACCGAATAGCCGCCGTCGACCGTGATGGCGGCGCCGGTGACGTAGTCCGAGGCGGATGCGGCGAGGAAGACCGCGATGCCCGCGAAGTCGTCGGGCGTGCCCCAGCGCCCGGCCGGCGTCCGCTTCAGCACCGAATCGTGCAGCGCCGGCACGTCACGGCGCGCGCGCTGGGTCAGCGCAGTGTCGATCCAGCCGGGCAGGATCGCATTTACCTGGATATTGTCCTTGGCCCAGGCGGTGGCCATCGCCTTGGTCATCTGCACGATACCGCCCTTGCTCGCGGCATAGGCTGTCGTGAAGGACGCCCCGAAGATCGACATCATGGAGCCGATGTTGATCATCTTGCCGCCACCGGTCTTCATCATCGCCGGGTAGGCGGCCTGGCTGCACAGAAAGGCGCTGGTCAGGTTGCTGTCCAGAACCTGATGCCATTCGGCCGAGGTGTACTCCTGTGGCTGCTTGCGGATGTTGATTCCGGCGTTGTTCACGAGGATGTCGAGCCGTCCGTGGGCCGCGACCGCATTGGCGATGAGCGCGCGGCACGACTCTTCCTTCAGCACATCAACAATGGTGGAACTGGCGTTCGCCCCGGTCGCTTGCAGTTCCTTGACCGCCGCCTCGTTCTTGGCCGCGTCGCGTCCCGCGACGACGACGGTCGCGCCGGCGCGCGCCATGCCGAGGGCCATGCCGAGACCGATGCCGCCATTGCCGCCGGTGACGACGGCCACGCGGCCGGAAAGATCAAAAAGCTTCATGGCCATCTCCCGTTCCTCAAACTCCACCTATAGCGAACCGGGGGAACCCGAAACAGAGGCGGGCCGTTAGTGCCGGACAGTGGCGTGAGCACAACCTGCCTGAGCACAAGCACTTTCGCAGCACGAGTCCGTGGCCTGTCGGCCGGGCTGACCGGCAGGTCGCGGACAAGGGTGGCGGCGATCGCGAGATCGCCGCCATTTTCTGCGGAAGGGTTTGGTGGAAAGAGTAGCCGAACCCCACTGGCTCGAGCGGTGCAACAAGCAAAAGCTTGGATATACTGTTGAGCCGTCAGAAGACTCGCGGGTATGGAGCCTGTCGGCCCTACTTCTTTGGCGGGTCTTCGGGGGAGTCGCCCTTCTTGTTCGCGGCGGCGTCCTTGTCGATGAGGTTGAGGAGATCGTCGGGCAGCGGCTCGCTCGCGATCTCGTCGTACATCGCGTGAAGCTGCTTGTGCAGCCACATGTCGAAAGGCCGATCGTTGCTCCGAGGCTTGGAACGCGCCTGTCCTCCAGCGCGTCCCGCATCGGGCTTATCGTCGTCAGTGGCCATAACATGCACCCCGGAGGCGGATGTCCACTCCGCGGGATCCTGTCCGACCCATCCAACTCTCCCCGTGGGACTACTCATGACTTTGTCGCACTCAATTGTCAGACTTGGAAGCAGACTTTAGCGAGTTGCGACAGCCGATTCGTCGTCGCGGAGCGCCGTGGAGGTCCGCCCGGACTCTGAGGGGCGGCGTGTCTCGCCTTCCAGCAGGAGGCGTTCGAGCGTGTCGCGAGCGCGCGAGATGCGGCTCTTGACCGTCCCGACCGATACGCCGGTATGTTCGGCGATCGTCTCATACGGCAGTCCTTCGAGGACCGCGAGAAGCAAGGCTTCGCGCTGCGCCGCAGCAAGCTTGCCGAACGCAGACATGAACTCCCGCATCACCAGGCCGCTGTCCTGATGGGGGGGGTGGGAGAGCGATTCGGCAATCGCGGTGTCGACGGGTACGGTCGGACGGCGGCGGCGGAGGCCCGAAATGAATTCGTTGCGCTGGATACGAAACAGCCAGGCGGCGAGGTTGGTGCCGGGCTGGAAACTGTTGCGGCCGGTGAGCGCCTTGATCACCGTGTCGTGCACGAGGTCGTCCGCTGCGTCCCGGTCGCGCGTAAGAGACAGAGCGTAGATACGCAGGCGGGGCAGGATCGTCTTGAGCTGCTCGTGGAAGTCCCGAGTACCGTCATCCTGCTTGGTCTGCGTGCTCATTGGCGATCTCCAGAAGTTGCATCCTATGGAGAATGAATGCCGGAGACCGGGATTGGTTACACAGTTATCGTGAAATCCTTCAAGCTGTTGCGAATACACAATAAATCGTCCATGCACCCCTACTGGAGTCTATCTGAAAGATACTTGCGAGCTCGCGATACGCGCGCTTTGAGGGTTCCCACCGAACAACCGCACAGTCGGGCCGCTTCCTCATAGGAAAAGCCGCCCGCCCCGATCAGTACCAGGGCTTCTCGCGATTGCGGGTTAAGCTTCCACAGCTCCGAGGAGAGCTCCTTCAACGCCATTGTGGCTTCGGGATTGTCCACCGCGGCCAAGGGCGTCGCCGCGTCGTTGTCGATCGTCAAAGGACGGCGACGCTGCGTCCTGAGATCGGAGTAGAAGCGATTGCGCATGATGGTGAAGAGCCAGCCCTTGAGATTGGTGCCTGGCGTAAACTGGGTCTGCTTGTCGAGAGCGGCCAGAACGGTGTTCTGAACGAGATCGTCGGCCGCCTCGCGCTCGCGACACATGAAACGTGCGAAGGCACGCAAGTCGGGTAGGAGCGCGACGATCTCTTTTTTCATCACCTTTCATCTGGGGACGGTGGCGCAAGGGTGAAAGGGAAAATTGCGACGGCAACCCAGATGTAGGTGCATTTGCTATGACACGGGTACCCGGAATCGGTTGGCAGGGAACCTTCGCGGAGGACGTGCGTTGTGATGCCGAAATGTTTCCATGACGAGGAGTGTATGGGACGCGCGGCAATCCTTTGGTTCCTGGGGTACCGATACCGGTCTTGTTGTTGATGTGGGTATTGGGGTGGCTGCACTGAGATCGGCTCAGGAGGCTGGAAGTCGATATTGCGGACGGGTCCGTCGGGACCCGTCCGCAAACATTTTCGCAAGGGCAGACGCGGGGCAGCGTCTGTGCCCGAGCCGCGGGCGATGCTGCAATAGTCAGTTGTCTGCAGACGCGCACGGCGTAGTGTAGGCGTTGGACCCGGGACAGCCTGCGGCGAGACACGCTTTTGAGTGATGAGGGAGAACGACGTGGCTGAAGAGCAGGTAGCTTCGAGGAAGGTGTCCGAGGCGATCACGAGGACGCTGCCGTTCCTGCGTCGGTACGCGCGGGCCGTTACCGGTTCGCAGCAGCGGGGCGACGAATGGGTCAGGCTTTGTGCTGAGGTTGCGGTTCAGCAACCGGACCTCATTGCCGAGGCCGAGGATACCAAGCTTGGGGTCTTCGCGCTGTTTAACCGTCTGCGTCAGCCGTTCGGAGACATGGAGGATGCCGCGAGCGGCGGCGAGAGTGTTCGCGGACGCCTGAAGGAATCACTCACGGAAATGGCTCCGATGCAGCGTCAGGTCCTGTTGTTGACCGTGCTGGAAGGTTTCACCGTCAGCGATGCCGCGCATATCCTGGGCGTCAGCATCGATGCGGCCGAGCGCAGCCTGGAGGAAGCGCGCCGGGAGCTCCAGCGAGTCGCCTCGGTTCGGATTCTCGTCATTGAGGACGAAGCCGTCATCGCCCTCGACGTCGCTGACATCGTGCGCAACGCCGGCCACGAGGTCGTGGGCATCGCGGCGACCGAAAAGGCTGCCATCGAGCTTGCCAAGAAGCATTCGCCGCATCTGGTGTTGGCCGACATCCAGCTTCGCGGTTCCGACAGCGGGATCTCGGCCGTGAACCAGATCATGAAATCGATGTCCGTTCCGGTGATCTTCGTGACGGGCTTCCCGGAGCGTCTGTTGACGGGCAAGCAGGTCGAGCCCGCCTTCGTGATCTCCAAGCCCTTCGATCCCGACCTTCTTCGTGCGGCGATCGCGCAGGCGCTCGACACCGTATCGATCTGAGACCGAGACGAGTCGTGGTGCGATGGTCGCTTCGCTCCAAGCTCGTCACGCTCGTTGCGCTGGCCTTGCTGCCCGTCCTCGGGCTGGCGGCTTGGCAGTCCAAACTCCAGGAGGAGTCGGTCATCTCGCAGCGGGTTGCCGCGCTGGGATCTGTGTCCGATGTGGCGGTCGCGCGTTATGCCAGCCTTTTCGAAGCCTCGCGGCGCCTGCTGACGGCTGCGTGCGCTGACGAATCCGTCGAGCAGAGTGCTTCGGCCGAGCCGTCGTCCGCCACCGCCGGTCGATGCGGAGGCTACTTGTCGAAGTTGCTGGCAGCCTATCCGGGTCAATATTCGACCGCGCTGGTGACGGACGATCAGGGCGTTGCGCGATGCGCCAGCGATGCCAAGGCTCTCGGCATGTCATTTGCCGACCGGGACGTCTTTCAGAGGGCGCAGCTGGCCAAGGGGCTTATCGTCGGCGATACGATCGCGAGCCGCATGACGCAGCACGCGATCATTCCCATTGCCGTTCCCATCATTCGTGACGGCACGTTCCGCGGCATGTGCGCGGTGGGCATCCGGCTGCGGGCGTTGGCGCAGATGGCCGCCCAGGGGGAAGGCGCAGGCGGCACGGCGGTGGCGGTGGTTGACGGTTCCGGGGCTGCCCTCGGCGGCGATGCGATGGCGCTGCGTCGGCTGCCGGTGCCGGCACGCCTGGTCGAGGCATTGACCGGCGGTCAGAGTACGTTCTCCGATTCCGGGCAGGATGGCTCCCTCTACGAGTTCCGGGTCCGGCCGGTTGGCGGCAACGCGCTCTTCGTCGTGGTGTCTGCACCCGTCGGCACCGATTCCCTGTCTTTAGCCGGAATCTGGGCGGGCTTTTTCCTCGTCGTGCTGGCGTCGATCGCCGTTCTTCTGGTGATCTGGTTCGGTGCCGACCGCTGGTGTGTCCGTCCTCTCAGGTACATCCAGGATTTCGCCGACAAGGTCGCTCGCGGCGAACACATCACCTTGTCACCGCGACAGCCCTGGTCCCCGGAAATGGCCTCGGTCGGGGCGGGCGTGACGGCCATGGCGGAGGCCATCTCCAGCCGCGAGGCGGCCCTGCGCGCCAACCTCGAGCAGCGTGACCACATGCTTCGCGAGATTCATCATCGAGTGAAGAACAACCTACAGATGATTTCGAGCCTGCTCAACCTCCAGGCCGGAGAGATCAGGTCGCCGCGTATTCGCCGCTTCTTCGGCGATGCGCAGAATCGCGTTCTCACCTTGTCGATCCTGCACCGGCATCTCTACGAGCGATCGAGCTGGTCTCTGGTCGATTTCCAGCAGTTCATCAGCGATCTCGTGCGGCAGATATCGGTTGGCCGCGCGAGGGGCGATCAGCCGGCGCCTCGCTTTCATATCCGCGCCCCGATCATGGCGGTCGGCCCCGACACCGCCATTCCCATTGGCCTGATCGTCACGGAGGCGGTGAGCATTGCGCTCACCCATGACTTCAGCAGGGCGGCCACGCCGGAAATTCGCATCGAGACCAGTGAACGCGGCGAGGAGGTCCAACTCGTCATCGAGGACAATGGCGTTGCCCGGGATGACGGCGCCGCGATCCCCGACGGGAAGGGTGGCTTTGCCCTCACCCTGATCCGCGGACTTGCCATGCAGCTGGGCGGCGAGGTTACCATTGAGCGCAAGCCCGAAGGCGGCAACAGGGTCATCGTCGTATTTCCGACGCCCGCGGCGGACGAGCCGGTAAATGCCTAGCCTTCTGCGATCGGCACGCTCGACTGGCGTCATTGCCGGCATCACCCTCGCCGTGCTGATCGCGACGGGCCTCATGTTGGCATTCACCCACTCCCAGTCGGCGGCGCGCCAGCAGCGCCTGGTCGTAGCCAACTACGTGACGATGGGGTTGATGCGCGAGATCGTGATCGCCGTGCAGGACGCCGAGATCGGGCTGCGCGGCTACCTGCTGACCGGCGACGTCACGAGCCTCGAACCTTACGAGCGCGCCCGCCTCAGGATCGAATCCAGTATGCGCCAGTTCGAGGCTGCGGTTGAGGGCGATTCCGACACGACGCGCCAGTTCCACGAATTCCGCGACGTCACGACACAGAAGTTCGACCAGCTGAACGCCACCGTGGGCGCCTACCAGCTTGACGGTCGCGAGGCTGCCCTGGCGCTCGATCGGACGGGCACAGGGCGGGCGATGCTCAGCCAGGTCAGGTTGCTCGGCGATACGCTCGTCGAAGGACAGAGGCTCCTGCTGGCGCGGCGCCTGACGGCCCTGCGATCGGAGCAGGAGCAGGCCGATAGATCCGGCCTGCTCGTCATGGGCGGGGCGTTCATCTGCCTGATCGTGGGCATTTACATCGTCGTGCGCAGCGCCGGGCGCCTGGAGCGCAGCCAGCATGCTCTCGCCGGCCGGTCACGCCTTCTCCAGGCGACTCTGGAGAGCCTGCGTGACCCCATCTTCGTGATCGATGGCGAGCGGAGCGTTGTGGCGTGGAACGAGGCGTTCGCCAGGCTGGCGCAGTGGGAGCCGGGCAAGCAGGCACCGCCGACGCTGGATCAGCTCCTGTCCGATCGCTCGGCTGCGACGCGGGCTCTTCTCCTGCCGCTCGATCTCGGCGGGGCTCCGTCCACGGGGCCCGCCGTGGTCCGCGTAGCGCATGACGGGCGGGACTACGAGATCTACCGCGGCGAAATGTCGGGCGGGGGCGCGGTCGTGCGGTGCGTCGACATCACTGAGAAGCTGCGTGATGAGGCTGCCCTTCGGCAGGGCCAGAAGATGGAAGCCACCGGCCAGCTCACCGGCGGCATGGCGCACGACTTCAACAACATCCTGCAGGTCATCCGGGCCAACCTTGATTTGCTGAAGGGCGAGGCCGGGGACAATGCCGCGATGCTGTCGCGGGTGCAGAGCGCAACGGCAGCGGCCGACCGCGGCGCACGCCTCACCCAGCAGCTCCTGGCCTTCGCCCGCAGGCAACCGCTGACGCCGCAGCCCACGAACGTTGCCAGGCTGGTCGGCGATCTCGCCGACCTGATGCGTCATTCTCTGGGCGAGCGCATCGGCATCGAGCTCAAGCTGGCCGACGATCCCTGGAACGCCCGAATCGATGCCGGTCAGCTCGAAAATGCCATCCTCAACCTTGCGATCAATGCCCGCGATGCCATGCCGGACGGCGGCACCGTGCGAGTCGAAGTTTCCAATGCGACGCTAGACCGCCGCTATGCAGCGCTGCACCCCGATGTGACCCCCGGCCCCTATGTGCTGGTCGACGTGAGCGACACCGGGATCGGCATGCCGCCCGAAGTCGCGGCGCAGGCGTTCGATCCGTTCTTTACGACCAAGGGTGACGGCAAGGGCACGGGGCTTGGCCTCAGCATGGTCTATGGCTTCGTACGACAGTCGAACGGGCATATCCGGATCGACAGCGCGATCGGGCAGGGGACCAGCATCAAGCTCTATCTGCCGCGCACGGAGGATCCGGTCGTCGAGGAGTCGGAGGACCCGGTCAGTGCCGTGAGCGGCAGCGAGCGAATCCTCGTCGTGGAAGACAGCGAAGATGTCAGGCGCGCCGTCGTCGACATGCTGCAGGGGTGGGGCTATCGCGTCGAGGCTGCGGAGGATCCCGACGTGGCGGCGGCGATCCTGGAACGGGATTCCGCGTTCGATCTCCTGTTCACGGACATCGTGATGCCCGGCACGATAACTGCCGTCGAGCTTGCGCAACTGGCCCAGCGCCTGAAGCCTGGCATTGCCGTGCTTCTGACATCAGGATTCGCCCGCGGCCTGATCCCCGACCACACGCGGTCGGGCTACCCCATGCTAGCCAAGCCCTACACCAGCGAGGCGCTTTCGACGAAGCTGCGCAGTGTCCTTGCGAGTCGGCGGCCCCTGCTCGCGCCGCCCGCAATCGCTTCCGCCGAGGAGTTCGCGCCGCCATCGGTGGCCGAGGGTCGGGCGAGGCGGGTCCTGTTGGTGGAGGACGAGGTCCTGCTGCGAATGTCGACCACCGACATGCTGGAGCGGCTGGGGTGTTCGGTGGCCGGGGTCGGCAGCGGCGAGGCCGCCCTGGAACTCCTCGCCCAGAGCGGAGGCTATGACCTTCTGGTGACGGACGTGGGTTTGCCGGGGATGAGTGGCGAGGAACTCGCAGTCAAGGTGCGCGAAAAGTATCCCTTGCTGCCCGTCGTGATTGCCAGCGGCTACGGCCGTTCGGGCCTTCAAGGCGAGGGAATCCAGTTCATTTCCAAGCCGTACTCCTCGGTCGACCTGCAGCAGGCGCTCGACCATACCGCGCGACGGGTCGCCTGACGCTTTCGCGACGACGATTCCCCGCGCGACGGCTGCAACCCCCCACGATTTTGTGGCGTTCATCTGTTGAGGATGGGGCAATCGTGGAGGGGATCATGAAGTCCAAGCAAGCGTCCGAGACGTCGAACATGACTCAGGATCATTCGGACCACGGTCCGCTGGCGGGTGAACTGATGGATCTCTACGTCGCCATGCTCATCGTCATACCAATCGCTTTGGTCCTTAAATCTCTCTGGGTCTGAAGGCCTGGGCGCCCGTGCGCGCCTGGCAACCTCGTGGGGTGCATGCCCGTTGGCAGGACCCAATCAGGAGGGTTTTATATGCGTTCTATCGCCATTCTGGCGGCGTGTGCCGCCGTCGCCGTCGCTTCGGTGCCACTCGTCGCCGGAGCCCAGACGACCGCCCAGACCACGACGCAGAATGACGCCCAGACCATGTGGGAGAAGGTCAAGGGCAGCTGGAACCAGACCAAGGGTGCCGTGAAGGAGCAGTGGGGCGAGCTCACCGACGACGATCTGTTGGCCATCGAGGGGCGGCGCGACCAGCTCGTGGGCAAGATTCAAACGCGCTACGGGATTTCCCGTGAAGCCGCCGAGGCGCAGGTCGGCGCCTGGGAAAAGGGCCGCCTGAAGGACATGTGAGGAGCACGGAGATGAACCGGTACATCGTTCTCACAGCCGTGGCCGGCGCTCTGGCGCTGGCCACGATGAGCCCGGCGCTTGCCCAGGTGCCGGCCGCCCAGACTCCCGGCACGATCGGCGCCGGGGTCTCGGCCGACGGCGTGGCCCAGTTCAAGGACGAGCGGACCGGCAAGGTCTGGACGCCCGAGAACGTCAGCAAGGACAATCAGACCCCGCAGCAGCAGGCGGCCATGCCGACCACCCCGGCCGACAAGGCGTTCGATCCGAACAGCCAGTCGGTCGCGACGCAAATCGTCGTGCAACGGCCGCGCGGCAACCTGATGGGAACGGTGCCCATCACCGCCGGCCCGACGGTGCCTGCGGTCGTGATCGATAGTCCGTGGTTGCAGGCCGTGCCGCAGCAGAACTGGTTGTCCGTTCTCTATGTCACCAACAACAGCGCAAACGTCGTCGATCCGGTCGTCGGCTGTACGTTCACCAACGGTGGGCGTCCGGTTCAGGACACCCGCATCGTCCTGTCCCCGGCCGGCCCCGGTGAGCGCTGGGGCGTTCCTGTCTATGGGCCGCCAGTGTCCACGTTCGTCGATCGGGTGACCTGCCGTCTCCTGTCGCCGGCTTAACGGTCGCTTCTTCCGGCCAGCGAAGCGCGGGCCGGCCTTCCTGAAAGGGGAGGCCGGCCCGTTTCGTTTGGGACCAAAGCGCGCTACGGTCTCGCTTCGGGATGAAGGGAAAGATTTGACATGCGTAGCATTGGGTTGGGGCGTCGGACGGCACTGGCGGGCAGTGTCGCCATGGCGAGCGCTTCTTTGATTAGGCCTCGCGAGGCGCGGGCGGCCAAGGGACTGACGGTCGTCCTCGAATCCGAGGTGACGATCCTCGATCCGCACGCGACCACCGCCGCGATCACCCGCACCTTCGGCACCCACGTCTTCGACACGCTCTTCGCCATGAACGACAAAGGCGAGATCAAGCCGCAGATGGTCGAGAGCTACGACAGCAGCCCCGACAAGCTGACCTGGACGTTCGTCCTGCGGGACGGGCTGAAGTGGCATGATGGCAATCCGGTGACGGCCGAGGATTGCGTGGCCTCGCTCAAGCGCTGGTCGGTGCGCGATCCCCTCGGCAAGATGCTGATGGCGGATACGGCCTCACTGGAAGCGACGAATCCGAAAACCATCAAGTTCGTCCTGAGGCAGCCCTTTCCGCTGATCCTCGAGGTGCTGGGCAAGCCGAACGCGCCGCTGCCGGTGATGATGCCGGCCCGCCTGGCCGCGACTCCTGCCGACCAGCGTATTCCCGAGCCGATCGGATCGGGTCCGTTCCGCTTCCTCAAGAACCAGTGGCGGCCTGGCGATTCCATGGTGCTGGAGCGCAACGCCGCCTATGTGCCACGCAAGGAAGCGCCGGATTTTCTGACCGGCGGGAAGAACGTGAAGATCGACCAACTCACCCTGCGCGTGATGCCGGACCCGTCGACCGGCGCAAACGCGCTGATCGCGGGCGAGATCGACTACATGCAGTACCTGCCGTTCGACATGCTGCCGGTCCTGGAGAAGGAGAAGTCCGTCAAGCTTTTGGGCCTGGGCGGTATTCATCAGTTCCAGGGCAATTTCCGACTGAATCATGCTTTCCCGCCCTTCGACAATCCGGCGGTGCGCAAGGTCATGTGGAAGCTGGTCGACCCGAGCGCGACGCTGATGGCGATCGGCGTACCGGAGAAGTACCAGACCCAGAATTGCGCTTCGTTCTGGATGTGCGGCGCGCCGTTCTCGACGGATGCCGGCGCCGGCGGAAACAAGTTCGACCTCGCTGCCGCTCGGGCCGAGTTGAAGGCGTCCGGGTACAAGGGCGAGCCGGTCATTATCCTCGAAGTCGCCGGGTCGATCAGCCAGACCGCTTCGCAGGTGCTGGTCCAGAACATGAAGGACATCGGCTTCACCGTAGAGCAGCAGCCGCGCGACTGGCCGACTGTCCTTGCCCGTCGCGCCAAGAAGGACGGCTGGTCGATGTTTCCGGTCTACTCGAACGGCACGGACATGTACTCGCCGCTCACGCACTTCTACATCGCGGCGACCTGCAACGACTTCCCGGGCTGGTCCTGCGACAACCGTATTCCCGACCTGCTGAAGGCCTACACGCGGGCCAGCACGCTCGAGGAACGCCGAAAGATCGCTGCCGACATCCAAGTGCTCGCCTATGATCTGGTCCCGGCCGTGATGTGGGGGCAGTTCACGAGGCCCGCCGGATATCGCAGCGACCTGAAAAACCTCATCCAGTCGTCCTACCCCATGTTCTGGGAAGTCGACCGCTAGGAGCAACCGTCAACGCGCTCGCCTCGTTGCGGGGTGAGCGCGTCCCACGACAGGTGAAATATGACCGTCACTCACAATGTCGCACAGCAGCGGTACGAGCTACCGGTCGAGCATGGCCTGGCGATTGCCGTTTATCGCGAGCAGGGAGACGCGCGGGTCTTCACCCACACCGAAGTGCCGCCGGAAGACGAAGGCAAGGGTATCGGTGCGCGGATCGTGAAGGCCGCGCTCGAGGATACGCGCAACCAGGGTTTCAGGATCGTTCCGGCCTGCAGCTTCGTCGTCGCCTATGTGCGGCGTCATCCCGAGTTCGACGACAGCAACCGCTGATCAGGGCCTCACGACCAGGAATGTCGCCAGCGTCACTGCCGCGGTGACCGCAGCCCCCCAGGCGAGATCCACCGCGCTGACGGCCATCGGCCAGCCCCGCAGCGTCGCGAGATTCGTGAGGTCGTACGCCGCATAAACGCAAAAGCCGAAGAGTCCTCCGTAGAGAAGGGCGCTCGACCAGGTGCCTGCAGCCAGGGCGAGTTGCACCGGGAAGACCGCGATTCCTGCCGCATGGACGACATAGAACAGGATGGCGATGCTCCAGATCGGTTTGTCCAGGAGCAGATGACCAAGTCGCGCTTTGTAGAATTCGCGGCTGACGACGCCGAGCCACAATGCGTCGAGAATCGCCAGGACGACGAGCGCGACGAGGTAGCTGAGCATCAGGGTTTTCATGAAGAAAGCTTACTGGGTGAGAAAGTACCAGGCCAGTGCCATGCCTCCGGCGGCGCCGATGAAGGAGACGATGAGAACGGTGATGACGCGTCCAGTGACGACGCCACCGCGGGCTTCGGTCGGGGTAACTTCGGACTGCATGAGGGTCGCTCCAGGGTTGGGGCCTTAGGTTGGTTCCTCAACGCCTCGCTTCCGGCTGGGTTGCCCCGGCGGTAATCCGCGCTCATGCGCCGACGTTTGCCGCACACCACCTGCCAATGTGCAAAAAAGGGTGCGGAGCCGATGCTGTACTCGGCCCTGATGTTTCTCGTGATCGGGCTGGTCCTGTTTGTTGTCAGCCTGTTTGCCGGCTTCGTTCGTCGCAATCGCTAGGCGCTGAAATGGGCGCGGAGCAGGGCGCGGGGCTCGTTCCCTGCGCCGCGGTCCCAGCAGTTCACAATGGCAACCCGGAAGCCGCCGCGTGGCATGGCGTGCTTTTCCGGCGCCATGGCTTCGTGAAACGTGATCTGCACGCTCGACA
The DNA here is from genome assembly GCF_030651995.1 of Reyranella sp. Taxonomy (GTDB): domain Bacteria; phylum Pseudomonadota; class Alphaproteobacteria; order Reyranellales; family Reyranellaceae; genus Reyranella. The sequence goes on from NZ_JAUSBN010000025.1 coordinate 60,738, forward strand.
CGTTCTGGATGCGCCTCACGCGCTGCAGGAGGGCCTGTGGCGGATGGCGGTACTGACGGCCGTGCGGCATGAACAGCACCACGCTGTAGCCGGTGCGCCGGTCGCCATCCTCATAGCGCCACTGGCGCCAGGCATAGAGCCGCACGAGCGCTTCCACCCATCCCTTGCCGTAGAGATCTGGCCATTGGTCGGCAAACCGCAGGTGTACCTCGATGATGCGTCCGCCGATGGTCTCGAAATTCACCATGCCGGTGTAGCCCGTGAAATGGCGCTGGCACCAGTCGGCTGCCCACCGTTCAATGGCATGCTCCGAACCGGCGCCGATCTCCCAGTAGTCGAACGTGCCGTCGTCGCCGGGGACGCCCCTCGCATGCCGCCACCAGCTCGGCACCCCGTCGACCAGGGCGACATCACTGCTCACATGGTCGCCTTGGAGAAGTGGCATCCACATGTGTCCCGGTCGATAGGCCGCTTCGTAGTCTTCGGGCGAACGCAGGGCACGGCTTCCGACGCCCATGCCCTTGAGGTTGTAGATCGGCTTGGAAAAGACCGGAAAGGTCTTGGGCGCCACGCCGTGCGGCGCAGCCTCGAAACCCTGCCGGGTGGCGACGGCCAACTTGTCATAGACCCAGCGGTGCTCCGGATTCCAAAGCCACGCATCCGAGTCTTCAGTCGGTATGAATACGTCTGCGGGGCAATCCACCTTCTCGAAATATTGAGCGCGCCACGGGTCGATCTCGCAAATCGGCACTTGCTTCCCTCATGTCCACGAGCGGACGCTGCAGGGTGATCGTCGGGCAACGCCCTTGCAACCGACCTGCGCAGCCCCACGTTAGGCCCCCGGAGGTTCCGTGCCGAATACGTCGACGCTTACCGTGCAGCCGCACGATCTCCAGTCCTTCAGGACTGTCCGTTCCCTTGCCGAGGCACTGGCGGCTCCGTTGTCGGCCGAGGATCAGACCGTGCAGTCGATGCCCGATGCCAGTCCCACGAAATGGCATCTCGCCCACACGACGTGGTTTTTCGAGACCTTCGTGCTGCGGCCGCACGCGCGCGGCTATCGGGTGTTCGACCCGGCTTACGAGTATCTGTTCAATTCCTACTACGAGGCGGTCGGTCCGCGACATCCGCGGCCCCAGCGCGGCCTCATCACGCGGCCGGGAGTCGCAGAGGTTCTGGCTTACCGGCACCACGTTACGACCGCCATGCTGGCGTTCCTGACGGGCGACCATGCCGTACACGATCTCGTGCAACTGGGACTTAACCACGAGCAGCAGCATCAGGAACTGATCCTGATGGACATCAAGCATGCTCTTTCGATGAACCCGCTGCAGCCCGCCTATCGCGCCGCGCGAGGCGGCTGGGTGCAGGCAGTGCAAGCCATGGGCTGGCGCGAGTTCGAGGGTGGCCTGGTTGAGACGGGACATGATGGGCGAGGCTTTGCGTTCGACAACGAGGGACCCCGCCACCGCTCGTGGCTCGACGCGTTCGCGCTGGCGAGGCGTCCGGTCAATTGCGGCGAGTACCTGGAGTTCATCGAAGATGGCGGTTACCGCCGGCCGGAGTTCTGGCTGTCAGCCGGCTGGGACTGTGTGAATCAGCGGGGCTGGCAGGCGCCTCTCTACTGGGAGAAAAAGGACGGCATCTGGCACGTCTTCACCCTGTCGGGCCTCGAACCGGTCGACCCCTTGCGGCCGGTCTGCCATGTCAGCGCCTTCGAGGCCGCCGCCTTTGCCAAATGGTCGGGCAAGCGGCTGCCGCGCGAAGCGGAATGGGAGATCGCGGCCGGCGCCGTTCAGGGCACTGGCGAGGTCTGGGAATGGACCGCGAGTCCCTACGTCGCCTATCCCGGGTATCGCGAAGCAGCGGGAGCCATCGGCGAATACAACGGCAAGTTCATGGCCAGCCAGATGGTGCTGCGCGGCGGATGTGCGGCGACGCCCCCGGGTCATGTGCGTCCGACATATCGCAATTTCTTTCCGCCAGACGCGCGCTGGATGTTCGGCGGAATTCGTCTCGCGGAGGATCTTCGATGAACGTGTCGCTACTGGCCATCGAGCATGGCGATGCCGCCGATCGCGAAGACTTCCGTCGGGCCGTCCTCGCGGGCCTGGGCAGCTCGCCACGCGCGATTCCGGCCAAGTTCCTCTACGACGCCCGAGGGTCGGCGCTGTTCGACGCGATCTGCGAGCAACCCGAATACTATCCAACGCGGACCGAGACGCAGATCCTGCGCGCGTGCGCAGGCGACATCGCGCGCCTCGCCGGGCCGGGATGCGCGCTGGTCGAATATGGCAGCGGATCCAGCGTGAAGACTCGGCTCCTGCTCGACGCGATGCCGGATCTTCACGCCTATGTACCGATCGACATCTCGCGTCAGCACCTCGATGGGACGGCCCGGCGCCTTCGCGAAGATTATCCGTGGCTGCGCGTCGATCCCGTAGCGGGCGACTACATGGCGCTGGACGCACTGCCGTCCGCGATCGACGGCGCCCGTCGCATCGGCTTCTTTCCGGGCTCCACGATCGGCAACCTGACTCCGGGGGAGGCGGTGCTGTATCTGCGCCGCGCCCGCCGGCTGCTGCGAAGCGACGGCGCCTTGATCCTGGGGGTGGACCTCAAGAAGGATCCACAGCGCCTGCACGCGGCCTACAACGACGCGGCGGGCGTGACGGCGCAGTTCACGTTGAATCTGCTGCGACGCATGAACCGCGAACTGGAGGCCAATTTCGACCTCTCGGCCTTCGCCCACGAGGCGTTCTACAACGAGGCGGTGGGCCGCATCGAAATCTATTTCCGCAGTCTCCGCGCCCAGACGGTTACGGTCGCCGGCCGCCGATTCGCCTTTGCCGAAGGCGAACGCGTCCACACCGAGTATTCCTACAAGTATGACGATGCGGACGTTGCGGAGCTGGCCCGGCGGGGCGGATTCTCGATCGCCCACACCTGGACCGATCCCGCCCGCTTGTTCGCGGTCGCTTTCCTGAGGTAGGCCCGACGCGACGAAGCCCGCCCCCGAGGTGGCTCGGGAGCGGGCTTTGAGGCCGGACGGGAGAGAGGCGTCGCTGAGCGGGGGCAGAGGCAACGCCAAATATCCGGCCTGACCCGTCAACGGCACCTGCCGCATGAAGGTTGCCGCCCACCGCCGAAATAATGGCCCCCTAAGTCTTTGAATCAGTGCCGCCTATTGCCGCCAAGCGCGCGCTCAGCTCGGCATGGAGCACGTCATCCCGAATTCTCGGCAACATCCTGCGCAGCATATCGGCCCGCTGGCCGTCAGACGCCGCCTCCAACTCCGCCAGGAGCTGGACGATCTCCTCGCGTGTCGCAAAGCCCATGTAAGCGTCGTCGGCTTCATGGGCGAGGCAGGCCGGAGAGGCGGGATCGTCGGCAGGCATCGCCAGCCCTACAGCGGATGCCACCAGCGGCCTGCGAGCACGACGCCCGCCGACAGGAGTCGCTTGTCGCCGATCAGCTTCTCGCCGATCGAATCGGCATAGTCGAACGTGCCGCCCGCCTGATCGATCACCGTGGCCTCGCCGACGCTGCCGACCTTGAGCGTGCCGAGGTCGGGACGCTTGATGGCGGCGGCTGCGTTCTGGGTCGTGAGCTTGATGACCGTGGCGAGGTCCAGTCCGAGGCAGAGGAACTTCGACATGGTGGTGAGGAGATCGAAGGCGGGGCCCTCGATCGAGATCGCATGCACATCCGAGGAGATGACGTCGGGAAGGAAGCCGGCGGCCAGCATCTTGCGCGTCGTGCCGAAACCGAAGGATCCGCCGCCATGGCCGATATCGAAGATCACGCCGCGTTCGCGTGCCGCCAGGATTTCGTCGCGCACCTTGCCATCCGGTTGAACCGGCGCATTGGGGAAGGGGCGGAAGCAATGGGTGAGGATGTCGCCTGGGCGCAGGCGGCTCACAACCTCGTGCCGCGACGGCGGCGGCGAATCGAGATGCGCCATCATCGGCAGGCCGATCTCCTCGGCGACGTCGAGCGCAATGTCGAGCGGCATGATGCCCGAATCGCCGCTCGCCGACTTGCCGACGCGCACCTTCACGCCCAGCACCAGGTCCTTGTGCTCGCGCGCCACCCGCACCGCCTCGCGCGGATCGAGGAGCCGCATGTCTGCGCTTTCGCCCACCATCACCGCCTTCGAGAAGGCGAAGATGCCGGGGAAGGAGACGTTGAGGTACGGCAGGATGCGGACCGGTGACGGCTCGATCACGTGCTTGCGGAAGCCGTGGAAGTTGCCGGGCCCGGCGCTGCCGGCATCGACGAAGGTCGTGACGCCGCCCGAGCGTGCGAGCAGCTCGGCCTCGACGCCCAGCGACGTGCCACCCCAGTAGACGTGCGTGTGCAGGTCGATGAGGCCCGGCGAGACGATCTTGCCCGCAACGTCGCGCACGTCCTTGCCCGACAGGCCATCGCCGATGGCGGCGACCTTGCCGCCGGCGAAGGCGATGTCGGTCACCCGGTCGATGCCCTGCGAGGGGTCGATCACGCGGCCGCCCTTGAGAACCAGATCGTTCATGCTCGCTGCTTCCTTCCAACGCACATCACTTGCCCATCCTATTCCATTCGCGCCCCAAAGCTCCGTCTAGCGGCAGGGCGAGGCCCTCTAGGTCCAGCCAGTCGGCCATCAGGCGAAGCTCCTCGTACAGCGGGGCGGCCACGTCGCGCGGCTCGATCCCGGGTTCGAGATGCGCGGCCGGCACCAGCAGCTTCGAGTTCGCCCGGTCCGACTTCAGGTCGACGCGTCCGACCAGCCTGTCGCCCAGGAGGAACGGCAGGACATAGTAGCCGTGCTTGCGCTTGGCGACCGGCGTGTAGATCTCGATCCTATAGAAGAAATTGAAGATACGCTCCGTGCGGTCGCGTTCCCAAATCAGCGGATCGAACGGCGCCAGCAGGGCGCGCGCTTCGATCCGGCGCGGTTGACGGGCCGCGGGATCGAGAAAGGCAGGTCGATTCCAGCCCTCGACCTCGACCGGGATCAGATCGCCGGCTTCGACGAGTTCGGCGAGTCGCGCCTTGGTGTCGGCGACGGGCAGGCGATAGTAGTCGCGCAGGTCGAACTCCGTGGCGACGCCGAGGGCGCGGGCGGAGAGGCGCAGCAGCTGGCGTTGAGCCTCTTCGGGTGACGGCGTCGGTAGAGCCTGGATGTCCGCCGGCAGCACACGCTCGGTGAGATCATAGACGCGCTCGAACGAGCCGCGTCGCGTGGCCGTCGTGACGATGCCGGCGAAGAACAGCCATTCGAGCGCGAGTTTGCCGTCGTTCCAGCCCCACCAGGGCCCGCGCTTCGGGCCGCCGCTGGCAAGCTCGGACGCGGCGATGGGGCCGCGATCTTCGACCTCGCGGCGAACCTCCTCGATGTAGGCTGCCTTTTCGCGGCGGAACTCCTGCAGCTTGCCCTTGCTGGTGCCGGCAGCGGCGCGCGCCATGCGCCAGCGCAGCAGCGGCTGGGAGCCAAGCGGCAGCAGCGAGGCCTCGTGCGCCCAGAATTCGAACAGACCGCGGCTGCTCCTGCGGCCCCAGGCCAGCCCGTCGAGATGCGTGCTGTCGTAGTTGCCGAGCCGAGAGAACAGCGGGAGGTAGTGGGCGCGCGCCAGAACGTTGACCGAATCGATCTGCAGCAGACCCAACCGGTCGATGGCGCGCTTTACATGGCCGAGGTTCGCGACGCCGTCGGAACGCTGAATGCCGAAACCCTGCGCCGCGAGGGCAAGGCGCCTGGCGGCGGCGGCGCCGATCTTGTTTTTCCGGGAAGACACTTCGCCACACTAATCCACACGTGGCGGCAACGGCCATTGGATAAGGGCGCATTCCCAAACCGCTCGCGCTCAGTTCGGCTTGACCATGACCTTCAATGCCTGTTCATCGATGAATTTCGCGAGCAATTCGGCGCCCAGCGCCGACCAGTGGGCTCCGCTGGGCGAGAACAGATCGCCCCTGTTGCCCTTGTAGTCCCTGATGACGTCATTCGAGTCGATTACCGGCACGCCCATCTCGCGGGCCACCGCCGCCCCCTCGCGCGAGTAGCGCAGCAGTAATCGATTCTGGCCGATTTCGTGCAGGCCGCCCATGATGACATAGAGCGGCTTGGCACCGTTCTGCCGGATGAGCTCGATGAATTCGCGAAGCGTCCGGTTGAAGTTCTCGCGTACCTCCGGGACGATCGGATATTCCGGCACCGGCTCGGAACTGTGAGTCTGCCCGAAGGGATTCAGGTATTCGATGTAGCGCACGATCAGTGAATTGCGCTTTAGCCAGCGCGACTGGTCGAGGTTCGTCGCGAACAGGCCGTGCTTGCCCTGGGCGACCGCGTCCTTGAGGCTCACCCCCTCCCGCTGGAGGTGACCCGCGTTGGCCTCCTCGTTCAGGCCCGAGTAGATGATGACCACATCAGGCTTGAGCTTCGGCAGGTCGCGCTTCGCCCGGGCCACCTCCTGGCCGATCGACCAGACGATGGCGCCGGCGTTCATGACCTGAGACTTCGGTCCGGCATGCTTGCGCAGTTCTTCCTGCAGCCGGATCGGCCAAGCTTGGTCGGTATCCAAATTGTAGCAGAAGGTGGTCGAGCCCCCGTAGGCGATGACGCGGATCGAGCCCGGCGGCTTCGGCTCGAAGACGTCCTCCTTGTTGCGGAAGCCGTAATTGTTGGTCTCGGAATTCGAGTTGTAGCCGTTGCGGGAATGAATCGCGCCCAGTTCGGCGTCGTGGGTCCAGAGGCCGTAGGTCTTGCCCGGGACGCCGTACTTGAAGTGCATGATCGCGTAGCCCACGCCCTCGATCGCCAGGATGCCGGCGACGGGGAATCCCACCAGAAGGATCAGGCTGAAGAGAATCTTCTTCCAGAGCGGAAGGGTGGCCGTCGTCGTCTTCGCCGGTTGCGTCATGCCTTTGTCCCGCGCTCCCCACTGCGCGGCGACTATCGGTCAGGTGACGGTTGCGTTCAATGCGGATTGCCGCTCACTTCCCCTCGAACCGCTTCAGAGCCTTTGCAACCGCCTCGGCCTGCCGGTTGGAGACGTGCCCATTGGCCTTGAACTCGCTCACGACCTTCTTGAGGAATGGACTGCGTCCGGTGTGAGGTTCGGCGCGCTTCATCAGCGCTTCGTGGATATGGGCAGGCCCGCGATTGCGCGCCGCCCGGCGTGCGCGGAAGACCCTGATGGCGATGGCGACGACGAACGCCACGCTCACGACGATGAGGATTTCGGTCAGCTGCATGATTCCGGGGGCCTGTGCTGTGGGGAGCTAACCGACGCCGAGCGCCGTCTCGGCGCGCTGTGCCATTGCCAGCAACGGACGGTCGTGCAGCCGCGGCGCGACGATCTGCAGGCCGACGGGAAGCCCGTCACGACCCGTGCCGCAGGGGATCGAGATGGCGGGCGCGAGAGCCAGATTGAACAGCGGCGTGAAGGCGGCGTGGCCGCGTGGGCCTACCTCCCTGTTCTCGATGATCTTCGGAAAGACCTGCTCGACGGGCCAGGAGACGCAGGCGGTCGTTGGCGTCAGCAGGTAGTCGTACGCGGTGAAGAACTGCGCCACCGAGCGGGCGCAGGCGTCGGCAAAGCGGAAGGCGGCGACGACGTCGGTGCCCGGCACGGACCGGCCGCGCTCGATCAGGCCCGAGATGTTGTCGCCAAACAGGTCCTTGTCGGCAGCTTGTTGCTCGCCATAGAGCAGGGCGGAGGCCGAACTGTTCACGGCTGCGAAAGCGGTCTCGGAGGTGTCACCGGGCCACGCGACATCGGCCGCCTCGATGCGCCAGCCGGCGGCGCGCAGCTTCGCCACGGCGGCATCGAAGGCTGCCATGACATCGGGATCGACGGCGACGCCAAGACCGAGCCGAGGGCTTATGGCGATGCGCGGGCAGCTGGGCGGCGGCACGTCGAGCAGCGCCACCGAATGAGGGTCGCGCCGGTCGGGACCGGCCATTACCTCGAAGGCGACCCTGGCGTCCGCGACCGTGCGACCCATCGGTGCGGTCACGCCGTAGAGCGGCCCGTAGGCGCCGCCGAACCCGAAGGGCGCGGGAATGGCGCCGGCGGAGGTCTTGAGGCCGACCACACCGCAATGCGAAGCCGGCCGCCGGCCCGAGCCGCCGCCGTCGGTGCCGAGCGCAATCGGGCTGAATCCGGCGGCGAGCGCTGCCGCGGCGCCGCCGGAAGAACCGCCCGGGGTCAGGGCGGGATTCATCGGATGGCGCGAGGGGCCATAGACCTTGTTCTCCGTGTGACCCTTGGCCGCCATCTCCGGCGTGTTGGTCATGCCGAGGAAGATACCGCCGGCGGCCTTGAGGCGCTCGACGGCGACGGCGTCGCGCGGCGGCTTGAAATCCTTGTAGAGCAGCGAACCGTTGGTGACGGTGCGGCCCTGCACCCAGGTCGTGTCCTTCACCGTATAGGGGACACCGAGCAGGGGGCCGTCGAAGCCTTGGCTGCGTCTCGCATCGACGGCGTCGGCGGAGGCGCGCGCCTCAACCGGATTAAAGTCGACGATGGCGGTGAGCTGCCCGTTCCGCGCCTCGACGCGGGCGATCGCCATCTCCGCGACGTCGCGGGCCCTGGTCTTTCCTGCCCGCACGGCGGCGGCGATGGCGGCGGCGCCCTGGTCCAGCAATTCGGTCATCGGCTTTTCCTCATTTGCTCACTTCCCCGGCATGATAGCGTGCGCCGCCATGACGTTGGAGAGCGACCTATACGCGCCGGTGAAGGCGCTGCTCGAAGGACAGGGTTACGTCGTCAAGGGCGAGGTGCGGGGCTGCGATGTCGTGGCGGTCCGCGACAAGGAGCCGCCTGTCGTGGTCGAGTTGAAGCGCACGTTCGGGCTGGGTCTCGTGCTGCAGGGTGTCGACCGGCTTGCGTTGACGGATCTGGTCTATCTTGCCGTGGGGCAATGGCCCAAGCAGATGAAGAACGTGAAGAAGCTCTGCCGCCGGCTGGGATTGGGCTTCATCGTGGTCGGCAACGGCAAGGCCGACGTGGTGCTCGATCCCGCGCCCTATGCGCCGCGGCAGAACAAGCGCAAGGTGGGCCGGCTGCTTGGCGAGCATGAGCGTCGTGTCGGCGATCCCAATCTCGGCGGCCAGGCGATGCGGGCCCCGCTGATGACCGCCTATCGGCAGGAGGCGCTGCGCTGCGCCGAACTGCTGGCGGCGAACGGGCCGATGAAGGTGGCGGCCCTGCGCGCGGCCTGCGACGCGCCCAAAGCGGCCCAGATTCTGCAACAGGATGTCTATGGCTGGTTCGAGAGGGTGGAACGCGGTGTCTACGCGATCACGCCTAAGGGGCGGGAAGGCCTGGAGCGGTTCGACCGCAAGCCGGCTGAATGCTGATCGCGCATCTCTCCGATCCGCACGTCCGACCGGACGGCGTACTCTATCAGGGCGTGGTGGATTCGAACGCACAGTTCGCGGCTGCGATCGCCCATGTCAACGCACTCGATCCGCCTCCCGACCTCGTACTGCTGAGCGGCGACCTCGTGGATCATGGCCATGCCGACGAATACGCCGTGCTGGTGCGGCTGCTGGCGCCGCTCGTCGTGCCCGTGCTGGCGATTCCGGGCAACCATGACGAACGCGAGGCCTTCCGGAAGGCGTTCGCCGGACAGTCCTGGCTGCCGGCGCAGGGACCGATCGACTATGTGGTGGGCGACCGCGGCCCCGTGCGCCTCGTGGCGCTCGACGTCACCTTGCCGGGACTGCACCACGGCGCTGTGAACGAAGAGGGCGCGGCCTGGCTCGATCTGGTGCTGGCGGCGGAACCGTCGCGGCCGACGATCGTCATGATGCACCAGCCGCCGTTCGACACGGGCATTCCCTACATGGATCTCTATTCGTGCCGGGAAGCACAGCGGCTCGCTTCGGTGGTCGCGAGACACCCGCAGGTCGAGCGCATCCTGTGCGGCCACGTTCATCGCGCAATGCAGCTACGGTTCGCCGGCACGATGTTATGCACCGCGCCGTCCACGACGACGACCATAGCGCTCCGGCTCCAGCCCGACGCCAAGCCAGCCTCGCACATCGAGCCGCCGGCGATGCTTCTGCATCACTGGCGGGAAGGGACAGGGCTCGTCACGCACTTCGTCCCGATCGGGATATTTCCGGGACCTTATCCCTTCGCCTGAGCGGGCTGCCTGAGTTCGAAAGCCTCGCCTCCCACACGAAGTCGACCGGCTCGTGCGATATCCTTCGCGGGTGCAAGCGTGGAACTGTTCCGGCATTATGCTGGTCCAATGCGCACCCTCGAGATCGTCCACCGGACTCGTTACGAATATACCGAGCCGGTGTCGCTCGGGGATCACCGGCTGATGTTCCGGCCGCGCGACAGCCATGACCTTCGGCTTCTTCGCACGGGGTTGGTTATCGAACCTGCGGCTCAGGTGCGTTGGATCCACGATCCCTTCGGCAATTCGATCGCGATCGCCTCGTTCGAGGGAACGACCCAGGTTCTGGAGCTTGTCAGCACGATCCAGCTCGAGCATTTCGGTGTACCCCCGGAGCTGCCGCCCATTGAGGAGTTCGCCCGCACGGTGCCGTTCAGTTACGCCGCCGAGGAGGCACCTGACCTGGCACGCTACATCGAGCGCTCCTATCCGGACCCTGGTTCGATCGTCGGTCCCTGGACCAAGCAGTTCATGGAAGGCGAGGGTGGCAACGATACGTTCGGGCTGCTGAAGCGGGTCTGCACGGGTGTTCAGCAGAAGCTGAAATACGCGATGCGGTTCGAGATCGGCACGCAGGTGCCGGCTGTTACGCTCGAGTCGGGAGGCGGGACCTGCCGCGACTACGCCCTGCTGATGATCGAATGCTGCCGCTCGCTGGGCCTCGCGGCGCGCTTCATCACCGGCTACCTCTACGATCCCGCGCTCGACGCCGCGCCGGGTGAGGCGACGACCCATGCCTATCCCCACGCCTGGATGGAGGTCTACCTGCCGGGCGCCGGTTGGGTGGAGTTCGACCCAACCAACGGAATCATCGGAAGCGAGCGCCTGATCCGCGTGGCGGTCGGACGGGACCCGGAGCAGGCAATGCCGATCAAGGGCACCTTCACCGGATCGTCCGAGGTTTCCGTCAATGCCTCGGTCGACGTCCAAGTCCATACACTTACGCCCGCGCCCGTCGCCGATGCGGCCGTTCCGCTGGAGCCGGGTTCGTCGGAGGCTCCGGCCCCACCGCCTGTATCGGCAGCCCCTCAGACCGCACCTTTCCAAGCCCTTTGACATCGTAGAAATACGGCGGTTGAGTGCAAAATGGGGCTATGGCACGTCCCGGCGATAATGGGGGAGTGGCTTCTGGGCGTCTCGATCAATGGGCTGGTGCGCGGCTTGCTCGGCCTCGGCGGACTTCTTCTCGTCTGGTTCGCATGGCCGGTGATGAAGAGCGCGTGGCAGGCGCAGCAGGCCGACGCGGCAACGACGGCACTTCGGCTTAACTACAAGATCTCGCTGGATGAAGTGCTGAGTGCCATCGACAGGCTCGACCGTGCGGTCGAGTCCGATCCGATCGCCATTCGCTATTTCCAGCGGTCCGAGCTGCTGGCCGGTGCCGCCCTGTCTCCCTTTTTCGCGCCCACGGCCCAGCAGCGGACCGAATGGCTGAAGCGTGCCGAGGACGATCTCCGGGCAGGCCTGGGTGACGATCCCGCCCGCGGCATTCAGTGGCTGCGCCTCTCGTCGGTACGGCTGGCGCTGGAGGGCCCCTCCCAGAGGTCTGTCGCGCCCCTCCTGATGTCGATCGATACCGCGCCCATGCTCCTGCCTCTGTGGCCGGTGCGACTGAGGCTGATCCTCGACAACTGGCAGGCGCTGACGAGGGAGCAACGCGAGAGGGTCGCCCTCTATGTCGCGCGGACCTGGCAGCTTTCGTCCAGTTACGACTCGTTCGCTGACGCCATCCGTACCCCGGTCGACGAGCTGTTGATCCGCTATTTCGTGCGCAACGAGGCAGGCGCGCAGGACGAGCTCACGCGTCTGTTGACGGAGCGCCGAAAGAGGAAGTCATGACGGAATGGACCGAGAAGGGCCACGAACCGGGTGTGGTCGTGCTTCGCGATTGGCAGTGGTTCGTCCGCCGCGCCATCGACAAGGCCGCTGTCTTCGTCTTCTTCGCCATGGTCGTGCTGGCCGCACTTCCCATGGGCGGCAATCGAGACTGGGCGTGGGCGCCGCTCTGCGTGCTGCTCGGCCTGATCGCGATTCCGGTATCGCTGGGGCTCGGTGCCCGCGGGGGGCATGCCGTGGGGACGCTCGAACGTCTGCCGTTGCTGGTGCTGACCGGTTGCTGGCTTTTGTTTGCAGGATTCGCGTTGTGGCAGATGACGACATGGACGCCGCTCACGGCCGACGCCTGGCTGTTTACCCGTGCCGCCGAGATCCTGGGCAGTGCCCATGCGCCGATCCCGGCGATTGCCGCCGACGCGGCCCGCAATTCGCTTCTGAAATGCCTGGCCTGCGCGCTGATATTCCTGATGGCACGGGCCCTGTGCCGCGACCGTGACAACGCGCGGTGGTTTCTCATCGCGCTGGTGGCCAGCGGCGTTCTGGTCGTGAGCTATGGCATCGCGATGCAGATATCGACGAACTCCTGCTATCTCGGCAGCTACCTGCGCAAGCAGTTCGAGCTCACCCCCGGCGACCGCTGCCTGATGGGCGGCACCTTCGTCAACAGCAACTCGTTCGCCTGCTACATGGGCATGTGCGTGGTCGCCGCCCTCGCGCTGGTTTTCAGCAGTCACCGCAGGAAGATCAGCGTCCCGTACGGCTACGACGAAGCTGAGCATGTCCGCGTCATAGACTGGTTCACATTCCCGCGGGTCGTCCTCCTTGCGCTCTCGCTGTTGATGCTGGGGGGCATGCTGATGTCGGCATCACGCGCGGGGTTCGGGGCGTCGATTGCTGGAATGCTGTTCCTCGGCCTGCTTCTCATGCGGGGGCGCTGGAGATCGCGGCCCGAACTCGGCCGTATCTTCTTTGTGGGGCTTGCAGCGTTCGTCGTCGTCGCCGGCATTGCCGGCAGCGGCATGCTCTACAAGTTTGCCGCTTCGGCTGACGATTCATCGCGTCTGAGAATCTGGTCCGCGGCATTCCAGGCGATCGCGATGTCGCCATGGCTGGGTTGGGGGTTGGGCGGTTTCGGCGACGCCTTCGCGCTTCTGCAGCCCTCCAACAGCCTGCAGCCCAACGACATCGCCCACTCGACGCCGCTCGAGACGGTGGTCGAACTCGGCGTGTTCGCGGCAATCCCCGCGATCGTCGTGGTGGCATTGCCCTGGGCCGTTTGTCTGCGCGGTGCCCTGACGCGCCGACTTGCCCATCGCTACCTGCCGGCTGCGGCCTTCTCGGTCGCCTCTGTTCCGATCCTCCATTCGCTCGTCGATTTCAGCCTGCAGATGCCGGCCATCGGCTTCGTGACGGCAGCCCTGCTGGGCATGGGGTGGGCGCAGTCTTTCGGCCGCAGGGAAAGGCCGGAGCAGAGCTTTACGCAGCAAACCTGATCGCGATATGATCATCTCGGGTGCAAGTATGCTAAGAAGCATGCGCCGGAGCGGGAAGTCCGGGCGGGGAAACGCAGCGTATGAGCGTTGAGACGCGCGGCCGAGTCTTGAGGGAATGGCCGGTGAGGCCACATGGGGAGACGACGTGCCGAGAGCCATCACGGCTGAGGTAGAGGAGTCATCCGAGGAGCAGCGGACGACCGGCACGCCGCGCATGAGGTCGGCGCCCCAGCGTTTCATCGAAACCTGGGTCGATGCCCTTCTCGGCTTTCTGTTCTGCGTCGTGCTGCCGATCCCCCTCTATGCGACCGACGAGCCATTCTTCGGGCCGTTCGATGCGTCCGAACTCACCATTGTCGCCACCGTCGTCGCCTATGCGATCGTCTGGTACTGCGGCCGTCGGCTGGATGCATTTCCGGGGGCCGGTCTCAATGCGGCTCAGGTTGGTACGGTGGCGGTGATCACCTACGCCCTGATTGCCACCATCCTCCTGCTGCTGCGCCTGGACTATTCGCGCGTCCAGCTTTTCGGCAGCGGAATGCTCACCGTGCTCTGGATGGCGGTCATCGCACAGCTCCGCGGGCGCTACCTGGTCCGCAACTACGCCGTGACGCCCCATTCGGCGATCGCCTCGCTGCCGCGGCTTTCGACGTGCCGGTGGCTCGATTTCGACGATGTGCGCCAGCGGGGCCTGAGGGTCGATGCGATCGTGGCCGATCTCAGCGACGATCTCGGAGAGGGCCAGCTCGCCGCGCTCGCCGACGCGGCCATCGCGGGCGTGCCGGTGCTCGACCGGCGCTATGTCGTGGAGAACATGACCGGCCGCACGCCGCTCAGCGGCCTGACGCCCAACGAATTCGGATCGCTGCTGCCGTCGCGCCAGTATCTCGTCGTCCGGCGAGCGCTCGAATGGGGCCTGACAGTCTTTTTTCTGCCGCTGCTGCTTCCGATCCTCGCGGTCGTGGCGCTGATCGTGCGGCTGGACAGTCCCGGACCGGTGTTCTTCCTGCAGACCCGGATCGGCCGCCGCGGACGCGCCTTCCGCATGATCAAGTTCCGCACGATGTTCGTCGGGGTACCAGGCCCCAGCTTCACGACGTCGTCCGACCCCCGCATCACGCGAAGCGGCCGCTTTCTGAGGCGCTGCCGGCTCGACGAGCTGCCGCAGCTCTTCAACATCCTGAAGGGCGACATGAGCTGGGTCGGCCCGCGGCCCGAGGCGGCAACGCTGGAGAAGGGCTATGTCCGCGATATCGAGTACTTCGCCCTGCGCGGTATCGTGCGGCCGGGCATCACCGGCTGGGCGCAGATCAACCAAGGTTATGCCCACGAAGCCGACGCAATGCGCTCGAAGCTCGAATACGACCTTTACTATCTCAAGCACTGCTCGCTGTGGCTCGATCTGGTGATCTTCCTCAGGACCTTCGCGGTGGTGTTCCGCGGCACCGGCGCGCGCTAGGCTGCGGCGCAAATCATGTGCGGCATAGCAGGCATTCACGCCTATCTCGACGTTGCGCCCCGGGTCGACCGTGGCGAGCTGGTTCGCATGAACGAGCGCATGGTCGCGCGCGGGCCGGACGGCAGCGGCTTGTGGGTGAGCGGGGACGGTCGCACCGGCTTCGGCCACGTCCGGCTCGCCATCATCGACCTGTCCGAGGGCGGCGCGCAGCCCATGCATGCGAGCGACGGGCGACTTACGATCACCTTCAACGGCGAAATCTACAACTACCGCGAACTGCGGGCCGAACTGCAGGCCAGGGGACGCATCTTCCGCAGCGGATCCGACACCGAGGTCCTGCTGCAACTTTATGCGGAGTACGGCGCCGCCATGGTCAGCCGGCTGCGCGGCATGTTTGCCTTCGGCCTGTGGGACGCGGACAAGCGGACGCTGCTGCTGGCGCGAGATCCGCTCGGCATCAAGCCGCTCTACTGGGCCGACGGCGGCTGGACCCTGCGCTTCGCCTCGCAGGCCAAGGCGCTGCTGGCGGGCGGCGCCGTGTCGCGCGATCCCGATCCTGCCGGGATCGTGGGATTCCATCTCTTCGGCAGCGTGCCCGAACCTTTCACGGTCTGGCGCAGTATCCAGTCGCTGCCGGCCGGGACAACACTCACCGTCGATGCCACCGGCCCCGGCACTCCGCACCGCTACTATGACGTAGCGGCGGCGCTGGCCGAGCGGGCAGGGGCAACCGTAAATTCGGGTGATTCCCGCGCACGCGTCGGCGAGGCCGTCCGCGATTCCGTTCGCCATCACCTCGTGGCCGATGTCCCGGTGGCGGTGTTCCTCTCCGCAGGCATCGATTCCGGCGCCCTGCTGGGAACGATGGCCGGGCTGGGTGTGCGCGACATCACTGCCGTGACGCTGGGCTTCCAGGAGTTCGAGGGCCTGGCGCTCGACGAGGCTCCCCTGGCTGCCGAGGTCGCGGCGCGTTATGGGGCGCGTCACATCGTGCGCACCGTCGATCGCGCCGAATTCGAGCGCGACCTTCCGGCGATGATGGATGCGATGGACCTGCCGACGGTCGACGGCATAAACACGTGGTTCGTCGCCAAGGCCGCGCATGAGGTGGGTATCAAGGTCGCGTTGAGCGGGCTGGGCGCCGATGAGTGCTTCGGCGGCTATCCGTCCTTCACCGACGTGCCGCGCAGCGTGCGCTGGCTGCGTCCGGTCTCGTGGCTGCCCGGCCTCGGAGCATTGGCACGATGGGGCCTGTCGAGCGCCATCGCCGCCGGACTTCGCCTCCATCCCAAGACGCCGGGCGTACTGCAGTATGGCGGCACTTGGCCCGGGGCCTACCTGCTGCGGCGCGGTCTCTACATGCCATGGGAACTCGAGGGCGTGCTCGATCCGGCGCTGGTCAGGGACGGGCTGCGTCGCCTCGCGCCGCTCAGTCGGATCGCCGCCACGGTCGATGGCGGGCAGCCATTGGCCGACTTCGACCGCGTCGCGGCACTGGAGACATCGCTCTACATGCGTAACCAGCTTCTGCGGGATGCCGACTGGGCGGGCATGTCGCACGGCGTGGAAATCCGGGTGCCGTTCGTCGACCCGTTCTTCCTCGCGGCGCTTCCGGCCGGCGCCGTTCTGGCCGGCATGAATGCCAAGGACGCAATCGCCGGGCTGCCGGATCCGCCGCTGCCCGAGAGCGTACGACACCGTCGCAAGACCGGCTTCTCAACGCCGCACGGACGCTGGCTGCAGGAGGCGGCGGGCGCATCCCGGCAGTCGGGGATCGATCTGTCGGCGGCATCGCGGGCGTGGGCGCTCAATGTCTGGCGGGCCGGCTGGTCCGGTCCGGCGGCGGTCTAGCGACGCGATGGGGGCTCGCATCCTCGCTCTCGTCAGTGATTGCTATGGCGCGCGCGGCGGTATCGCACGCTATAATCAGGATCTGTTCGATGCGCTGGCCGACGGCAGCACGGAAATCCTGATCCTCCCGCGCCACGGCGATGCGAGCGGGATGGTGCTTCCGGCCGGCGTGCGGCAGAACCCTTCGATCTTCGGCCGGCTCGGCTTCTCGCTGGCGGCGATCGTCGCAGCGTGGCGCTTCCGGCCGATCGACACGGTGTTCTGCGGTCACGTGTTCATGGCGCCGCTGGGCTTCCTGCTCGCCCGGCTCTTCGGTGCGCGTTACTGGGTTCAGGCACATGGCACCGACGTCTGGCAGGACCGCCGCGGACTCGTGCGGTGGCTGATTCGCAATGCCGACTTGGTGACGACGGTCAGCCGCGAGACGCGCCGCATCCTGCTCGCCTGGGTCGACCTGCCGCCGGAGCGCGTACGTGTTCTCCCGGATACGGTGCAGGATGTGTTCACGCCAGGCCCGGCGCCTGCGGCGCTGCGTGACAGGCTGAACCTCGGCGCCGGGCCCATCCTCCTCACGGTCGGCCGGCTCGCTTCGAACGAGCGCTACAAGGGCCACGAGCCGGTCTTTTCTGTTCTCCCCGGTTTGCGCGCGAAATACCCCGATCTCGTCCATGTCGTGGCGGGGGACGGCGATGACAGGCAGCGTCTCGAAGCAGCCGCTGCCGAGCTGGCACCCGGCGCCGTGCGCTTCCTCGGTTTCGTGCCCGACGCGGACTTGCCGGATCTGTACCGGCTGGCCGACCTCTATGTGATGCCGAGCACGGAGGAGGGCTTTGGCATCGTCTATCTCGAGGCGGCGGCCTGCGGTTTGCGGGTCATCGGCGGCAAGGGCGGCGGCACGGCCGACTCCATTCCCGACGAGCGTGTCGGTGTGATCGTCGATCCGGTCGACCGCGCCGCGCTGGCCTCGGCGATCGAGCAGCAGTTGGCGCGAGGCAAGGCCGACCCGGTTGCCGTGGAACCTTATCGGCGATCCCATTTTGTCGCCGCCGCGCGAGCACTCTATGCTCGCCTAGCAGCCCAGCCGCGTCGTATGAGTTCCGGCCTATGACATCCAGTGATCGCCCTTCGCAGCGGCTCATCCTCGAGGCCGGACGTGCCGATCGCCAGTATTGGGGCGACATATGGCGGTATCGGGAGCTCTTCTTCATCCTGGCCTGGCGCGATGTCGCGGTGCGCTACAAGCAGACGGTGATCGGCCTGGCGTGGGCCTTCGTCCGGCCGTTCGTGACCATGGTCGTCTTCACGGTCGTGTTCGGCAAGCTCGCCCGGCTGCCGACCGAGGGCGACGCGCCCTATGCGGTGCTGGTCTTCGCGGGCCTGCTGCCGTGGACGCTCGCCTCGTCGATCCTTGGCGACGCCTCGAACAGCGTCATCACCAACTCGCAACTGGTCAGCAAGGTCTACTTCCCACGCATCATCATTCCCTTCGCCACGGTGATGGTCGGCCTGATCGACTTCGGCGTGAGCCTGCTCATCCTGGTCGGTGTAATGGCGTGGTACGGCGTGGTGCCGGACTGGCACATCCTGCTGCTGCCGGTCTTCGTCGTGCTGGCGGTGCTGGTGGCCATCGGCCCGGCGCTGTGGGCGGCCGCGATGATCGTCAAGTACCGTGACTTCCGTTTCATCATCCCGTTCGTCGTTCAGGTCGGCCTCTACGTCTCGCCGGTCGGGTTCTCCACCAAGGTCGTGCCGCCGGAATGGCAGCTCCTTTACAGCTTGAACCCGATGGTGGGCGTGATCGATGGCTTTCGCTGGGCCATCCTGGGGGGCGACAGTCCCCTCTACCTGCCGGGGTTCGCCGTCAGCATGCTCGTAGCCGCCGGCATGCTCTGGCTCGGCATCCACACGTTCCGCCGCACCGAGCGCGGCTTCGCCGACCTGATCTGAGCATGTCCGACGTCGTCATCCGTGCCGAGAAGCTCGGCAAGAAGTTCATCATCGGGCACCAGGTCGAGTACTCCGCGATCCTGGGCGAGGCGCTGGTGCGCAGCGCCCGTGGCCTCCTGCGCCGCGGCGCCGACATGCTGCGCGGCCGTGCCGTCGTCGCAGGCGACGAGATCGAGGAGTTCTGGGCGCTGCGCGACGTCGATTTCGAGATCAAGCGCGGGGAGGTGGTCAGCATCATCGGCCACAACGGCGCCGGCAAGACGACCATGCTCAAGATCCTGTCGCGCATTCTCGAGCCGACGCTGGGCCGCGTCGAGCTGAACGGCCGCGTCGCCAGCCTGCTCGAGGTGGGCACGGGCTTCCATCAGGAGCTTACGGGCCGCGAGAACATCTTCCTGAACGGCGCCATCCTCGGCATGACGCGCCAGGAAGTGCTGGCGCGGTTCGACGAGATTGTCGCCTTCTCCGGGGTCGAGAAGTTCATCGACACGCCGGTCAAACGCTATTCGGTCGGCATGTATGCACGGTTGGCCTTTTCTGTGGCGGCCCATCTCGAGACCGAGATCCTGTTCGTCGACGAGGTGCTGGCGGTCGGCGATGCGGAATTCCAGAAGCGCTGCCTCGATCGAATGTCGGCCGTCGCCAGCGCCGGGCGGACTGTCCTGTTCGTCAGCCACAATCTCGCGGCCGTGGCGGCGCTCACGCGGCGCGGCATCGTGCTCAAGGGCGGCCGGCTCATCTTCGACGGACCGATAGAGAACGCGATCGCGCAGTATTCCGCGTCGCTGAGCAAGGGCAAGGCGGCGCGAGACTGGGGACGCGGCCATCATTCGGCGATCATCTCCGCTGACCTGCTCGACGCGCAGGGGCGGCCCACGGACACCTACGAGCCGGGAACGCCGTTCAATCTTCAGGTCGAGGTCGAGACGGCGAACATGCCTGGACTGGGGCTCGAACTTCACCTGCGCGATGCCAACAACCTGCCGGTGGCTTTCTATTCATCCAGCATCTTTTCGCAGACTCCGCTGCCGAGCGAGGGGCGCCATGTGTGCAGGTTGAGCCTGCAGCCGCTTTTCCTGGCCTCGGGCGAATACAGTTTCGACATTTCCACGAACTCACTCACCATCGTCGTCGATCACGGCGTCGCCAACGCCATTCCGTTCCAGGTGGCCGCCTCCAGTCCGGGCGGCATCGCCTACGACTTCAAGCAGAGCCTGGGCCATGGCGTCCTTGCCATGCAACTCGCTTCGCCATTGCGCATCGAGCCCGCATCGTCGGAGCCGGCCTGATCGCCGAGCCATGCGCCACACGGTTTGCATCGTCAGTCCCGGCAATCTCGCTTCCAATCCGCGGGTATTGAAGGAAGCTGACGCCTTGCAGGGCGCCGGCTACGACGTCACCACGGTGGTCTGCGACTACAACGAAGCGCTGCGCCAGGCCGACGACGAGATCGAGGCTGCGGCGCCGTGGAAGGTGATCCGGGTGCCGCGTGCCCGTTACGAAGGGCTTGTGGCACGCATGGCCGCGGGCCTGGCACGGGTGCTTTCGGCCGCGGGATTCGCGGTCCCGGTCGGCGTGGCGGCACGCAGCGCCCGCACGCCGGTTGCCGCATTGATGCGGCGCGCGCCGGAGGTGCCGGCCGATCTCTACATTGCGCATTATGTGGCGGCCCTGCCGGCCGCTGCCGAGGCGGCTCGACGGCACGGCGCTCTCCTCGGGTTCGACGCCGAAGACTTCCACTCGGGCGAAGGCACCGGGGCGCCGGACGACGCATTCCGGACGAAGATGATCGAGATCGTGGAGCAGGCCGTCCTGCCGTCCTGTTCGCACATGACGGCCGCGGCGCCGTTGATCGGCAAGGCCTACGCCGCGCGCTACGGCCTGGCCGAGCCGGCCACGGTGCTGAACGTCTTCCCGCTGTCGATGGCGCCGCCCCAGCCAGAACCCGTTCGAACCCAGGATGGGACGCCGACAATCCGGGCCTACTGGTTTTCGCAGACGATCGGCCTTGATCGCGGCCTGCAGGCGTTCATCCACGCGATGGCCCGCACAAGGACGCGCGTGACGCTCGATATCCGGGGCAGCAACCGGTGGGGTCATGGCGATGCATTGCTGGCGCTGGCCTCCTCGCTCGACCTGGTCGACAGGGTGAGGCTGCTGCCGATGGCTCCGCCGGGCGAGATGGTCCGGCTGGCTGCCGACTACGATGTCGGCCTGTCGCTGGAGACCGACGTGAGTGAGAATCGCCGCATCTGCCTCACCAACAAGATCTTCACCTACCTGCTCGCCGGTGTTCCCGTCGTGATGAGCGACACGCCGGCCCAGACTCAGTTGGCAAGAGATCTCGGCCCGGCGGCCCGGCTTTGCAGCCTGGCCGATCCGGCGGGTCTGGCCGAGACGCTCGACGCGCTTGCTTCGCCGACCATCCTCGCGGAGGCTTCGGCGACCGCGTGGCGTCTCGGCCGTGAACGCTACAATTGGGAGAAGGAGCAGGACGTGCTGCTGCAATCGGTGGCTGCCGCCTTCGCGCGACGGGAGACGATACGTTGATGCGCCTGCTGCTGACGGCCGATCCGGAGATCGAAGTCCCGCCGCGGCTCTACGGCGGGATCGAGCGCATCGTGGACGTGCTCGTCCGCCGGCTGCGCGCTGCCGGCCATACGGTCGGGCTGGTGGCGCGTCCGGGCTCGGAGTGCCCCAACGACGCGTACTTCCCGTGGCCGGGTCTCAGCTCGTTGTCGAGGCGTGACACCGTGCTCAACACGCTCGCACTTGCTCGCGCGGTCCGGGCCTTCAGGCCCGATCTCGTCCACAGCTTCTCGCGCATCGCCTATCTGCTGCCGCATCTGCGCGGGCGCACTCCGCTCATCATGTCCTTCCAGCGCGAACCGACGCACCGTACCGTGGCACTCGCCGTCCGGCTGGCGGCACCTGGACGGCTCACCTTCACCGGATGCAGCGACTACATTGCGCGCCGTGGCCGGGCGGCGGGCGGCGAGTGGCACGGTATTCCGAACTTCGCGGACACAGACGGTCTCACGCTCGGAAGCCGGTCCGTGCCGGACGATGCACCGCTGGTCTTCCTGAGCCGCGTCGAGGAGATCAAGGGCGCGCACTGGGCGATAGAGATCGCGCGACGCACCGGCCGCCGGCTGGTCATCGCGGGCAACCATTCCGACCGGGATGATCCGGAGGGCCGCTTCTGGCGGGAGAAGATCGCGCCCGAAATCGGCAAGGGCGGCATCGAGTATGTCGGGCCGGTCGACGACGTGCAGAAGAATGCCCTGCTGGGCGCGGCACGGGCCATGATCGTGCCGATCCAGTGGGACGAGCCGTTCGGCATCGTGTTCGCCGAATCGCTGGCCTGCGGCGCACCGGTGATCTCGTGCCCGCGTGGCGCTCTGCCGGAGATCGTGCGGCCCGGTGTCGATGGATTCCTGATCAAGTCGATCGAGGAAGGGTGTGATGCCGTCGAGCGCGTTGGCGCACTCGACCGCACGGAGTGTCGTCGCCGCGCCGTCGAACACTTCTCCGCCGGGGCCGTCGTGGCGCGCTACATCGACCTCTACTCGAAGGTGCGCGCCCGTCCGGCGCGATCATGACCCGGCGACTAGCCCTCGTCAGCGGACACTTTCCGCCGAGCAACCTCGTGGGCGCCCAACGAGCACGGCTCTGGTCGCGCTACCTGCCGGAGTTCGGCTGGGAGCCGGTCGTCGTTACCGGCGATCCGGCGCAATACGAGGAGCGACCGGATCCCGACCTCGAGCGGCTGGTGATGCCGGGCCTCAAGGTCGTCCATGCGAAGACCCTGTCGACGCGTCCCGTGCGACTGGTCGGCGACATCGGCATTCGTTCCTTCTGGGGCTGCTACCAGGCGCTCGCGCAGATGGCGAAGGCGCGCGAGATCGATTTCGTGATGGTGACCATTCCCTCCAACTATCTCGCGCCGGTCGGTCGGCTCGTGCACCTGCGCCACGGACTGCCATTCGGGATCGACTATCAGGATCCCTGGGTCAACCGCTGGACGGGTGACGAGAAGCCGTTCAGCCGCGCCTGGGCATCGAACAAGCTGGCCGAAATCCTCGAACCCTGGTCGGTGCGCGATGCCGCCCTCATCACCGGCATGGCGCCGGGCTATGTGGCCGGCATGCTGGAGCGAAATCCCAGGGTCTCGTCGCAATCCGAGCTGGCCTACATGCCGATGGGCACGGCGCCGGAAGACTATGCGCTGGTGCGCAGCCTCGGGCGGGCGCCTTTCCTGTTCGACGCCGCAGACGGGCGTTTCCACCTGATCTATGCCGGTGCGCTGCTGCCCGCCGGCTTCGTCGTGCTCGACAGTTTCCTGGCCGGGTTGCGCAGCCTCCGCGAGCAGGCGCCGCAGGTGGCCGCGCGGCTTGCCGTCCATTTCGTCGGAACTGGCAGTTCGCCGGACGATCCGCAGGGCCATCGCGTACTGCCGCGTGCGCGCGCCGCCGGCGTCGGGGAGATGGTCGACGAGCATCCCCATCGCATCGGCTATGTCGATACGCTGAACCATCTCATGCACAGCAGCGCGGTACTCGTGCTGGGATCGACCGAGCCGCACTACACGCCGTCGAAGGTGTTCCAGGCGATGCTGTCGGAGCGGCCGGTCTTCGCCTTGCTCCACCGTGACAGCACGGCGGTCGCCATGATCCGTTCGGCCCATGTCGGCGAGGTCCTCACTCTGACCGAGGGTGAGCTACCGTCAGCCGAGTCCGTGGCGACCTCGCTTCGGAGGTTCATCGAACGGCCTGCCTATGAGGCGGCCTCCGTGGACCGCAGCGTCTTCGAAGGCTATTCGGCGCGGGAATCGACGCGGCTGTTTGCCGAGGCGCTGGATCGGGCCTGCGCGAGAAGCGAACGCACATGAGGCGACGCATCGGCTTCCTGGTCAGCCATCCGATTCAGTACTATGCGCCGTTCTTCCGCGAGCTTGCGGGGCACTGCGATCTCACCGTTTTCTTCGCGCATCGTCAGGACGCGGCGGGACAGGGGCAGGCGGGTTACGGCGTCGCCTTCGACTGGGACGTCGATCTCCTGTCCGGCTATGAGAGCCGCTTCCTGACGAACGTCGCCCGTGTGCCGTCCACCCAGTCCTTCGCAGGCTGCAACACGCCCGAGATCGCCGACCGGATTTCGGAGAGCCGCTTCGATGCCTTCGTGGTGCCGGGATGGTCGCTTCGGTCCTACTGGCAGGCGGTGAGAGCGTGCCGTCGCGCGCGCGTGCCCGTCATGGTGCGGGGCGATTCGCAACTCGCGGGGCAGCGCGGCGGGGCGGTTCGGCGCGTCAAGGGCGCGGTTTTCCCACACCTCCTGAAGCAGTTCGACGCCTGCCTGTATGTCGGTCAACGCAATCGCGACTACCTCGAACACTATGGCGTGCCGGCCGGCCGGATGTTCTTTTCGCCGCACTGCGTCGACAACGACGCCTTCAAGCGTGGAAGCGACGCGGCGCGGGAGGCCGGCAGCCGGGGCGCGCCAGATGGACGCAAGCGTGTGCTGTTCGTCGGCCGACTGGTGGAAAGCAAGCGGCCGCTGGACGTGATGCAGGCCGTTTCCAAACTCGTCTCGGCGGGGATGCCCCTCGAACTCGTGGTTGCGGGTGCGGGTGAGCTTTCGTCCCGGATGGAAGAGGCCGCCCGCGCCGTCGGCGTGGACGCGCGCTTCCTGGGGTTCGTCAACCAGAGTGGACTGCCGTCCGTGTATGCCTCGTCCGACGTGGTGGTGCTTCCGTCGACCGCGGTGGAGACCTGGGGGCTCGTGGTCAACGAGGCCATGGCCTGCGGCGTTCCTGCGGTGGTGTCCGATGCCGTCGGCTGCGGGCCCGACCTGATAGAGCCAGGGGTCACGGGTGCCGTGGCCCCGCTCGACGACGTTCCGGCGCTGGCGACGGCGATCGCATCGGTTCTCGCGCTCGACATTGGCATGACGCGCCGCGCGCTGGCCGAGCGCATGGAAACCTATTCGCCGGCGCGGGCGGCCGAAGGCCTGCTCGAAGCAGCCGATGCCCTTGCCTCCGGGAACCCGCTAAGGTGACGTCGTGAGCGACATATCCGTCGTCATTCCGACCTTTAACCGCCTGTGGGCCTTGCCGCAGGCCGTGGAGTCGTGCCGGTCCACCGGCGGAAACGTGGAGATCGTCGTCGTCGACGACGGCAGCACGGACGGGACCTGGGACTGGCTGCAGGCGCAGCGCGACATCGTCGCCATCCGCGCCGAGAACTGGGGCAAGGACTGGGCCGTCGAGACTGCACTCCAGGCGGCGCGCGGCGAATTCGTGCGCTTCCTCGATTCGGATGACTGGCTTTGCGAAGATGCCAATGTATGCCAGCTGGCGCTCGCCCGCGAGACCGGTGCCGATCTCGTCGTTGCAGGCTACGAAGACTACGACGACGAAACCGGAGAGCGGCGGGTCAATGCCTGGGACGATTGCGACGACTTCATTGCCCAGCAGCTGGGCGAGGGGTGGTCATCGCACTATTCGGCCTTCCTGTTCCGCCGTGATCTGATCCGGGGCATCCCGCATCGTCAGGACTTTGCCTTGCGCGACGACCGGCTGTTCATCCTCGAAGTCGCGATGCGCCATCCCCGCCTCGCCATCTATCGCGAGCCGGCCTTCGTGCACCGCCGTCATGCGGGCGAGCGTTTGCAGCACACTTCGGGATTCAGGCGCGATCTCGGCTTCTGGACCCATATCTCGATCTATCGCAAGACGCTCGGCCTGCTCGAGGCACGCGGCGAGCTCACGCTCCGCCGCAAGCGCGCCGCCATTCGCATGCTGTGGCCCAATGTGCGGGCGTTCGCGCGGGCCTATCCGCGAGAGGCGGCGGAAATCCTCGACTGGATCTATCGACTCGATCCGGAGTTCAAGCCGCCGGTGCGTCCCGCGATCGCCTTCGCCTACAAATGGCTGGGCTTCGCCGCGACGGAGCGCTTGCTGGGTTTCAGGGCGTTGCAGCGATGACGTCTCCGGCTGACGAAAAAGCGGAGGCGACAGGCAGTCGGCTGCGTGTCGTTCATTGTGTCGGTTTCTATTTCCCGGACTCGACCGGCGGCACCGAGGTCTATGTCCGCGACCTCGTTTCGGCGTTGTCGCGATACGCGGTCGACAGCACGATCATCGCGGCAACGGACGGCGACTATCACCGATACTCCTGGAACGGTGTGGAGGTCGTTCGCTATCCGATCGATGCGCCGGAGGTCCAACGCGTCCGCGACAAGGACGTGCGCAAGCGGCGCACCATGTTCCAGGAGATCGTGGAGGCCACGAAGCCGGACTTGTTCCACCTGCATTCGTGGACGATCGGGGCCGGCCTGCGTCATCTCCGGCAAGTGGCGCGGATGGGCATTCCCAGTGTCGTCACCATGCATGTGCCGTCGCCGATCTGCATGCGCGGCACCATGCTGCTCAACGACGAACGCCCGTGCGACGGTCGGATAGACGACCGCCGTTGCGCCCGGTGCTGGGCGCTCGATCGCGGCCTGCCGGCACCGGCAGCCTACCTCGTGTCGCGGCTGCCGCGGTGGGATGTCACCGACAGCGTCGTCTCGCGCCTCTCGCCGCGCGCGGCCACGCTGCTCTCGGCGCGGGCGGCGGCCGCTACCAAGGCCCGACAGTTGCGCTCGATGGCTGCGCTCAGCGAACGAATCGTGGCGCCCAGCGAATGGGTGCGGGCGGCATTGTCGGAGAATGCCATTCCGCCCGAGAAGGTGGTGGTCTCGGGCCAGTCCGCCAGTGCGGAATTTTCAGACCGCAAGCAGCGGCCGTTGCAGGGAGGCAACCGTCGCGAGATCGTGATCGGCTTCCTCGGCCGGCTCGAGCGCTACAAGGGCGCCGACCTGCTCGTACGCGCACTGGCCAGGCTCCCCGCCGACCTGCCGGTTCTTCTGCGGATCGCCGGTGTCGGTCAGGACGCCCGCTTTGCCCGTCGGATGGAGGAGGCGACCCGGAAGGACTCGCGCATTCAGCTGATGGGGCTCGTCGAGCACGAAATGGTGCCGGAGTTTCTGGCAGACATCGACGTGCTGGCGGTGCCGTCGCGCTACATGGAGACCGGTCCGATCGTGGTTCAGGAGGCACGGGCTCTCGGCATACCGGTGATGGGTGCCGATCTGGGCGGCATTTCGGAGCGAGTTCATCATGGTCTTGATGGATGGCTCTTGCCGTTCGACGATCCCGGGCCATGGGCCGAGGCCATCCGGGTTGCCGCCACCGATCGTGCCGAGGTTGCGCGGCTTTCGAGCAACATGCGCCGTACGAGGTCGATCGACGACGTTGCGTCGGAAATGGCCACGCTCTATCGCGAGATCATGGCTGATCGGCCGAAAGTCGCCGAGGCGTGGTCCTAGTGCCGCCACGCGCGCCCCTCAATCTCTTCTACGAAGAGCCGGACTCCGATCGCTGGGTGCCTTTCGATCGCTATCCCCGGCGCATGGTGCGGTGGGCGCTGCGGGGTCCGAAGCAGCCCGGCGGGACGATGCGCGTCTATCTCAATCTGTGCGACGGCCTTGACCGTCTGAACGTGCCGTACCGCGTCAACGACTATGGATACATCCACGAGAATCCCCACGAGCTGGCCTGCGTGATTGGCCAGCCGCACGTTCTGGCGAAGATTCCGCTGGAAACCCCCATCCTGTTCGGCACGTCGATCTACAATCACCCCAGCGATGATCCGGACCTTCTGCGTCGCCGGAAGATCTGCCGTGTCCTGGTGCCGAGCCGATGGGTCGAACGGATGTTCTCGGCCGTCTGGCCGGGCAATATCAGTGTCTGGCCTTCCGGCATCGACACGGATCGCTGGTCTCCGTCGAAGCGCGCGAACAAGGACGTCGACGTCCTGATCTACGACAAGGTGGTCCGGCATCGCAGCCGCTACATGCGCACGATCGTCGAGCCGTTGCTCGACGAACTCCGGCGGCGCCGCCTCAGCGTGGAGACGCTTCGCTACGGGTACTACCGCGAGGAGCGGCTTCACGATCTCAGCCGGCGGACGCGGGCCATGATCTACCTCAGCCACCACGAGACGCAGGGCCTCGCCGCGCAGCAGATGCTGGCGTCCGACGTTCCGCTCCTTGCCTGGGATCAGGGTGGCCTGTGGAAGGATCCGAAGTATGCGCCGCATCTCGTGCGATTCGGGCCGGTGACCTCGGTGCCGTACTGGGACGAACGGTGCGGCATGAAGTTCAAGGGCGGCGCCGACCTCCAGTCGGCCTTCGACAGGTTCTGGTTTGGCGTTGAAGCAGGCCTCTATGCGCCGCGCGAGATGATCGCCGAGAGGTTGACGCTCGAAGGACAGGCAATGGCCTACCTGGCGCTGGTCGACATGTACGGCCCTAGTTGACCGGTGGTGCGCGGCGCTTGTTCTTCAGGAGGCGAAGCAGTGCGCGCGGCAGGCCGAGCTCCACGAAGAACCGGCGTGTGACGTCGAGCAGGCCGTAGGCAAAGGCCCTGAAACTCCCGTTGGCGTGGATGACGATCCGGTAGTTCACGTCGATCGTGTCTGTGTACCAGGTCTTGTAGGCGCCGAGCGTGCGCATGAAATCGAACATCGTTCGCGTCTTCGCGTAGTGGTCGACGAGTGCCAACAGCAACACGGCGCCGACACGATCCTTCTCGAACGCCCGATTCCGTGCCGGCATGTAGTAGTAGGCCTTGCGTTCGTCGGCGAAGCCGAAATGCGCCGCGGCGATCTTTCCTGCCGACGCGACGACGGAGAGATCGATGTGGTCGCGCATGCCTTCGCTGGCGACCAGGGCGTCGAAGAATTTCCCTTCCTTCTCCCGCCCCAGGGGACTGCCGGGCCAGGTCCGGATATGGAGATCGCGAAAAGCCGGCCAGAGCGTGTCGAAGTCGCCGCATCCGACCCGCACCTCGAAGCCGCGCGCCTGCAGCGCCTCGAGCCGGCTGCGGATGCGGCGCAGCCGCCCGCCATCTTCCGTCGCCTGCCCGGGTCGGAGGTCTCGTACGGCGACGGGCGTCTCGATGTGCGTACGCACCGTCCAGTCATGACGCGCCTGCGCGGCATTGACGATCTGGAACGTGGTCGGATCGCGGCTGCAGAACTGCCGCAGGTCGAGCACGTCCCAGCGACCTCTCTGCGCTTCGAGGAAACCGAGGATGGCGGTGACGGCGCGACCCCTGTGTACCCCCGCCCGCACCAGGATATTCTGATAGTCGGCGAGGCCCGCGACGATCGTCTCGGCGACCGTGACTCCAATGCCAAACGTACGCGTGCGCCGAAGGCAGAGCGGCGCCAGGGCCGCGATCCGGCCGTTCGTCGCATCGCGAGCCACGACGATGAACAGCGCGTCGCCGGCCCGGCAGTGCCGGAAGAAAAGAAAACTCCATTCCCAGCGGTAGAATATCTCCGGGAATTCCATCGCATCGACGAGCTCGTTCCATTCGGACCGCAGGCGTTCGAACGCTTCGACCGAGGTGACGAGTTCGACGGAGAAGGCCATGTCAGGCCTGTTCCGGCTTGCGCGACATGTAGTAGATCCACGGATTGGAATCCCGTGGCAGGCGCGGATCGTCGCCCGGCACGAAGTCGTGGCTCTCGTTGCCGGCACAGGCGATGTCCACCATGCCGAGGCGGCGCAATTCGGCCACGCCGACGTCGGGTCGCACGTAATAGAGCGCCGACGACCGGAAGGAATGGGTGCCGTCATGGACGCGGCCCGCGGCGAGCGGCATCCGGTACTGCAACAGGCCGTTCTTCGCCCAGAACACGCACGACCATTTGAACGACCGCAACGTCTCGCGCAGTCCGGCGTGGACGCGGAAGCGGAAGCGGTCGGTGATCGCGGGCAGATAGTTTGCGTTGTGGCTGGAGAAGACCATCAGGCCGCCGGGCCGGAGGACGCGGCGCATCTCGTTGAGCGCCGTCAAGCGCTCGTGTCGGTCGAGGTGATCGATGCCGTTGTAGCTGAACAGGACGAAATCGTAGCTTTCGTCGGCTGCGAACTCGAGGCGTCGCGCATCGGCCACGGCGAACCGGAAGGAGGGGAACTCCTGCCTGCAATGCTCGATCATGGCCGCCGAGTAGTCGATCCCGAGATAGGTCCTGACGAGCGGGGCGAAGTGGCGGGTGGTCCGCCCGCCGCCGACACCGATGTCGAGCATGTCGATCGTGCCGAGCGAGGGAGCGAGTTGCGCCAGCAGTGTCTGCTCCGGCTTCTGCAGCCCGTCGGGCCGGGCATAGAGCGCCACGATGTCGGGCGACTCGTAAGCCGAACGGGAGAGGTCCGGGGCCAGGCCCGTCATGCCTTGCCCCATTCGGCATCCCAGTCCGTGACCGTACCCATGCGGCCGACCGTGCCGAGCTGAATCGGCGCGATCCGGTCCACGAGACGGGCCGGCAGGCGACGGCGCAGGGCCAGCACGAGGCGAAGATAGGACCGATCGAAGTCGAACGGGCGCCGCCGGTTGCGACCGCTCGCACAGGCGATCAACCGGTCGGGGTAGCTGCGCGTCGCCACCAGGGACGGGGCATTCTGGCTCACGAAGGCGGCCAGCATGCGACGCTTGTCGGCCAGTTCCTGCGGCGACAGTCGAAGCTTCAGGATCGGGCGGCCATCGACACCGTCCGGCGGCCCGTTATAGGCAACCAGCCCGAACAGCCAGCGTGCGGCGAGCGCGAGGACGCGGTGCGGCGTGTTCACGAGCGAGACATACGGGCTGTATTCCGGCGCCTCGAACACCGCGAAGCGGTCTGCCGGCGTGACCAGCCGGTCGACCAAAGCTGCCACCATGTCGTGGTGGACATGGCCGCCCTCGAAAGCCGGCGTGACGAGCGCAGTCGGCTCGAACTCGTCGATGATTTCACGCAGGACCGCGGCTGCTTTGTGCAGCTTCTCCGGATCGCGACGTTCGAGCGGCGGCATGAGATCGAAGAAGCGCAGGTCGTCATCGCCCAGGCCGGCGACGCTCCAGGCGCCTCGCGCTTCCGCCTTGCGCCGCTCGGGCAGCGCGGGCGTTTCGTCCTGCGCCAGGTAGACCACGCGCGTGACGCCGCCCAGGCGGCTGTTGCGCAGACCGAGTCCGCCGGCCGAGATGACGCAGTCGTCCTCATGGGGGGCGAAGATCAGCAGCCGCCCAGGCTCGTTCCAGTCCATCCAGCGCTCGATCATGCGGATTCGCAGCAGGGCGAGAGCGGCGACGGCCAGCAGCATCGAGTAGAAGAGCGCGAACGGCACGGCGATCCAGAAAGCGCCCGGGACGCGTGTTGCCAGCCAGAACAGCAGGGCGGCGGCGGCAAGCAGCGCCACGACGATCGACGGCCGGAAATCGATTCGGAGCTTCATTCGATCGCGGAGCCCATTCCTGCAACACCTATGCTATCAATTGCCCCGATACATCAAGCCCTTGCGAATCAGTGGACGAGCCGTTGCGCCTTCTTCACGTCGTTCCGACCTATCTGCCGGCGGTGAGATATGGCGGGCCGATCCGTTCCGTCCATGCGCTCTGCCGGGAGCTCGCCGCGGCCGGCCATGACGTGCAGGTCTTCACCACCAGCGTCGATGGCCCGTCCGACAGCGACGTGCCGCTGATGACTCCAGTCGACGTCGACGGGGTGAAGGTCACGTATTTTCCGAGCCGCGTGCTGCGCCGGCTCTACTGGTCTCCGCCGATGGGGCGCGCCCTCGCGGCATCGACCGCAGGCTTCGATGCCGTGCACCTGCATTCGGTGTTCCTGTGGCCGATCCTCGCCGGCGCCCGCGCAGCGCGCGCTCACGGTGTCCCTTATGTGATCTCGCCGCGAGGCATGCTCGTTCCTGAATTGATCCGGCGGAAGAGCCGCTGGGTCAAGGAAGCCTGGATCCGCCTGGTCGACCGTCCCAACCTGGAGGCCGCCGCGGCGGTCCATGCAACGTCGGCCATCGAGGCTCGGCACATTGCGAGCTTCGGCTGGCGCCTGCCGCCCATCGCGATGATTCCGCATGGCGTCGACGATCCGCCGGCGCCGTCGAAGGCGGCTCTGTCCCCTGATGTGGCCGCCGCGATTTCAGGCGGTCCGATGGTTCTGTCGTTTGGGCGGTTGAGTTGGGAGAAGGGGCTTGACCGCGTGATCGCCGCCCTTCCCGAGGCGCCGGCGGTGCGGGCGGTCATAGCGGGCGACGATGGTGGCCACGCCGGGTTCCTGGCTCAGGAGGCGGCCCGCCTCGGTGTCGCCGACCGGGTGACGATCATCGCGCGGCATGTCTCGGGTCCCGACAAGGAGGCGCTGTTCGCGGCGGCGCGACTCTTCGCGATGACGTCGCTGTCGGAAAATTTCGGCATTGCCGCATTCGAGGCCATGCGACGGGGCGTGCCGGTTCTGGCCACGCCGGATGTCGGTATGTCGGAGATCGTGCGCGATACGCGGGCCGGACTGGTGGTCGACCCGACTCCTTCCGCTATTGCCGCGGGCCTGCGCGAGATGTTCGCCGACCCGGCCCTCTGCCGCCGTCGCGGCGAGGCCGGGCAAACGCATGTCATCGATCACTATGGCTGGCCTGCCGTCGCCCGGCGGATGGCCGAACTCTACCGTTCGATCGCCGGCGCTGCGCGGCCGGGAGCCGGCGTATGACGGAGCTGTTCGAGCAGAGCCCGTTCGATCCGGCGAAGGAGCGCCGCATCGTCATCATCGCGGACTGGTTGCCGCCGGATTTCGGTGCCGTCGGCCAGTACATGCAGATGCGCGCGCAGGGGCTGGCAGAGCAGGGGCACGACGTCACGCTGGTCGGACTGTCGACAGGGTCCGGATCGAAGTCACGTCGGGAAAGAGGCAAGGGGAGCCTGACAGAGATCCGTCTCTCGGCACGCCCGGTCCCCCGTGGGTCGCTATTGGGTCGGATGCTGTGGACGATCGCCACCAATCTGCGCCTGATCCTCGCGGCCTTTGGGCCACTGCGGGCGGCGGACGGCATCCTGTTCACGGGCTCGCCGCCATTCCTCATTCACCTTCTGGTGCCCTTGAAGCTGCTGTGGCGCGGACGTCTGATCTACCGGATCACCGATTTCCACCCGGAATGCCTGATCGCGGCGCGGGACCGACCTTCGCGGGCCCTGAGACTTCTCCTGGGACTGACGAACTTCTGGCGCCGCCGTGTCGATGGCTTTGAGGTCCTGGGCGAGGACCAGCGCCGGCGTCTGAACGGCACCGGCGTTCCAGCCGGGCGCATTGCCCTGGTGCGGGACGGCTCGCCAGTGACTTTTGTGCCCGATGGTCCGGTCGAGCCCCTGCCTGCGGAACTCGCCGGCAAGTGCGTGCTGCTCTATTCGGGCAACTACGGCGTTGCCCATGAGGTCGAGACCGTCGTGCGCGGCTACGAGCTACATCACAGGCGAGGAAGCGGGCGCGTTCACCTGTGGCTATCTGCCACAGGGGCCGGTGCCGAGGAGGTTGCCTGCCGGCTCGGGACCGCCGGGCTGCCGTTCCATCGGTCATCTCCCGTGGCGCTGGAGAAGCTGGCCGGCTTGCTCCGAGCGCCGGCAGCGCACCTCGTGACATTGCGTGATTCATTCGTCGGTTATGTCATGCCGTCCAAGATCTACGCCTGTCTCGAATCGGCCAAGCCCGTGCTCTTTGTCGGCAGTGCCGATTCCGATGTGGATCTACTTGCTCGCGCGATACCTGAAGGATATTGGCGGGTTTCGTGTGGGGACGTCGACGGGTTCGCTTCGGCGCTCGAAGCGCTGGCGGATCGATCGATACCCGCATTATCCGATCCCACGAAACCGAAGACGTGAACGACCGACGCGCGGAATGCTCGCCCGAATCCGCTGTTTGCGTTTTTGCTGCAGCTTGTTCTTGAATTCTGACACAATTCGCTGGCAGAGAATCCTCCTGATCCAGCCGTCCGCGGATCGCAAATGTTGGCGTTGGGCGGGGAAGTCAGGGGTGGCCAGGGGGGCCTTGGCTTTCTGCAGGTAATTCGCTAATTTGTTTACTGGCTTGGATGGGACCAAATCGAGATTCTCGAGGTGGGCCAAGTGGGTGTGATACCTCCGCAAAAATTGACCATGTCGTCACAAGATGCGTGGTTGGGTTGGGTTCGATGTCAAAAATTGCAGTCCGGACGCAGGGTTTCGCGGCTATCTCGGTCCTCCTTTGGGCTGTGAGTGCGGCTGCGCAGGTCGGTCCCGAGGTCGCGCAGGCGCCGCCCGGCGCCTCCCAGCCGACCGGAGGTCCCAGCCAGCCGGGTACGGGTCCGATGCAGGGATCTGGCCCGATGCAGGGGGCAGGCCCCGGGGGCCCGGCAAGCAACGGTGGTCCTGCCACCGATCCTCAGCAGGCTCAACAGGCTCCGCAACAGGGCGGTGGTCCCCTGCAGAATGCCGGCCCATTGCAGGGCTCGGGTCCAATACAGACAGCCGGCCCGCTTCAGAGCGCAGGCCCTCTCCAGAGCGCTGGACCGTTGCAGAGCAACGGTCCGTTGCAGAACGCTGGCCCGCTGCAGAATGCGGCGCCCTTGCAGAATACGGCTCCGGATGGTGGCCCGCCGGGCGGGCTCGACGGCCTGACGGCGGCTGGTGATCCCCTGATCCCGCCGCCCAATGACACGCAATACAATGCTGCCAACTATGGTCCAATCGGTGGACCGACTTGGCAGCAATTCATTGCTGAACAGTTGGGTCAACCGGGAGGGACCTCGGGGACGACGCTCGCCAGCCTGGTGAATACTCTTCCGCCGCCGCCGCCGGCGTCGCCTTATACGCCGGTCTCGAATCCGCAACCCCCGTCGCCGCCGTTCCCGGGGCCGCCTGGCCCCCTTCCACCGGTTATCTATGACCCGACGACGCCGCAGCAGCAGAGCCCGAGATAGTGTTCAGGGGTGTCTGCGGGGAAGTTTTTTCCAGCCGACCCTCGGACCGCTACCTGGATGGCCACAAGAACCTATGGCAATTCGTGCGAATCGATCGCAGCTGATTTGGTCGCCTCTTGTCGGCTGGGTCCTGTTGACGTGCGCGGGATCGGTTGCGCACGCGCAGATGGAGTCGGCGTCGCCGGCCGCCGAGATTCTCTTCGAGCAGACACCGGCCGTGGATATTCCCGCGGACGTGCCCGTTTCCTCGGCGGCGCCGGGACTCGGGACCGGCGAGGTCGGCATCGCACTCGGCGCTTTCACCCTCTATCCATCGCTTGAGGTGCAGGGCGGCTTCGACAGCAACGTTTACGCTACCTCGGCGCCAACCGTGGGATCGCCCTACACGCTCATCAAGCCGGTCGTGGAGTTGAAGTCCGAATGGCTGAACCACTCGTTGCGCGTGGTGGCGGGCGGCGGTTTCGGCTTCTACTCGAATGCAACCTCCCAGAACTACTGGAACGGCTACGTCCAGGCAGACGGTCGGCTCGACATCCGGGAGGATTTCTACGTCACCGGCCTCATTGGTATCCGGCGACAGACGGAAGCGCTCGGGACGCCCAATGCGTTGGTCGCAAGTGCACCGACCGTCGTCGACTCCATCCCGTTGCAGATCGGTCTTTATCAGCGCTTCAACCGTTTCTTCTACGATGCCAGGGTTTCGGCAACCCGCTATCGATACATCGACAACAGCATCATCCCCGTGGGCGGCCTGCCGGGCGCCAGTCGCGATCGCATGGAGTATGATGAGAGTGTCCGGATCGGCTATGAGATCATCGACGGTGTCGACGTGTGGGTGACGCCTGGCCTGAATCAGCGAATATACGACCAGTTCATCAATGTTGCCGGACAGCAGCGCGATTCGAACGGCTGGTACGTGAACGTCGGCGCGACCGTTAAGCTCACGGAAAAGACCAGACTGGAAGGATTCGTCGGTTACACCAACCAGACCTTCCTGGCGGACGGCGCGTCGACGCCGGCCTTCACGTTTGGTTTGACGGGCAGCTGGAACGGCTATGAGCCGCTGACGATCCGGCCGGCGTTCATGCGGTCCATCAACGAATCGGCCTACAGCAACTATCAGAACTACGTATCGACGACGCTTGGCATCGACTTCACCTACGACATCCATGATGCCTGGAAGATGGTGGGTGGAACGGGCTTCAATATCGCGGAATATAACCCGGCGCCCGGCTCCGGAGTGGGCCCGCGCACCGATTATTACTGGCGCGCGTCTCTGGGTTTGCTGTATTCCCTGCGCCCGCAGGTCCAGATCGGCCCTCTGTACGAACACACCACTGGATCGTCGACGGACGTCGCCAGCGGTGGTCCATCGTTCACCAGGGAAGTGATCTCTATTCGAGTCGTTGGAGCGCGGTGATCCGGTGAATCTGACTAGTTTCCTTTCCCGCTGCGTCGGGCCGCTCCTCGTAGCAATGGCGCTGGCTCTTGGCGCCTGCGATCCGCAACCGCCGATGTCGACGACGACCATCCAGCAGCCCTCGCAGGGTACGCAGAACCTGCGGCTCGGAGAGTATCGCGTTGCGCCGGGCGACCGGTTGCGCGTGGTGGTCCTGTCGGATACCGAGCTGTCCGGGGAATACGAGGTCGACTCGACCGGCATGATTGCGCCTCGCATGGCGGGCCGGGTGGTCGTGCTGGGCATGACCATGCCGGAGATCGAGGTGATGCTGGCCGACCGTTATCGTTCAGGCGGCTATCTTCGCAACCCGCGGATGAGCGTCGACCTGGTGTCCCGGCGTCCATTCTACATCATCGGTGAGGTCAGCCGTCCGGGATCTTTCCCCTATGTATCGGGGATCAACGTTGTGCAGGCGATCGCAATCGCCGGTGGGTACACGCGGCGCGCTTCGAAGACGCGCATCACCATCCAGCGGTTCAATGCGCAGCAGGGTCAAGAAGAGACAGTTACGGAAGATTCCCCGGTGGGGCTGGGTGACATCATCCGGGTGCCGGAGCGTTGGTTCTAGAGGTTGGCGTAAGGCGCTCAGTTAGGGCGTAAGCGTAGTAAGTCTTGGGGCTGGGTGGTGTGGGGCCGCCCGCTGGATCGTTGGCGTACCTGATGCGTGCCCGAAAGGGTCCGAAGCGGTACACAGCGCGGTCGGGTGTCGGCGCGAGTTGTCTTTGTCGCGGAGTGTAGTGGGATGGGATCGTTGCCTAGGGCGGACCACATGGCGGATGAACCGAACCAAACTCGAATGGTGCCTGCTTCGGAAGCGGCAGCGCTTGCGCCCGTGCGTCCTGTCGAAAGCCCGAACGAATTGTGGGAATGGCTGCGACTGCTCAACCGCCGCAAGGCATTGATCATAGGTTGTGGCCTCATCGCGACCGCGCTCATGGCGCTGGTGATCGCCCAGGCGACGCCCCTCTACAAGGCATCGTCGCGCCTCATGCTCGATACGCGAACCTTCAAGGTGGTCAGCACCGAGGCGGCGCTGTCGGGCGTGGACACGCTCAACATGGGCGCGATCCAGAGCGAACTGGAGGTCATCCAGTCCGAGTTTCTGATCGGCCGTGTCGTCGACAAGCTCGGCCTTGCGAACAATCCCGAGTTCAACGGCACCAAGCCGCCGGGATTCATCGACAATGCCCTGCAGCCGCTGCGGGACTTGTGGAGCACCGGCATATCCACCCTGCTGGCGCCGCCGCCGAAGCCGCAGCAGGCGACGCCCGCGGCCGCGCCGGTGCGCACCGGCCGGCCGGCCGAGGACACTGATCCTCGCCGTCGCGCGGCGATCGGTGCCGTCGCCGGCCGCCTGAGCGTCACGCTGCTTGGTCGTACCTTCGTCATCCTGATCACCGTGGAAAGCCCCGACGGCACCATGTCGTCGCGCATCGCCAACGCCCTCGCCGAAGCTTATCTCGCCGACCAGATCGAGACCAAGAACGAGGCCAACCGACGGGCAACGGAGTGGCTGGAGCAGCGCCTGGCCGAGTTGCGTCGCAACCTCCAGGTTGCGGAGGAGGCGGTCGCCGCCTATCGCCGCGACAAGGGGCTGGCTGGCAGCCCGGAGGGCGCGGTTTCGACCCAGACGCTGTCCGATCTCAACGCTCGCTACACCGCCGCCAAGGGCCGTCGCATCGAGCGGGAAGGCCGTCTGATCGCACTCAGCAAGGCGAGCCTCAACCCGGGCGAACTCGCGAACATCCCCGAAGTCTCGGGCAACGCCACTTTGTCGGCGCTGCGCATCCAAGACGTCGATCTCACCCGCGAGAGCGCCGAGCTTTCTTCTCAGCTCGGCGAGAACCATCCGAAGATCCAGCAGGTCCGCAACGAACTGGCCTCGATCCGGGCTCGCTTCATCACCGAGACGCAGCGCATCACGCTGGCGGTCCGGGCCGAACTCGACGCGGCCAAGTCGGAGGAGGACGAGCTCAAGGAATTGGTCGACAAGGCCTCGGTGATTTCCGGCGCGGCCAGCCAGTACGAAGCAGAATTGAAGCAGCTCGAGCGCGAAGCGCAGTCCAACCGCACCCTCTACGAGGGTTTCCTGACGCGCTTCAAGGAACTGCGGGAGCAGCAGGACATCCAGCGCGCCGATGCCCGAATTCTCGCCTACGCGCACCCGTCGGGCGCGCCGTCGTCGCCGAACTACAAGACCGGCCTGATGGCGGCGTTCATGATCGGCTCGCTGCTCGGCATGGCCGGCGCGGTCGCCGCCGAGAAGCTGGACCGCGTGTTCCGCTCGGCCTCGCAGGTCGAGGAAGCGACCGGCGTCGGCGTCCTCGGCATGGTGCCGGAGGTCAAGGGACCGGCGACCACGCGTTCCAACGTCGTGGCGCACGTACTCGAGAACACGACGTCTCCCGCGGCGGAGTCTATACGAGCGGTGTTCACTGCGATCAGCCTCGGCAGCCTCGACCGGCCGCCGCGCATCATCGCGATCACTTCGTCGACGCCGAGCGAGGGCAAGACCACCTTCGTCGCCGCCCTCGGCGGATTGTTGACGAAGATGAACGCGTCGCGACGCGTGCTTGTCGTCGATCTCGACCTCCGGCAGGCTCGTTTGTCGGCGGCGCTCGGACTCAAGGATCGTGGCGGTACGATCGACGAATACCTGATGGGCATCAAGACGCTGGAAGAGTGCACGCGGCGCCACGACCTGTCGGGCGTAGACTATATCTGCGCCCGTCCGAGCACGCCCAACGCACCGGAAATCCTCGAGTCGCACGCCATGAAGGCGGCCCTCGGAGTGTTTGCGGAGCGTTATGATCTCGTGATCCTGGACGGGCCGCCAGTGATGGCGGTCTCGGACGCACGCATCATCTCGCGTCTGGCCGACTACACGGTATTCATTGTGCAGTGGGCGAAGACACCGCGCGAGGTGGTGAAGACGGCGATTTCGGCGCTGCTGAACGTCAGCAGCCATGTGGGGATCGTCATAAATCGCGTCAACCTGGCCAAGCACGCTCGCTACGGCTACGGCGATCATGGCGACTACTACTCTCGGTATCGTGGCTACTACGGCTCAGGCATCGACGTCGCGGCCAACGCCTCCGGCCGGCCGCCACTCACGTTGGCGTCGAAGAGCTAGTTCGCCACGGCCTGCAGGTCGGCAGAGTGGTCTCACCCTGTCGATGCAGGCTCCGGCGTCTCAGAGGCGCCAGAGCGTAACGCCCTCGGGCGTGGCGGCACGGTCGAGTAGGCCTGTCACGTCGGCGACGAAGCCGCCGGCCGCCGGCTTCAGCAGGGGCTTTACGAGCGACCAGCCGCCCTCGCGGTAGGCGCGATGGGCAACCGCCAGGACCACGGCATCGGCAGGCTTCAGTTCCGCGAGCGGTGTCAGCCCGAGGTCGTATTCCTCGCGCAGAAGTCCGCCGTCGGCCATTGGGTCGTGAAGCTGGACCGTGATCCCGAAATCCGCGAGTTCGCGGACAATGTCGACCACGCGGGTATTGCGGATGTCGGGGACGTTCTCCTTGAACGTCACACCCAGCACGGTGACGACCGGGCGGCCATTGCCGGCATGCCGCATGACGCTGCGCACCACGCGGTTGGCCACGTGGACGCCCATGCTGTCGTTGACGCGGCGACCGGAGTGGATGACGTGCGGATGATAGCCCACTTCCTCGGCCTTGTGGGCGATGTAGAAGGGGTCGACACCGATGCAATGGCCGCCGACGAGGCCGGGCTTGAAGGGCAGGAAGTTCCACTTCGTGCCAGCGGCGTCCAGTACGTCGCGCGTGTCGATCCCGAGCCGGTCGGAGATCAGTGCCACCTCGTTGATCAGCGCGATATTGACGTCGCGCTGGGTGTTCTCGAGGACCTTGGCAAACTCGGCGACCTTGATCGATTCGGCGCGGTGCGTGCCGGCCGTCACGACGGCCCGGTAGGTTGCATCGACGATGTCGAGCGTCTCGGGCGTGTCGGCCGACACGATCTTCAGGATGTTGTCGAAGCGGCGCTCCTTGTCGCCGGGATTGATGCGCTCCGGCGAGTAGCCGACGTTGAAGTCGGACTTCCATTTGAGTCCGGAAGCCTTCTCCAGCACGGGAATGCAGATGTCTTCTGTGACACCGGGAAAGACGGTCGACTCGTAGACCACGATATCGCCGCGCTTGAGCGTCCGGCCGATGGTCTCGGAGGCGCCTTTCAAGGGGGCGAGGTCGGGTTGCTTGCTGGCATCGATCGGAGTCGGCACGGTCACGATGTGGAAATCGGCAGCGGCAAGATCCTGCGGATTGGACGAGTAGCGCAGACCGGGCGCCTTGAGTTGGGTCGGCTCGACTTCGCCCGTGCGGTCGTGACCGCGGGAGAGTTCGGCGATGCGGCGGCTGTCTATATCGAAGCCGAGAACCTGGTACCCGGCCCGGCCGAAACCGACGGCCACGGGCAGGCCGACATAGCCCAGCCCGATGACGGAAATATGCCGTTTCATTTGATCCATCTCTGACAGCTCATGCCGGTGCTGGCATCCCCTTTTAGCGGACTTTCCCGGTCGGCGGCTCGTCCCCGGTAGGTTGCCCGAGCAGGCCGATCATGCCCCCTCCATAGAGGCCGAGGTCGGTTCAGATAGAACGCGATATTGAGTGCGAGGAAAAGGCAGCGCACCTCTGTCAGGCCAAAACCGGCGCTTGCGAGATGGAAGGTCCGCGAGACTTCGGCCTCTCACCCGACATCCACCAGGAAAGCCGAGAGGTGGTATCGGTATCGGACGTCGAGGTTGGCGGTCCTGCACGTGCTGGCGGTTCTGCACGTCGCACCCTTTGACCGACAGTCGGCCGCCGCTGCGTCGAGGCGCCCTGTATCGCGGCCCAGCAAGGCGAGCGTGCGGGCGAGCGGTGCGCCGATGCCGCTGGACGCGCCGGCGATGACGATCGTCCTGAAATCCATGTCCCGGTCAGCGACCGGCGATGGTGCTGACGAATGAAGAGCTGCTGCGAACCTTCGGCAGTTCCTCGGCCACGGCGTC
This sequence comes from Reyranella sp., assembly GCF_030651995.1. Lineage (GTDB taxonomy): Bacteria > Pseudomonadota > Alphaproteobacteria > Reyranellales > Reyranellaceae > Reyranella. The sequence goes on from NZ_JAUSBN010000025.1 coordinate 101,801, forward strand.
GATCACGGCGTCGATCTGCTCAGGCGTATGCTCCGAGGTCACGAAGAACCGGAGCCGCGCCTGGTTCTCGGCAACGCCCGGAAAAACCGCCGGCACGACGTTGAAGCCCCGTTCCAGCAGGCGCTCGGACAACATCACCGTCTGCGGTGAATTGCCGACGATGACCGGGACGACCGACGCGCCGATGCTCAGGCCCGTGTCGAGGCCGCGCGCCCTGGCCTTCGTGAGCAGGTCCAGCCCATTGCGACGGAGTGCCGCCGCACGCCAGGGCTCACGCATCATCACGTCGACGGCAGCCGTGGCCGCCGCAGCCACCGGCGGCGAAAGTCCGACACTGAAGACGAAGCCCGGCGACGTGTACTTGATCAGTTCGACGAGGGCGCGGCTTCCCGCGATATAGCCGCCGGCTGCCGCCAGCGTCTTGCTGAGCGTGCCCATCCAGATCTCGACCTCAGCCGGATCGACACCCTGTTCCTCGGCGACACCGCGGCCGGTAAGCCCGAGCGCGCCGGTCGCGTGCGCCTCGTCGACCATGAGCCAGGCATTGTACCGGCGCTTGAGCTTGATCAGGCCGGCAAGGTCCGGGACGTCGCCGTCCATGCCGTAGAGGCCTTCGACGACGATCAGGGCCCGTCGATAGCGCGCCCGGTTGAGTCGCAACGCGCGCTCTATCGCGTCCAGGTCGTTGTGCGGGCACAGGATGCGCTTGGCACCCGACAGCTTTGCGCCCTCGACGATGCTGTTATGGATGACGGCGTCCGCCACGATGAGGTCTTCCGGCCCCAGCAATTCGCCGATCACCGACACATTCGTTCCATGGCCGCTGACGAAGGCGATGGCATCCTCGGTGCCGCTCAGACGCGCGAGTGCGGCCTCGAGATCGCGATGAACCTGCCTTTCGCCGGCCGACAGCCGACTGGCCGACACCGAGGTGCCGAAGCGGTCGATCGCGTCCTTTGCCGCCGCTGCGATGTCGGGATGCCCGTTCAGGCCGAGATAGTCGTAGGAGGAGAAGTTCGTGACCGTGCGCCCGTCGATCGACGTCGTGTTCCCGGCGCGGCCATCGTGCAGGCGATAGAAGGGGTTGCCGATCCTGGTGATATCGCCCACCGCCTTCCAGATCTTCAGGATTTCGTACTCGGGAAGCGTCGTGAAATCGAATTCCCGTCGTCCGCCCGTTGCCAGACCGGAGCCAGGCCGACCCTGCGAAGCGGTGGATTGGCCGAGCGCCTGCCGTACCCGATCGACCGTCTCCTGAGCGGCGTTCGATCGCTGCTGGGTCATAGCGGCCCGTCGATCTTCTTGACGCGTTGCATCACCGCGTTGACGGCAGCGCGCCGCTCCGTGGCATCCGCTTCTGCCGCCTGTTCAGCGAAGTGACTTGAAGACAGTGTCGCCAGCGCGCTCGGCACGGCCTCGCGCGTCGCCTCGCCGGTCACGAGCGGCGTGACGCGACGGGCCACATCGGCTGGCGTGATGCCGCTTGCCAGCGACATCATCGGCAACTCGATCTGGAGCGATGCCTCCACGGTCGTGCGCAACTCGAGCATCATCAGGGAGTCCATGCCGATTTCGGCCAGCGGCCGATGGCGGTCCACTTCCTTGGGGGGCAGGCGCAGAACGCGTGCGATTTCCTCCACAACGATCTCGAGCAGGGCCTCCGTCGCCTCCTCAGGCGGCATGGCGCGCAACCGCTCGAGGGTGATGGCAGCCTGTCCGGACTGGCGCGAGACAGCGCCGGTGTCGACTGCGTTGAAGGTCGGGGCGCGTACCGCCGCGAGTTCCCGCTTGGCCATGGCCCAGTCGACCTTGGCGATCGCACAGACGTCGGCAATCTGGTTTCCTTCGGCGTCGAAGGCCCAGTCCAGCCCGTCCAGCGCCGTGCGGGAGGGCATCAACGTTGACCCGAAACGCCGCTTCAGACCCGCATTGGCTTCGATGTGCCGCGCGAGATAGCCGACATCTTCGATCGCGCCCCAGGCGACGGCGAGCGCGGGCAGCCCCTTCGCGCGCAGGCGGCGGGCGACGCCTTCGACATAGGCGTTTGCCGCAACGTAGTTGAACTGCCCGGGATTGCCGAACAGCGTTGTGGCCGACGAGAAAAGCAGCAGGTAGTCGAGCGCCAGATTCCCGGCGATCTGCTCGAGGTGCAAGGCGCCGCTTGCCTTGGGCCGCAGGACCGCTTCGATCGACTCACGGTCGATCCCCTGGATCAATCTGTCGTCGAGGACCATGGCGGCATGGACGATACCCTTGATCGGGCGATCGCGGCCGAGATGGTCGACGAATCGGTCGAGGGCGCCCGCGTCGGTTACGTCAACGGCCGCGACCTCTACGGTCACGCCATTCTCGCGCAAGGCCTCGACCTGAGCGGCGACGGCGTCGGAGAGTTGGCCCGAGCGGCTGATCAGCGCGATGTGGCGGGCATTCCGGTCGGCCAGCCATTCGGCCGCCGCGAAGCCGAAGCCGCTGGTGCCACCGACAACGAGGTGCCAACCGTCGGCGCTGACTGGAAAGGTGTTGGCAGGCACCTCCGAGACGCTGGCCCGCCGGGCCGGCGTCACGACGATCTTTCCGATATGGCCAGCCCGCTGCATCAACCGGAACGCCTCGGCGATATGCGCACCGTCGAAGACACGATGCGGAAGCGGCGAGAAATCGCCCGCCGCGAAGTGGGCGACGACATCGGCGAAGAGTTGGTGCGACAGCGCCTTGTGGGCACCGATGAGCTGGTCGATGTCGACGCCGAAATAGCTCAGATTGCGGCGCAAAGGCCGCAGCCCGAGATGGGTGTTGGCGTAGAAGTCGCGCTTGCCCAGTTCGATGAAGCGACCGAACGGCTTGAGGCAGTCCATCGAACGGATCATCGCCTCGCCGGCCAGCGAGTTGAGGACCACGTCGACGCCCTTCCCATCCGTGAAACTCATCACCTCCTCGGCGAAGGCGAGGGTGCGGGAGTTGCAGACGAAGTCGGCGCCGAGGCTGCGCAGGAGGGCGCGCTTTTCACCGCTGCCCGCCGTCGCGATGACGGTTGCGCCCCGGTACTTGGCGATCTGCATGGCGGCCAATCCGACCGCGCCCGCGCCACCATGAATCAGGACGGTCTCCCCGGGCTCGAGGCGGGCCAGATGGACGAGGGAGTAGTAGGCGGTCAGGAATGCGACGGGGAGGGTCGTCGCGTCCTCGAACGACAGCTGGCTGGGCAGCTTGCTCACCGCGAAAGTCTTCACGACGAGGTGGCTGGCGAAGGCGCCCGGTGCGAAGGCGAGGACGCGGTCACCGACTGCCAGGCCTTCGACATCGGGTCCCGTGCGGACGATCGTGCCCGCGCATTCCATACCGAGGCCGGCACCGGCGTAACCGTCTTCCAGGGCCTCCTCCGGCAGAAGGCGCAGGTTCCACATCACATCGCGGAAGTTGAGGCCGGTGGTGGCGACCTCGATTTCGACTTCGCCGCCCTCCGGTACCCGGCGCTTTTCCAGAATCCATCCGAGCGCGCCGCGCCCGGAGCCCTGACGTGTCACAAGGCGCAGGGCCATGTCGTTTGCAACGGGTTGGGGCGGCCGAGGAGCAGCGGTTCCCCGCTCGACGCGGAAGACGATACGGTTGTCGCCGAGAAAGAACAGCTCGCGTTCCTCGCCGGGGGCAAGCATTTCGTCGGCAGCTCGCTTGATCGCACTGAGACGCGCTTGGCCCGCCAATCCGATGCAGCGTATTTGCAGGCCCGGATATTCGTTGCGCGCAACACGGGTCGCGGCGATGAGGGCACACCAGAGCGGCTGCTCGAGAGGCACCAGCCCGTCCACCGGGCCGAAGTCAACGACGACCCAGAGGCGGCCGGACGCGTCCGCCAGCTGTCGACATTGGTCGGCTATCGCATCGAGGTGCTCGCTGAGAGCCTCGACCGGGTCAGCCGAGCTGTCGTCCGGCGAGATCGAAAGCACGTGATCGGCCGACGCGACCGGCTCGGGTCGCGTGGCCTCGGATCCGCGATGGCCCACGAGAGCCTGCAGATCGGCTGCCGCAGTACCCTGCCACGAGAAACTGGCCGGTTCAGCCGCGGTCGTCGCATCGCGGTCGATGCTGCTCCCGGCCAGGCCATGGACGACCACCCCGACGCGAGCTTCACCGAAGGCCGGAGACACCGATGTGCCAGTGAATCCTGCCGTTTCGAGTTCGTCGATCCATTCCTGGTCGGTCAGCAAAGCCCCGACCGGGAATTCGGCGTTGGCCGAGCGCGCCCACCAGCGCCGCCGGCTGCCGCGAACGATATCCCAGAAGGCGCCGGGGGCCAGTTCGCCGGCGATGAGCGGCGCGTCGGGACGCAGCAACCTTGTAATGTTCGCGATCCCGCCGTCACTGCCGGCGGCAATCTCGCTCAGACAATCGACGGCGAAGGCGAGGTCCAGCGAAGCAGGAGGCAGGGTCTCCAGCTGGCCCCAGGTCAGGCAGCGCACGAGCGGGGCGCCATCGCCGATGGCCGCCCGTGCCTGTTCGAGGCGGTCGTCGTCCGGATCGGTCACGATGATCTCGACGTTCGCGAAACGCATGCTGAGATCGACGGCCGTGGCAAAATGATCGGCGCCCAACATCAGGAGCCGCAACAGGGAGCCGCTGTCATGACGCGACAGCGAATCCGCGACGTCGCGCACCACGGCATCGCGCAGCAAGCCAATCTGATTCGAGGCCACGCCCAGATTGCGCCAGTGCGCCGAGCCGAGTTCGCTCACCGCCGTCGGGTCCCCGACGCTCAGGCGACCGATGATGCTCTCGAAACGCGAAACGCTGGCGGCTTCGGCCGACATCTTCGGGTGGCGCAGCAGCAGCGTGCTGACGATGGAGTCGATCTCGGGAAGGTCACATGAAGGAACCAGCCTGCGAACGCCATCGAGATCCACGGCGAGGTTCTTCGCCTCGAGATGCCAGAGCAGCGCAGTCCGGAGAAACGCAGCCCAGGATGCGCCGTCGTCATCGCCGACCGGGCCCTGACGGTCCAGTGCTTCGCCGGGCCCGCGGTTGTGGAGTGCAGACCAGGTTGCGCGGAGCGTTCCGGCCTCCAGCAGAAGCAAGGCTTCGGAGAGAGCGGCAGCGCTACCCACCGGCTGTTCCAGGCCAATATGCCTCGATGCCATCGTCGAGCGCTTGCCGGCGCGTTCGAGATGCCAAGCCTCCGTGCGGTACGTGAGCGACCTGGGATCAGCGGCCAACTCGGCCGGGGCTTCGACAAGCCGCACATTCTGGGCTGTCGCGATGATCGACCCGCTCTCGTCCCACAGGTCGATATCGACGACGAGCGAGCTGGGCGATTGCCTTAGGGTGCGTGCGGTGACGCGTGTGGCGACTGTGCCAGACCGGAACACGCGAACGCAGCCGAAGCGGACAGGCAGCATTCGCTTCATCGGCATGTCTGCCACGCCTGCTTCTTCGGTAGCGAACAGGGCGTGGAATGCAGCATCGAGAGCCGTGATATCGATGATACGCGTCCCGTGTACCAATGCTTCGGGCTGGTCGAGGGTGGCGATCGCGAACTTCGGCTCCGGGAAGACGACCTGGCGGGTGCGCTGGAACGTCGGGCCGTAGTCGAAGCCGAGATCTCGAGCCCAGGCATACACGCTGCTCTGGGGGACGATGACGGCATGAGCCGGCGTCGCAGGCGGGACGGTCGTCTTGCCGGCGACCGGCGACCGGCCGATGATGCCTCGCGCGTTGAAGGTCCAGTCGGCGCCTGCTCCTCCGCCGCGCTGTCGCGAGAGCAATTCGACGATTCCCGTCTCATGCGCCAGCCGGACGCATATCTCGAAAGAGATCTTGCCTTCGAAGACGAGCGGCCGAAGGATATCAAGGTCGCGAAGCTCCAGAGCCCCTTCCGTATGGGTTTCGCGTGCCGTCGCCAGCATGATCTCGACATAGGCTGTCGCCGGAAGCACCGGGACATCGCCGACCTTGTGGTCGCCAATCCAGGGGTAGAGTTCCGGATCGACCGTGGAATACCACTCGAGGCTGTCTTTGCGGAGACCTGCGCCGAGCAGCGGATGGGCATGCGGCATCAGCGTGGTGCTCGCTTCGTCGGTCGTCGACACCTTGAACTGGGCGTGCTGCCAGGGATAGAGCGGCAGGGCGATGGCGGAAGCCGGAGCAGGGCCGAAGAAACGCTGCATCTCGATCTTGCCGCCGCCCAGCGCAACCTTCGACGCCGCCCGCTCGATCGGATCGAAGGCGGACTGTCCATCGGTCTCGCTCAGCGTCTCGATGACGACGCCCCGCGCTCCGGCTTCCCGGAGCATGTCGCGTACATAGCTGGCCAGAATGGGCCTCGGTCCGACTTCGAGAAACACGCGAATGTCGTCGCTCAACAGGGCGTTCAACGCCGGTTCGAACTGGACAGGCTCGCGAACGTTGCGCCACCAGTGGGTTGCGCCGAGCGTCTCCGGAGCAACGGCGCCGCCCGTGACGGACGACACGAACTTCTTGTGGGGAGGCAACGGGCGCAGGCCCTGCAGTTCGTTCAACAGCGGACCGCGAACGGGATCGATCAACGCGCAGTGGAATGGATAGTCCAGGTCGAGCCGCCGCGCACTGATTCGCATGTCGGCCGCCGCCTGTAGCACGCGGTCGATGTCGGCAAAGGTTCCTGAGACCGTGACGCTGCGCCAGCTGTTGATGGCCGCGATCGCGACGCTGTGCGCGCCGGCGGTCTTGAGAAAGCGTCGAGCCTCGCGGTCGCTCAGCATGAGCGCTGCCATGCCCCCGCTGCCTCGCACGCTTTCCTGATTGCGGCTGCGGGCGACCACGACATCGATGGCCTGGTCGAGGCTGAGCGCGCCGGCACACCAGGCGGCGGCAATCTCGCCAACGCTGTGACCCAGGGTGGCGCTCGCCACGACACCTCGCTCCTCGAGCGCGCGTACTGTGGCGACCTGCAGCGCAAGAAGCAGGGGCTGCGAATACGTTGCCCGCCGCAGGCGGGGGGCCAGATCATCGGCGAACAGAGTGTCGACGATCGACCATTTCTGCGCTTTTGCGAAATGGCCGTCGACATCTCTGAGCGCATCGCGGAAGACGGGATTGCTCTCCCACGCGTCGCGGCCCATGCCTGCCCACTGGGAGCCGTTACCCGAGAAGAGAAAGGCGAGCGGTTGGTCGATGCCCAGCGCCTGGCCGGTGAGCACCGCAGCGGACTCCTCGCCCTTCACGAAGGAGGCGAGATGATGCCGGACCTCGTCCGTCGTATCGCCTCGTGCGACGAGGCGGTGCGGCAGCGCATCGCGCAGGTAGGCGGCAGCGGAGATGAAGGCGGTGGCTTCGCGTGTGGTGGCTGGCCACGCCTCGACATAGCGGCTTGCCAGTTCTGTCAGGGCGTCGCCACTGTGCGCCGTCAACAGCAGCGGCGGGGGCGTAGCAGCATTGCTGACCTGGACGAGGTGCGCGACGGCCTTTTCGCTGCGCAGGATGACGTGTGAGTTGGTGCCTCCGAATCCGAACGAGTTGACGCCGACGAGTTGCGGGCCCCGCCGATCCGCCAAGCGGCGATTCTGAGCAATCACCTCAAGGTTGAGTTCGTCGAATGGAATGTCGGGATTCGGCGCGCGCTGATGCAGGGTCGCGGGAACGAGTCCCCGATCGAGGGCCATGACCGATTTCAGCAGACCCGCCAGCCCCGACACAGGCTCGAGGTGGCCCACATTCGACTTCACCGAGCCTATGGGGAGCGGCTGCGTACGCTTCTGCGCGAGGCCCTTGCCAAGCGCGTCGGCCTCGATGGGATCGCCCACCCGCGTGCCGGTGCCGTGCGCCTCGACGAAGTCCAGGTCGGCGGGGTCGACACGGAAATCTCCGTAGACCTGCTCCAGAAGGCGCCGCTGTGAATCGGCGGAGGGCAGCGACATTCCGGTCGTGCGGCCATCCTGGTTCACGCCGGAGCCGACGATCACCGCATGAATGCGGCTGCGGGACTTCAGCGCCGAGGACATCGAGCGCAGCACCACGACAATCGCGCCTTCGGAACGGACATAGCCGTCCGCCGACGCGTCGAACGGACGGCACAGCCCGGTCGGAGACAGCATGGAAGCGCGGGAAAAACCGACGTAGGAGAACGGCGACAAGAGCAGGTTGACCCCGCCGACGATCGCGGTCTCGATGGCGCCGCTGCGAATCGCTTCAGCCGCGAGATCCAGCGCGACGAGGGAGGACGAGCAGGCAGTATCGACCGCCAGGCTCGGACCTCTCAGATCGAACGTGTAGGAAATGCGATTGGCCATGATGCTGAGCGAGTTGCCCGTCATCATGTGCATTCCGGCAGCGGAGGGGTCGGCGAAAAAGCGTGCCGCGTGGTCGACCGAGGAAGCACCCACATAGACGCCGACGGGACTGCCGGCCAGAAGCGACGGGCGGATGCCCGCATTCGCGAGCGCGTCGTGGGCCACTTCGAGGAGATGACGGTGCTGAGGATCGACCTGCTCGGCTTCTCGGGGGCTCATGCCGAACGCCGTGGCATCGAAGCCCCACACATCGTCGATCACGCCGGCTGCGAAGGAATAGCTGCGGCCAATCTGGTCGGGAGAGGGGTGATAGAATGACTGAGTTGGGAAGCGATCGGGCGTGATCTGGGTGACGCTGCACTGGTTGTGGCGCAGGAGCTTCCAAAAGCCTTCGCTGTCCCGTGCGCCGGGAAGGCGGCAGGCATAACCGACAATCGCAACTTCGTCCCGGCGGGTCATTGGAAGGCTCGTTCGCCGACGCAGCAAAACGGCATCTTCGACCCTGCGCACAACATCAAATTTCTTCTCCCCGGCTCGATGCCCCCACACTACATGTAAGTAACATCAAACTACTGACCCTACCAAAGCGCGAAATTGTGTTGTCCTTGCGTCGAAGCTATCGATATGCAGGCCTCTCCGTTCCAGAGAGCTTTCAGTGGCCATATGATAAACAATGCCATGAAATTGTGCGATGCAATATGTGCTTCAGGGAGTGATAAAGTTGTGAGAACGGCGTCAGTTTTAGGGGCCTTGTCGGCCGTTGATCGTGGTTGAACGCAGCTTCTCCCTGAAGAGTATCGATTCTTACAATTCAACTGCGACTAATGTGCAATTCGAGCTGGCTTTTACTGATAACTTGCCGGCTGGCCAGTGGATACGGTTGCGATATTCGACGTCCCTTTATTGCTCGGCCAGCCGCCTTGCCATTCGCTTCGGTGCTGACGGGGGAGACGTGCAAACCGCGATGCCAGCTGCGTTTTTCGGGGCTGGAGAGTGGGTTGGATTGATCCCGGAGGGAACTCGCCGGGTCAGCATAGTTCTGCCGGCGGGCTATGCCGTTACCGATTTCAACCTCGCTTCCTGCGAAGTCCTGTCACTCAGGGAAGTATTTCGCCTCGCGTGGAATGGGAGCGCGGGCAAGGCCCTCCTGGTGGCGGGGTTGGCCGCAATCGGCCGTCGTGGCGAAATGAACAGCACTCTCGAGGAGATCCTCGGAGCCACCTCACTCGAACGCTATCACGATTGGCGGGCGCTCAAGGGTCGGGAGCCGGACCTGGCGGGGCTGGATGCGCGGCGGGATAGCTGGCGCGAGGGGCCGCATATCCGGGTAATCGTCCATGCTGTTGGCGAGAAGGGTGCCGAAGCGCCCGATGAGACCATTGCCTCGCTCCATCGGCAGAGTTACCCAAACTGGTCGCTCGCTCTCGTCGGTACGGACATGACGTATAACGGGGACCGACAGGCGTTTCGTGTCGAAGGCGGCGCGAGGGCCGGGCTCCTGTGGGAAGGGCTCGAAGCGTCCGACATCGTCATGCCGGTCTTGGCCGGCGACGTCGTCGCCGACTACGCGATGGCAGCACTGGTAGAGTTCGCGTCGGGTCGCTCCGACTGCCCGATGTTCTATGCCGACGAAGACTCGATCGACACGGGACGAAGGTACGTCGCGCCCGAACTCAAGCCCGACTGGAGCCCGATCTTTCATCGGGCACGGCCTTATGTCGGCCGCGCCGTCTATTTTCGCCGCCAAGCGCTCGAGGCGCATGCAGAAGTCCCTTCGGCGACGTTGTTGCGCCCGTCCACCTGGAACGCGCTTTTTGCCGGCCAGGTCGGCCCCGTTGGTCACGTACGCCGGCTGCTGCTCACGAAGCCGTGGAAGCCAGCGGAGTCGGGCGCTCCCGCCATCCTGGCCAAACCGGCCACGGAAAGGGCCACCGCGACGCTGATCGTTCCAACGCGCGACCGCGCCGACCTGCTGGCAGCGTGTCTGTCCAGCCTCGAGAAAACCAGGCCCCGCGACTTCGATCTGGTGATTGTCGACAACGGCAGCAAAGAGCCGGCCACACGCGAGCTCCTCGATCGCACGAGAATGCACTCCTGGGCCCGGGTCCTCGATGTCGCAGGACCATTCAATTTTTCTGCTCTTTGCAATCGAGCTGCCGAACATGCCGAAGGACGGGTTCTCGTCTTCCTGAACAACGATACGGTGGCGATGCAACCCGATTGGCTGGCGAATCTCGTGAACTGGGCCGTACGACCCGACGTCGGCGCGGTGGGAGCCAAGCTCTTCTATCCGTCCGGGCGCCTTCAGCACGCGGGGCTCGTGCTTGGCCTCGGCGGCTATGCAGCCCATATCGACATTGGTGAAGGGGCCACGCACCGGGGGTATCTCGACCGCTTCACGGTTCCGCACGAAGTCTCAGCCGTCACGGGAGCTTGCCTGGCCGTCGAGAAGGGAAAATTCGACGCGATCGGCGGCTTCGATGCGAAGCGATATCCGATCGAACTCGGCGACGTTGATCTTTGTCTGCGACTGAGGCAGCGCGGATGGACGACGGTCTTCACACCCGACGCCGTACTGACGCATCACGAGTCAGCGACGCGAGGCAGATCGAATGTGGCGAGGCGCTACGCGAAGGAGAGACGGCATTTCCTCGAGACCTGGAAAGATGCCATCCTCGACGATCCCTGCTTCCATCCGGCGCTGTCACTCACGGCGCGGCGCACGAGCCTGGATCGCTAGCGCGATGCGCGTCCGCACGCCCTCGCGATACAAGCCCTACCCACGGTGGACCGGACGGCTTGGACCCGCGGCCGATGTCGCGATCGAAGCGGTCTCTGCGGGAGTTGGCACCCTGTTCGTCGAAGGCATGGTGCTCGGGCGCGTGTTCGGCGGTGTGCTCTGGCCCGCCATGCTTCATGTCCTGGCGCCGCGGCTGGCTGTGCTCGAACGCGGTTTTGACCCGGATTTCTACCTCCGCCAGTTCGATGAAGAGGCACACCGCCAGCGCGTCGCGCGGGCTCCGTTGCTCCACTACGCGCTTCTGGGCTGGCGGACGGGCCGCGCGCCGGCCCCCGGTTTCGATCCCGCCTTCTACCGGCGCCGAAACCTGCAGCGGCCGCGGGGAATGGATCCCCTGTTCCATCATCTGGAGAAACCGCCCTCGCAGAAATCCCCACGCAACGAAGTGGAGGCTCGGACCGATCGTCCGCCGTGGCGGGAAGGCGCTGAGGCGGTGCTTGTGTTGCATCATGGGCGCGGCGGCGGCAGCAGCCATTTCCTCGATCTCTTCGAGCATGATATCGAGCACACGGGGCGCAATGTCCTCCGTGCCAGAACGATCCTCAAGGCGCCGATTCTCGCGGTCATCGACGATCGAACGTTCAACCTCTCGTCCGGTCGCGATCTGCTGATCGATTTTGCCCGCCAGCGTCGCGTGACGAGGCTAGTGGTCAATCACCTCATCGATCGTCCGCTTGAGATGATGGCGTGGGTGCGCGACCTCGGCGAGCGACTGAACATACCCTATGACGTTATCCTGCACGACTATTTCATGCTGTGCCCGCGGATCGACCTGATCACAGGGGAAGGGGTGTTTTGCGATGTCGCACCGCCCGAGACTTGCGCGCAGTGTGTCGTGAACTACGGTGCCGAGGTGCGGGAATTCGATCCGCTGTCCTGGCGACGTGACCACCTGGCCTTCCTCGAAGGCGCGGAGCGCATCGTGGCGCCGAGTGACGATGTCGCCACCCGGATGCGGGACCACCTGCCCAAGCCGATCACCGTGTGGGAGCCCGAGAGCGACGCGGGCTATCCGCCCGAGCGTGCACCGCGTGTCCTGGCAACCGAGCCGCTGCGCATCGTCACATTGGGCTCCCTGAACGTCAGCAAGGGCCTCCGCGTCGTACAAGCCCTTGCCGACGCGGCAGGGCAGGCCGGCGCGCCCGTGGTGCTGTCGGTCCTGGGACCAGCTTCGGAACCGCTGCCGCAGAATGTGACGGTCAGTGGCGCCTTCCTGTCGGAGGACCTGGAAAGGCTGCTCGTCGAAGCAGCTCCCCACGCGGTCCTGCTTCCGGCCATATGGCCGGAAACCTGGTCGTTCGTGCTGACGGCGGCACTGAAGCAGGGGCTGCCCGTGATCGCATTCGATATCGGTGCGCCGGCGGCACGCCTGCGTCGGCTCGGCCGCGGCCATGTGCTGCCAAGCGAGTTGGCCGCGGATACGGACCGGCTTCTGGAATCGCTGCTCGAGCTGCGCGATCGTTGGGTGGTCCAGTGAGCGACCGGCGATCGCCGAGGACGACGAGCGACCTGCTGCTCTCTGCTGTGCGTGGCCGCAACGAGGCGGCTGCGGCCCTCGCTCGAATGCTGCCGGATTGGACGCGCGCCATCTGCCGCCGGTACGGCCTCACGCCGGGAACCGTCGATCCCGCCCACTATGCGCATTCGGCAGGTCGATCGTTCTCGTCGTGGGATGCCGCGGCGTTCCACTACCTGGCGGTCGGATCAGGGCGCGGTTGGTTTCCCCGCGCGGGATTCTCGCCAGCCGACTATCGCCGGCATAATCCGGATGTCGCCGTGGCGGGGTACGAGCCGTTCGCCCATTGGCTGAGGTTTGGCAGTGAAGAGGGAAGGGACGCCATGGCTCCGGCAGACCCTCCGATTCCCGACATCCGGCACCTGCTGGGGCACCGCCGTCCCGACGCGGCGCAGGCCACGGTCGACGTCGTCATGCCGGTCTATGGCGGCCGGGCGCTGGCGCTTCAGGCGATCGATAGCGTGCTGGGGGCGGCGACGACGGAGGCCTTCGAACTGGTGGTCGTGGACGACGCCTCGCCGGATCCACTGTTGCGGAGTGAATTGCAGGCATTGGCCGAGGCCGGGTCGATCACCTTGATGGAGAACGAACGCAATGTCGGCTTCGTGGGGTCCGTCAATCGCGGCATTGCGCTTCATCCTGGTCGCGACGTCGTTCTGTTGAATTCGGATGTCCGGGTGTTCGGCAACTGGCTCGATCGGCTGTTGGCGGCGCTGCGGACGCCGCGCACGGCGACGGCAACACCGTTCTCCAATGCCGCGACGATCCTGAGCTATCCGGCCACGCTCTGCGAGAATCGCTTGCCGGCCAATGTCGACATTGCGCAATGGGACCGCCTCTGCGGGGCGATCGATTTGCCCGTCGTGGAAATCCCGACCGGCGTTGGCTTTTGCATGGCGGTGAGCCGAGCCTGTCTCGAACAGATCGGCGCCTTCGACCGGGAGCGGTTCGGTCGCGGCTACGGCGAGGAGAATGACTTCTGCCTCAGGGCGACGGCGGCGGGGTGGCGTCACGTGGCGGCGACCCGCCTCTTCGTCTGGCATCGTGGCGGCACCTCGTTCGGCAACGAGCGGGAGGCGCTCGTGGAGGCCGCGCAATCGACCATCGAGGCGCTCCACCCCGGCTACGCTGCCACGGTGGGGCGCTTCATCCAGGACGATCAGCTGAAGCCGGCGAGGAGGGCGCTCGACATTGCGAGGATTCGCGCCGATCCGCGCCGCAAGAGACTGAGCTTCGAGAAGTTCGGCGTTGCGGAAGCCCAAACCCCGGATGAGCGTGACGTACTCGAGATTTTGGTCGTTCCGGATATTCCCCCGTATGGCGGGCAGTACAGGCTGGTACCCAAGGGGTTTTGCGCCGTTCCCAATCTACCGCGTTTCGGCCCGGCAACGCCGACCGACGGACTTGCGGCCTTGCTGAATGATCTCGGTGTCCTGGAATGCGGTGGAGGCAACAGAGGCGCGGTCGCCGCCGTACTGGGGCGGAGGCTTTACAGGGCGTTGGAGAGTGGCTTCCCAGCGGAGGAGACAAGCCGCCCATGAGGGTGTTGCCTAGAGGCCACAGTAAGACATTGGTTACGCGAAAACAGAACTGTTCGATGAGCTGAGCGAGGCGGTTGTGTTATGCTCGTTTCAATAACCCGCCAATTTTTACGTAAACGCTGGGGAGAATTATGAAAAAAGCTGGTTTGGCTCTGCTGGGTCTGGGGCTTCTGCTGCCGAGCGTTGCTGGCGCCCAGGCGATCAACGCCCAAGAGGGCTTCTACATCGGTGCGGGCGGCGGTGCTGCTTGGTTCATCGGCTCGAATCCCAACACTCAGACCTGGACTGGCTGGTCGGTCGGCGGCAAGGCCGGCTACGACTTCGTCGGTCCCCGACTCGAACTCGAAGCCGGCTACGGCCAGATTCCGACCTCGGCGAACATCCCGGGCTCGGCGATCAACGGCAAGGTCGGCCAGCTCACCGTGATGGCGAACCTGCTTTACGACTTCATGCCGACTTCGGTCATCACG
>NZ_JAUSBN010000028.1 GCF_030651995.1 Reyranella sp.
GACGGCGTTGGCGCGACGCAGCGACAGCGCCATGTTGTAGGCCTCGGTGCCCGACGTATCGGTGTGACCCGTCGCCGTGATGCGGGCGTTGCCCTTCGTCTTGTAGGCCGAGGCGGCCTGGCGGATCGTGGTCAGCGCCTGTTCGCTCAGGTTCGCGCGATCCCAGTCGAAGAACACCATGAACGACGGCGGCGCCACGGCCGGCGCGGTCGGCGCCGGCATCGGCGCCGCGGCCGGCTGGCCGAACTTGTAGGCGACGCTCAACATCGTGGTGATGTTGTTGTTCTGGTACATGCCCGGGTTCGTCGTGCCGTAGTAGCGGCCGTCGAGGTTCACGCGGAAGTTCTGGTCGACGTTCCAGCCCAGGCCGATGATGCCCTGGTAAGCGAACTGGGTGCTGCACATCGAGCAGCCGTTGATCGACGAGTCGGCGAAGGCGACACCGGCACCGGCACCGATATACGGGGTGATCATCGCGCCCGGGATGAAGTCGTAGAACAGGTTGGCCATGATGGCGAGCTGCTCGATGCGGCCGCTGGTGTTGCTGAAGACATTGCCGAAGTTGGCGGTGCCTCGACCATTGTTGGACCGGAACACGCCTTCCAACTCGACGCGGGGACCGACGAAGTCGTAGCCGACGAAGCCGCCAGCCGCGAAACCGAGATCCATGTTGTAGTTGTTGCTGTTCATCAGCCAGTTCAGGCCGCCTTCACCACCGATGTAGATGCCGGGGTTGGACGGGCCGGGACTCCACATCGACTGCGCGTTGGCGGCCATGGGAACAGCCATCAATGCTGCAGCAGCGAGAAGTGCCTTTTTCATTTTCACAAATCCCTCGTTGGGTGATCGCGTCCGGGGCTGACGGACGCATGCCTGACCAACGAGGGTTGCCTGGATTAAGTTGCCGTTCCGAGGGAACCGGACGGTACTCGCCCCGCGACCGTGGCCGCAGGGCAACAGTTCGGCAGGTTCACTGCACGAACACGCTCACTGCATGAACCAGCCGTGGCTGACCACGGCGGACTGGCCGCTGTGCACCGTGCTCTTGGCCGCGGCATAGAAGAGGACGGCGTCGGCCACGTCGTCGGTCGTGGTGAACTGGCCGTCGATCGTGTCCTTCAGCATGACGTTCTTGATCACCTCCGCCTCGGTGATCTTCAGCTCGGCCGCCTGCTCGGGGATCTGCTTTTCGACCAGCGGCGTGCGCACGAAGCCCGGGCACACGACGTTGGACGCGACATTGTATTCCGCGCCTTCCTTGGCCAGCACCTTGCTGAGGCCGATCAGGCCGTGCTTCGCCGTGACATAAGGGGCCTTGAGCTTGGAGGCTTCCTTGGAATGCACGGAGCCCATGTAGATCACGCGGCCGTACTTGGCCTTGTACATGTGCTTGAGGCAGGCCTTGGTGGTGAGGAAGGCGCCGTCGAGATGGATCGACAGCAGCTTCTTCCAGTCGGCGAAGGGGAAGTCGACCAGCGGCTTCACGATCTGGATGCCGGCGTTGCTGACCAGGATGTCGATCTTGCCGTACTTGGCGATGGTGTCGGCGACACCCTTCTCGACCTGCGCCTCGTCGGTGACGTTCATGGCGACGGCGAAGGCATCGCCGCCCTTGGCCTTGATCTCGTCGGCCGTCGCGTTCGCGGCGTCGAGATTGAGGTCGGCGATCACCGGCGTGCCGCCCTCGGCGGCGAGACGCAGTGCGATTTCCTTGCCGATGCCCGAGGCGGCGCCGGTGACGATGGCAATTCTTCCCGTGAAACGCGACATGGCTGATCCTTCTCTGTGCCGGTTACTTTGCGAGATAGTCGAAGACCACTTCACCGAGTCCCAGCGTCAGGTCGGTGACATAGTGGCTGGCCGAGACGACCTCCCGCACCGGCAGGCGCGAGACGTCGCACATGGCATGATCGAAGAGCTGGAGGGCTGCCGGGCCGGTCCAGGCGCCCTTCAGGGTGACGTCCTCGCAGTAATAGCGCACCAGTTCGCAGATGCGGGGCGTGCAGTCGACGTGCGGCACGATCTTGATCATGAAGGCCGGCTTGGCCAGCGCCTTGATCAGCGGCGCATGTTCGAGCTCGCGGTGCTTGTAGCCCATCGTGGCGTTGACGCAGAGCACGGAGCCGTAGTGAAGCGTGCAGACCAGCGTCTCGTTCTCGTGGCTGATCTTTGGCGTGGCGAGCTTCTTGGGGAAACCCCAGATCTCGCGACCGCCGGCGATCGGCGAGTTGTCGTCGAGATACATGGCGTGCACGTAGCCGCCTTCCTGCATCTGGCCGTCCTTGTCCTTGAAGCGCACCGGGATCACCTGTCCGGTCTCGGTGTAGTCGCCGAAGCCCGTCGAATCGGGCATGCGGATGAACTCGTAGTTCACCGTGTCGCCCACGACCTCGAGCGGTTCCGGCACCAGCGCGCGGAGCACGTCGGGATCGGTGCGGTAAGTGATGACGACGAATTCGCGATTGTAGAATTTGTAGGGTGGCCGCGGATAGCTCGGGTTGTTGAGCGGCATCGCGAAGGCGTTCTTGCGGACGTCGTCGATCTTCATTTCTGGGGCTCCTTGCGGCCCTGCAGGGCCAGGTCGAAAGTGAACACGCCGTCCGGGCTGGTCGGACGCTGCAAGACCTCGGGATGTTCGAGCGAGCGGGTCATGTCGGAGTAGCCCGACTCCCAGTGCTCCTCCATCGTGCGACGCGAGAACTCGTAGTCCTTCGAGGCGCCCTCGTACGTCCGCGCGCGATAGATCGTGTGGATGATGTTGTAGACCTTGCTGTCGCCCTCCCGTGCGAGCAGTTCGGCCTCCGGAGTCTGCCGCAGCTCCGGCGGCATGTCGGCCAGTATCTTGGCGGTGGCCCGGCGCAGCGCCTGCATCTGGCGGAACTGGTCGGTGCCGGCGCGCGTGCGACTCGAGTAGCGGATGTCCTTCATCCGGGTGTCGACCTCGATCATGTCGCGCGGCAGGTCTCCGCGCGCGCTCCACAGGTCGATCTGGAAGGCGAGCGTGTCGGCGCGCGGATAGGCGTCGAGCACCCATTGCAGCGGGGTGTTCGAGACGACGCCGCCGTCCCAGTAGAACTCGCCGTCCACTTCGGCCGCGGGAAAGCCCGGCGGCAGCGAGCCGCTGGCGATGACGTGCTGCGGCCCGATCGTATGGGTGTCGTTGTCGAAGTAGATGAAGTTGCCGGTCTTGACGTTGGTGGCGCCGACGCTGAAGCGCATTTCCTTGGCGTTGATGCGGTCGAAGTCGACCAGCCGCTCTAGCAGCGTCCGAAGTGGTGCGACGTCGTAGTAGGCGAGGTTGCCCGGGTTGCCGGCGGGCGTGAAGATCGGCGGCGGGATACGCGGCTTGAAGAACTCGGGCGCGCCGAACATCAGCGTTGCGAACGAGCCGAGCTGGTTTACGAACTGGCGTTCCATGTCGCTGCTGAAGTCGAAGCCCTTCATCATCGGCACGCCCAGCGGCGACCGGGTGATGGTCTCCCAGAAGGTGCGCAGCTTTTCGACACGTTGCTCCGGCGGATTGCCGGCGATCAGCGCGGAATTGATCGCGCCGATCGAGATGCCGGCCACCCAGTCGGGATGCAGGTTGGCCTCGGACAGGGCCTGGTAGACGCCGGCCTGGTAGGAGCCGAGGGCGCCGCCGCCCTGCAGCAGGAGTGCGATCCGTTCGAAGGGAGGGCGGGGGCGGGGCACGGACTGTGTATTGATCGCGCAGTCTCCTCTTTGGGCCGCCTCGTTGGGGCGACGATTTCTGGCGTGCTGCTCGGGCGGCGGCAACCGCGTTTTCCGCAATTTCCGGACCGAACCCTTAGCGGCTCCTGATTATGGCGGCATTACAGAGGCCGACCGACGGGCCGTCAGGCACGGCGGGCGGCGGTTCTGAAGGCAAGCCGGCAGGGGCGGCTCGCATAGTAGGCGCTCCAAAGGGCGGGCGGGAGTCTCATCGCCTCGTAGTCGCCCGCCGTCGGCGTGAAAACCAGCTTGAGGGCTCCCCTGACCCGGTCGATCGGCCGGTCGCACAGGAGAAGATCGGCGAAGTGCTCGACCTGGGTCGGTGGCGGCAGGCCTAGCCGCATCGTCCCGGCCATCACGGCGGTCCGTTTCCGCACGCGGTCGCTGTCGGCGATGAGGGGTGCCAGCGCCTGAGGAACGGCGGCATCCAACAGCTCCTCTGCCATCGCGCAGCCCAGCAGGACGGCGCCGCCGCAGCCCCGGGCCTGTGCCCGCGCATGCAGCGCTCCCCAGTCGAGGGCGGGATGACGGTCGATCATGCGGGCAAAATCGTTCACCCACTTCAGCATGGCCCAGTTCTCCTTCGTGCCGTGTCCGGCCAGCAGCAGGGCAAGGTTCGGGGCGGACAGGACCGGCACGTCGCGGCCGCCGACCGAGAGGAGGGCTGGATCGTCCCAGATCTCGTCCGGCGCGAGGGGGAAGGGAACATGTGCGCCGCAGAACTCCCAATGCAGGTCGAAGGCGGCGCCATCGTCGACCCGAACGAAGGCATATTGCCGTTGAGCGGCGAGGAACGCGCGCCGGAATGTCCTGTCGCCCTGGGGGCTGGCGTACCCCATCGACCCGATCACGTCTTCGGCGGCGTCGATCCGTCGTTGCTGCACGATCACGTCGACATCGTTGTACTCCCGCCCGGCGAGGCCGCCGTAGAGGGCGAGTGCCAGGGTCGGACCCTTGAAGGCGACGAAGGGTATCGAGCGGTCGGACAGGGTAGCCGCCAGACGGTGCAGTTCGCCTGCCAAAGTCAGGGACTTCAGCAGGTGGCTCTGGCGAAAACGTTCGAGATCGGCCTTTGCGTCATCCGGTACGGTTTCCCAGGAGAGCTCGCCCAGGCAGTCCAGGAGGGAGGGCCGAACCCCGTGGCCTTCGGCAAGGCGCATCAGTGCCTGATGATCGATGCCCTTGCGCAGCAGTTCCCTCAGGCGCGTCAGTTCGGGCCGCGGACGTGCTGCAAGACAAAGGAACTGAAACTCGGGTGTCACCTCGGCACCGGCGCTCACGCCGTCGAGGCAGGCGGTTCAGGAATTGGAGTCCTGGGACAGGCCATTCATCCCGCCGCGGCCGGTGTTGCGGCTCTTCCAGCCATCGCGTCGTCCCTTCCAGCTCCACTTGGTCAGCGTGACGTCGCGCAGGGCGCCCAGCTTGGTGAGGACGGGCTGCTCATAGGGTTTTTTGGCGGAAGCAGGCGCAAGCGCCGTGGCCTCTTCGCCCGTCTGTATAGATTCGACCGTCATGGATCAGCCTTTCACCCTAACGAGGCTCTCTTATCGGGTTGCTTCAATGAGGCCTTCGGCCTCGAGGCTTCCAAGTATTTGCACGACATCAGCCTGGCAAGCTGCTTCCGATACCTCGAATTCAGCCATCACCGAAGCGCAAAGATCATCCACCGACCGGGGCTGCTCGAGCGAATCCCAGATATGGACGCCGACGCCCTGGAGGCCGAAGTAGATCGCCCGATCGAGGTCCAGAATCGCGACTTCGTCGTTGATCCTGCAGGAAACCTGCCGTGCTGATTTCTTGTAGAGCAGGGAAGACCCGTTCATGCCGATGGACCCAAGAACACCAACGGGAAGGGTAACAACAGATTTCTTGCGGAGCAAATGCGATAATGCATTGATTTTGCCTCCTCATTGGCGGGGGTGCGCGAGCCAGTGGTCCAGCACATGGGCGTTGAGCGACGTCGCGAGATCGGAATCCGAAGCGCCGACATCGGGCAGCAATCGTGGGTCGACGTAGCGGGCGATCCGGCGGCCCTCCGGCAGGACCGGCAGGCCGACCTCCCGGATCGTCGCCACTTCCGGATAGCAGTCGAGCGGGGTCTTCCGGCGGGCCAGCACTTCCGGGGGCAGCCGGCCGCGCATGGCCTCGCGGATCAGCCGCTTGTTCCAGCCCCAAGGGACCGGCGGAACCGACAACATGAATTCGAGGACCCGGAGGTCGAGATAGGGGTATCGCCACTCAAAACCGCCAAGCGTTCCTTCGAAGGCACGGACGTCGAAATGGCTTTGCCAGATCGGGCTGGTGAACGAGCCGATCGAGGCCGGATGCCACGGATGCGACATGTCACCTCCTATGCCGAGCGATTCCTGCCGTTCCGGCAGGGCCAGCCGCTCCGCGAAGTCGCGCTGGAGCCAGCGCGGCAGCGTGTCGAACGGCTCCAGTTCGGCTTCCCGCTGCAGCCCGGTATGGCGGCCGATCGTCTGCGCCCAGCCGGCGAGGCCCTTGGCCGCGCTGTACTCGATCAATGCCTGCGCCAGCCGGCGCCAGGACCGCTGCCGACGCAGCCATCCGAGATAGGCGTCCCGCTCGAGGATGAGCGCGTTGTCCGGACCCTCGCCGTCCAGCCAGACGAGGGCGGCTGCACCCATCTCGCGCGCGACCCGCTGCATGTCGTGGGCGTTGATCAGCGCCGTCATGGGTTCGGGAGACCGCAGCTTCCGGGCGCGCCACAGCGGGTCGTAGGCGATGTCGTCGGCCGGCCGGATGCGCAGCTCGATTCCGATATGGCGTGCCGCGAGAGAGGCGTAGTGATCTTCCCTTATATGCATCAGCCGTTCGTAGTGCTCGCACTCCGCGACGATCCGTGACGGGTCGCCGGTCACTTCGACGGCGGTCGCCGCCAGGGTCGTCGAGTCGAGGCCGCCGCTCATCGCGATGCCCACGCTGCCGGCGGGCAGCCGGTCCGCCACCGCACGCGACAGCAGCTCGCGAAAGCGCTCGCAATAGGCCTCGGCCCTGTGGAGGTAGACCGGTTCGGGGATGTCGAGCCGCCAGTAGCGGCGCAGCGAGAGACCACCCTCGCCGAGCTTCAGAAGATGCGCCGGTGCGAGCCGCTTGATGTCGCGATAGACGGTGCGCTCGAATTCGCGCGCCACGCCGAGGACCAGGAAGTCGGCGATCCAGTAGTCGTCGAGCGCGTCGCTGGTCGGCACCTGCCCGGCCAGCCAGTCGAGCGAATCGCCGACGAGCCAGGCATCTGCGGTCCTCGAATGGAAGAGCGTGTGCACGCCCATCTGGTCGCGCACGCCGAGCAGGCACTGCGCACCGTCGTCCCACAGGACGAAGGCGAAGTCGCCGGCGAGGAAGTCCGTGAAGGACGCGCCCCATTTCGCGTAGGCCAGCAGGCACAGCGCTGCATCCGACGCCGACGCGGCGGACGGGCCGAGCCGGGCGCGGAGTTCGTCCCGTGCGTCGAGACGGAAGCGGCCCGCGATCCAGTAGCGGCCGGCCAGCGCGGCCGAAGAGCTGTCCCGCCCCGCGGCGAAGGCCGCCCGTCGGGCACGGCCGACGATTTCGAAGCCGGGCGGCAATTGCCGCAGGTCGATCGGTTCGTCCCTGATGTTGAGGAGCGCCGCGAACACTAGATGTGGAGCCTCAACAGGTTGTCCTCGGCGAGGGCGAGTCTGCTGATGGGTGTTTTACCCTTGATGCCGCCGTGAGGTCGATGCCAGTTATAGCGATGGATCCAGAAGGGCAGCTCTTGGGCACGCTGGTCTGAAGTGTCGTAGGCTCGGGCATAGGCCCATTCCCGCAAGGCTGTTTGGATGAAGCGCTCGGCCTTGCCATTGGTCTTGGGCGTGTAAGGCCTGGTCCGAATGTGCTTGAGGCCAAGTAGC
>NZ_JAUSBN010000029.1 GCF_030651995.1 Reyranella sp.
GACTATGAACGGGCCCGATAACCTCACCCTGAGGAGCATCGCGCAGCGATGCGTCTCGTCGCGCGGAGTAACCTCCGCGCTGGGGTGGGAACGAGCACCCCGTCCGTTGCCCATCCTTCGAGACGCGCCGCGGGGCGGCGCTCCTCAGGATGAGGTAAGTGCTTGAATCGATTCAGTTCATTTCCGGTCAGCCTCTCAGGATGAGGGTGGTGTGTGGATGAACTTGAAGCGGAAAGACCCTAGTTGATCAGCCCGTAGAACTTGCCGGCGTTGGTGCAGGTGATCATCTTGACCTGCTCGGCCGGGACGTCGGCGAACTGTTCCTTGATGTACTTGTCGGAGTGCGGCCAGACGCCGTCGCCGTGCGGGTAGTCGGAGCCCCACATCAGGCTCTCCGCGCCCATGTCGTCGATCAGCTTGGCGCCGATGCGGTCGAACTGGAACGTGGCCTTGCACTGGCGGCGCCAGTAGTCCGACGGCTTCATCTTCATGCCGAGGTCGGTGAAGCGGTCCTCCCACTCGAAATCCATGCGGTCGAGCGCGTAGGGAATCCAGCCGCAGCCCGATTCGCCGAAGGCGATGCGGACGTTGGGGAAACGCTCCAGCACGTTGGCGCCCATGATGGCGGCCAGGATGTTCACCAGGTTCATCTGGAAGCCGGAGACCACGGTGAAGAACACCGAGCGGCCGACGCGCCCGGGATATTTCTCGATGGTGCCGGGCGGAACGTTGGGGAAGGTGTGGAAGTGCAACGGCAGCTGCACGTCGTTCACCGCCTTCCACAGCGGATCCCACATCGGATGCCACATCGGCTCCATGTCCCAGGAGCAGGAGAGCTCGAGGCCCTTGATGCCCATCTTGGCAACCCGGTGGATCTCCTTCACCGCGGCATCGATGTCGCCATAGGGCAGGCAGGCCAGGCCGATGTGCCGGTCGGGATAGTGGCTGCAGAAATCCTTCAGCCAGTCGTTGTAGATGCGCAGCATCTCGTTGCCGGCCTCGCGGTCGTTGAGACGGCTGGCGGCGCCCAGGATGCCGTAGATCACCTCGGCGTCGACGCCGTCGCGATCGAGGTCTTTTATGCGCAAGTGCGGGTCTGAAATCCGACGGATGTCCTTGGCGCCGTCGGCGTAGAGGCCGGTCTCGGCCATGATGTCGACACGGCCATGCTTGCCGGGCACGAACTTCGAGCCGGACGGGCCGACGCCGTTCTTGAAGCCGAACGAGGCGCCGTTCTTGGCCACCCATTTCGGTCCCTCGTCGGTCTCGGTGACGTAGGGCATGCGGTCCTTGAGGTCGCGCGGCGCCATCGACGTGAACAGGTCGGGCGGCATCCACGGCAGGTCGAGGTGGCTATCGGCCGAAATGCGCTTGTATTGCATGGCGTTGGCTCCCTTTGATTTGCTGTCGGAATTATGCGCCGTCTGTCAGGCGGAGCAATGCCCCTACTGTTTCGCGGGTCGGCTTGTGTGCTAGGCATCGCACGATGACTGACACGACTCCTTCCCGACTCGACGGCGACTTCGACTACATCATCGTGGGCGCCGGCTCGGCCGGATGCGTGCTCGCGAACCGGCTCTCGGCGGATCCGAAGAACCGCGTGCTGGTGTTGGAGGCGGGCGGGCGGGACAACTGGATCTGGTTCCACGTTCCGGCCGGTTACCTCTTCGCGATCGGCAATCCGCGCGCCGACTGGATGTTCCAGACCGAGAAGGAACCCGGGCTCAACGGCCGCGCGCTCAACTACCCGCGCGGCAAGGTGATCGGCGGCTGCTCGGCGATCAACGGCATGATCTCGATGCGCGGCCAGTCGCAGGATTACGACCACTGGCGCCAGCTCGGCCTCACCGGCTGGGGCTGGGAAGACGTCGCGCCGGTGTTCCGCAAGCTCGACAACCATTTCCTGGGCGAGACCGAGCATCACGGCGCGGGCGGCGAATGGCGGGTCGAGGAATCGCGGGTGCGCTGGGAAGTGCTCGACGCGGTGATCCGCGCGGCCACCGAGATGGGCGTCCCGGAGACTTCAGACTTCAACACCGGCGACAATACCGGCGTCGGCTATTTCCACGTGAACCAGAAGCGCGGCATCCGCATGTCGGCGGCGCGGGCCTTCCTGAAGCCGGTGCTCAAGCGGCCGAATCTTGCGCTGGAAACCGGCGTGCTCGTCGAGAAGCTGTCGTTCGAGGGCAAGCGCTGCACCGGCGTGCTCTATCGCCAGGACGGCCGCCTCGTCGAGGCGCGGGCCAGGGGCGAGGTCATCCTGGCGGCCGGCGCGATCGGCTCGCCGCAGATCCTGCAGCTCTCCGGCATCGGCGCCCCCGACTGGCTGGGCGAGGTCGGCATTCCAGTGCTGCACGCGCGCGAGGGCGTCGGACGGAACCTGCAGGACCATCTGCAGCAGCGGGCCATCTACAAGGTCAACGGCGTGAAGACGCTCAACACGACCTATCACTCGCTGGTCGGCCGGGCGCTGATGGGCATGCAATATGCATTGCTGCAGAAGGGGCCGCTCACCATGTCGCCCTCTCAGCTCGGCATCTTCACGCGCTCCTCGCCGGATCAGGAAAGGTCGAATATCGAATTCCATGTGCAGCCCCTGTCGCTCGACAAGTTCGGCGAGCCGCTGCATCGCTTTCCGGCGATCACGGTGAGCGCCTGCAACCTGCGCCCGACCTCGCGCGGCACGATCAGGCTGCGCTCGGCCGATCCGTCGGCCAAGCCCCTGATCGCGCCCAATTATCTCGCGACCTACGAGGACCGTACCGTGGCGGCCGACGCGATCCGCGTGACGCGGCGCCTGATGCACCAGCCGGCCCTGCAGCCCTACCGGCCGGAGGAGTATCTGCCGGGACCGTCCGTCGGCGACGACGATGCCTCTCTCGCCAAGGCCGCCGGCGACATCGGCACCACGATCTTCCATCCGGTGGGCACGGCGAAGATGGGCCTTCCCTCGGATCCGCATGCCGTGGTCGACGAACGGCTGCGGGTCATCGGCCTGCAGGGGCTGCGGGTGGTCGACGCATCGGTCATGCCGACCATCACCTCGGGCAACACCAACACCCCCACGATCATGATCGCCGACAAGGCGGCTGGAATGATCCTCGCGGACAACCGGTAAGGAGGCACAAATGCACAGAAGAATGCTGGGAATGATTGCGGCGCTCGGCCTGTCGATGCCGGCCGTTTCGATGGCGCAGCAGCCGACGACGCTGCGGGTCGTGGCGCATTCGGATCTGAAGATCCTCGATCCGATCTGGACCACGGCCTTCATCGTCCGCAACCACGGCTACATGATCTACGACACGCTGTTCGCGCTGGACGGCGATCTCAAGATCAAGCCGCAGATGGTCGACACCTGGAAGATGAGCGACGACAAGCTCACCTGGACGTTCACTCTGCGCGACGGGCTCGAATTCCACGACGGCCAGCCGGTCACGACCGAGGACGTGATCGCCTCGCTGAAGCGCTGGGCGTCGCGCGACAGCCTGGGCAACATCCTGTGGGCCAAGGTCGCCGACCTGAAGGCGGTCGACGCCAAGACCTTCCAGATCGTACTGAAGGCGCCGACCGGCGTCGTGCTGCAGGCCCTGTCCAAGCCCTCGGGCAATCCCTTCATCATGCCCAAGCGGGTCGCCGAGACCTCGCCGAACGACCAGATCAAGGAGTTCGTCGGCTCCGGCCCCTTCATCTTCAAGGCCGACGAGTGGAAGCCGGGCGACAAGACCGTCTACGTCAGGAACCCCAAGTACAAGCCGCGGTCCGAGCCGGCCTCCGGCCTGGCGGGCGGCAAGATCGCCAAGGTCGACAGGGTCGAGTGGGTCGCCATCCCCGACCAGCAGACAGCGGTGAATGCGCTGCAGGCCGGCGAGATCGACATCATCGAGTCGCCGCAGCACGACCTCTATCCGCTGCTGAAGAAGGACCGCAACGTCTCGATGGTGACAACGAACAAGTGGGGTAACCAGTACATCTATCGCTTCAACCAGCTCCACAAGCCGTTCGACAATGCCAAGAACCGGCAGGCGATGCTCTACGCCCTGAACCAGACGGACTTCCTGAACGGCGTCATCGGCGACCCCACGTACTACAAGGTCTGCAAGGCGATGTTCATGTGTGGCGGGCCCTACGAGACGACGGCGGGTTTCGCCGACAAGTACGAAAGCGACTTCGCCAAGGTCAAGCAGCTTCTGGCCGAGGGCGGCTACGACAACACGCCAGTCGTATTGCTGCATTCGACCGATCTGTACGTGCTGACGAACATGGCGCCGATCGCCAAGTCATTGATGGAAAAGGCCGGCATGAAGGTCGACATGCAATCGATGGACTGGCAGACGCTGGTCTCGCGCCGCGCCAAGAAGGATCCGCCGGACAAGGGCGGCTGGAATGTGCTCATCACTTCGACGTCGGGTGCCGATTCGCTCGATCCGCTGACCTACAGTTTCATCAGCGCGGCCTGCGACAAGGCATGGTTCGGCTGGCCGTGCGACGAGGAAATCACGCGCCTGCGCAACGCCTTCGCCGACGAGACCGACGAGGCCAAGCGCAAGGAGATCGTCGAGAAGCTCCAGCTTCGCGCCGCCGAAGTGCCGACCCATGCCTTCCTCGGTCAGTACAACAACGCCATGGCGATCCGGAAGAACGTGACCGGCAGCGTCGTCTCGCCCGTGCCGGTCTTCTGGAACATCGAGAAGAAGTAGCGAGCGCCTTCGCCGGAAGCCCGCACGTCAGAGTTTCCGTCGTCCTGAGCGAAGCGCAGCGTAGTCGAAGGACCTCTTTTCGTTTCGATACACCGTGCGTCGGATAAGAGGTCCTTCGACTACGCCGCCCAAGAGCGGCTCCGCTCAGGACGACGGGCTTTTGTTACTCGTCCGGCCTAGACGACGGCGTCGCCCGCGATCTGCGTGCGCTGCATGCGGCGGTGGAACGGGCCGGCATCGTGGATCGCCAGATGCTTGGTGCAGCGATTGTCCCAGAAGGCGATCGAGCCGGCCTCCCAGCGGAAGCGGCAGGTGAACTCCGGGCGGTGACCGTGATCCATGAGGAAGTCCAGCAGCGGCTTGCTCTCGCGCTCGGTCATGTTCTCGAAACGGCATGAATAGGAGTGGTTCACGAACAGGCACTTAGCGCCGGTCTCGGGATGCGTTCGCACGACCGGATGCACGCTCTCGGTCGGCCGCCAGTTCGAATCCTCGCGCACCTTGATCGCGCGGCGCGCGTTCATCCCGGCCTGCGGGCCGGCGACGCGGACATCGCTGTGTACGGCGCGCAGGCCGGACAGCATTGACTTCATGCCGTCCGAGAGGCTCTCGTAGGCGAGGTACTGGTTGGCGAACAGCGTGTCGCCACCATAGGGCGGCACGTCGAGCGCATAGAGGATGGCGCCCATCGGTGGCTCGGGCATCATCGTTGTGTCGGAGTGCCATTCTTCGCCCACGATCCGCTCATCCCCGGGTGCACGCACGACGCGCACGATCTCCGGATCGCCGGTGCCGGTGTTGAAGTTGGGATGGATGAAGATCTCGCCGAATCGGCGGGTGAAGGCCTTGTGGCTGGCATCGTCGAGTCTCTGGTCGCGGAAGAAAATCACAAGGTGCTCGAGCAACGCACGGCGGATCTCGGCGATCGTCGCATCGTCGACGCCGCCGCCGATGTCGACGCCGCCGATTTCCGCGCCCAGGGCGCCGGCGATGGGGGAAACCGAGATGTGCTGGTAGCTGGCCATGGCGGCGATGATGCGGGCGAAGGCGCGAGGCGACAAGGCGCTCGTAGAACTCACCTTTCGCCGAGCGAATGCACCGGTTGTCGGCGGCACCGCGGCGACTGGGGCGGCAATGCAACCAAATCATGGCGGGGGAGTTGTTCGGTCGTGGTTCCTTAACGAACGGGGTTAGACGGATGAAGAAACTCTTTGCAGCGGCATTGATGGTTTTGGCGCCGGCCGCGGTGCAGGCGCAGTCGATCAATGCGCAGGAAGGCTTCTACATCGGTGCCGGTGGCGGTGCCGCCTGGTTCATCGGTTCGACATCGAACGTCGACACCTGGACGGGTTGGGCGGTCGGCGGCAAGGCCGGTTACGACTTCGTCGGCCCGCGCCTCGAACTCGAGGTCGGCTACGGCCAGATCCCGACCTCCGCCAACATTCCGGGCTCGGCGATCAACGGCAAGGTCGGCCAGCTCAACGTTATGGCGAACCTGCTGTACGACTTCATGCCGACCTCGGTGATCACGCCGTATATCGGTGCCGGCGCGGGTGTCGCTTTCGTCGACAGCAACAGTGCGCTGGGCAGCACGCAGTTCGCCTATCAGGGCATTCTCGGCGTTGCCTACAATGTGAACGAGCAGCTCCGGTTCATGATCGAAGGGCGCTACGTCGGCACGACGAATCCGAGCGTCAATACGCCGTTTGGCAACGTGACCTTCCAGAACAACAACATCCTCGCGCTCGCCGGCGTGAGCTACAAGTTCGTCTCGCCGCCGCCGCCGCCGCCCCCACCGGCTCCGTCGATGGTCGCGCCGCCGTCGTTCATGGTGTTCTTCGACTGGGATCGCGCCAACCTGTCGGACCAGGCGCTGACCACGATCCGCCAGGCCGCCTCGGCCTACAAGACGAAGGGCAACGCCCGCATCACGGCGACGGGTCACACCGATACGTCGGGCACCGAGGCCTACAACATGGCGCTGTCGCTGCGTCGCGCCAACGCCGTC
>NZ_JAUSBN010000030.1 GCF_030651995.1 Reyranella sp.
CTCGCACGCCTGCAGGACCATCCGGCCAAACGCATCGACGAACTCATGCCCTGGAACTGGAGACAACAGCAGGATCAGCGCGCTGCTGCTTGATCTCTCCGCGTCAACTCCTCAGGCCGCGGCCTTCACCGGATGCGTACGTCTTACGCAAGTTCGGTGCGCCGTTGACCGTGGTTAAGTGACCTGCCGTCCGGTTTCCGGCCCAGTATAATATTGATTTGTCTGCGATTTTACCCAGCACGAGCAGGGAGATCATCCATGGACACAATCGTCGGCTTCATTCTTGCCGGCCTCCTTGTCGCACTCTGTGTCGGATTCGGGTCAGCCGTGTCGACGGGGGTTACGAGGCTTCTGAGCGAGGAGGATCCTGGCGATAAAGGGGCGCCGGATTAGACGCTAGCTCCTCACAAGATAGTGCCCCAGCGAGCCGAGGGGGTATCCAGAGAACCGTAGACCGTTCGATTATTGTAGGCTTCGTCGCGTTCGCGATTTGCACTACTTGCGAGAGCGTACATACCCCAAGTACTTTTAGAAAGAACTGCATGGGGTTGCCTCTGAGGAGCTAGTCCTACGCAAGCCAAGCTCTCGTCATACAGTTCGCCATGTTGCAGCCGTGAGCCACCGTGCAATCGCCACTTAACATCCATCATTAGAGCCGCCGGAGCCTCTCTTCCAAATAGACCTGATCTGTCTCAAATGTTCTGACGACGGACACGCGG
Organism: Reyranella sp.; assembly: GCF_030651995.1. GTDB lineage: Bacteria > Pseudomonadota > Alphaproteobacteria > Reyranellales > Reyranellaceae > Reyranella. Next base: position 720 of record NZ_JAUSBN010000030.1, read on the forward strand.
CACTCGAGCAATGTCTCGAAACGGCCACGCCATTTCCGTTCATCGTTGACGATCTGTTCGTCAATTTTGACGATGCGAGATCCTTGGCCGGCTTCAAAATCCTAGCACAAGTGGCCCGTAAGACGCAGGTAGTCTTTCTTACGCATCACGAGCACCTCTTGGAGGCGGCTCGCACAGCGATGCCCGAGCACCCGGCTCCCATCCGACTTGCGTGAGGGCGTCCTATCCAGTGACGAAGCGGACTTCGGATTGGGCCGGCCGGCGACGAACGGTACTGCTGGTCAGTTCGGTGTCTTTGTCAGAGGTGATCATCTCCGGTCTGCCACACCACGCGGCACTGACATATAGCTCGCGGAAGACGTTCAACTACCACATACGTAAGTTCGGCACGGTTGCCATGTACTCGCCGTTGAAGACGTCGATCACGTTTGGGAGCCGGATCCTGCGACCATTGACGAAGCTGATCGCTCATGAAGTCTAGCGACCAGCTCGATCTGTCTCTTGGGATTCAACCGCACCGCGATGCATACCGGTCACGGTGCGAGCGCACTATTCGAGAAGAATCGCCACTGAAAGCCGCCAATCTGCCTAACGAGGCCGCCGTCTGCCGTAAATAGTCCGACACAATAGAGGAGATCGGTCAGATGGCCTATAGATGGACGGTCCGGGACGTGGATGCAGACGCTCTGGAGATGATTCGATTGGTTCGGGCGCATTGTGGTCTCTCGATGGGAGTGCTCCTGTCAGACGCCATTCGCGTTTGGTACGACGCGCTCCCAGAGATCGATGACGATCAATGACTCTCCGCACAGACGTCGGAGGCACCAATGAGTTCATCGTCCTGGATCTCCACCAATAACTCTTCGAGCGTCATCCCCGCCGGCAGATGCTTTGTAAGGAGGGCATCGTTCACAAGACCCATGACTATCGTTTCGACACAACTGGATGTGCGAGCAGCTAAAGCCATTAGCCCAAGCGCTTGCTCATCATTGAGTTCGAGCGTCAACTTAGTCGACATTTAGTCCTCCTACGTTCAGGTCGATCACCGTGACCGCGACGGGTTTGAGTACGTGAACGATTAAGCACTCTGATCCCCGTACCGGACGACTTAGCTCTTGGGCTTCGCGAACCAGCACCAAGTCCCCGGTGCGGTTTAGCTCTCATTGCCGCCACTCGCCAAGGGGCCCACCCACCCGACGCGCCCCGATAGCAGCGCCGTGGCTGCCTTGATCCCGAACGACGAGACCGATGCTGTTCCGGGTGATGTGGCGCATCAGCGAATGCGATAGCGTCGGCTGTGGACGTTCGAATCTAGTCGCCGATGGCCGCGGGGTGCCAACCGGGGCTGCGCCTCCACCCGCAAGGGCTCCAACGCGCCCTCGATGCCGACGAGCGGCTCGTTCTTTGTCATGCTGTCGAGGAACCCGGTCCGATAGATCGGACGCAGCACGGCCTCGCCATTCTTCCATCCCGGGAGTGCACCCCACAGGACCGGCGCTCCAAATCGAAATGGGTCGGAGAACTCCTCTAGCTCGCCGAAGTCAAACATAACGAGCTTCTGACTATTCTCCCATTTGCGCAGTAGCTCGCTGCTTCCCGTGGGCACAATGTACGTTCTGAAACTACCCGGTACTAACCGTCCAAGGTGCAGCGCCGTAACGAACTTCTTCCTGTCATTCTTCGACCGCATGCCGTCTACGACCCAGCACATCTGGCCGTAAATCGCCTCACGCGAAGAACGTTCGTCGTCCGAAATGTTTGAATGCTGAAACTCCAGCACCTGCCCATGTGCAGTCTTCACGTCTGCCAGATGGCGCTCACCGTTCTCGGCACGGTGGCCGACTTCCTGCCACTCCTTCGGAAACGCGTTTTTCCAATTGCGGTGCCATTCGGTCTCTGGCTCCCAACGGTGTTCAAAGTGTCCCGGTGGGTGAGACCAATATGGCACTCGGATTCTGCCACATTTCGGCTTCAGCGGAACTTCGCATATCGGACATTGTCCAATAAGGCCGCGCTCGGCTTCCCGCCGTTCGCCGTTGCTCATTGCGTACTTCAATTCTCGTCTCTCATAGTTGCCGCGAAGCATCTCCGCTAGACTACTTCGATCCTCCCGTGAGGGCTTCGATCAAATCCGGGTATCGCTCCTAATGACGGCGCATCCGTCTCCACCAGCCCATCAGAGTTGATGTTCGTGTAGGAACAGGTCCAACACACTCGATCAGGCACGCTTGTGTACTCCAACAAGAATTAGGGTCACCTCATGCGCCTGAAAAGGGAACGTGACAGCGTCATCGATAAGAAGATCGCGCAATACCACACCGAGTTCACTACCGATGCCAAGGGCAATGAACGAGGCAGCCTGCCGTACTCTCGAATGGAAGAGCGTCATATTCGCGACATCCGCGACGAGAAATCGGATTTTCCGGAAGCCGCAAACGGTCGGCTCAAGGCTCTGCGCCAGCTATTTCGGTGGGCGAAGACCACCGGCCGTATTGCTACGAATCCAGCCGCATCGGTCGAACGACTGGGAAGCTCGTCAGAGGGCTTCCACACTTGGACCGAGGAGGAGGTCGCACAGTTCGAGGCTCGTCACCCCGTCGGCACCAAGGCTCGTTTGGCCTTCGCGCTGCTGCGGTATACCGGCGTCCGCCGCTCCGACGTGATCAAGCTTGGACCGGGTATGGAGAAGGATGGCGCTCTCGTATTCACGATTACTAAGGGGTCCAAGCGCAAGGGACGACCCGGCGAAGCAGCCCCGGGGCCAAAGCGGCTGGCGCTGCCGATCCTGCCCCAGCTACGTGCGATCCTCGACCAGACCCCGAGCAAGCACATGACCTATCTGATCACCGAGTGGGGGAAGCCCTTCACGGCTCCCGGTTTCGGCAACAAGTTTCGTGACTGGTGCAACGAAGCTGGCCTCCGACATTGCTCGGCGCACGGCGTCAGAAAATTTGACGCGACAACCGCTGCGGAGAACGGCGCTACCGAGCACCAGCTTATGGCGATGTTCGGTTGGGACAGCCCCAAGCAGGCCGGTGTGTACACGCGCAAGGCGAATCGTTCGAAGCTCGCGAAGGGAGCGATGCATCTGCTCGTACCCGAGAATGAGAACGAAAAAGTCTGAGAAGTGTCCCACTTTCGAGAAGTGGGACACTTCGCGAAAAATTCCGACGTCAAATCAATGACTTGCGCGGTGGAAAAAAGGTGATGGTGCCCCGAGACGGAATCGAACACCCTGCTATCTCATTGAAATTAATTGTATTTTCTAGAAGAGCACCTTTTTGTGTACCCATCAATGTACCCAGCGCTTAGCCGCCATTCGGCGAGAGCGGTGCGCCGACAGACCACGGGCAGGCGGTCTTGAGGCGGCGGAGGAGCGGAAGCCGTCGCATACAACCGCTGCGTCCGGTGGCCAACGGGCCGTCCGACCGGCGATTCCACTCGCGCGTTCGCACGGCGAGTTGGAGAGTTTAGGTCGAAAGCGCTGGACGGGCTCATACTTGAGAGCCGGGCGACAGGAGTAGAGGACTCGCTGGCCGCGGACGCGAACACCCTGTCCCGGCGTTGGCTTAGTTTGAAACTAGGGGATGACGCGGCCCCCACAGAATGATGGCGGCGCCAACAAGGCAGAAACACGCCCCAATGACATCCCAGTGGTCGGGCCGCACGCCTTCCGCCAGCCAAAGCCAGAACAGAGCGGCGACGATGTAGACGCCGCCATAGGTCGCGTAACTCCTGCCGGCATGCTCCGCGTCAACGAGCGTGAGGAAGTAGGCGAACAGCGCCAGCGAGATCATGCCCGGGACCAGCCACCAGATTGATCTTCCCATTCGGCGCCAAGCCCAGAACGCGAAGCAGCCGATGATTTCGGTACTCGCGGCGCTGACGAACGCAACAAGTGACCAATGCATGCAACGCGCTCCGGATAGTTTACCCGGCCGAAGTAACGCGCTTCTTGTAAGGGCCGCGCTTCTTCGGCGCTGGCGTCAATCAGCGCCACGACATCGTCCATGGTTCACAGGTCTTGGACGCGCCAGCGGCCATACGAGCCTCGTCGATGACACCCAAACCTTGCCGCTAGTACTTTGCAGTTGGCTCTTCCAACCGCAAGTTCACGGCCGCTGGACTTGAGCCTCCTCGGTCTTCCACATCGAAGTGCCATCGCTGGCCCTTCTCTATCGTGTCCAATCCCGCTTTATTCACCTCACTGATGTGGAGAAAGACTTTTGGTTGCTTGTCGTCTCGGGAGATAATGCCGAATCCTCGATCGGCATTGACATACTTGACAGTTCCCGACGGCATTCCAACCTCCCGAATATTTGCGCGCATTCAACGCGGGCAGCATCTGCGCAATCAAACGCAAACCGGAGCCAAGACGTCCTCCATCACACGTGGTCTCCGACGTCGCCATCTGGCGTAAGATCCGGGCATAACGCAGGCTACTGCCGAGTTACGGCAGCAGGAGTGTGCTTTGGTTTGCGACAAATCGAGCATTGCACCGACGGCACAAATATTGCATTCAAAATCTCCGATGTCACCGCCCTGACTGTTGCACTTTTTCGCCGACCTGCTCCGCCCGCATTGCGAGCAGGGTTGGCATGTGCGTCGGCCCATTATTCGACCCAAATCAATCTTCGTTGAATCGTTGCTGCGGCTATGCCCGTAACACGACTGGAGACTATTTCTTGTTCAAGTTTTCTTTCTCCCGCTTGCGTATCGACTGGCTCGGCAACATCAAGGGCGACATCCTTGCAGGCCTCGTGGTCGCTCTAGCCCTGATCCCAGAAGCCATCGCCTTCTCGATCATCGCCGGCGTCGACCCCAAGGTCGGGCTCTATGCTTCATTCTCAATCGCCGTCATTACCGCCATCGTAGGTGGCCGACCCGGCATGATCTCGGCCGCGACGGCGGCAACCGCGGTACTCATGGTGACGCTGGTCAAGGAACACGGACTGCAATACCTGCTGGTCGCCACGGTCCTGGCGGGCGTCCTGCAGGTCGCGGCGGGCTTTCTTCGCCTGGGCTACGTCATGCGATTCGTGTCGAAGTCGGTGATGACCGGCTTCGTCAACGCACTGGCGATCCTGATTTTCATGGCCCAGCTTCCCGAGCTGATCGGCGTGACCTGGATGACCTATGTGTTGGTGGCCGCCGGCCTCGCCATCATTTACGGCTTTCCCCTCCTCACCAAGGCCGTGCCCTCGCCGCTCGTCTGCATCGTCGTGCTCACAGTCGCGGCCATCGTGCTGGGCATCGACGTCCGTACAGTGGGCGACATGGGCGAGCTGCCGTCGACGCTGCCGGTGTTCCTGCTGCCCGACGTGCCACTCACCCTCGAGACGTTCCTGATCGTACTGCCCTACTCGGTGCCCGTCGCCGCCGTCGGCCTGCTCGAATCGCTGATGACGGCGCAGATCGTTGACGAGTTGACCGACACGACCAGCGACAAGAACCGCGAATGCGTCGGCCAGGGCGTCGCCAACATGGCCACCGGCTTCATCGGCGGCATGGCCGGATGCGCCATGATCGGCCAGTCTGTCATCAACGTGAAGGCCGGCGGTCGCGGGCGACTCTCCACCTTCTGCTCGGGCATTTTCTTATTGTTCCTGATCGTCGTGCTGGGAGCCTGGGTCCAAAAGATACCGATGCCCGCCCTAGTGGCAATCATGATCATGGTCTCGATCGGCACCTTCAGCTGGGTTTCGATCCGGAACCTCCAAACCCATCCGCGGTCGTCGAGCATCGTCATGCTGGCGACCGTTGCCGGTGTCGTCCTCACTCACAATCTCGCGGTAGGCGTCGTTCTCGGTGTGTTGCTGTCGGGCATCTTCTTCGCTTGGAAGATTTCCCAGCTCTTCCGCGTCACCTCCGTCGCGTCGCCCGACACCTCCTCGCGCACCTACAAGGTCGAGGGCCAACTCTTCTTCGCTTCGGCTGAGGACTTTGCCAGCGCCTTCGACTTCAAGGAAGCGCTAGAGAAGGTCACGATCGACCTGAGTGCCGCCCATATCTGGGACATCTCCAGCGTCGCCGCGCTCGACATGGTCGTGCTGAAGTTCCGGCGCGAAGGCGCCGAGGTGGAGTTGATCGGTCTCAACAAGGCCAGCGAAACCATCGTCGACAGGCTTGCCATACATGACGAACCCGGGGCGCTCGACAAGCTCCAGGCGCATTGAAGGGGGACCGCACATGACCACAATCGTCGCCTGCATCGACGGCTCGATCTATTCGCAAAGCGTCGCCGACCACGCGGCCTGGGCGGCCGCGCGGCTGCCGGGAACTGTCGAACTGCTGCAGGTGCTGGGACGCCGCGAGGCTTCCTCGCGCGATTTCAGCAGCAACTTCACCATCGACATGCAGGAAAGCCTGCTGACCGAACTGGCAACGCTGGATGCGCAGCGCGCAAAACTGCTGCAGAAACGCGGCCGCCTGGTGCTGGACGAGGCAAAGGCACGTGTTCAGGCGGCCGGTGTCGCCAACGTCACGGTCAGCCTGCGCAATGGCGATCTTCTGGAGACGCTGGCCGAGCGCGAAGCGACGGTCGACCTCATCGTGATCGGCAAGCGCGGCGAGGCCGCCGATTTCGCGAAACTGCACCTCGGCTCCAACATCGAGCGCGTTGTACGCAGTCTCGAGCGACCGATCCTCGTCGCCTCGCGCGCCTTCCGGCCGATCTCGAAGGTACTGATCGCCTTCGACGGTGGCCCCAGCGCGCTCAAGGCGGTCGATCACGTCTCGCGCTCGCCGATGTTTGCGGGCCTCTCCGTCTCTCTGGTGACGGCGGGACGCGACGAGCCGGCGGTGCGCAGTCGGCTCGACGCCGCTGCGGCGCAGTTGCGCGGCGGCGGCCTTGCCGTCGACACGACGATCGAGCCCGGGCCTTCGGAGAAAGCGATCTCGTCCGTGATCGAGCGAAACGGCATCGACCTTCTTGTAATGGGTGCCTACGGCCATTCGCGGGTACGCAGCCTCATCATCGGCTCGACGACAACGGAGATGATCCGGGCGTGCCGGATTCCGGTGCTGTTGTTTCGCTAAACTCGTCCTCAGATTCGCGCTCCGGGTCACTTCTCCCTGATTGAGGCAGCTGCGCGCCGATCATTTTTGGCTACAAACTGGCGTCCAAAAACGCTAAGGAGCTTGTGACGCAGTTGCTTTCTCTAGTCTCCCGCGGTCGATTGCCGACCCTGGGAACGAACCTCCTCAACGGAACGAGGGGGCGGGGCAGCCCTGCTCGATCGCACTGATGCGAGCGCAGTGGTTACGCAGGGGCAAGCTGAGCTTGAGCCCATTCCGCCGCGCCGTTGTGCCGGGAAAGAAATAGCCCTGTACGATCGGCTGGCGTTGGTAATGGTCCCAGTCTCCCAATGCCTGGTTCAGGAAAGCCCTGATCTGCGAAGTTTGCGCCCCGCGTCGACGGACGAGAGGAGCAAGAGCCATGGCAAAGGTTAGACGACGCGATTGCTGTAGGCGCGAAGCCTTATACGAATCTGACGTGGAGAACGATGGATGGATCACGGTCCATCCGAATCTGGCCTCTTCAACGCCGCCGGAGCCGCGCGACGCAGGTTCAAAGTTTCGACATCCTGCGGAGCCGACGACGAAAGGCCCTGCAAAATGAGAGATGCCCATACCCTAAGAGACAGCCTTGAGCGATTGGGCCGTTGCGCGACTGCAGCCCTTCGAACGCCAGTCTGCGACGGAGCATGGCAGGAGTTGGTTCGGACCATCGTGTCCGAAAAAGCCGTTCTCAATGTCCCCCTCGAATCCGTCACGACGGACGCTTTGCGGAGCCAAGTCATCGCCGACGCTGAGTGCATTTCTGCCAGTCTCGTTGCAACCCGTTGCCAAGGGACGCGTCTCGCAGTCACGGCAGAGCGCCATCTCGTGAATTATTGTCAGAACATGAAGAGCGGTATCGAGGCACTTCTGTCAGAGCTTCGACCTCGAACGGGGTCCTCGCCGAACGCCCAGATAGTCAGACCTTCGAGGCAGATCTGATGAATAGGTCCGGCGACGAACCGAATATCTCGCGTCAGCTTCTTCTCGATCGCCTTACCGCGTTGAGCGATCTGCAGGAAAGCGCGGCCGAAAGTCGCCGACCCGTCGAGCTCGATCAGACATCGGTCGGTCGCCTGTCACGAGTGGACGCTATGCAGCACCAGGCCATGGCCCTCGAAATAGAGCGAAGGCGCGGCAATGAGAAGCTTCGTATCGAGGCTGCGTTACGCCGCATGGATACCGGGGACTTTGGTTACTGCATCTCGTGCGGTGAGGAAATCGCGAGCCAGCGACTCGCGGTCGACCCGACCATACCAACTTGCATCCGATGCGCCTCCGAGGCATCCCGTTGAGACCGCACTCAGGCAACTCGCCGGCGAGCGGCATGACTGAGTGCTTGACCCAGAAAGCACACGCAGTCACCCCGCGCGCTACGCCCCTTTGGGGGCGATCGAATAAGATGCTGATCACGGCGACGGACGAGTTCCTTCCACCCTGAAGCGCGCCCCTCCAGAGGACGCGCTTCCGCTCCATGCATCGGCACCTGCGTTTGTCTGGATGCGGAAGAGCGCCGTCCCGCCACGCCGACAGCGCGCATGCGCGTCGCGTGACACTGGTCGTAACTGGCCAGCACGCACTTCATGTATTCCATCGAGCAATTTCCATGACGCCACTGAACGAGGGCCCTACCCGGGTGGAACGCTCCGTCGCACACCAGCGACGCACCTTCGCCATCATCTCTCATCCCGACGCAGGAAAGACAACGCTTACCGAGAAGCTGCTTCTGGTCGGCGGCGCCATCCGGCTCGCTGGACAGGTAAAGGCCCGTGGCGATCGGCGTCGAACGCAGTCGGACTGGATGGAGATGGAGCGTGCTCGCGGGATTTCGATCACGAGCTCGGTCATGACGTTCGAGCATAGCGGCATCACGTTCAACCTCCTCGATACGCCCGGTCATCAGGACTTCAGCGAAGATACCTATCGCACGCTCACCGCCGTCGACTCGGCGATCATGGTGATCGACGCCGCCAAGGGTATCGAGATTCAGACCAGAAAATTGTTCGAAGTCTGTCGGCTTCGCGACATTCCAATCATCACCTTCATCAACAAGGTCGATCGCGAGGGGCGAGACCCGTTCGAATTGCTGGATGAGATCGGGAGTACGCTCGCCCTCGACACTTGTCCGATCGTCTGGCCGATCGGAATGGGCAGTGACTTTCATGGCTGCTACGACCTCCGCCAGAATATGTACCTGACTTCGCGTGAAGGCCGCCGCGGCGCCTTCAACGAATCCCTTGCCTGCAACAGCATCGACGACGGCAAGCTCGAGGATCGCGTTCCCGGACATGTCCTCGGGTCTTTCCGGGAATCCGCGGCTCTGGCCACTTCCGCATTCCCGGAACTCGATCGCGAGGCCTATCTAGAAGGTAGCCTGACGCCGGTCATCTTCGGCAGTGCCCTGCGGGACTTCGGCATAGACGCACTAATCAAGTTGCTGACCGAGATCGCGCCGCCACCCCGCCGGCAACCCGCGAGCCCGCGCGACGTGGATCCCGAAGAGCGCAAAGTCACCGGCTTTGTATTCAAGGTCCAGGCAAACATGGACCCCAATCACCGCGATCGGATCGCCTTCCTCCGGGTCTGCTCGGGACAGTTTCGGCGCGGCATGAAGCTTCTGCAGGTGAGAACCGGCCGCACGATCGCCGTACAGAACCCGATTTTCTTCTTCGCGCAGGAGCGGACGATCGCCGATGAGGCTTTGCCCGGCGACATCATCGGTATTCCCAATCACGGAACGCTGCGTGTCGGCGATGCGCTCACAGAAGGCGAGCTGCTGGCCTTTACCGGCATTCCGAACTTCGCCCCCGAAGTTCTCCGCCGCGTGCGGCTAGACGACCCAATGCGTGCGAAGCAATTGCGCACGGCCCTGGAGGATCTTGCCGAAGAAGGAATCACGCAGGTGTTGCGTCCGATTTCGGGAGGGCAGTCAATCGTGGGCGTTGTCGGCCAGCTCCAATTGGATGTCCTCACCTCGCGGATTGGCGCCGAATACGGCATCCACGTCGGTTTCGAGGCCGCGCCCTATGAAACCGCGCGGTGGGTTTCGAGCGCTGACGCTTCGCAGCTAAAGAGGTTTGTCGAGCGCAGCCGCGTCAGTATCGCCGAAGACCGTGACGGTGCGGCGGTCTTTCTGGCCCGCAACGCTTGGGAACTCGGCCAAACGATCGAAGAATGGCCCGATATCAAGTTCAGCGCGACCCGGGAGCGCTCCTGATCGCGCGGGTCAGCCCCTCTGACCCGCATGGTCGATCGCTCACAACTTCGCGAAGCAAGGAGTCCAATGATGAAGCCAAAACCCGACCGACACAGCAAAGCGATCGAGCGCACCGAGGTAACGCATGGAATCTACCACATCATCGCCGGCCACCAGGCCGACACCGGGCGTGCTATCGCTTACTTGGGAGGCAGACCAATCCATGTCGCGACGGCAACTTCCGTAGAGACAGCCGTAGCTGCGACGACAGCGGCGCTGGACCTGAGGAAGCAGAACCTGAGAAACCAGCGGCAGGACGATGTTCCGAGCGTCGCGGAATTTCAGGAAGCCCTCAATGCCCTGGATCCCCGCACTTTTGCGACGATAGCCCCGCTGTTGCGAATTCATCGGCACCTGCCCCGGCAGGCAGCGTCCATAGCCGACGTGGCACGTGTCAGTGGATTGGAGGAAAGTGCCGCCTTGGCGCTGTACCTGAAACTCGGCAAGGCGATGGCCTCGACCCTGGACATCGTGCCTGAAGGTAATGGTCTCGCCCGCCGGATATTGCCGCTTCTCGTCTTTGCCACGGTCGAACCCGGCGACGGGAGAAAAATCCTTTTGCAGCTTCGCCCCACGTTCGTGGACGCGCTGGATGAATGTGCGGGCCCATTTCGACGGACCGCCGCATGACGGACCTTGACAGCTTCGCGGACATCGAGGCCTTCCACAAATTTGGTCGCGAGGTCGCGCTTTGCAGACGTTACCTGCGCTCACCGGCCAGCGAGCAGTTTCTTCGCGCCGTGGGGGCAACCTGCAAAAACCGACTGCGAACGCTTCGGACGGGCGAGACGTTCTGGCGGGCCCAAATCGGACACAACTGGGTGCTGGACGCCGTCGGGGGCAGCCGAACACCAGGCCCACATCTGGAAACACGTATGAAGCCCCTTCCTGACAGGGCATCCGAAGGACGCATCAACCCCAAGGGAATTCCATGCCTCTACTTCGCCACCAGCCGCGACGTGGCTATGTCGGAAGTGAGACCCTGGATCGGCTCCTACGTGTCAGTCGGCCGCTTTCGCATCACGCGTGATCTCGCCGTCGCCGACTGTTCGCTCCTGCACGATCATGAAATGCCCAAAGTCGAGAATCCATCGGCTGAGGAAATCGAGAAGTTCGTCTGGGCAAGCATCGATCGAGCGTTTTCCCGGCCCATTACCCGAAGCGACAACACCGCCGATTACGCGGCGACCCAAGTCCTGGCCGAGATGTTTCGCGCCGAGGGCTATGACGGCGTCATGTACCAGAGCGCCTTGTCATCGGACGGCAAGAACGTCGCTCTCTTCGATCTCGATTGTGCGGAGCAGGTCGACTCGGCGGTCTTTACGGTTTGCCGTGCCTTTTTCGAGTTCGAGCAGGTGATTACATGACCATTTCGTGAAGGCGCTGCCGTCCAGTCCTTGCAGCTATGGCTATCATCATCCGGAGGCTGGCGATTTGTCGGTCTGCGCATCGTCATCGGCCCACCATGGACCTGTAGGAGGAGTAGATGACTCGCAAGATATCGTCGGTGAAGGTCGACGACGTTTTCGTCAATGTCGCACAGCCGCAGCGGGAGTGGCGCGTTATCCAGTATGACGGCGAGACGTTTACTCTGGAACGCGTCGACCGTCCCAGATCGCTGCGGTTCGTCCAAATCAACGAGCTATTGGATTCCACCCGCTATCTGTCCAGCAGACCGGTTGGCGCGTGACTTGCGACGTAGCGTGCACTTTGGTCGGGCCGAAATCCAATTTTCGGAGGCCTGCTGATTTGTCCTTACTTCCGGCTGTCGCCACAACCGCCTGGAGGATCAAGTGACGATGGAGCCCTCAAGCATTCTGGTCGGTAGATGTTACCAAGACCGCTTTGGTGCGATCTTCAAGGTTACGGGCTACGATGCCCTCCAGATCTCGTTCACGGCTTATATGATGTCGAAAAGTGGCAAACGCACGGAGTTCTCCGGGCGCGAACCGTTACCCCTGTTCATTCGTGACCTCGAGAAGGAAATTCGCTGCCCTTCGTTCGCGGCGTCTCACGTGGAGGCACGCCCGTCTGCAGGGAAGCATCGGTGAACAGAGGGAGGTCCGGCATCAAAGTCTTCGGCCGACCAAGGGGTCGCAACCGGAAAAGTGCGGGTGAATCGTGACCTGGCTTCACGATCAGCGACTCGACGCCGTCAGCCTCGCGCTTCGTCGCAGCGGTTCGCGCACGGTGATGGATCTCGGATGCGGAGAGGGCCCTCTCCTGCGCCGCCTGGCGCGCCAGCCGGATGTGTTGCGGATCGTAGGGCTGGATCGATCGATGGTCGCACTGGAGGCCTTGCGGGCGACCCTGGAGGAGGAGCCACAGTCGATTCGGAAGAAGGTCGAATTGATCCACTCGTTCACGCTTCCGCACAGGTCGCTGATGGGGTTGGACGCCGCCATCCTCGTCGAGACGATCGAACATATCGATCCGGAGAAGCTCTATGCAGTTGAGCGCGTGCTGTTTTTTGACCTGGCGCCGCCTACAGTCGTAGTGACCACGCCGAACAAGGAGTTCAACGCCCTCCTCGGCGTGCCGCGGCATCGGCACCGCCATCCGGACCACCGCTTCGAGTGGGCACGGCCAAAATTTCGCTCTTGGGCAACGCGGCTAGCGCGGCCGAATAATTACGAGGTCGAGTTTGAGGATGTTGGTGGAAACCACCCTCTGTACGGCGGAGCGACCCAGATGGCGAAATTCCAATGGGTTGCCGGCCGCCGAAGGTAACATCCGAAAGCTTCAGCCACGATTCCCGCTCCAGACTTCCGGGCTACGGAGTGCCGTGTTTCATCCCGATCTTCGCCAGCGCGGCAGACGAGAAGCCATAAGCAATGAGGGTGCCGCAGATGGCGCCCACTGTAGTGCCGGAATCTAGCAGGGCACCAACCGCCACGGGGCCGAGAGCGGTTCCGACCACCATCAGCGTGGTGGCAAAGCTGCGGATCGTACCCAAGCGGGTAACCCCATAGACTTCCGCCCAAACCGCCGTGACTGTCGCCTGGGCGAGGCCGGAGGACACTCCCATCAGACCGAGAAACAGCAGCATGGCACCTGGCTGATTCGACATGCCCAGTGCTGCGAGGCCAAAGAGCATTGGGAAAATCATCACAGGCAACAAGGCCTTGGCCCCGAACCGATCGACGAGTCCGCCAAGGAGCAACAATGTGGACGCGTGGCTGACGGCATAGGCGACGAAGCCGAGAGCGACAAGCTCGTGCGACCACCCTTTGGCGCTAGCAATTGCCTGAATATGAAAGACGAGCGCGGTGGAGGCGAAAGGCATGTAGAGCAGTAGAGGCAGCGCAAACCAGAAGAACCGAGAACGCGCCACTATTCGCAGGCCGTCAAGCACCGGCGAGCGGGTGCCGCTCCCGATATCCGTCGGCCGGGTAAAAGTGGGCAGTGATCGAATCAGAATCATCAAAACCGGCAATGCTACGAATACAACACCAAGGCCTATCAGGCCGTAACTACGCCGCCAGTCATCGGTTGCCCTCACTAGGACGACTGCCGAGGGGAGTATGCCCTGGGAGAGCGGGAAGCCCATGGCGATCAGCGAAAGGGCGCGGCCGCGCTGGCGGTGGAAATAGCGGGCAATCGACGTGACGGCGACATGGGTCGTCAGCCCTTGCCCGGTGAGCCGCAGCAACAGGAACCCGAGAATTATACTTGCCGGGCCGCTCGCGACGGACATGACTCCGCACGACACGGCCAGGCCGGCCATCACGAGTATCGTATAGAGCCGCAGATCAAGGCGGTCGATCCAGTGGCCGGTCAATGGCAGCAGGCCGGCAGCACCGATTGTTCCGACCATGTAGAGCGATCCCAACTCGGTGGCGCCCGAACCCATGTCGATCGCCATGCGGCTGATAAAAAGCGAAATGAAAAAAGTCTGGCCGGGACTCGACAAGAAGGCGCAGAGGAGACCGAACGCGAGCGGCCGCCAGTCACCGCGTACCAAGGTGATGTAGGAACGGATCACGTGGCAACGCTCCCAGCGGTCAGCTTAGCCTCACGTTCCCTGCTGCGCGGCGCGGGCGACATAGACTGTATTCGCAGCCTCCCGATCCTGCAGCGGATTGTGGAAGGCCACGACGTGCGCGTCGACATTGGCAAAGACGGTGGCAAGCGTTGCGACGAACGCTGCATCGGGCGGATCGTCCGACCAGAGCGCGAAGACGCCGCCGGGGTACAAGTGTGTCGCCAGGGTATGCAATCCGTCGACCTCATAGAACGGAGCGTGATCGGGGTGCAGCACCTTCGTCGGCGAATGATCGATGTCCACCAATATTGCGTGGACCCGACGCTTGTCGCCGAATGAGAGAGCCGCGTTCATGAGCACAAAAAAATCACCATGGACGAGCCGACAGCGTGGTTCGTTTGTCAGGCGCGTGCCAAGCGGAAGCAATCCTCGTTTGTGCCATTCGATAACCGGCGACAACGCTTCGACTACGGTGAGCGAGCGCACGTTGGCATGATTGAGAACGGCCTGCGCGGTGTATCCGAGCCCCAGACCACCGACCATGACGTCGATGTCCTTGTCAGCATGAGCCGCGAGCCCCAGATCGGCCAACGCAATCTCGGCCACCGTAAACAGGCTCGACATGAGAAAATCATCGTCGAGCTTTATTTCATAAACGTCGTACTCCAAGCTTGGTGGCCTTCGTCGCCGAAGGCTCAATGTACCGATTGGGGTCGAACAATAATCGAGTTCCTCGAAAGCCAAGCTCATGGGTAAACGCCTATTCGAGTGCAATGCGACCTGCAGACACTAGAGACTTGTCCGTCCCGAAGACCTCCCGGCATCTGCTCGTCTGAAATCCGTCTTAGCGAGGCAAGGCATCGTGGAGGTTCTCGATAACACGCTCTTTTGCGCTTCATACCAAGTGTGATTTCTGTCTTAATCCACCTGTATCCACGCTACGTTTGATCGGAATCACTTCGCGATTCCTGGCGGTAGCCTCCGTTGTTGACATCGGGGTGGTGGGAGAAATCAAGGAAGACTGTGCGCGGCGCCCGCTTTTGTACGGGCGTTCTCGACATGCGCGAACATCAGGAAGCAGGACAGACGATGGTTCACATTTGGGGCCCCGTGATTTCGCCGACTAAAATCGCACACGACGACCCGCTCAGGCGCGTGGTGGCGGCACGGCCCATCCTCGACGTCGACGCAGCGCCGCGCCCCGCTTCCGAGATCCGAGCCATCCCTGGCCACTATTTGAAGGGGCTGATCGTTGCTATCAGGCGCTTCGGAAGCAGTCTTTTCAAAACATCGACGAAGCCCGGATAGTCGCAGTCCCGTGCACGGCAGTCGCCCGCCAATGCCGCGCTCGCTGCCGATCGAAGCAGTCGAAGTCCGACGGTTCCGCCATTGGAAATCCTTCTACGGCGTGAGGTGCACGGGCTGCTGCGCAACAGCGCGTATGCCGAGACGCTTGCGCCATTGGATCGGTCGTTTACCTTCGGCGAGGGGGATGGCGGGAAACCGCACAAGGATGCGTTCGAATGCGATCGTCATTTCGAGACGCGCCAGCTGGAAGCCCGGGCAAAAGTGCGCTCCCGTACCGAACGAAAGCTGCGGATTGGGGTGGCGCGCGATGTCGCGGTCGTCGGGCATATCGAACTTGGCGGGATCGCAGTTCACCGCCTCAAGAATTCCGCAAGCATGTCGCCACAGTGGAATAGGCGGACCCTGCCCGACCAGATCGCGGACCGCGAAGCGCGGTTTAGTCAATTGGACGGGCGAAACATCGCGCAGGCACACCTCAACACAAGCCCACATCAGCCCGGATTCGTCGTCTTCGTTGGGGCCATTCCTTCTGTTTCAACGTCGCGCA
This sequence comes from Reyranella sp., assembly GCF_030651995.1. Lineage (GTDB taxonomy): Bacteria > Pseudomonadota > Alphaproteobacteria > Reyranellales > Reyranellaceae > Reyranella. The sequence goes on from NZ_JAUSBN010000030.1 coordinate 16,875, forward strand.
GAGTGGCGATCAACGCCCCCGCCAACGCGCCGCCCCCCGCCCAGAGACGCGGCCGCGGGGCTAGTCGCACTTCCGGCGTAACGGCCACAATGCGAGCGTAAATTTGCTTGATGCTCCGTCGAAGCACGGTCCGTCTGAACTCACAGGTGGAGGCTAGCCATCACGACCCATCGTTGCAATGTCCTCCTGGTGTCGCCGCAGTTTCCTGTGGCCACCTTCTGGAACAACAAGGGCCTCTGCGAAGTCGGAGGTGCGCGCCATACCGCGATTCCGCTCGGACTGCTGACGGTTGCGGCACTGCTGCCGGCCGAGTGGAGCTCCCGGCTGGTCGATCGGAACGTGGCAGACGTCACCGACGCCGATTTCGCCTGGGCCGATCTCGTCATGACCGGCGGCATGAACGTGCAGCGTCCCGATTGCCTCAACTTGGTCGCGCGCGCTCAGCACCTGGGCAAGCCGGTAGCGGTCGGCGGGCCTGACGTCACCTCGGAGCCGCATGTCTATGCCCAGGCCGACTTTGTCGTGGTCGGCGAGGCCGAGACGATCATCCTGGATTTCGTCGCCGCCTGGAACGCCGGCCAGCGTCGCGGCACGTTTACTGCGGAGAAGTTCAAGGTCGACGTCACCACGACGCCGGTACCGCGCTATGACCTGCTGAAGCGCAGCGACTATTTGTATCTCGCCGTCCAGTTCTCGCGCGGCTGTCCGTTCAACTGCGAGTTCTGCGACATCATCGAACTCTACGGCCGCCGGCCTCGCGTGAAGACGGCGGAGCAGATGTTGACCGAGCTGGAGGCGATCCGTCGCAGCGGCTATCGTGGCCACATCGATTTCGTCGACGACAATTTCATCGGCAACAAGAAGGCGGTGAAGGCCTTCCTGCCCGAGCTCATCGCCTGGCAGAAGGTGCACAACTACCCGTTTGCATTCTCGACCGAGGCGTCGGTGAACCTGGCCGATGACGACGCGCTGTTGGCGCTGATGCGCGAGGCCGGCTTCTTCGTCGTGTTCGTGGGGATCGAGAGTCCGGACAGCGACACGCTGGTGGCCATGCAGAAGAAGCAGAACACCCGACGCAGCCTGACCGACAGCATCTACAAAATCCATCGCGCCGGCATGTTCGTCATCGCGGGCTTCATCGTGGGGTTCGACACAGAGAAGGACGGTATCGCCGATGGCATGGTCGACTGCATTGAGGACGCGGGCATCGCGATCTGCATGGCAGGGCTTCTAACAGCACTGGCGAACACGCAGCTCGCGACTCGGCTTAAACGGGAGAACCGCATGTTCCCCGAAGACTGGACGATGCGGAAGCTCGCCGAGGGCGGCGATCAATGTATCCTCGGGCTCAACTTCGAGACGCTGCGGCGCCGACGTGACGTACTGGCTGACTACAAGAACGTGATCGACCGGATCTATGCGCCGGAGGCCTATTTTGGACGGGTGAGTCGCGCGGCGCGGCAGCTGAACCGCTACTGGCCCGACAAGAAGCCGGAGGTCAAGCCGCCGCGCCGCATCGCGGGGCTGTCATCCAACGATTGGCGCCAGCTGTTCCGTCTCCTGAAAGCAGCGCTCTTCAAACATCCTCTGCTGATCGGTCACTACCTCAAGGCGCTTGTCTCCTGCGCGCGCGAGAATCCCGCCTCGCTCGAGGCGGTGGGAACGATGGCCGCCTTCTACCTCCACCTCGGTCCGTTCTCGCGCGTCGTCTCGAAGGAGATGGCGCGGCAGATCAAGGAGATCGACAGCGGAGAATGGCGATCCCCCGTGGTTGCGAACCAGTCGGTGCAGCCGAAGGCGGCTCCCGAGATGGTCTCTATCGGGAAGCGCGAATTGGTCCCGTTTACCGAGCCGATCCGGTTAAAGGCGAACCTCAGCTCGACCCGAGAACAGAAATAAATCGCAAATCCCGCTGCAGATTCACTTCTGGGGTTAGCGGCGGCAGAAGTCGACGACATCTCGCTTGCCGCACATGTGGAGGCGCTATCACCACCGCTCCTTCGTGCAAGGCCGCCGCATGGGTCCCCCGTCGCAATCACCGTCGCGCTCGAATTGCGCCGCAGCAGCGCCATCTTGTTGCGTGCATGCTGCGGTTCTGGCGTCGTGGGGCGCCGTTGAGACGGGGATACAAATGCTTTCGGTTCGAACCTTTGCCACGCTGTTCGGCGCGACCGTGCTCGCTTCCGTATCGCTATCCGGCGCGGCGGCCCCGGCCCTGTCGCAAAGCGCCATGACGCCCGGTGGCGGGGCGATGGCCCCTCAGCCTCGTGTAGCGCCGACCGTCGCACCCCCGGCAGCCCCGCAGGCTCCCGTCATGACGCCCCAAGCTCCCCTCGTTGCACCGCAAATGCCGGTGGCGACCCAGCCGATCCCTCAGCCCTCGACCCGAAGCACGACCAGCTCAAGCAATCGCGATCACATCGATCAGGACGCACAAACAGACATCAAGAAGTGACGAGCCCTCTCATCCTTACCAATCGGCCTCGTCGGCGCCCCGGGAAGCTTAGCCGCGGGCAAAGGCACGACCGACGCAAGCGGTAACGTGACTTTCAAGGAGCTGAAGCCCGGGAACTACAGCGTCGAGCTGCCGAACGCGGGAGCCCCGGGGCGTGGTGAGCATGACGACGTTCGTTAATGGCAAGCTTGCCTCGCGCACCGTCTTTCCGGTCGCCAGCTCGGTCGGCACCTTTGCGGTCGCCAGCGCCCGGGACACCATCACCCTCAAGTTCGAACGCAGCATTGGCTCTACCCCGGTCAACGGCATTGGCGGCACGGGCGGCGGCAGATAGACCGGCAATCTCGGCCCAGCGCCGCGGCCGCCGATCCATCGTCCCGACTTGCGCGCGCGTCGGCGGGGCGCTTGAAGGCGAGGTCAAGGTATCCGACGAGGATGCGAGGGCTAAGACCCTTCGCCTGCGGATCTCGGCCGACGTCTCAACCTTGCGCGTACGGTAATCTTAGGGAAGCCCGCCTCGATCACGGGCTGCGAGAACGAGTGGACTTCGCGCCACTTCGCCTGGGCTGTTAACTTGCCGCACATGGTGGAACGCTATCATTTGCGCTCCTCCTCCTCATCATCGCTTCGAGCACAATGGTCTGACCGAACAGAACAGCTCGCACCTAGTGCGACGGCGTTGACTAGCTATTGGCCGGATTTGGGAGAGGGCGGGCGGGCAACTTGGCGGGCGCGGCCTAGCTGTTTGATCCCGGGATTTGATAGTGCACCCTTGTCGGGCGATTTGAGGGATGCGCTATGGGACAGGTTCTTCACGGCTGCGCCACAACGACAGCGGCGATCCGTCGAGTGATACAGCATAGTCAAGAGAGCCTGAGGAGCCTTTCCAAACGATACGGCATCAATCCCAAGACCGTTGCCAAGTGGAGGAAGCGCGGCTCTGTCGCCGATCTGAAGATGGGGCCGAAGGAAGCGAAGTCGACAGTGCTGTCGATCGAGGACGAGGCGATCATCGTCGCCTTCCGCAGGCACACGCTCCTGCCCCCTCGACGATTGCCTCTACGCCCTTCAGGCCACGATACCACACCTGACCCGTTCATCCTTGCACCGCTGCCTCCAGCGCCACGGCATCTCGCGGCTGCCGGATGTCGAAGACGGCAAGGTCGAGAAGCGCAAGTTCAAGGCCTATCCCATCGGCTACTTCCACATCGATATCGCCGTTCTCTACGTCCAAGAAGACGCAAATCATTTCTGGCCAAGTCCGTTTCCACCGTCGCCTTCCCTCTAAGACTTCGACAGAACTATTCGAAAAGGTTCCTCAATCGAGTGAGATCATATTAGACAACCGTTTGTACTTGGGGCGGTACAACGCGCGGCTGACGCCCCTCTGGATTGGGCGCACACAATCATCTCGGCAGTAACGACGTCGAAATCGGTCGTCGAGCTCGTATTCTATATCACCATGTTGACCCTGTGCTGGCTGCCGCGGGCTCGGATTGACCACCGGACGGAGTTACTTTCATGGCCCTGCGATCGATCAACCACCGGCTCACCCGGTGGCTATCAGATAGCATGGGGTAAAGATGGCATCGTGCGACGCTATTCGGCGACAAGTCGAGATTGCAGGAATGTGTATTGGGCGCAATCGGCTAGCCACCATTCAAGCCCTAAAAGAGCTTACGCCACTCTCGGCAGCAGCCCTGCAACCGCCCGGCCGGAACATGAACCTCGATCTGAGTTCCTTGCGGAGCGTAATTGCGGCGGCCGAGCACGGAAGCTTCCGGCAAGCCGCGACTGCCCTTAACATCAAGCAGTCTGCACTTAGCCGCCGCATACGACAGCTTGAAGAGCAGCTTGGCGCCTCCTTATTCGAGCGATCCAGCGGAGGAGTGCGCCTTACCCCGGCCGGTGCGAGCATGGCCCAAGCAGGCCGCCGTCTGTTCGAAGAAATAGACGACATGATCAAGGCTTCGCAGCTGGCCGGCCGAGGGGAAGCCGGTGTCCTCAAAGTAGGTTTCGGGACGGCGGTATCGACCAGCAAGGTACGTACCATCATAGCAGATCACATCAGGTCATTTCCCGAAGTCGCCATACAGGTTACCGAACGATCTCCGGCTCACCTGATGACGGCCCTTGGGACAGGAGATGTGGACCTCGCCATCATTGCAGGCGAGGCACGGCAACATAACGGACCTTCGATGTCCTTATGGTCGGAGCGCATTGTTGCGGCTTTGTCTTCGCGGCACCCGCTCTTCAACAACGAGGTCATCGATTGGAGTGATCTCAAAAACGAGACATTTCTTCTAAGCCAGTGGGACCCGGGTCTTGATCTTCGCAATCTGATCCTCAGGAAACTCGCAGCGCCGGGTGATACCCCCAGGATCGAGACCTGGGACGCCAGCAATGAGAAGGTTCTCGGGATGGTGGAAGCAGGACTTCATGTCAGCGTTCATTTCGAGTCATGGACCAGTCTTGCCTATACCGGCGTCCGCTTTCGCGAGCTTCGCGATGCGTCGGGTCCGAGCCACATCACGTTCACGGCGTGCTGGGAGGAGCAGAACCGAAACCCTGCGCTCGCCCGGTTCCTGGACACGCTCCGACAAACACACCATCCAACCACCCTCACCTAGCGTCCACTTTCTGCGCCGACACTTTTGCCGAACGCCGCGCTTTGGCAAAGGCTCGATCAGCCGACATGAACCGGGCCAACATCGGCCCGACGAGCTTTGCCGGATCGATGGTCTGCCCCGTTTCACGGCCGAGCGTCTCCGCGTAAACAATGAGATCCCGGTGGATGGCCGCCGGCAAGTCCACCGTCAGCTTTACAGGCTTCTCGTCCAGGATGGCGCCAAGTTTGAGCTTGGACATGACGTTTCTCCTATCCTCGATAAGGCTGAAGCACGAGATCGCGGGTCACGATGACCCGGACCGGGTAACCAGGACGGATGGTCAGGGTCGGCTGGATGTTGAGGTTGCGCCGCACCACTTGCTGCCCAGCCTGATTCAGCGTGTCGCCCGCACCACGGCGTAGGGCGCGCACCAGATCGCTGTCGTTCTCATCCGAGCCCAGTTCGGTGCCAACCGCGAGGATGGTCGACAGAAGCGCGGCCTTGAACAGGGATCCCCAGTGGTGGTCGACGCCGTCTTCCAGACCGGCCTGCCCGCTAGAATCGGCCCCGGGCTGGCGCTCGAGCACGATCGAAAAGCCATTGGGCAGAAGCAATCGCGTCCAGACCAGAAGAAGACGCGACTGACCGAAGGTGACCTGGCTGTCGTAGATGCCGATCAGCCGTGCCCCTTGAGGGATCAGCAACGCGCCGCCAGTTGGCGTGTCGTAGACGTTCTCCGTCACCTGCGCGGTGATCTGTCCCGGTAGATCGGACCGTAGGCCGGTAATGAGGGCCGCGGGAATGACGGCGCCGGCCTGCAGCACAAACGGTGAACCGGGCCGCACCAGACGATCGGGACTCGTCGTCTTCCGATCGACAGGCGCATTCATGAAGGCGACTTTGCGGTCCTGTCCGTTCTGGATCGAGGCTTCATCTGTCGCCGACGCCGCTGCCGACATTGAATGCTGAGACGGGGGAATACTTGCGGCGCCAGGCTGTGTCTGACGATTGCCGGGAGCGAACAGGCGGCTGACGCGGGCGGCTTCCGTCTCCTGAGCCCGGCGCTGCTGCTCGGCGTCGGGCGACGATGGGGCGGCTTGACCTTGGGCTGCTACGATCGGTCGGCCGAGGTCGCCCGGCAGCGGCGGTCCGAGAACCGGCACATCCCGAGGAACGCCGGTGTAATCTCGCGGCAGTGCCGCCAGACCGTCGGCCATGCGCGGCCGGTCGGTCGTGTAGAGTTCTTGCGGCGTGACGCCAAGCAGCCGGTCTCTTTGCAAAGCCCACAGCACGGCGCCGCAGACTAGGATAAGGCCTAGCGCCGTTCCGCCAATCAGCACAGTGCGCGACAGACGGGTGACGCGAGGCCCCTCCGATCGCAGCCGGAAGGGCTGAGCGGTCGTCGAGGGTGTGGAATCTGACAGCGACTGATCGGTCATCGCGGCGGCCTTCCATCCGTGCGGACGATCCGGACGATCTGCTGGCTCTCGCCCCCCAACCGTAATTCGGCCGCAGCAAACAGGCGGTCGACGATCAGGACGTTGCCGTATGCACGGGAGTTGACGAGCTCCGGCTTGCCATCCGTGCCGACGACGAAGAGAGGCGGCATCTCGCCCTGCACGATGCCGGGCGAGAACTCGACATAGACCTTGCGTCCATCGTCGTAGGCATTGACCGGTCTCCAGGGCGGCTTGTCGCCCTCGATCGAGTAACGATAACGGCGCTGCGCAATCTCGGGGAGGACCGGCACCGGCGGCAGAGCGCGAGGGCTCTTGCCTCGGCTCTCCGGGTAGAACCACGCGACCGACGGCATATAGGGCCGCTCGTGAGCTCGCAACTCAATGAGATAGGTGCGCCGGTCGGTGTTGACCACAAGGTTCGTCTCGATGGCCGGCCGGGTCGGCTTGACCAGAATATGCACGCGACGCGTCTCGCCGTTACCGCTCTCTGTGTCGCCAATGATCCAGCGCACCGTGTCGCCAGCCGCCACCGGGCCTGAGCCGGTCAGTTGCTCGCCGGGCTCCAGGGCGATGTCGGTGACCTGTCCCGGCGCGACGTAGACCTGATAGAGGGCCCCCGGGCTATACGGAAACACCTGCACGGCGTTGAAGTAGCCCTCACGGCGCGGCTCCACCCGCGCGGCGCCATTGGCGGCCTCGACGCGCGCCACCGGATCCCTCGCGTCGCCCGGGCCTCCGCGCGCCGGCGTCCAGGCCGGTGGAACATGCAGAGGCCGCGGCGGTGGATCCTCGGCAGGCGCCGAGGACACCGGGAGCGGCGGCACGCTCTCGTCGTAACTGATCTGCGGCGGCTTGGTGGATGCGCATCCGGTTATCGCCAGCAGGGAAATGAAGAGGGCTGGCCGCATGCTGCGGTACTTCATTGTGCGAGCTCCTTCGACCAGTTGATGGCGTTGACGAAGACGCCGAGCGGATTCTTGCGCAAGCGATCTGCATCGCGTGGCGGCTCGATCACGATGGTGAGAATGGCGGTCCAGCGCTCAGTGGCAGCAAGCTGGCCGCTTTCGTAGCGTCGCTCGGTCCACGCCACCCGGAAGCTGTCCAACGATGCCCTGATGACGCTCGAGACCTCGACGGAGATCTGCATCTTGCCGAGTCTGGCGAAAGGATCGGCGCGGCGGGCATAGTCGTTCAAGGCTGCGGCGCCGCGATCGGTCGTGAACTCGTATGCCCGTAGCCAGCCCTGGCGCAGCACGACCGCGTCGGACGGCAGCCCGCGCACGTCCTCGATGAAGCGCGCAAGATGAAAGGCGATCTGCGGATCGGTCGGCCGATAGGAAGCATCGGCCGGGGCGATCGCCTGCGCCTGGCCCAGCCTGTCGACCTGGACGACCCAGGGCGTGATCGTCCCCCGCGCCGCTTGCCAGACGAGTCCACCGGCAAGACCGGCGGCAAGTGCCAGGCAACCGAACGCCATCAGGCGCCAGCTCCTGGCCTGCACGCGCGCGGAGCCAATCCGGTCGTCCCAGACCTGCGCGGCCTTCTGGTAGGGCGTCTCCGGCACAGGTGTGTGGCCGTAACGGACGGACGAACGCTTGAACATCAATGGTTCCCTTCAGAAAGGTCGATGGAGGAGCCGCCACCAGCGTGATCGCCGGAACGGATGGCGTGCGTAGCCGCGGAAGCGCCGTGGCTGGCGGCCTGGCTCCGCCTCATGCGCCGCGCCCAGGCGGGCGGTGCGTCCGGCGGAGCCGCCGCAGTGCCGGGCTCGGCACCGCCGGCAGCGGCGCGCCCGCCGGCCGCAAAGCTGCTCGTAAAGCTTTCTGCCGCCCGGCGGAGCGGGCTGGCCGCCGCAGATGCGCCCGCCCCGGCCACGCCGGACAGACCACCGGCGCGGTAAGCAGTAGCGGCGCCACCTGCCAGGGCGGCAGTTCCCCGGGCGGCTGCGCCCGCTGCACCGGCCAGCGCACTTGCACCACCGGTCGCGAGGGCTCCGCCTGCGGCGGCAAGCCCACCGGCTGCCAACCCGGTCCCTACGGCCGCACCGGCCCCCAGCTGGGGTCCGCCCGAGACGATGCCGTTGGCGATGCCTGGTCCGAAGATGCCAAGGCCCAGCAGGGCCAGGGAGGCCAGCACCAGCGACATGGCATCCTCGATGGAGGGCTGAGCACCGGTGCCCGAGGTGAACTGAGAGAAGAGCGTCGAGCCGATCCCGACGATGACCGCCAGCACCAGCACCTTCACGCCGGAGGACACGACATTGCCCAGAACGCGCTCGGCCAGGAAGGCCGTCTTGCTGAACAGTCCGAAGGGGATCAGCACGAAACCGGCGAGTGTCGTCAGCTTGAACTCGATCAGGGTGATGAAGAGCTGGACGGCGAGGATAAAGAAGGCGAGCAGCACCACGACCCAGGCGAATAGCAGCACCACGATCTGGATGAAGTTCTCGAAGAAGCTGATGTAGCCCATCAGTCCCGAAACCGACTCCAGGAGCGGCCGTCCGGCATCGAGACCGACCTGGGCAACCCGCCCCGGTCGCAGAAAATCCGCCGCCGACAGGCCGGTGCCGGAGGCCTTGAGCCCCAGGCCTGCGAAGCTCTCGAACACGATGCGGGCGAGGCTGTTCCAGTTGCCGATGAGATAGGCGAAGACGCCGATGAACAGGGTCTTCTTGACGAGCCGGGCAATGACATCCTCGTCCCGGCCCCACGCCCAGAACAGCGCGGCCAGCGTCAGGTCGATGGCGGCCAGGGTGGCGGCCAGGAAGCCCACTTCGCTGCCCAGCAACCCGAAGCCGCTGTCGATGTAGCTGGTAAAGACTTCGAGGAACCGGTCGATAACGCCTGTGCCGCCCATCGGCCTTCACTCCGTTCCTCTTGCCCACGCGGCGGCGGGCTTATTCATGGAACATGCGGACGGTGGACGGCTGATAGCCCGTGTTGGGCGCGAGGAAGCGGCGGAGCTGCTCCCTCGCCTGGTCCTGGGCGGCCACCCGCGCGGCCGCCTCGAGGCTCTGGGCCCTGCCCTGAGCAGCGACCGTCGCTGTGAGATCGGCAAGCTGCTGCGCTTGTAGGGCGACCAGCTGGTTACCGGCCTGCGCCGCCTCCAGTGCCCCTGCAGCGCCCTGGCTGGCATCGACGAGCGCGGACAGTTCTGAACGGTTGGTGTCGAGGTTACCGACAACGGTCGCCTGGATGCGCAGCGCATCCTGCAGGCCCGCGACGGAGTTCTCCCAACGTGTCCGGGCATTGGCGATCAACGACTGGGCCGACTGGTTCTCCGACGCCGGCGCATAGGTCGTCGAGAACGCCCGATCGATCTGCTGGACGTCGTAGGCGATGTTCTGGGCCTGACCCAGGAGTTGCCGAGTCCGCCCGATCGACTGCTGAAGCTGCTGCAGCGAGGAGTATGGGAGGCTCGTGAGATGACGCGCCTGGTTGATCAGCATCTGCGCTTCGTTCTGCAGCGACAGGATCTGATTGTTGACCTGCTCGAGCGTGCGCGCCGCGGTCAGCAGGTTTTGCGAATAATTGGTGGGATCGAACACGTGCATCTGCGCCGAAGCCGGGAGCGCGCTGCCGGAGAGGGCGAGAATGGCTGCGAGCGTAACGCCGTAACCACGGAGAGAGGTCATGACGATTCTCCTGTGCTGAGGTCGGGGATGAGATCGGCAGCCCACGGCACGCCGCGCGCCTGAAGCCAGCCGGCCAGGAAAGCCTTACGGCCGTGCTCGCCCAGAACGCGTTCGATCAGGGCCTGGTCCGCCTTCGACGAAGCCGCCGTGAGGGCAATCGTGACCTCGCCAAGGCCGAGCTCGAACAGGCGATTGCCGCGGCGGGACTGGCAGTAGTAGTCACGCTTGGGCGTCGCCCGGGCGAGAATCTCGATCTGACGGTCATTGAGACCGAAGCGGCGATAGATCTCTGTGATCTGCGGCTCGATCGCCCGCTCGTTCGGCAGGAAGAGCCGGGTGGGGCAGCTCTCGATGATGGCCGGCGCGATGGCGGAGCCGTCGATGTCCGAGAGCGACTGGGTCGCGAAGACGACGGAGGCGTTCTTCTTGCGCAAGGTCTTCAGCCATTCGCGCAGCTGGCCGGCGAAGCCCTCGTCGTCCAGGGCGAGCCAGCCCTCGTCCACGATCAGCAGGGTCGGGCTGCCGTCCAAACGGGCCTCGATCCGATGGAAGAGATAGGCGAGCACGGCAGCCGCGGCGCCGGTGCCGATCAGCCCCTCGGTCTCGAAGACCTGCACCGACGTACTGCCGAGCCGTTCGGCCTCCGCATCCAGCAGACGGCCATAGGTCCCTCCCAGGCAATAAGGCTGGAGGGCCCGCTTGAGGGCGGCCGACTGCAACAGGACCGACAGGCCCGTCAGGGTGCGCTCTTCCAGCGGTGCGGAGGCCAGCGACCCGAGAGCCGACCATAGATGGTCCTTCACCTCGGGCGTGAGGACGATCTTCTCCCGGGCCAGGAGAGCTGCAATCCAGTCAGTGGCCCAGCCCCGCTCCGCGACATCGTCGATGCCGGCCAGCGGCTGGAGGGCAACGGGCTCCCTCTCCTCTTCGCCGAGCGCGCTTCCGAGGTCGTGCCAATCCCCACCCATCGCGAGCGCCGCGGCGCGGATGGAACCGCCGAAGTCGAAGGCGAATACCTGCGCCTTGTCGTAGCGCCGGAACTGCAACGCCATGAGGGCCAGCAGCACGGACTTGCCCGAGCCCGTCGGGCCGACAACGAGCGTATGGCCGACATCTCCGACATGCAGGGAGAACCGGAACGGCGTCGCCCCCTCGGTCCTGCCGAAGAACAGCGGCGGCGCACCGAAGTGCTCGTCCGTCGCGGGACCGGCCCAGACCGCCGACAGCGGGATCATGTGCGCCAGGTTGAGCGTCGAGACCGGCGGCTGGCGCACATTGGCGTAGGCATGCCCGGGAAGGGAGCCCAGCCACGCATCGACGGCGTTGACCTTCTCGACCATGCAGGTGAAGTCGCGGCCCTGGATCACCTTCTCGACCAGACGAAGCCGCTCGTCGGCGACTCGCGGATCCTCGTCCCATACCGTGACGGTCACCGTGCAGTAGGCCGCGCCGACCGCGTCCGAACCGAGTTCCTGCAACGCCACATCGGCGTCGATCGCCTTGTTGTGCGCATCGGTGTCGACGAGCGTCGACGCCTCGTTGGTCATCACCTCCTTGAGGATGGCCGCGATGGACTTCCTCTTGGCGAACCACTGACGGCGGATGCGCGTCAGAAGTCGGGTGGCGTCGGTCTTGTCGAGCAGGATCGCCCGCGTCGACCAGCGGTAGGCGAAGGCCAGGCGATTGAGTTCGTCGAGCAGTCCGGGCGTGGTGGTTCCCGGGAAGCCGACGATCGTGAGCACCCGCAGGTGGCAGTCGCCGAGCTTCAGCTCCAGGCCACCCGTCAAGGGTTGATCGGCCAGCACCGGAGTAGCGTGCCGACGTCGGGGGCCATGCTGAATGATGCTGGAAACGATGTTGGATCGTCGGCAGGAATGCGATCGATAACGGTGAGTCGGGTCTCGACCGCGGTACCGTGGCGTGCGTAGACACGCCCATCGATGGCGGCGGAGAACACGACACGGCCGCGTTCCTGGAGGCGGACGAAGGCCTCGCGCCATGACGGATGGTCCGGCGAGAGGCTGGCGCCGGTGATCGCGACCAGGCGCCCGCCGTCGGCGAGCCGCGCGAGCGCAGACGAGATGTGGCGAAGGGCGGCGCCAGCGACGGTGCCGTCGACATGTGCAGCAGCCGAGAATGGCGGATTCATCAGCACGACGCTCGGACGCACGGCATCGTCCAGATGGTCGTGGATGTGAGCCGCGTCGTAGCGTGTCGTCGCAGCACTAGGAAAGAGTTGCCGGAGCAAGGCCGCGCGGGTTTCCGCCAGCTCGTTCAGGACGAGTCGGCTGCGAGCGAGCTCCGCGAAGATGGCGAGTAGCCCCGTCCCTGCTGAGGGCTCGAGCACGAGATCGGCCGGGCTGATCGCGGCAGCGCTGGCGGCGACAAACCCGAGCGCGAGCGGCGTCGAGAATTGCTGCAGTGTCTGGCTCTCTTCGGAACGGCGCGTATGGGTGGGAAGAAGTGCTGCGATCCTGCCGAGCAGGGACTGCTCGGCAGCCGATGACTCCGCCCGCTTCCGAATGGCCGGGCCGAACTTGCGCATGAACAGCACGGTCGCCGCCTCGCAGGCGTCGTAGGCGGTCTTCCAGTCCCAGGCGCCCGCTGCGTCGGAGCCGCCGAAGGCGTGCTCCATGGCAGCGCGCAGGATGACCGCGTCGATGCGGTTGCCACGCTCGAGGTGAGGAAGAAGAAGGTGTGCCGCGGCGGCAATGCCGGTAGACGGATCCGCAGGAGCGCCGGTGAGCGAGCGTAGCGCTGGCGCCGCCGCCGAGAAGAGGACGTCCGACATGGAAGAGACCTCGGAGAGCGGGAACGGTTCCGAACCGGAAGGCGCTCTCTCTGGACCTCGCCGGCTCAAACCCGTCCCGGCCGTCCTCTCCCTCTCGCTTACGCCTCGGAGGTGAGGAAGCCCTCGATGGAAAAAGCCCGGCACGGCGCCGGGCTTAACCAGGGATTGGCGGCGAGAACGCGGGGCGGCCGAGGCCACTCCGCTATTTTCCTGCTACTCAGCGGCAATCGCAGCCGGCTCAGACTCGTCCGTCGCGGCATCCCCGCCGGCGCCGACGAGGAAAGCGGGAAGCTCTCCGGCCGGCTCGGCGGGCGTGACCGGCACCTCCTCGCCGTCGGCGAGCCGCAGCGGATCTGGCAGCCACCCCGTGCCGTCGAGCAGCCGCTCGGCCTCCTTTGCCATCTCGGCCTTCTTGAGGTGGTCGATAAGCTGCGCTGCCTGATCGCCCTTGGCCTCGCGCACGGCCTCCAGGATGCGGGGCTTGGTGACGCGTCCAAGGTAGTTGTCGACCGTCGGCCGCCAGCCGGCTTCCACCATGTCGAGGTGGACGGCACGGGCCAGCCGGTCGGCCTGGGCGATGCGCTGCTGCATGCCGTGCGCCGAGACACCCGGCCCACCGTAGCGGTCGCCCTTCTCGTAAAGCGCATTCACCCCGAACGACACGCAATGCGCCAGCAGCGCAGCACGACGGGAATCGCCGAGGGAGACGAGCCAGTCCCACAGTGCGGCTTCGTCTTTGGGCAGCTCGGCGTTCCAGGCGTCATGCCGGTCGGCGACCGCCCGGGCGGAAGGACTGTCCTTCAGGTCGGCCGCCTGGACGGGAAAGAACACATGCCGCACCGAGGCCTCCAGGCACGCGCCGGGCGCGCTGTGCTGGAAGGTGTCGCGGCAGAGCTTGTGCAGCAACGCCGTGAGGGCGACCTGCGGGTTGTTCGCCACCGCGTCCCGCAGCGCCAGCGTGCGATGAGCCGTCAGCTCACTCACGAGCCGTTCTGGCAGAGGCTTGATCGCATCGTCGTCGCCGTCGTCCTCCGGCTGGTCGCCTCCGATGGTGATGACGGTGCGGTGGGCGGGAACAGCAGGCGCCATCTCATTCGCCCCGCCGATCTCGTCTTGTGTCGGATCTTCGCGGCCCGCCGGCACCGGCTCGTCTTCCGGCCGGACATAGCCGCGATCCGCCGCAAGGCGTCCGTCGACGCCGATGCTGACGAACACACCGGCACGGGCGGTCTCGGCCGGCTCGTAGCGGACCGGACGATTCTCGAAGGCGGCAAGCGCTTTCTCGATCTCGCCCAGCCTCGCATCGATCTCGTCGGGCAGCTCGTCGGCGCCTTCGTACTCGCTCTCGAGCTTGGCCTGCTCGGCGGTCAGGGAGTCGAACGTCGCCTGTTCGTCGGGCATGAGCTCGACCACCACGCCGTCGAGCCGCCGAAGCTGATGGGCATGGCCGTACCGCAAATCGACCGCCACCTCGATCCACTTCCAGCCTTCGACAGCGATCTTATCCGCCTCGGCTGCCAGCTTCTCGCTGGCCAGGCGATCGAGCAGGGCAACGTCCTGAAGCCAGCCTCCCCCGTCCTCCTCGAACAGGTCGCGCAGGACCATACCACCTGCTGCCTCATAGGCATCGAGCCCGACAAACCGCGCACGGCGCTCCGACGTGCGCACGGCGCTCTCGGTGAGCTGGCGGCGGATCAGGTAAGGCTCCTTGTTGTAGGACTGCTGCAATGCCTCCCAGACCTGCTCCTGCCGCGCAGGGTCGGCGCTGACGGTAAAGGCCATGAGTTGCTCCAGGGTCATGCCGTCCTCGGCATAGATCTCGAGCAGCTTCTCGGAGACCGAGGCCAGCCGCAGCCGCTGCTTAACCACGGTCGGCGCAACGAAGAAGCGGGCGGCGATCTCCTCCTCGCCGGCGCCCTGCTCGCGTAGCGCCTTGAAGGCGCGGAATTGATCGAGCGGATGCAGGGCGACACGCTGGAAATTCTCGGCCAGCGAATCCTCCTCTGCCGAGATCTCCGTCCCGAGATTGCGCACGATGCACGGGATCGGCGCCGTTTTCGACAGGCGCTTCTGCTTCACCAGCCGCTGGAGGGCCCGGTAGCGGCGACCGCCGGCCGGGATCTCAAACTGGCCGGCCTCGGCGCCATCGACGTCGAGGACCGGCCGGACGTTAAGGCTCTGCAACAGCCCACGCCGGGCGATGTCCTCGGCCAAGTCCTCGATCGAGATGCCGGCCTTCACGCGCCGGACGTTGGACTGGCTGAGCGCCAGCTTGTTGAAGGGAATGTCGCGCGATGCGCTGAGGGTGATCTTCTGAAAGGCCTTTGCCATGAGTGGACTCCGAGACGGACAATCGAGAGCCGCTCTCTCGATTTCCAATCCGTCACGAACTCCAGCGGAGCCCTCTTACTCTGTCATTAGAGAGCTAATGCCCTCACGAATGCATCACGACGGCAAGACCTCGGAGACGCTAAGGGTCGCGCATGCAGGCCCCGCCTTCCGCCCGAAGGGGTTGGCCTTGGCGCGAAAGGGGCGGCACGCCCCTCCTCAAGAAATCAATGTCAGCCAGCAGGCTGTCACTGTGTCATCTGCGCGAGAGATCGTTACCCGAAGGGTGAAGACGCCTTCGTGAGGCCGCTCGACTAGGCGACCCGAGTAGAGCCCGGTCCGGATTAGCCGGACGCGCCCATATAGAAGCTGCACATTTTACAAAGAATGCAATTTCAGTCCAGAAGCGGGCGTCCCTCCTCGCACAACCACTGTCTTGCGCATATCGCGGTGCCGCTATGTTGCACCGGAGCGGGAATCCCATCAGGCGACCCCTGGCGGGCTCCCCGCGTGGAACACCGGCAATCGCTCGGGATCTGCCGTTTCGAGAGCCGTTCTGCGCGAGGTCCTAGACTAGGCGGCATTGGAGCTCTCAATACCTTGTGGCGGCAAGAGCTCGAAGTTATCGAAGAACATAGATAACTCTCTTTCTTGGTGAGTCAAAGTGATGCACTCTGTTGCAATTCGACTCACAAGCCGCCAAGGTGAACAATAAGAGAACATTTAGCAGGTCTGCCATGAGTGATCGATCAAAAAAGCTCGGCCCCCGCGTCACCGTCAGCGTCACGCCCGGAGACTACGACACGCTTAATGCGCTCGCGGACAAGGATGATGTGTCCGTTTCGTGGGTCATACGGCGCGCAATCCACGAATATCTGCAGCGGCATTATCAGCCGGCGCGGCCACTGCGGCAGCCGGCCTCCGAAAGGCGACCGGTGGCGCCGGAGCGCGCATGACACAAATGAAAATGCCGGGGAAGTTCGATCGCATGCCATACAATCAGCCCAGGCCGCGTAAATCCGCGCCCTCGATGCCGGAAACGTCTCTGAACGCGCTGTATCGACGGCCGCTGGCCGCAAAGCGCACCGGTGCCCTTTATGGGGCCTTTCCGTATCCGACAAAAATTTCGCCCGAGGCGATTGCCCTCTATATCGCCGCCCACACAAAACCCGGCGACACGGTGTTCGACGGATTTGGAGGCAGCGGGACCACTGGCCTCGCCGCATTGCTTTGCGAAAAGCCGACAGCCGAACTGCGCGCCGAAGCGATCCGGTTGGGCCTGAATGTACAATGGGGCGCCCGCAATGCCGTATTGTACGAACTGGGTGCGCTCGGCGCATTTGTGGGGCGGACACTGACCAATCCGCCCGATCCCATCGCCTTCAGGAAGGCCGCCGAAGAGGTGTTGGCCGCCTCCGAGAGCGAAGACGGCTGGATGTACGAGGCGCGTGACCCGTCCGGTGCGAAGGGCTCTATCCGGCATCTGATCTGGAGTGACAACCTGCGCTGCCCCGGCTGCAACCGCGTCGTCGCGTTGTGGGATGCCTGCGTTTCACTCGACCCGGCGGAAATTTCCTCGACCTTTGCTTGCCCGAAATGCCGTCATGAAAGCCCGATGGATGAGGTGCAGCGGGTCACTGTGCAGGAGCGCGACGATGTTCTGGGCGACAACCGCGCCCTGCGCGGACGCACTATGGCTCGTGTGTATGGTGCAACCGGGAAAAAACGCTGGTCGCGTCCGGCCACACCCGCCGACCTGGCCCTCCTGAAAAAGATAGATGCCGAACCGATCCCGTCTTCCGTGCCGCAGGCGCTCATTCCTTGGGGTGACCTCTACCGGAAAGGCTACCATCAGGGGATCACGCACGTTCATCATTTCTACACGCGGCGCAATCTCATCATTTTCGCCCGTATGTGGGATCGCGTGGAATCGTATCGCGGCGCGCTCCGCGAAGGGTTGCGGTTCTGGCTGCTGAGCTACAACGCGGCCCACGGCACGATCATGACGCGCGTCGTGGCAAAATCCGATCAGAAAGACCTGGTCGTCACCAGTGCGCAGCCCGGTGTTCTCTATGTTAGCGGTCTGCCGGTTGAGAAGAATTTCTTTGCCGGATTGCGGCGTAAGCTGACAACGATTTCGCAGGCGTTTGAGATCATTCACGGCAGCAGCGGAAAGGTCGAAGTCGTTCAGGGCTCAAGCTGCAAAGTCGGGCTGCCTTCCGGGAGCATCGACTATGTGTTCACTGACCCGCCCTTTGGGGCCAATATACCGTATGCGGAACTCAGTTTCATAAACGAAGCATGGCTCAAGAGATTCACTGACCGGACGGACGAGGCCATTGTCAGTCCCGACCAAGACAAATCTATCAACGAATACCAGGAGCTGCTTACCCGGTCATTCAGCGAGGCGCGCCGGATATTAAAGCCCTCGGGCAAGGCCACAATGGTCTTCCATTCCGCCTCCGCCGACGTGTGGAATGCGTTGCAACGCGCCTATCAGGATGCCGGTTTCGATGTCGAGTATGCGGGGGTTCTTGACAAGAAGCAGGGCAGCTTCAAGCAAGTCACGACGCAAGGGGCCGTGCGTGGTGATCCCGTGCTTCTGCTGGGGCCGCGCCGCAAGGCCGTGAAGAAGGCCGAGGGGGACGATTGTGTCTGGACGGTTGCCACAGCCCTGCATCGCGCCGCGTCCGCCGCGCATGACCCGGACGAAGTGACCGCACAGAGGCTTTACTCGCGACTCGTGACGCACTTCCTCAGCCGTCACAAGCAAGTGCCGCTCGACGCTGATGTCTTCTACCGCTGGTACGCGGAACAATCGATGCCGGGAGTTTTATGCAGTGTCGGCGACTGACGCTGTCGGCGCGATCAGGTCCTCCGCCCGGTCCTTTGAAGAAAGCCTGCCGCCGGCCCAGCGGAAACGTCTGGGGCAGTTTTTCACCGGCCTGCCGCTAGGGACGCTTCTGGCGCACCTTGCGGTTGATCAGGATTGCCGCACCGTGATCGACCCGATGGCCGGTCACGGCGACCTTCTCGACGCTACCGCCATGGCGGTACGGTCGCTGGGATTTCAGATCGACCGGCTGGACGGCATAGAGCTCGATCCCAATACAGCCGCCTTCTGCGAACGCAGGATGACAGTCTTGCAGGAAGATGGCGCTGTCACCGGCTCCCGCATCGTCACGGGCGGCGCTTTCGATCCTTCAAATGTGGCCGCGTTGCATGCTCCCGGCTACGATCTCGTCATTACCAATCCTCCCTACGTGCGCTATCAGTCGCAAAACGGCGACGGCGCGGGCGTTGATGACGTGCGCCGGGGCCTTTCCGCTATCGTGGACGCGCGCGTATCAGGCGACGAGCGCGCGCTCTGGCAGACGCTCGTTGAAGGTTATTCCGGCCTTGCCGATCTCTCGGTGCCGTCCTGGCTCCTGTCCGCCCTGCTGACGCGGCCCGGCGGCCGCTTGGCTCTAGTCGTTCCCGCCACATGGCGTTCGCGAGATTACGCCGATGTCGTGCGTTACCTGCTGCTGCGCCTCTTTCGCCTTGAGTTCATCGTCGCCGATACGCAGCCGGGCTGGTTTTCCGATGCGCTGGTACGCACGCATCTTGTAGTCGCGCGGCGGCTGCCGTGGGATGAAGCGGCAGCGCCGCTGGTTGGCCGCACGTCATGGCCGTCCGCTTGCTGGCTGCAAGTTGCGCCGGAGGCGGCCAGCGGGGCGTCTCTTGTCGGCGGCGCTTTTCCCGGACCGGAACCAGAGCGGGACTTCGCAGAGTGGACGGTCGCGATGACCCGGGAGGTGCAGGGCATCGAGAGCCGTCCGTTCGCGCTGCAAGAGGAATGGCGCACACTGGAACAACGGCTGGGGCGCAAAGGCTGGTTTCAAAAAGCAGAGGACCGGCGCGACACGCTGCCGCTTTTTTCATCTGGCGCTGCGAGACCGGCGGCGGTGCCAGAAGGGTTGCGGGACATGCTGCCCACCGGCGCTGCCCCTGCACATCTCCAGACGCTCGAACAAGCAGGCATCCGGGTCAGTCAGGGCCTGCGTTCGGGATGCAACCGATTTTTCTATGTGACGCTTGCCAGCGATGATGATGGCAAGACCGTTGCCGTTGAAGCATCCGACAGCTTCCAGAATGTGCGGTTCCGGGTTCCTGCGGAAGCGTTACGGCCCGTTCTCCATCGCCAGGCCGATATGCCGGCCTTTATACGCGGTCACTTGCCGCCGACCCGTGCGCTTGATCTGTCGCAGTGGGTTCTGCCGGAAGACCAGACCATGGTCGCGCGTGCGGCAGAGACATACCGCAAGCGTGGCGAATCCGCGCCCCGTGTCATGCCCGCCGAATTGGCGGCCTTCGTCACGCGGGCGGCCCGCCTTGCACCGGACCCGAAAGAGCCCGCGCATTTCATCCCCGATCTATCCGCCGTTCGCACCAATATCCGCCAGCGGGTCAACGGACGCGATATCCCCCGTTTCTGGTACATGCTGCCGGCTTTCACCCCCCGCCATCTGCCCGCGATCTACACGCCGCGGATCAATCACGGGACGCCGGTGGTCGGGCTCAATACGCAGCCGCCGATCCTGATTGACGCCAATTTCTCGACGATGTGGCCGGAGCAGAAGCGGTGGACGCGTCACGCGCTCTACGCCTTGTTCAACAGCAGCTGGTGCCGCGCGGCCATGGAATCTGCAGGAACGCCGCTTGGCGGCGGCGCGCTCAAACTGGAAGCGACGCACATCCGTCAGGTCCCGGTTCCCGCATTGTCTGACAGCGACTGCCAGATGCTTGACGCGCTCGGACAGCAACTGGCGGCATCCGCGCCGTCAGCCCAGCACCAGATCGACATGTTCATCCTGGGCACGGTGCTGCCCGGCCTCAATGAAAAAGACCTGAAAACGGCGGCGCGGCATATCCAGGCCCGCCTCCAGGCCGCCTGTGCTGCCCGCCAAAGGATCGCGTCATGACCGCTGATATCGCCCGCATAAGTGAAACGATCGGACGTTGCCGCATGCTGCGCGACGCGGGTCGTGTCGAAGCGGTACTGCGCGCGGAATTCCAGGGCAGGTTGCGGCAGATGTTTCCAGACACCGCCCATGAAAACTGGATCAACAACTATACAGAAGGCGCGGAAGCGCACACCAAGGTCGGCATGGCCTCCGGTAAGGCGGCCTCCCGATTCATCGATAACCTCGTGGGTTCAACCACGATCGAATACGAATCCGACCTGCGCAACAATGTGAAACGCGACACCGGATACGCGCAGGTGCAGGAGCAGGCCGCAGGGCTCGTACGCGCCGGCATGCCGGTTTCGACGGTGCGGGGCGTGCTGTCCGATACCGTCGAATGGTACGCCTATGATGCCGTGCTGACGCCCGGCGTCGATGCGTCCGCCTGTACGGCCGCCGATATTTCGCTGGTCGTTATTGATGAGCTGAAGCTGGCCGATGACAGCGCCGTCTCCGCCGAACGGCTCGGCGCTTTCATCCGAAAGCACCTGGCGCGCGAACAGTCCCGGCCTTTGCGCGCTGAATTCCTCGCTTCCGATCTTGGCATGGACTCGGTCGCGTACAAAAGCAGTGCCGCGCCCTTATCGGCGCTGGTGGACGAGGGGCGGACGGCCGAGCCGTCAGCCAGTCTGGCCACCGAACTCTGGTCCCGGTTTGTCGATCACCTTGAGGGGCCGACGGGCACCTTCCGCACGGCCGCGTATGTCGACGAAGCCTACGTGACCATTCTGGCGCGGCTCCTGAGCGCGAACGTCCTGACGGGAAAGGCTGTGCTGAGCACGGACGACGAGCTGCGCGCGATTCTCAACGGCGACTTCTTCCGCCACAATTTCCAGCTCGAGAATGTCGTCGAGCAGGATTATTTCGGTTGGCTTTTAGGGTCTGCCTACATGGACCGGCTTGTGGCAGTGGCCCGCGACCTCCAGCGTGACCTCTATGCATATGATTTCAGCTGGTATCCTGAAGAAGATTTGTTTGGCCGCCTTATGGCGCAACTCGCCCGTCGCAGCCAACGCAAGCTGCTCGGTCAGGAATGGACGCCGCACTGGCTCGCCCGGCTGCTTGCCGATCGCTGCCTCGACGGCCTTCCCGAGGGCGAGAGCCCGCGCATCGTCGATATGTGCTGCGGGTCCGGCACGATGCTCGCCGAAATCATCAAGGCCACAAAGGCGCGTTTCGGGTTTTCCACCATCGACAAGCTGGAAGATGTCGCGACCGGCTTTGATATTGACCCGCTGGCCGTCAGCCTGGCCAAGACCACGTGGGTTGTCAGCCTGTCGGCCGAGATCAAGGCGGCGACGAAACCGATTGTGATCCCGGTCTATCATGCGGATTCGCTGTTCGCCGTTACGCCGGTTTCAGCCTCAGTGCCGCTGGTCGGCGAGAGCGATATGATTCCCGTGTCGCTTGACGGTACGACGATTCAGCTGCCGACGGCGCTGGTGCAGCCGGCATATCGCGACTTTTTCGACCGTATCGTTGACTGGGCCTACGACGAAGCGCGCGAAGCGCAGCGGCGTGGCACGGTTGCGGGTTTCAGCAAGGCGGACGCCGACAGCTTTCTCGACGGCGCCATCGCGGCTTTCAGCGTCAGCCTGTCGCCGGAGCTTCACAAACAACTCTCTGCCGCGCTTTACCCGCTGGCGCATCGCATGGCCGAACTGGCCGTCGCCGGGCGCAACGGCATTTGGGCCTTCATCCTGCGGAATACATACAGGCCGGGTCTTTTGACCGGCCACTTTAACGGGCTTGTTTCCAATCCGCCGTGGCTGGCGATGAGCGGGCTGGCCGATAATCCATACAGGAACCTGCTCAAAGGCAGAGCCAAGCTCTACGGAATCCAGCCTGCGGGGCAGTCATTTCTCCATCTTGAGCTGGGAACGATGCATCTGCTTCATGCCATCGACCGGTATCTCGGGCCGGATGCCTCCGTCGCCTGCCTTGTGCCGGGTACGGTGCTGAACGGAAATCATCACGAGCGACTGCGGCAGCACGAATTCCTGAACAGCGAACGCCCCGTGCCATTCGACATTGCCGAGGTGTGGCAGGTCGCGCCCGGAACCTTCAAATATCCCGGTGCGGCGCTGATCGGCCGTAAGAGGATGGACACGACCGGGCTTCCACGACCTGCCTTTGCCGGTCTCGTCGCGACAGGCGCGGGACTGGACAGCGCCGATCTTTCTATCCGCAATATTGGCACGGCCCGAAGCGCATGGGTGCTCGAAAAGGGCGGCAGTCCGGCGGCGACCGGTGGCGGAGGACGTTTGCCGCAGCAGGGGGCCGATCTCATGCCGCGCACAGCCGTGTGCGTCGACATCATCCAGGATTCAGGAGCGGAGTACCGTGTCGATACGCCGACACGCGCGTCCCCCTGGGGTTTTACGATCAAATCAGCCAAGGAAATGGCCGCCGAACGCTTTCCGGGCCATGTCGCCCCCCGCTTCATCTTCCGTATGGCGCAGTCGGAAAACTTGCTTCCGTTTGTTCTCGGCGTCCATCGTGCTCGCCTGGCCCTGCCGGCGCTGCGCGCGCCAGATGGTACGTGGAGCATTCTCGACGAGTCTGAAATCCGGCGGCTGGGATTTACTCAGACCGCGCGGCGCTTCGCGGCGATAAATGCGAAGCTCAAGACGGTCGGAAAAGGGAAATCGCTGCAAGAGCGCGTCGATGAGAGGGGCAAGCTGTCCAAGCAGGTCTTCGGTGCGGACGGGTATCTCATACTGGCCGGTGCCGGCGGCAAGATCATATGTGCCGCGTGCGCTCCGCTCGCGCAGGCGCAGGATATTGTCGTTGACCAGACCCTCTACTGGAAGGTCGTCACGGATGAGCGGGAAGCGTGGTTCCAGGTCGGCATGCTCAACAGCGTGGCCTTGACCAACGCCACCCTCGCGTTCAACCCGAAGGGGGATTTCGGCGAACGGCATCTCCATACGCTGCCATACCGAATGATGCCCGCTTACGACTCCGGCAATGACGATCATAAGAAGATCGCCGATCTGGCACAGGACCTTGCTGCGCTTGCCGCCGGTCATTGCACGACAGACGCTTATTTGAGCGATCCCGCAAAGGCCCTGCCGGCCCGCCGCCGGAAATTGCGCGCGCTGCTCGAAGCGTCGCCGCTGTTGCCGCAGCTTGAAACAATCGCTGCGCTTGTATTGGACGCGACTCCGACGGCAACGATCGATTCAGATGTGATCGAGGAAGGGTGACGCGTGCTGATCGTACAGAATGCCGCGACGCCTGCCAATATTCGCAATGCCGTTGTCGATATGATCGCGGGGGGCGCGACCGACGTGCGCGTGGCATCAGCCTATGTCACGCTCGGCGGCGCCAGTATCCTGCTTAACGCGCTCGCCGATTCCGTCACCCCTGCGGCGTTTGCCGCCATGCCAAAGTCGCTGGTAACATCATTCGACTTCGGCCTCACCGAGCCGCAAGCCCTGCGCCGTTGGCAGGAGTCAGGAAATGCGACCGTGTATGTCTCGGGGGCACAAAGGCTTGCCCAGGGATCATTGATGCCGCTGCGGGCCTTTCACTCCAAGCTCTACACGTTCGGCAGGAACGCGCAGAGCTGTAGCGCGCTGATCGGATCTGCGAATCTCACCAGTCGCGGGTTCAGCGTGAACACGGAGGCCGCGTGGCTTCAGCAGGATGTTCCGCGCGCATCTATCGATGCCGCTATGGCGAGCGCGCGTTTTGATACGACGCCGCTGACTGAGGAATTGCTACAGGCGTATGCGGCGCTGCGGCAGGCGCAACCGCCGCCGGCAGAAATAGAACAGGAAGCGCAGCCCGTAGCGCCGCCCACACCGATAGATGTTGGCCGGCTACCCTTGTTCAGGGTCGCCATAGAAACAGGCGCTGTTAATCCCGCAAACTACAGCGCGATGTGGATTCACGGCGAAGACCTGCAAGGCGGGTCACGCAACCAGCTTGAACTGCCGCGCGGCGGTCACAGGTTTTTCGGTTTCGTGTTCACGCAATACGACTACCCCCACAATTTGACGATCGGGGAGCCGGTTCTTCGCAGCGGTGCGCGCGCATGGAACGACCGCCGTCTGACATGGCACGGCAATAATCGTATGGAGCGCATCAATTTGCCGACCGCTGCACAGGGCGGCTTCGAGTATGCTGACACGGCTGTTATGTTTCGCCGTCTGGCGGACGGCTCATTCGAGTTGATTGTCACGCCGTGGGATTCAGACTTGGCGCGTTCGTGGCGGCAGGCTTCGGCACAGCGGCAAGCCTTGTTCCGGCTCGGCACAGTCGCGACGAGCCGGATCGTCGGGCTGTTGTAGGAATAGGGCGCGCCGAGCGCGTCTCCGGTCTTCGTCGAAGATCCCGGGTCCGCCCTTCTGTCCGCCTCCGCCTTCACGGCGAACACCTGTTTTGCGAAGGCTATCAAGCAAGGGCATTCTGCCTTGTCCTGATCGATTCCGCCCAGTCGGCGAGGATATTGACATCGGCGAGAATATCATCGGGTGGAGGGACGGACCCGTCTCGCGCGCGCGACGGGTCATGAGCCTCCACCAAGTCGCTGCATTTCTTGAAGTTCTTGCGGAAGGTTTCCACATCCGCGCCTTCAATGACCGTGACCCTTTTCAGGTTCTTGGTGTCGATGTAGTCCCGGTGCCGGTGGATGACCCCGGCAAAGGCCACGTCTTCGAGCCCGCGCTCCCACGTTGCCCGGAGCCGGTCGTAAATCTTCACGGCGCTGTCGCGATATCCTTCTTCATCGTTCGCGTCATAGAGCTTGCGCGCTTCCCTTGCCGCCTTTTCCAGCTTGTCGATCCGGTCGCGGATGCTGGCATGCTGCCAGGGCAATCCCTCGCTGACGATGCCTGTGCCGGCAGGGCCGCGTGCCAGGCTGACAAGCTTCATGGGAAGGCCCTCGCGGACACCCTTGTCGTGCAGGTCGTTCACAAACACCATGTCGTGGGTAAAGACTATGATCTGGCGCGCCTTGGATTCCTCGACCAGCCGTTCCGCCACTTTTTCGCGCCAGCGATGATCGAGCGATGTCACCGGGTCATCAAAGACGAGCGCGGATTTATGGGACGCCGTTGCCAGTTCGGTGAGGAACGCAGCGAGGGCGACGCATGTTTGCTCACCCTCGCTCAGGACCATGTGGACCTTGGCTTTCGGGTTGGCAAAGAGGCGCACCTGATAATTGGGCGAGCCGTACCGCCCGCCTGACCGCACGATTTCCACGCGCACTTTTTCGGCCGCGAGACGGACGATTTCCGACTGGAACTGGTCGCGCATCTTCGGGGTGATGACGTTGTCAGCGATGTCATTCCCGAGCTTGGTGATGGCGTTTGTCGCTGTGTCCGCGATGCAGGCGCGCAGAATCCGCAGATCGTCGAGGCGCTTTATTTCTTTCTTTGCGGTTTCAAGCATGTCAGGGACGGCGGCTCGGTCCTTCAGAGCGTCGCGTTCCAGAAACAATTTATTGCGGCCTTCCATGCCGGCAGCTTCATCAAGCTCCACGGCATAGGCTTCAAGCGTGCCCGCCAGCGTCTCCAGTTCGGCCTTCGGCGAAGGCGCGAGCGGCGGTAGCACGAGCGCGTCAGGAGACGAAAGCGCGCGGAGGCATTTAAGGCGCCGCAAATCCGCGCTGGCAACGAGGCGCAGGACGTTGCGGGCGAGGTTCGCATGTTGAAGCGCTATGCGCTGCCGCGCCTGCGCCATCACGCGCACATCCAGCTTGCGCGTTTGGAACGCTGCAAGCGCGTCGCAAAATTCCTGCTCGGCGCTGGCCGCCTGCGACTCGGCATCAGCCTGGATGAACGCCTCGAAACCGCCCATGCGGCTCTTGGCTTCGGCGCTGAGCGCCTGATGGCAAAGGATGCACGCTTCATCCCCCGCAGGCGGGAAAGGAGAGCCGGGATAAGCTGTTTGTTCAGAATAGCAGCGCGCCGCTTCCCACAAGGTCCGCCACGTTTCCGCGCCGACGCCGGGAATGGCAAGGCCGTCGAACGTATCGCGCGCGGCGAGATTGGCCGCTGCCCGCTTAGCTCTTGCCGCGTCGGCCAGTGCCTTAAGTCCGACCAGCGGCTTGTCGGCATAGGTGGTGGCGATCCTGTCCAAGGTCGCTATCAGTTGCCGCACGTTGCCGGCAAAGAGCCGCTGTTCGGCGGCGGCGTCCGCCGGGTTCTTCAGAAGGTCCTCATCAAGGCGCGCTAGCCTTGCGCGTTCATCGGCGGTCATCTCGCCAAGTTTCTCGAACGCCGCCAAGTCGGTGTTATGGCTCAGGGCCGACATGATCGTGCCCACCGGCGTGGACGTGTTCCACGTCGGCTTTTCAAACGCCGGGTCACGCACAGCCTGAAGCTGCGCTTCTTCAACGCCTAGCTTTTGCTTGAGCGCCTGGCACACACCCGCGAGGTCGTCGGGAATATCTAGCCCGAAGGGCCTGAAAGCCACTTCGTTCTTTTCCTGCACATGCACCGATCCGCAGTCCCGATCAAAGACACTGACTGCCGACAGCACCGCGTCCGGCTTGCCGTCATCCGTCCAGCTGACTGGCGGCTCGGCTGTTCCGTCCTTAAGGATTGTGAAGGTGCCTGTAGCCTTACCCGCCGCCGGCGGGTTGTAGGCATCGGGCATGATCTCGCCGGCTTTGCGGGCGCGGCAGGCCCGCTTGAGCACGCGCCCATAACCGGATTTGCCGGACCCGTTCGGCCCGTAGACGATAGTGAGCCCGACCGGTTCAAACGACAAAGTCTGGCCAGGGGCAAGCTGATTCACACCGGCAATGTCGCCGACACTCACGAGAGCTATCGCTTCACCGCCCACGAGGGTTGCCGGCAGATGTGCCGCTTCGAGCGGCGCCGCTTCCAACGTGATGCCAGCGGTCCCATGCTCTTTTTTGCACAAGGCCAGTACGTCGGTGACAGCCGCGTCATCGGCAGTCCCACCGATCACGATCCGGCGCAGCGCATCCCTTTGCCAGAGAGGACGTTCACCCGACCAGTCAAGTATGGCTTCGAGCACTGTCTTGTTTGCTTTAATGTTCACCCTTAGCCCCCAAGATGAATCAACACTTGATGCAGTGAAGTTAGCGCATGTAAGCCTCAATCTGGCGAACGATAGATGTTCTCTCTCTGTCAGCTCTACCAGTTCCGCCCCACCGTCTCGCGGCAATGAGTCGGCCTTAGGCGGTCGATCCGTCCGAATTGCACTCTATAACACGCTGGAGTTAGCGTCGGCATCTCAGGCTCTTGGCTCGGTAAGCATCGAAGCATAGATCGATAAAAACTAGGCGATGGGAGCCGTTTCGATGACGTCAAGACAACATCGGCCGGAGCGCGATCAACGTCACCCCGGACGCCGTCTGTCCAGCGGGTGCACTTCAACACCTTGTCGCGAGATGGAAAAGTCCGCTGGTGCAGCTCGGCCTGATCATCCGATCATGGCAGAAATTCTCGACGCACTTGCGCGAACCGTGATTAACAATGACATCGGTAAGCAGCGTCGTCTCGTCGAATTCAAGGACGGTTGCCGCTATGGAAAATTCGGAAAGACCAAGGCTTACGAATTGATCGCCCAGGAGCGGATCAAGGCCTATAAATTGGGAGGCAAGACCATGATCGACCTGGACAGCGTGGACCAATTTCACGCCTCGCTGCCCAGGGTCGAATCAAGAGCAAGCTAGGCCGCGGACCCGCTTAGCAAGACGGAGCGCCGCCCGTCGCGAAGGCTGTCGAGCCGATCAGCCCAATACTGCATCAAACGCACACGCTCGGACCAATAAGCCGCGCGGTTATAGATGCCGCGAATCCTATTCTTGTCGCCCTTGCCAAGTTGGCGCCGCACCACCTCGTCGCGTCGCCGCCGCTTTTTTTCTTCCGTGGAATGGGCAAGCTGGGATTCAACGACATCGCCGTCGAACGCGCCCTCCTCGTTGAGCAAGGTCGACGCGGTCGAGCGGAAGCCGTGCGCGCAGTGGTCGCCCCCGGGAGCAGTATCGTAGCCCATGATCCGTAGAGCCTTGTTGAGCGTGTTGTCGGACATAGGCACATCATCATCGTAGGAGAACAAGTAACGGCATCGGCTGCTCAACGGCCGCAGCTTCGAAAGGATAGCAAGCGCCTGGCGGGAAAGTGGCACTTCGTGATCATCGCGCATCTTCATCTTCTCGGCGGGGATCAGCCATATCCGGTTCGCCTCGTCGAATTCGGTCCACTCCGCTAGCCGAAGCTCGCCCGGCCGCACCATGGTCAAGGCGATCAGCTTGAGCGCATAGCGCACTAGTCCGCCGTTCTTGGCGTCGTAAACTTCAATCCGGCGCATCAGGTCGCCAACGTCGTCCGGGTCGGTCAGGGCCGGGCGCGGGTTCGCCTTGGGGGCCTTGGTGAGCGCGTGCTTCAAGTCGCGGGTCGGGTCGCTGCTGCAATACGATGCTCCAATACCAAATTGGAAGACCCGCGAGGCCGTCGAGCGCAACCGGCCAACTGTATAGTAGCGGCCGCGGGCTTCGACGCGTCGCATCGCCGTCAGCAAATCGGGTGGCTCGATCTCGCACAACCGTCGATCGCCGATCTCGCGATTGAGCTGGCCGAGATTCCAGCGTTCCCGCTTGATCGTCGCTTTGGCCTTGTTTTCCTTCTCGAGCTTCTTGCTCACCCATTCCTCGCCGACGGTTCGAAAGGTGTGCTTGTGATTCTCATCGTCCTTTCGCTGCGCCTCGCGCGCTGCGGCCGGATCGTGCCCCTGGTCGAGCAATTTATCTGCGTCGTGGCGCTTTTCCCGAGCGGACTTCAGTCCGACGCCGGGGAAGGTGCCAAAGGACATGTTCTTGCGTTTGCCGCCGAAACGGTAGCGGTAAAGCCACAGCTTGGTCCCATTGGGTCGCACCACAACGCTTAGGCCCTGGCCGTCAGCGAGCGTGTATTCTTTGTCGGCCGGCTTGGCATTGCGGATTTTGGTGTCGCTCAGTTCATCCATGGGAGAGGTCCCTCGTAAACTGCGAAGCGCCAGTGTACCCGGCCTTTCAGGCGTACCCACAGTGTACCCAGAGAAGCCGGATTCCCTCGGACGGCCGCGAACGGCGTCGAGCGCAAATATACGCTCAAATCCTGATTTTACGAGCGTTCTGAGTGGTCGGCGAACGAGCGCGGACGACAAAGAACCAGGCCGGATGGAAAATGGTGCCCCGAGACGGAATCGAACCGCCGACCCCATCATTACGAATGACGTGCTCTACCAGCTGAGCTATCGGGGCAATGGCGGCGGGTTTAAGGGAAAGGGGGCGCGGGCGCAAGGCGCCGTTTCGCCCCCGGCCGCCCCGACCGGCGCCACCTTTCGGCCGAAACCGAAGCATGCGGCGCGCGGGAAGGCTATAGAACGGCCGCCATGACCACGCTGCTCTCGCTCCTGCCCCTCCTCCTCGTGCTGGGCCTGCTGGCCTCGGGCCGCGCCAGCGCGCTGGTCGCGGGCCTGGCGGGGCTGGCGGCCACCCTCGCCGCCTCGGCGACGCTCGTCCTGCAGGCGGAGGGACCGGCCGCGGTGGCGCTGCTGTTCCGCCGCGAGGTGCCGGCGGGCCTGTGGCTGTCCTGGCACGTGATCGCCATCATCGTCACCGGCGTCTTCTTCCATCGCGCCACCCTGGCCCGCGGCGGGGCGCTGGGCGCCGGCACGCTCGAGGCCTCG
The DNA here is from genome assembly GCF_030651995.1 of Reyranella sp. Classification (GTDB taxonomy): domain Bacteria; phylum Pseudomonadota; class Alphaproteobacteria; order Reyranellales; family Reyranellaceae; genus Reyranella. The sequence goes on from NZ_JAUSBN010000030.1 coordinate 46,812, forward strand.
CCGCGCCGCCTGTTCTCGGTCTGCTTCCTGCTGGCGCCCTTCGCCGAATCGGTGACCGGCTTCGGCGTGGGCTACATCATCGCGCTGGCGGCGCTGCGGCGGCTGGGGATCGGCGGCATGCCCGCCCTGCTGCTGGGCCTCTACAGCCAGTCGCTGGTGCCGTGGGGCGCGCTGGCCATCGGCACCACCGTGGGCGCCACCCTGGCCGGCCTGACGCCCGGGCAGCTCGGCCTCAGCTCGGCGGTGCTGCAGGTGCCGATCCACGCGATGTACCTCCTGCTCTACTGGCGCTTCGCGCGCGAGGCCGGCGTCGCGGTGCCGGCGCTGCAGAAGCTCGACGATCTCCTGTGGACGGCGGCGCTGCTGGCGCTGGTCTGGCTCGCCAACCGCTTCAGCGACGTGGAAATCGCCGCCGCCGCGCCGACCGCCCTGCTGCTGGCCGTGCGCTTCTGGCGCGACGAGCGGCCCGACGGCGCGCGGCTGCGCACCACCCTGCGCACCGCCGCGCCCTATGTGGCGCTGACCCTGGCGCTCTGCGCCACCCGCCTGGTGGCGCCGCTGCGCGACCTGCTGAAGCCCTTGTGGGCGATGCGCCCGTTCGACAACCAGCCGGCCTTCGCGCCCTTCTACGCGCCGGGCTTCTGGCTGCTGGCGATCGGCCTCGCCGTGGTGCTGATGGCGCGCGCCCCGTTGGCCAAGGTCGCGGCCGAAGCGGCGCGCGGCGCCTGGCGCGCCTGTGCCGTGACCCTCGCCTTCGTGGTGATGGCCGAATTCTATGTCGGCTCCGGCATGGCGACCTCGATCGCCGAGGCGCTGCGGGCGGTCGCGGGACGCGGCGCGGCGCTGGGCGTGCCGCTGTTCGCCGCGGTCGGCGGCTTCCTGACCGGCAGTGGTGCTGCGGCCAACGCCATGCTGATGCCGATGGAGACCGCGCTGGCCCATGCCCTCGCCCTCGACCCGGCCTGGATCGCCGCGGTCCAGAACAGCGTCACCGCCAACCTCACCATGCTGTCGCCGATCCGCGTCTCGATGGGCGCCGCGATCCTCGCCCTCTCGACCTCCGACGCCGTACTCTACCGTCGCGCGTGGCCGCTGGCCCTGCCGCCGCTGCTGACCGGCGTCGCGGCGGTGCTGGTGCTGCTGGCCCTCGGAACGTGAAGGAACCCATGCACCGCCTCGCCCTGTCTCTCGCCCTCGCCCTTTCCTTCGCGACGACCGCCCTGGCCCAGGCGGACAGCCCCTCCTTCGACTGCACCAAGGCGCGCGACGGCAGCATCGAGAAGCTGGTCTGCTCGGATGCCGCCCTGTCGTCGCTCGATCGCAAGCTGGCCGAGGTCTATGCGGCGGCGACCCGGAAGGCCGTCAACGAACACCCGCCTACCCTGAAGGCCGAGCAGATCGGCTGGATCCGGGGGCGCAACGACTGCTGGAAGAGCAACGACAAGCGGTCCTGCGTCGAAGCCGAGTACCGGCAGCGAATTGCCTCGCTCCAGGCCCGCTATCGACTGGTGGCCGGCAGCGGTCCGGCAACCTTCTTCTGCGACGGCGACCGCCGCAACGAGCTCGTCGTGACGTTCTTCCCGACGGACCCGAAGACGCTGATCGCCGAGCGCGGCGACGCGACGTCGCTGATGTTCCGCCAGTCCGCCGGACCGGAGGCGGGATATGTCGGCCGGAACGAAACCTTCACCGAGAAGGAGGGCACGGCCGTGGTGACGTGGGGATACGGCGCCCCGCCGATGCGGTGCACCCGGGCACCCTGAACGGTCCTGCGGGCCCTCGGGAAGTGAAGGAAATCATGCGCCGACTCGCCCTGTCTCTCTCCCTCGCCTTTTCGGTCGCGACGACCGCCCTAGCCCAGGAGGCGAAGCCCGTCGATCCGGCAGCGCTGGCCCAGGCCCGGATCGTCTTCGAAAGGTCCAACGCCTCCGAACTCGGTCTGCAGGTCGCGAAGGCCGTCGAGGAGCAGCAAAGGGCCGCCCTGGAGAGGTTCAATCCCGCCCGTGCGGCGCAGATCGGCGAAGTGGTCGATCTCATGCGCGCGGAGTACGCCAAGTATCTGCCGGCGCTGATGGATGCCATCGTCTCTCTCTATGCGCAGCGCTTCACGGCCGAGGAACTGGCCCAGATCGCCGCGTTCTACGACACACCGGTGGGACGCAAGGTGATCCGGGAAATGCCGACCCTCCTGTCCGAGACCATGAGCGTGGCGCAGACGATGGCGCTCAAGGCGGCGACGGAGGTGATGATCAAGCTCCGGCCCGAGATCGAGAATCGCAACCTGAAGCTCGGCCCGGGCCCGAACTGAGAAACAGCCACGAGAAGCCCTCGCTTCCGGGTGGGCGGCGAGCCACCGACGCCGCGCTCTACCGCCGCGCCTGGCCGCTCGCTCCGCCGCCGCTGCTGACCGGCGTCGCGGCGGTGCTGGTGCTATTCGTCCGCGCTTGAAGCTCATTTGGCTGGCGCGGAGACGCCAGCACTGCTGGCCACTAGATGATGCTGACGATACCGGCATGCTTCCGGACGACATTACACACGCATGAAATCACGGTACGCTGTACGGCACATGACGTTGGGAACATTCTTCCTAGACGCACTAGCGTCGTCAGCACTGGCCGCCGCCATACTGGCGTGTATTGCTTTCGCCTTCCGCCACTATGCTGCGCGGTGGGTGAACCACCAGTTCGACGAACGCTTAGAAGCGGCAAAGGCCGAATACAAACGGCAAGAGGAGGTGCTTAAGGACGCCCTCACCCAGCATCGTCTTAAGATTGAAGCACTGCAATCGGGGGCGCTGTCTGGCATGGCCGCACGCCATGTGTTGTTGGACAAAAAACGTATTGAGGCGCTGGAAAGCGTATGGGCCGCCGTAGCGTACATGCACGCGTATCATAATCTTTCCGTAATGTGCGCCGCTATTGGCTTTGACACATTGTCCAAGGTGGCAAGAGACAGCCCCAATGGAGCGGCGATCATCGACTCGTTCCTTAATATGGCACCCCCTTTTGCTGAACTTAGTGAGCCGGACAACCCCCACTATCGGATCGAGAGGCAACAATTGTTCGTGCCGCCACTCGTGTGGGCCATGTTCGACGCCTATCGAAGCATCATCTTCCTTCCAATGATGATGTTGATCGCAGTAAAGGGAGGCATGGATGTTTCGGGTATGTGGGACGCAGCGCGTGTGCAAAACCTAATCAAGGTTGCACTACCCGACGCTCAATTCGACTTGGGAAGTCGAGGCGCGGCCGATCTTGCCAAGGTCGCGGGACCGCTTAAGAATCGACTGCTTGCGGTCGCCTTAGAATCTCTGGAAAACCCGGCTACGGATACAAAGAGCGTCGAGCAGGCAGGGAAAATCCTGCGCTCCGCCGAAGAGCTGCAGCTAGCAATAGCTGCCGCTGGGAACTCTTCGGTTGCAGTACTTGCTCAGAAGGGCCTGTAGGTCACCGTAAGCGGACGATCGGTAGGCCGGCTCCCGTGACGCTCGAAAGGGGAAGGGTCGATCACGTGGCAAAGGTGGCTATCAGCACATGCCCCGGAAAGCGGGAGTGGAGGGAGAACAATCATGACCGATAAAGTCGTCAAGGGACCGGCCTCCTACTTTCCGTCGATCGAAAAGAAGTACGGGCGTCCTATCCACGAGTGGCAGGCCCTGGTCCGTCAGGCACTTCCCGCGAAGCATATGGAACTGGTCGCGATGCTGAAGAACGACCACGGAATGGGCCACGGGCATGCCAACGCCATCGTGGCGCAGACGCTGGCAGAGGACGCGAAGTAGCCCGCCGGACGGCGGCTGGATCCCGCTAACGACTGCGGTCCCTTCCGCCCCCCACTTCACACCCTCTGGCATGGCCCCATTTTGCCTCTATGATCGCCGCCGCCCCTCGGACGGGGCGGATTTCGCGGGAGGGAACGATGGCCAAGGTGGCATTTCTGGGACTGGGCGTGATGGGCTTCCCGATGGCGGGGCATCTCGCCGCCAAGGGCCACGAGGTCACGGTCTACAATCGCACCTTCGCCAAGGCCGAGGCCTGGACGCAGAAGCACAAGGGCAAGGCCGCTCGCACGCCGAAGGAGGCCGCCGCCGGCCAGGAAATCGTGTTCTGCTGCGTCGGCAACGACGACGATCTGCGCTCGGTCGTGCTGGGGCCCGACGGCGCGTTTGCCGGCATGGGCAAGGGCACCATCTTCTTCGACAACACCACCGCCTCGGCCGACATCGCGCGCGAGCTCCATGAAGCGGGCCGGAAGCTCGGCATCGACTTCATCGATGCGCCGGTCTCGGGTGGCCAGGCGGGCGCCGAGAACGGCCAGCTCACCGTGATGTGCGGCGGCGATGCCGCGCCGTTCGAGCGCGCCAAGCCGGTGGCCGACGCCTTCTCCAAGGCGGTCACGCTGATCGGCCCGTCGGGCTCGGGCCAGATCACCAAGATGATGAACCAGATGTGCATCGCCGGCATCGTGCAGGGCCTGGCCGAGGCGCTGAACCTCGGCCAGCGCGCCGGGCTCGACATGGAGAAGGCGCTGGGCGCCATCTCCAAGGGCGCGGCGCAGAGCTGGCAGATGGAGAATCGCTGGCAGAACATGGTCGCCGGCAAGTTCGACTACGGCTTCGCCGTCGACTGGATGCGCAAGGACCTGGGCATCGCGCTGGCCGAGGGCAAGCGCCAGAAGGCCGGCATGCCGCTGGTCGCGCTGGTCGACCAGTTCTACGAGCGGGTGCAGGCGCGCGGCGGCGGCCGCTGGGACACCTCGTCCCTGATCCAGCCGCTGCAGAAGCCGTAGGGCCGGGTCGGTGAGCGGCGGCTACACGCTGTGGGGCCGGCCGGGCTGGGGCTCGGCCCTGGTCGAGGCGCAGCTCGACTGGTACGGGCTGCCCCTCGCCTATGAGACGGTCGGGGATCTGTTCAAGGACCCCGACGCCAAGGCCCGGCTGCAGAAGGTCAATCCGCTGGCGCAGGTGCCGACCCTGGTGATGCCCGACGGCAGCGTGATGAGCGAGAGCGCGGCGATCACCCTGCTGCTGGCCGACGTCACCGGCAGCGAGCAGCTGGTGCCGGGGCCGGGCGCGCCGGAGCGGCAGAAGTTCCTGCGCTGGCTGGTGTTCCTGGTGGCCAACATCTATCCCACCTTCACCTATGCCGACGATCCGGCGCGCTTCGTCGCGGTGAACGCCGCGCGCGATCCGTTCCGCGCCGCCGCCGACGCCTATGCCCAGCGCCTGTGGCGCCAGGTCGAGAGCGAGGCCGGCGCGCCGTGGTTCCTGGGCGAGCGCTTCTCCGCCCTCGACATCTACATCAACGTCATGACCCGCTGGCGCCCCAAGCGCGGCTGGTTCGAAGGCGAAGCGCCCCGGCTCTTCGCCATCGCCCGCAGGGCCGACCAACGGCCGGAACTCAAGCAAACCTGGAGGAGGAACTACCCATGAAACGCCCCATGAGACGCCGCAGCTTCGTCGCCCTCGCGACCACTGGCCTCGCCACGACCGCCCTCGCCGGCACCGCTTTTGCCCAAGCCAACTATCCCGACAAGCCGATCACCATGGTGATCCCGGCGCCGCCGGGCGGCGGCACCGATCTCGTCGCGCGGCTCTATTCCGACCTGCTGAGCCAGGAGCTGGGCGTGCAGGTCCTCGTCGACAACAAGGGCGGCGGCAACGGCAATATCGGCACGGCCCTCGTCGCCCGCGCCAAGCCCGACGGCTACACGCTGCTGATGCAGTATTCGGCCTACCATTCGGCCAACCCGGCGCTGATCAAGGACCTCAACTGGAAGCCCGACGATTTCGTGGGCGTGGCCATGGGCGCAATGGCGCCGCACGTCATCGTGGTCGCCAAGAAGGTGCCGGTCGACGATCTCAAGAGCTTCATCGCCTACGCCAAGGCCAATCCCGGCAAGCTGAACTACGCCTCGGTGGGCGCGGGCTCGGTGCCGCATCTCGGCGGCGTGCTGCTGAACAAGGCGGCCGGCCTCGATCTGGTGCACGTGCCCTACAAGGGGTCGGGACCGGCGACCGCCGACATCGTGGCGGGCCAGGTCGAACTGCTGATCGTGACGCCGCCCGCCGTCTCCGGCCACATCCGCAACGGCAACCTGAAGGCGCTGGCGCTGGCCAGCGACACGCGCCTGCCGGCCTTTCCCGACATCCCGACGACCGCCGAAGCGGGCCTGCCGGGCTTCATCCTCGACGGCTGGTTCGCCCTGTTCGCGCCGGCCGGCACGCCGCAGCCGATCGTCGACAAGCTCAACGCCGCGATGCGCAAGGTCGGCAAGATGGAAGCCGTCGTCGCCCGTGCCAACCAGCTCGGCATCGTGCTGAAGGACTGGACCCCGGGCCAGATGAACGACTTCGCCAAGGGCGAGGTCGAGACCTGGGGCAAGGTGATCCGCGACAACAAGATCACGTTCACGGAGTGAAGCGACCGCCGGCTCAGCCTCGCCCCACCTCATCCTGAGGAGGCCGCGCAGCGGCCGTCTCGAAGGATTGGCCGCATGCGTGGTGCTCGTGCCCACCCTTCGAGACGCGCTCCTGCGGAGCGCTCCTCAGGGTGAGGTCGTGTCTGCGAAGACCGACGGAGTTCCAGTTCAGAACACGTGCCGCACGCCGACGATCTGGCCGAGCGAGCGGCCGACATGTTCGGCGACGGCCGGCTCCAGCCCTTCCACTTCGATCTCGACGGTGAGTCCGTCACCGTCGGCCTGGGCGAAGACGCGGGCCGGGACGAGGCCGCGCTTGGCGATCAGCTCGAGCGCGCGCGGCAGCACGCCGGGCTCGGCGTCGGCCTCGAAACAGTAACGGACGGCGGAATTGCTACGCTTGAGGGAGAGAACGGCAGACATCGGATGAATCCTTGGACGAATGACAGGCGAACGCGGCAACGCAACGGTTTGCAGTGCAAACCGTGGTGCTAATTCGCCGTCCAAGGAGGTCCGTGCGGGCCATCTCGCCACTATAGCGCCGGAGCCGGCCGGCGCGCTAGGGTCCCGCCAACGAACCCGCCGGGAAGGAAACAAAGATGCGTTCGACGCCGATCTACGAGGTGCATGCGGTCAAGTATGCCCACCTGCCGCGCAAGGCATGGGAAGTGCAGATCAACCCCGACCCGCACGACGCCGACTTCCCGATGGACTATTTCGTCTGGGTCGCCATCCCCCTCGACGAGAGCGGCCACCGCACGATCGGCGGCAAGCCGATCGTCATCGACACCGGCTTCAACGCCACGGTGGGCAAGCAGCGCGGCCGCGAGGTGAAGAAGAATCCCGCCGACCTGCTGAGTGAGATCGGCATCGACGCGAAGGAGATCGAGGACGTCATCGTCACCCACCTCCACTACGACCATATCGGCAACTGGGACCGCTTCCCCAAGGCGCGCTTCCATCTCCAGGACAAGGAGATGAACTTCGCCACCGGCCGCCACATGTGCAAGGGACCGTTCCGCCACGCCTACGAGTGCGAGGACATCGTCGGCATGGTGCGCGCGCTGTACGGCGGCCGCCTGGTGTTCCACGACGGCGACGAGGAGCTGCAGCCCGGCATCTCGCTGCACCTGATCGGCGGCCACACCGCGGGCATCCAGTCGGTGCGCATCAACACGCGCAACGGCTGGCTCGTGCTGGCCTCCGACGCCAGCCACTATTTCTGGGGCGTCAACAACGACAAGCTGTTCTCGATCGTCTACTCGGTCGCCGACATGCTGGCGGGCTACGACAAGCTGAAGAAGCTGGCCGACGGCCGGGTCGAGATGGTGATCCCCGGCCACGATGCCGAGGTGATGGTGCGCTATCCCGCGTCGGGCAAGGGACTGGAAGGCATCAGCGTCCGGCTCGACTAGGGATCGCGGCAACGAACAAGGCGCCCTCCGAACGAGATCGAATCGCCCGATGACCTCGCCATACGCCGACCTCCCTGCCAGAAATTTCTGGAAGGGAGCCGTGTCCCGGCGGTCTCCCGAGACCGTCTCCGGATTATGGCAGCCAAAGTTCAGTTTCGCCCGGGAAACGCGTATTGCGACCGCGGGCAGTTGCTTCGCCCAGCATATTTCCCGATATCTGCGCGCAAGGAAGGCCATCGTCGTCGACCTCGAGCGGGGCCCTCCCGGCCTGTCCGCGGCCAACGCCGCCAAATACGGCTACGGCATCTATTCGGCCCGATACGGCAACATCTATACGGTTCGCCATCTCCTGCAACTCACCGAGGAAGCCCTTGGCCGGTTCGCGCCGTCCGATGCCGTCTGGGAACGGGACGGCCGCTTCTTCGATGCGATGCGGATCGGGGTCGAACCCGCAGGATTGCCTTCCGCCGAGGCTGTGAGGCGACACCGCGTGCAGCATCTCGCCCGGGTGCGAACCCTGTTCTCCAAGGCAGATGTCTTCGTCTTCACGCTCGGCCTTACGGAAGCCTGGACCCACAGGGAGTCGGGCACGGTGTATCCGACCGCACCGGGTACGATTGCCGGCTCCTATCAACCCGAAGTGCACGCCTTCAGGAACTTCGATTTCCTCGAGGTGTACCAGGACTTCGTGAAGTTCCGCCGGTTCGCGATGAAGCGGAATCCCGGGCTGAAGTTCCTGCTCACCGTCTCGCCGGTTCCGCTCGCGGCCACGGCCAGCGACAAACACGTCCTCGTCGCGACGACCTATTCGAAGTCGGTGCTGCGTGCGGTGGCCGGAAAGCTGGCCGAGGCGTTCGAGAACGTCGACTATTTTCCGTCCTTCGACCTCCTCTCCAGCGCCTCCACGCGGGGCGCGTTCCATTCGGATGACGCACGACAGATCACCGAGCCGGGCGTGGAGGCGGTGATGCGGATCTTCTTCGAGGCGCAACCGGGCCTCGCGCAAGCGTCCGTCGCTGCCGTTGCGGACGCTCCGGGCGGGCCCGCCAGCGAGAAGGGCGAGGGCCGCGCGGAGGGACGTACGCCCGGGGCCCCGGCTTCCGACGCGGTTTGCGAGGACATCCTTCTCGATGCCTTCTCCCGATGATCCGCATTGCCCTGCTGGGCAACTCTCATCTTTTCAACTGGAAGCGCGCCTGGAATTCACTCGGCAAGGCCTATCCCGACGTCGATCTCGTTTTCTTCGGCGCACCGGGAGGGCACCTGGAGTGCTGCGAACCGCAGGGCGACCGGCTCGTCTTCAAGAGCGAGGAGGTCGCGCGATGGGTCGAGATCACCTCTGGCGGCCGGCGCGAGCTGGTCGCAGCCGACTACGACGCGCTTTGTGTCGTGGGCCTGGGATGCGGGGTGAGGACCGTCGCCGGACTCTACTCAAGATGGCGGGCCGATGCTCACACGGGAGAGGGAGGCAGGTTTCACCTGGTTTCCGACGCCTGTTTCCAGGATACCATTGTCGACCTGTTGAACGCCTCACTGGCAATGGCCACCGTCGGCAAGCTCCGCCAGATCACCGACAAGGTGATCTGGCTGGCGCCCACCCCTGCCCCCTCCGAAATCATCCTGACGTTGGACAATTCCCCGGAGGGCGTTGAAATGGCCGCTGCAGCGACCGATGCACCGTCTCTTCGCGCAGCCTATGACGAGGCATGCCGCCGCCTGGCCGCTGAAAATGTGATGGTGCTGGAGCAGCCCAAGGCGACTCTCGCCTCGCCCCTTCTGTCGAAGAAGGAATATCGCCACCCGACCTGGACGACGCCCGACTGGGATCATCTGAACGACGCCTACGGCAAGATTGTCATTCGGGAATTCCTGTCTCGTCTCGACCCCTCTCTCGGCGGCCGAAGCGACGGCGATTCTTCCGGCAGCCTTCTGCGTCTTGCCGACCCGCTCCTGGGGGCGCTGCGGAACAAGGTTTTGCAATTGTCGATTCGCAGAAGCTCGAAACGCTGAATGCCGAGAGGTGAAGGGCATCAGCGTCAGGCTGGATTGACGGCACACGCTCGAGGAAAGGAAACGGAGTGGCCAGACTCGTCTTCGGCATGAACCAGTCGCTGGACGGCTATGTCGACCATATGTCGTTCGGGCCGAGCCCGGCGCTCTTCCGCCATTTCATCGAAGAGGCGGAGGCGCAGGCGGGCAGTGTCTACGGCCGCCACGTGTACGAGCTGATGCGCTACTGGGACGACGATCAGCCGGACTGGGATGACGATCGACGCGCCTTTGCGGCGGCGTGGCGGCGGCAGCCGAAATGGGTGGTCTCGCGCTCGCTGGACTCGGTCGGCCCCAACGCCACGCTCATCCGGGGCGATCTCGAGCACGCGATCCCCAGGCTGAAGGCCGAGCACGAGGGCGAGATCGAAGTCGCCGGCCCGACCCTGGCGCAAAGCCTCACCGGACTCGGCCTGATCGACGAGTACCGGATCTACCTGCACCCGGTCGTGCTCGGGCACGGCACACCCTACTTTGGTGGCCCCCGGCCGCCGCTTCGCCTCATGACCCACGACCGGATCGGCGAGGACGTGATCCGGCTGGCCTACGTTCCCGCCTGATCTACCGTCGGCCGCCTACGCCGCGATGGAAGCGCGGGCTTTGCCGATCATCAGCGCGGCGCGCGCGGCTTCGCGGCCCTTCTCGACGAAGTGCGCGCGGAAGATCTGAGTGTGGTGGTCGGTCTCCTGGTAGTGATGCGGTGTCAGCGACACCGACAGGACGGGCACGCCCGTGTCCATCCCGGCGCGCATCAGCCCATCGACGACCGCCTGGGCCACGAAGTCGTGGCGATAGATTCCGCCATCGACCACGAAGGCGGCAGCAGCGACGGCGGCATACCGGCCCGTTGCCGCGAGGTCGCGCGAGAACAGCGGCAGCTCGAACGCGCCCGGCACGTCGAACACGTCGACCTGCTCCGCGGGAATCAGTTCGAGGAATCCGTCGAGCGCACGGTCGACGATGTCGGCGTGCCACCTGGCTTTGACGAAGGCGTAGCGGGCTTGTGTCATGGCAATCTCCTTTGGCGAACAGACACGTCACCCAAGGCGATCACGCGCGGACCCGCTGCTCGGCGCGAAGCAGCGGGACACACGTTCTCTTTCATCCGGACTATGACCGTCGGCTCAGGCCTCGCACCTGATCTGCTGACCCTTCCCTGCGGAAGGCGCTCGCGGGCTCGCAGCTCGCGCTGCATACCGCCGGTAGGGAGTTTCACCCTGCCCTGAGAACACGAAAACCATAAGGGCAGGGTCGGGAGCTGGCAATCTTCGGGTCGCGGTCACTTCTTCTCGACGTTCCACAGCGCCAGGGCGGGCGACGGCAGCAGGCCGGAGGCCTTGCGACCGACGGCGGTCGGCGTGGTGAACTGGCCGAGGGGGGCGTGCGTCGGATACACGGCGGCGCGCGCCTGGACCTCGGCGGCGATTTCCTTCTGCTTCGCCGGGTCGGTCTCCTTGGCGAAGGCGTCGCGCAGCTTCTCGAGCTCGGGATCGCACGGCCAGCCGAACGTCGCCTTGTCGCAGGACGCGTTGAGGAATGCCGCCGCCACCGGATCGAGCACGTCGACGGCGGCCCAGGAGGTGAAGAAGGCGCTCCAGCCGCCGGCGCTCAGCGGATCCTTCTTGGCGCGGCGCCCGACCAGCGTCTGCCAGTCCATCGACTGCAGATCGACCTTGAAGCCGGCCTTCTCGAGCTGCGGCTTGGCCACGGTGGCGAGGTTGTTGTGTCCGGCGATGTCGGTCTGGTGCATCAGCACGATCGGCGTTCCATCGTAGCCGGCTTCCGTCAGCAGCTGTTTGGCCTTGACGGCGTTGCCCGCGAGCTTGTCTTCCCAGCCCCGCGTCGTCTCCAGCGGCGAGCCGCAGGGGAACAGCGACTTGCACTCCTTGTAGAACTCGGGATTGCCGACATTGGCGTCGAGGAAATCCTTCTGGTTCAGCGCATAGAGCACGGCCTGCCGGATCCTGGCGTTGTCGAACGGCTTGTGCAGCACGTTAAAGCGCATCGCGTACTGGCGGCCGGCCTGGTTCACGACCTGGATCTTGATGCCCTTCTCCTTCTGGATCAGCGGCAGCAGGTCGGGCGGCACGATCTCGATGAGATCGACCTCGTCGTTCAGCAGCGCGTTGACCTGCGTCTGCGTGTCGGGGATCCAGACCCATTCGACGCGATCGACCTTCGCCACCTTGCCGCCCGCGAGGCCGGCCGACGGCTCGGCGCGCGGCTTGTAGTTGGCGTTCTTCAGGTAGACCGCCTTCTCGCCGGGCTTCCACTCGTCCTTCTTGAAGACGAACGGGCCTGACCCCGTGGTGTCGGTGATCTGCGTGTTGGGATCGGTGTCGGCAACGCGCTTGGGCATCATGAACGGCACGTTGGAGCCGGGCTTGCCCAGCGTGTTGAGCACCAGCCCGTACGGCTCCTTCAGCACCATCCTGATGGTCTTGTCGTCGGGCGCCGACAGCTCGGTCACATAGGACATCAGCTTCTGGCCCATCGCGTCCTTGGCGCCCCAGCGCTTGAGCGAGGCCACGCAATCCGCCGCCGTCACCGGCTTGCCGTCGTGCCAGGCGAGCCCGTCGCGCAGGGTGAACGTCCAGGTGAGCTTGTCGGCCGAGGTGTCCCACTTCTCCACCATCTGCGGCTTGACCTGCAGCTTGTCGTCGAGCGCAAACAGCGTGTCGTAGATGAGATAGCCGTGGTGCTGGGTGATCAGCGCCGTGGTCCAGACCGGATCGATGATCTTGAGATCCGAATGCAGCGCCGCCTTGAGCGTGGACGGCGCGGGTTGCGCCGAGGCGGGCAGGGCGAACGGCACCACCGCGGCGGCGGCGACGAGCGCGCCCATGAAACGACGACCGAACTTCATCATGGAAACTCCTGTACTCTTTGACCTTCCCCGTAGGGCGCAAGGTATAGAGCCGCGGAGGGTCACGCGCGACAGGCGAAATGCCCGCGCCCCGCGAGGAACGATCAGTCGCCCTGCGCGATGTCGAGGAGCGCCTGCCACTCCACGAACTTCACCCGAGGCCGGCCCTGCACGGCGCCGGCCGCGACCTCGGCCTTGTCGATGCGGCGCCAGCCCTCGGCATCGACGCAGAGCGGCAGGATGTCGGGGCCGCTCTTGGGGTCGCGGTCCTCGAGGAACTCGATCACCTGCTTCGCCACGGCGTGACTGTCGGCGCGATTGGTCGGGATGGTGCCGCTGGGACCGCGGCGTGCCCAGCCCACCGGGAACACGCCCTCGGCCTGCGGGAAGGCCTCGCTGGTATAGCCGATGCAGGTGACGACCAGGTCGGCGGCAAGGGTTCCCGTCGAAAGTTCGACCTCCCCCGGGCGGATCGCCGTCGGCACGGCATGGAAGCGGAAATGCACCGTCACCGGCTTCTCGCCCGGCGTCTGCGCGGCGAAGCGCTTCAGCGTCTCGATGTTCTTGGCCTTGCGCAGCCGCTCCGGCGTCGGATCGGCGGCCGGCGCCTCGGCGGTCAGCACGCTCGCATCGGCAACCGACACGGCGCGCGCCAGCCGGCCCATCTCGGCCAGCTCATTGGTGGTGAAGGAGGCCTCCCCGGCGCCACGGCGGCCGATCACGTGGATGTCGGTGAGCGGCGCCGCGGCGATCGCGGCGCCCGCCTCGGGCAGGATGTCGGACTTGGTCATTTCCTCAGGGCTCTTGGCCAGCAGCCGCGCCACGTCGAGCGCCACGTTGCCGTTGCCGATCACCGCGACGGATTTCACGCCCGAGAGATCCGGGCCCGTGCGGAAATCGGGATGGCCGTTCAGCCAGCCCACGAAGCGCCACGAGCCCCAGACATGCGGCAGATCCTCGCCGGGAATGCCGAGCTTGCGGTCGACCACCATGCCGGTGGCAACGACCACTGCGTCGTAGGACTGGACGACCTCGTCCCAGGACAGGTCGCGCCCGATCTCGATGTTCCCCGCGAAGCGCAGGTCGGGCTGGGCGAGCAGCCGGTCGAACTGGCGGACCACGGCCTTGGTCCCCTGGTGGTCGGGGGCGACGCCCGCCCTCACCAGGCCGAACGGCGTCGGCAGACGGTCGATGATGTCGATGCGAAGGTCGGGCCGGCCGCGCAGCAGCCCGTCCGCGGCGTAGAAGCCGGAAGGCCCGGCGCCCACGATGGCAACCCTGTGAGTCATGGCGGCCCGCTTAGCATATGATGGGCGCATGGCTAAATATGCAAAACTCCGACAGCTCGGGCACGAGACGCCCGTCCCCGCCTCCCCCGCCGAGGCTCTCCTCGAGACGGTGCCCAACCCGCACCCGGGTACGCTCTATCTTGCACGCTTCACGCAGCCGGAATTCACCTCGCTTTGCCCGGTGACCGGCCAGCCCGATTTCGCACACCTCGTGATCGACTACGTCCCGCGCGCCAGGCTGGTCGAGAGCAAGTCGCTGAAGCTCTATCTCAACAGCTTCCGCAACGAGGCCGCCTTCCACGAGGATTGCACCGTGGGCATCGGCAAGCGGCTGGTGAAGGAGCTGGCGCCGCGCTGGCTGCGCATCGCCGGCTACTGGTATCCGCGCGGCGGCATGCCGATCGACGTGTTCTGGCAGACCGCCTCGCCGCCCAAGGGCCTGTGGCTGCCCGACACCGGCGTGGCGCCCTATCGCGGCCGGGGTTGATGGCCGGACTGCCGCCCCGCCCCAAGCGTCCGCCGAAGCCGGCAACGCCGCGCGAGCTGCGCGACGCGATTGCCGCCAAGGCGCTGGAGCTCGGCTTCGACGCCGTGGCCTTCGCACCGGCCCAGCTTTCGCCCGAGGCCCGGCAGCTGCGACGGGAACGGATGGAAGCGTTCCTGGCGCGCGGCTTCCAGGGCGACATGGGCTGGCTGGTCGACCGCGCCGAGCAGCGCATCGATCCCTCGACCCTGTGGCCCGAGGCGCGCACGGTCGTATCGGTCGCGCTCAATTACGGGCCGGCCGGTGACCCGCGCTTCACGCTCGAGGAGCGCGAGCGCGGGGCGGTCTCGGTCTATGCCCAGGGACGCGACTATCACGACGTGATGAAGAGCCGGCTGAAGCAACTCGGCCGCTTCATCTGGGACACCTATCACCACAGTCTGAAGGTCTTCGTCGACACCGCGCCGCTGATGGAGAAGCTCGCCGCGCAGCAGGCGGGCCATGGCTGGCAGGGCAAGCACACCAACCTCGTCTCGCGCCGCTTCGGCTCGTGGCTGTTCCTGGGCGAGCTGCTCCTGTCGATCGAGTTGCCGCCCGACGAGCCCGAGACCGATCACTGTGGCCAGTGCCGCGCCTGCCTAGACTCCTGCCCGACCAATGCCTTCCCGGCGCCCTACCAGCTCGATGCGCGGCGCTGCATCTCCTATCTCACCATCGAGCATGCCGGCCCGATCGATCGCGAGTTCCGGAGTGCGCTGGGCAACCGCATCTATGGCTGCGACGACTGCCTCGCGGCCTGCCCGTGGAACAAGTTTGCACAAAACGCACGCGAGGCCGCCTTCACGCCGCGCGCCGAACTGCAGGCGCCGCTGCTGGCCGAGCTGGCGGGCCTCGATGACGCGACCTTTCGCACGCGCTTCTCGGGCACGGCGGTGAAGCGCATCGGCCGCGACCGCTTCCTGCGCAACGTCGCCTATGCGCTGGGCAACAGCGCCGCGCCCGCCACCGCCTTGCCCGCCGTCGAACGCCTGCTGACCGACGCCTCGCCCCTGGTGCGCGGCGCCGCCGTCTGGGCCCTGGCGCAGCTCGCCCCCGACGCGGCCGCGCGCCGCGGCCCGCCGGCGGACGAACCGGATGACGGCGTCCGCCGCGAATGGGCGCAGGCGATGATGGGCCTGGTGTCTACAGACTCGGCAGATTGAGGCCCTTCTCGCGGGCGCAGTCGATGGCGTCCGGGTAGCCGGCATCGGCGTGGCGCATGACGCCGGTCGCCGGGTCGTTCCACAGGACGCGCTCGATGCGCTTGCCCGCTTCGGGCGTGCCGTCGCAGACGATCACCATGCCGGCATGCTGGGAAAAGCCCATGCCGACGCCACCGCCGTGATGCAGCGACACCCAGGTCGCACCCGAGGCGCAGTTGAGCAGGGCATTGAGCAATGGCCAGTCGGACACCGCATCCGAGCCGTCGCGCATCGCCTCGGTCTCGCGGTTGGGACTGGCGACCGAGCCCGAATCGAGATGGTCGCGGCCGATCACGATCGGCGCCTTGAGTTCGCCCTTGGCGACCATCTCGTTGAAGGCGAGGCCCAGCCGATGGCGGTCGCCCAGCCCGACCCAGCAGATGCGCGCCGGCAGGCCCTGGAACTTGATCTTCTCGCGGGCCATGTCGAGCCAGTTGTGGAGATGCTTGTTGTCCGGCAGCAGCTCCTTCACCTTCGCGTCGGTGCGGTAGATGTCCTCGGGATCGCCCGACAGCGCGGCCCAGCGGAACGGCCCGACGCCGCGACAGAACAGCGGGCGGATGTAGGCCGGCACGAAGCCCGGGAAGCTGAAGGCGTCGGCGACACCCTCTTCAAGCGCCATCTGGCGGATGTTGTTGCCGTAGTCGACCGTGGGCACGCCGAGCTTGTGGAACTCCAGCATGGCCCGCACGTGGCCGGCCATCGACTGCTTCGCCGCCTTCGCGACGCCGGCCGGGTCGCTGGCGCGCCTGGTTTCCCAGTCGGCCAGGGTCCAGCCCCTGGGCAGGTAGCCGTTGACCGGATCGTGGGCCGAGGTCTGGTCGGTGACGCAGTCGGGCCGCACGCCGCGCCGCAGCAGCTCAGGCAGGACGTCCGCAGCGTTGCCCAGCAGGCCGACCGAGACCGCCTTCTTCTCCGCCACCGCCTTGCCGATGATCGCCAGCGCATCGTCGAGATCCTTGGCCTGGACGTCGAGATAGCCGGTGCGCAGGCGGAACTCGATGCTGCTGGGGCGGCACTCGATGGCAAGGCACGAGGCGCCGGCCATCGTTGCCGCCAGCGTTTGCGCGCCGCCCATGCCGCCCAGGCCCGCGGTCAGGATCCAGCGGCCGGCGAGGCTGCCGCCGTAATGCTGGCGCGCCATCTCGACGAAGGTTTCGTAGGTGCCCTGAACGATGCCCTGGCTGCCGATGTAGATCCACGAGCCGGCCGTCATCTGGCCGTACATCATGAGCCCCTTGCGATCGAGCTCGTTGAAATGCTCCCAGGTCGCCCAGCGCGGCACGAGGTTGGAGTTGGCGATCAGCACGCGCGGCGCATCGACATGGGTGCGGAACACGCCGACCGGCTTGCCCGACTGCACCAGCAGCGTCTCGTCGGCTTCGAGCTTGCGCAGCGACGCCACGATGCGGTCGAAGCTCTCCCAGTCGCGCGCCGCGCGGCCGATGCCGCCATAGACGACCAACTCGCCCGGTTTCTCGGCGACGTCGGGATCGACGTTGTTCATCAGCATGCGCAGCGGCGCCTCGGTGAGCCAGCTCTTGGCCGTGAGCTCGGTGCCGTGCGGCGCCCGGATGGTGCGGGCATTGTCGATGCGATTCATGGTGTCTCCTGAAGGGCGGGCAGGAAGCCGGGGCCGACGGTTGCGACGAGGGTGCCATCGGCGACGAGAGAAGTGGCCTTCTCCATGTCGGGATGGAAATGACGGTCGTCTTCGAGAGGCGGCACGTCGCGGCGAAGCAAGGTGCGCACCGCTTCGAGCGGCGGGCTGGAGGCCAGCGGCCGGTGGAAGTCGCAGCCCTGCGCCGCCGCCAGCAGCTCGATGCCGATGACGGACGAGACATTGGCCGCCATGTCGAGCAGGCGGCGCGCGCCGTGCGCGGCCATCGAGACATGGTCTTCCTGGTTGGCCGAGGTCGGAATCGAATCGACGCTGGCGGGATAGGCGCGCTGCTTGTTCTCGGACACCAGCGCCGCCGCCGTCACCTGCGGGATCATGAAGCCCGAGTTGAGGCCCGGCCGTGGCGTCAGGAAGGCCGGCAGCCCCGACAGCGCCGGATCGACCAGCATGGCGATGCGGCGCTCGGCCAGGGAGCCGATCTCGCACAGCGCCAGCGCGATGATGTCGGCGGCGAAGGCCACCGGCTCGGCGTGGAAGTTGCCGCCGGACAGCGCCTCGTCGGGATCGGTGAAGATCAGCGGATTGTCGGTGACGCCGTTGGCTTCGGTCGCCAGCGTGGCCGCCGCCTGGCGCAGGATGTCGAGCACGGCGCCCATCACCTGGGGCTGACAGCGCAGGCAGTAGGGATCCTGCACCCTTTCGTCGCCCACCAGATGCGAGGCGCGGATCGACGAGCCCGCCATCAGGCCACGCAACGCCTCCGCCGTCGCGATCTGGCCGGCGTGGCGCCGCAGCTGATGGATGCGCGGATCGAAGGGTGCGTCCGAGCCGCGCGCGGCATCGGTCGAGAGGGCGCCGGTGACCAGCGCCGCGCCATAGAGATTTTCGGCCTCGAACAGGCCCGCCAGCGCATAGGCAGTCGAGAACTGTGTGCCGTTCAGCAGGGCGAGACCTTCCTTGGCGCCCAGCACCAGCGGCTTCAGACCGGCATCGCCCAGCGCCTGGGCGGCCGGCACGACCTCGCCGTCGACGATGAACGAGCCAACGCCGATCATCGCCGCGCTCATATGCGCGAGCGGCGCCAGGTCGCCCGACGCGCCGACCGAGCCCTGGCAGGGCACGACGGGCGTCAGCCCTTCCGCGAGCATCGTCTCCAGCAGCCGCACCGTCGCGGGCTGCACGCCCGACGCACCCTGCGCCAGGCTGCCGAGCTTCAGCGCCATCATCAGCCGGACCACCGGCACGGGCATCGGCTTGCCGACGCCGGCGGCGTGGCTGAGCACGATGTTGCGTTGCAGGGTCTCGAGATCGGCGGCCTCGATGCGGACGCTGGCCAGCTTTCCGAAGCCGGTGTTGATGCCATAGACGGGCTGTCCCTTGGCGAGGATCGCCGACACCGCCTGTGCCGACTTCTCGATTGCCTCGTAGGCATTGGGATCGAGGCTCACCGCGGCACCGCGATAGATGTCGCGCCAGGCCGAAAGAGGAACCGTTCCCGGTGTGATGACGACCGCCTTCATTTGCCCCTCCACACCCGCGCGTGCAGCGGATTGAAGCCCATGCGGTAGACCAGCTCGGCCGGCCGCTCGATGTCCCAGATCGCGAGATCGCACCATTTGCCCGCTTCGAGCGTGCCCACACTGTCGAGACAGCCCAGTGCCCGCGCCGCCTCGCGCGTGACGCCGGCCAGGCATTCGTCGACCGTGAGCCGGAACAGCGTCGCGCCCATGTTCATCGCCAGCAGCAGCGAGGTGAGTGGCGAGGTGCCGGGGTTGCTGTCGGAGGCGAGGGCAATCCTGACGCCGTGGCGGCGCAGCAGCTCGACCGGCGGTTTGTGGGTCTCGCGCACGAAATAGAAGGCGCCGGGCAACAGCACGGCGACCGTGCCGACCGCCGCGAGCGCCCTGACGCCCGGTTCGTCGACATGCTCCAGGTGATCGGCCGAAAGCGCGCCGTACCGCGCCGCCAAGCTGGCGCCGTGCAGGTTGGAGAGCTGCTCGGCATGCAGCTTGACGCGCAGGCCCTTCGCCTTCGCCGCCTCGAACACGCGTTCGATCTGTTGCGGCGTGAAGGCGATGCCCTCGCAGAACCCGTCCACCGCATCGGCCAGCCCGGCCTTGCCGACGGCCGGCAGCATCTCCTCGCAGACCGTGGCGATATAGGCATCCTTGTCGCCGTTCGCTTCGGGCGGCAGCGCGTGCGCACCGAGGAATGTCGTCTTGACCGAGAGCGGTCGCACCTCGCCGATGCGGCGTGCCGCCCGCAGCGACTTCAGTTCGGTGACGAGGTCGAGCCCGTAGCCCGACTTGATCTCCATCGTCGTGACGCCCTCGGCCATCAACGCATCGACCCGTGGCAGGGCGCCGGTGACCAGCGCCTCCTCCGTCGCCGCACGGGTCGCCCGCATGGTCGACACGATGCCGCCGCCGGCGCGCGCGATCTCCTCGTAGCTGGCGCCCGCCAGACGCAGCTCGAACTCGTGCGCGCGGTTGCCGCCGTAGACGATGTGCGTATGGCAGTCGACCAGGCCCGGCGTGATCCAGCGGCCGCCGCAATCGATCGTCTCGACGGCGTCGATCGATGGCGCATCGGCCGCCGCACCGGCAAAGACGATGCGGCCGGCGCGCGCAGCGACGAGTCCACTCTCGACAATACCCAACCCCTCGCCGGTCAGGGTCGCGAGACGTGCATTCTTCCAGAGTCGGTCACATTGCATGCGGCCCTTATTATGACTATACATAATAATATGTCCAGAACCGCCCTCTGGTTCCGCTCCCTGCTCCTGCCCGACGGCTGGGCCGACGGCGTGCGCCTCGTCATCGTGGATGGCCGGATTGAAGGATTGATGAAGGACGCCCCCGCCGAACCCGGGGACGAACGCCATGAGATCGGCCTGCCGGGCCTGCCCAACCTGCACAGCCACGCCTTCCAGCGCGGCATGGCGGGCCTCACCGAGCGGCGCGGCAGCACGGAGGACAGTTTCTGGACCTGGCGGGAGGCGATGTACCGCTTCGTCGACCATATGGGACCCGACGAAGTCGAGGCGATCGCCGCCCAGGCCTTCCTGGAGATGCTCGAAGGCGGCTTCACCCGCGTCGGCGAATTCCACTACGTGCATCACGATGCGAGCGGCGCGCCCTATTCGAACATCGCCGAACTGGCGACGCGCATCGCCGCCGCCGCGGGTGAAACCGGCATCGCATTGACGCTTCTCCCCGTCTTCTATCTCCATGCGGGTTTTGGCGGCCTGCCGGCCGCGCCCGCCCAGCGGCGCTTCGTCAACGACGTCGGCCGCTACGGAAAGCTGATCGAGGCGAGCCGCAGGTCCGTCTCGTCATTGTCCGGCGCCGTGGTCGGCATCGCGCCGCACAGTCTGCGCGCGGCGACGCCCGAGGAGATCGCGCAGATCCTGCCGCTGGCCGAGGGTGGACCCGTCCACATCCATGTCGCCGAGCAGACGAAAGAGGTCGAGGACTGCCTCGCCTGGTCCGGCAAGCGGCCGGTTGGGCTTCTGCTCGATCGTCTGCCGGTCGACGAACGCTGGTGTCTCGTCCACGCCACGCACGTCAGCGAAGCCGAGATCGACGGCGTTGCGGCACGTCGTGCGGTGGTGGGCCTTTGTCCGATCACCGAGGCCAACCTCGGCGACGGTCTCTTTCCCGCGCAGTCCTTCCTGGATCGCGGCGGCCGCTTCGGGGTCGGCTCTGATTCCAACGTCCTGATCGACGCCGCGGAGGAATTGCGCCTTCTGGAATATGGTCAGCGGCTCTCGCTGCGCACACGCAACGCGCTGGCCCGGACGGCAACACCGTCGGTCGGACGCAGCCTGTTCGACACAGCCCTGGCCGGCGGCGCCCAGGCGCTTGGCGCACCCGCGACCCTTGCCGTTGGACACTCTGCCGACATCGTCAGCCTCAAGGCCGAAGACGAGGCGCTCGCCCATCGCCACCACGACCAGTGGCTCGACGCCTGGATCTTCGCCGGCGGCCGCCGGACCGTGGACTGCGTCTGGCGGGTCGGCGCCAGGCTCGTGAGCGGCGGCCGGCACATCCATCGCGAGTCGATCGGCCGGCGCTATCGGCAGGCGCTTCACCGGGTGCTGCAGTCATCGTGACCGCCCCGCCGGCCTCCCTGCACCAGAAGATCCTCGGCGACCTTCAGGGAAAGATCCTGTCGGGCAAGCTGGCGCCGGGCGCCCGGATCGCCACCGAGCACGAGCTGGCCGAGGCGTACGACTGTTCGCGCATGACGGTGAGCAACGTGCTGGCCAAGCTCGCGCGCGCCGGCCTGGTCGAGCGCCGTCGCAAGGCCGGCACCTTCGTCAAGCGCCCGCAGTCACAGGCGGCGGTGCTCGAGATCCACGACATCAAGGCGGAGGTACAGGCGCTGGGCCTCGCCTATCGCTTCGAACTGGTGTCGCGAAACGCGCGGCGCAGCACCGTTGCCGATCGCGAACGACTCGACACGAAGTCGACAGGCCGCATCATCGATCTTGTCGCCCGTCATTTCGCGGGGCCGAAGGTCTTTTGCCTTGAAGAGCGATTGATCAACCTCGAAGCGGTGCCCGAGGCCGCCCGCGAAAGTTTCCAGGACTTGGCACCCGGCCGATGGCTGCTCGACAGCGTCCCCTGGACCGCGGCGGAACACCGGATCAGCGCCAGCAACGCGTCGGGCTCGGTGGCCTCATCCCTGTCGGTCCGGTCCGGCACCGCCTGCCTGATCGTTGAACGCCGCACCTGGCGCGCCGCCCTGCCAGTGACCCACGTTCGCCTGACCTATCCCGGCGACTCGCACCAGCTCGTCGCGCGCTTCACGCCCTCCTCCGTCTGACCAGCAGCCTCCCTAGCGATTGGCCCGGGTGACGGCGGCATTGAGGAGCAGGTTGGCGCCCGGCACCGAGCGCGTGAGTTCGATCGCCTCGTTGACGTTGTGGCTGATGCCCTCGAAGCAGGGCGTGAAGATCATCGCCGTCGGCGCCATCGTCGCCACCGCATAGGCGTCGTGGCCGGCCTGGCTCCTCATCTCGCGATAGGGCAGGCCGAGCTCGTTCGCCGTCGTCTTCAGCAGCTCGATGCATTCCGGCGCAAACAGCTCGCTGCCCCAGCTCCAACCCTCGGCGACCTCGATCTCGACATTCGCCTTCTTCGCCGCAGCGGCGATGGCAGCGTCGACCTCGGCACGCATCGACTTGAAACGGCCTTCGTCGATATGGCGGAAGTCGATGGTGAGCTTGACCTGCTCGGCATAGGTGCCGGCCAGGTTGGGGAAGCTCTCGATGCGCGTCGTCGTGGTACGGCCCTCGTCGACGGCATAGGCGAGGCCGATGTCGTTGACCGCGGCGATGACATACCCGGCGCCGACCAGCGCGTTGCGCCGTTGCGCCATCGGCGTGCCGCCGGCATGCCCGGTGTCACCGTTGATCGTGAGACGCAGCGCCTGGGTCTTGTAGCCGCCGACGACGATGCCGACGTCGCAGCCCTCGCGGTCCAGCACCGGCGCCTGCTCGATGTGCAGCTCCAGATAGGAATCGAATTCGCGGCCCACCGGGGCGGGCCCCGCATAGCCGATCTCGTCGAGCGCCTCCGCGACCGTGATGCCGGCATCGTCGGTGGTGGCCAGCACGCTCTCCAGAGGCAGGACCTTGGCGAAGGCCATCGAGCCCATCATCGGCGGGTTGAAGCGCGCGCCTTCCTCGTTGGTCCAGCAGATCACCTCGATGCCGCGCCTGGTCTGCAGGCCACGATCGTTCAGGGTCCGCACGACTTCGAGGCCGCACAGCACGCCCAGGATGCCGTCGTAGCGGCCGCCGCAGATCTGCGTGTCGAGATGGCTGCCGATCGCGACCGGCGGCAGCGAAGGGTCGGTGCCGGGCCGGCGCGCGAAGATGTTGCCGAGACGATCGATCTCGACCGTGCAGCCCGCCGCCTTCGCCCATTCCACGAACAGGTCGCGCATCTGCTTGTCCTCGGCCGAGAGCGCGAGGCGGCGCAGGCCGACATCGCGGAAGCGCCCGATCTCCGCCGACCGTTCGAGGCTCTCCCACAGGCGTTCGGGATTGATCTCCAGGACGTTTGCGACCATGCGGCGCTCCTTTTGCGTGCGGCTTTCTGAACGGGCGGTGGCATTCTAACCAAGAAGCGTGCCAGCGACCGAGGGCGAAGAAGCGATCATGGACGACGATTTCGACTACATCATCATCGGCGGCGGCTCGGCCGGCGCGACCCTCGCCGCCCGGCTGAGCGAGCATCCTGCGATACGTGTCCTGCTGCTCGAGGCCGGCCGCGATTTCCGCACCGCCGAAACACCGCACCATTTGCGCATTCCCAATCCGCTGCGCGCCATCGGCGACGACAACTACCGCTACCCGAAGCTGCTGGCGCGGCGCACCGAGCGCCAGGAACCCAAGCTGCTGTGGCGCGGCCGGGCGATCGGCGGCAGCTCGACCATCAACGGCCAGATCGCCATACGGGGGATCCCCGAGGATTTCGAGGACTGGGCATCCATGGGGGCCGCGGGCTGGGGCTGGGAGGCCTGCCTGCCCCATTTCCGCACGCTCGAGACCGACATGGATTTCGGCGATGCGCCCTATCACGGCAAGGACGGCCCGCTTCCGGTCTATCGCGCTCCGGTCGATCAGTGGGGACCCGTCGATCGCGCCCTGCGGGAGGCTGCCCTCGGTCTCGGCTATCCCTGGTGCGATGACCACAATGCGCCGACCGGCAGCGGCGTCGGACCCTACGCGATCAACAGCCGCGAGGGCCTGCGCATCTCGACCAACGACGGCTATCTCGAGCCGGCGCGCGGCCGCGCGAACCTCACGATCGTCGGCGAGGCCGTCGTCGACACGCTGCAGTTCGAGGGCAACCGGCCGCATGTCAGCGGCGTGCGCGTGCTGCTGGGCGGCGAGGCCCGGCAGGTGAGGGCGCGTCGCGAAGTCATCCTGTCGGCCGGCGCGATCCATTCGCCGGCCATCCTGCAAAGGTCCGGCATCGGCCCGCGCGACTGGCTCGGCACCCTGGGGATCGAGGTCGTGGCCGACCGGCCGGTCGGGAAGCACCTGCTCGATCATCCGATCCTGGGCCTCATGCTCGAGCTGCGCGACGATGCGCGCGTGAGCACCTTGATGCATCGCCACACCAACTGCTGCCTGCGCTACTCGTCGGAGCTGGCGGGCGCGGGCGTCAACGACATGATCATGATCGCCGGCAATCTGCGGCCGGAGGAGGATGGCGGCACGACGCGAGCACGCCTGGCCGTCTCCGCCTTCCAGGCCTTCAGCGAGGGCACGGTCCGCATCACCACCCGCGAGGCCGGCATCGACCCGCAGGTCGACGAACGGATGCTGTCGGATGAAAGCGACCTTGTTCGCATGCGCGATGGCGTAAGCCGGATGCGCGCTCTCTGCCTTCAGCCTGCCTTCAAGGCGATCTCGACGCGGGTCGAGTACGGCACCACCGGCCGCTCGATCGAGGAACCGTTCGAGCCCAGGGAGCTGGATGACTGGATGTTCGCCGAATGCTCCGACGCCCAGCATGCCAGCGGCACATGCCGGATGGGCGCGGCGGATGATGCGCGGTCAGTAGTCGATCCGGAATGCCGCGTGATCGGCGTCTCAGGACTGCGCGTCATCGACGCGTCGATCATGCCGACCGTCGTGCGTGCCAACACTCACTTCACGACGGTCATGATCGCGGAGAAGATGGCGGCCGAGCTGAAACGGTCTCTTCCGCGCGGCGACGGCTAGGACGGGAGCGCCTTCGACCGGGCCCGGTTGATCGCGTCGGTGCAGTTCTGGCCCCGCAGCGGCGCACGGAGCTTCCAGCACATCGTCTCGTCGTCCCTGGTGACGCCGGAGTTGCAGTAGAAGACGTCCTTCTTCCTCTGCAGCCAGACGCCGCCCGGAACCGCCGCCTTGATCTCATAGCTGTCGGCCAGCAGGTCCGACGTCGACAGGCCGGGTTGCTCCAGATGCTGCGACGCACAAGTCGCTTCTCCCGGCATCACCGAAGACTGCGGCATCGCTGCAGATTGTTGACCGACGTATGGCCCCGTCGACTCAGGAAATCTGGCAGTCTGTGCATAGGCAATAGCCGCAATCGACAGCACAACGGCCAGCGCACCCGAAACGATGAATTTCGTGTTCGTATTCATTTGTCAGACCCCAAGCTTTCCGAACCGGCGCCCCACGCGCCGGCCGGAACTCGTTTCCCACGCCCCTTAATTGCATCATTACGGCAATCTTTCAAGTGGCATCTGCAGTGAAAGAATCCGCAGGGGTCAGGCGAGACTCTTGGACGCGATCTCGAAGACGTCGCGCGACAGGCCGGGCTCCGCGACGATGCGCTCGAGTTCCTGCCTCATCAGGTCCCGGCGATCCTTGTCGTAGCGGCGCCAGGAGCCGAGTGGGCCGAGCAGGCGAGCCGCGATCTGCGGGTTGAGCCGGTCGGTGGCCAGGACCTGGTCGGCGAGGAAGCGATAGCCGGCGCCTCCAGCCTGATGGAACTGGACCGGGTTGCCCGACGCGAAGGCCCCGATCAGCGAATAGACCCGGTTGGGGTTCCTGCGGTCGTAGGACGGATGGTCGACGAGACTCTTCACACGTTCGAGCGTCCCCTCCGTCGGCGTACGCGCCTGGATTCCAAACCACTTGTCGAGGACCAGCGCCTCGCCCTTCCAGCGCTCATGGAAGGCCGCCAGCGCCGCCGCGCCTTCTCTGCCGCCGAGTTCCGCCAGCACGCTCAACCCCGAGATGGACTCCGTCATGTTGCCGGCGCTCTCGAAATAGGCGACCGCCCGGCGCCGTGCTGCTTCGCCCTTGTCGGTCGAGAGATAGGAAAGCGCCGTGCTGCGCAGGCGGCGGCGTCCCACCTCCCCGGGCGTGAAGCGATAGGGACCGGTCGCGTGGTTCGCGTCATAGACGGAGCCCCAGCGATCGGCGAGCCGGTCCGACAGAACCGAACGAATGCGTTGCTGTGCGGCCCACAGCCCTTCGATGTCGATCTCCGGCATCAGTTCGCCGAGGAAGGCGAGACCGGGCAGCGTGACGGCGTCGGCGATGAAGGAGCGGTCGAGCCGCTGGTCGTCGAGCGTGCGGCGGATGGCATCGACGAAATGGTCCGGGACGACCATGGGGCTGCCGGCCTTGCGCGCCTCGACGAGCTCGAGGATCAGCCGGGCGCCGAGCTGCTGGCCGGCCTCCCAGCGGGCGAACGGATCGCTGTCGTGCGCCATCAGGAAGGTCAGCTCGTCGTCCGAGCGCGGCGCGTCGAGCTTCACCGGCGCGGAGAAGCCGCGCAGCAGCGACGCGACCGGCTTTTCCGGCACGTCCTCGAACACGAACACGTCGCGCGGCGTGCGCAGGTCGAGAACGCGCGTCGCGCCGCCCGCCGCCGCTTCGCCGGCAAGCCGCAGCGGCAGGTCGCGACCGGCGCCGTCGAGCAGTCCGACGGCCAGCGGGATGTGCATCGGCTTCTTTCCGGGTTGACCGGGCGTCGGCCGCAGGCTCTGCGTGACCGTCAGCGTATAGCGCCGGCCGGCCGCGTCGTAGCGGCCCTCGACCCTGACATCCGGCGTGCCGGCCTGCGCATACCACAGGCGGAACTGCGCAAGATCGACGCCCGACGCATCTTCCATGGCGCTGGCGAAGTCGTCGCAGGTGACGGCTTGGCCGTCATGGCGCTGGAAGTAGAGATCCATGCCCTTGCGGTACCGCTCCGGCCCGAGCAGCGTGTGCATCATCCGCACCACTTCGGCCCCCTTCTGGTAGACCGTCGCGGTGTAGAAGTTGTTGATCTCGATGTACGAGTCCGGTCGCACGGGATGGGCCATCGGCCCGGCATCCTCCGGAAACTGGCTGGCGCGCAGACGGCGGACATCGTCGATGCGAGCATCGGCGGCGGAGCCCATGTCGGCTGAGAATTGCTGGTCGCGGAAGACGGTCAGCCCTTCCTTCAACGAGAGCTGGAACCAGTCGCGGCAGGTGACGCGGTTGCCGGTCCAGTTGTGGAAGTATTCGTGGGCGACCACGGCCTCGATCGAGTGATAGTCGAGATCGGTCGCCGTCTCCGGATTGGCGAGCACGAGCTTCGAATTGAAGACATTCAGCCCCTTGTTCTCCATCGCGCCCATGTTGAAGTCGTCGATGGCGACGATCATGAACGTGTCGAGGTCGTATTCGAGGCCGTAGACATCCTCGTCCCACTTCATCGACTTCTTGAGCGACTCCATCGCATGGCCGCAGCGCCCGACATCGCCGGGACGAACGTAGATGCGCAAGGTCACCTCGCGGCCGGAGCGCGTGGTGAACCGGTCCTCGAGGCATTCGAGCGGACCCGCGACCAGCGCGAACAGGTAGGACGGCTTGGGGAACGGATCTTCCCACCTGGCGAAGTGCCGCCCGTCGTCGAGAGCGCCGCTGTCGACCAGGTTGCCGTTGGACAGCAGCACCGGCGCCAGCGCCCGGTCGGCCACGATGCGCGTCGTGTAGCGCGCCATCACGTCGGGCCGGTCGAGGAAATAGGTGATGCGGCGGAAACCCTCGGCCTCGCATTGCGTGCAGAAAAGATCGCGCGACTTGTAGAGGCCCGTCAGCTCGGTATTGTCCCGTGGACGCAGGCGCGTCTTGATCTCGAGCGAGAAGCTGTCAGGAACGGCGCGGAGGATCAGCGTCTCCGGTGTCATTTCGTGACTTGCTGGCTTGCCGTCGAGCCGGACCGAAACCAGACCCATCTTCTTGCCGTCGAGGACCAGATCGGCAGGCCGCGACACCGCCGCCGGATTGCGGCGTACGGCCAGCCGCGCAACGACGCCGGTCGTCTCTTTCCCAAGCTCGACATCCAGGTCGACGGTTTCGATCAGGAACGGCGGCGGCGTGTAGTCGATCCGGCGAATCGTGCCGGGCGGGGTGGTCATGTCCTTGCTGATATCCATGGTTTCTCCATACGACGGCGCGTCGCTCCACGAAATCGGGCTTGCCCCGGGTGACCGTTCGCCGCAATCCTGAGGGATCGATAGCGACCTTCCCATGGGAATCGCGCGCTCTTGGCACGGCATCGTGCCGCAAACCCGCCACATGGCCTCTTTAGGCCTGTCAGCAGGCTTTTCTTGGATGCGGATGACGATCGGATCTCTCGCAACACGGACCTTCGGCGTCGGATTGGGACTGCTGCTCCTGTCCGGCTGCGATGTGATGCGTGCGGCGCGCGACGATTTCGCCAGCCTCAACGCGCCGAAGCCACCGCCTCCCGCCCCGCGCGTGCGCAAGCCCGCACCGCAGCCGGTTACCGCGACCCGGCCCGCGAAGCCGGTAACGGCCGCGGCCGCAGCCGACGTTGCGGCTACCCCCGTACCCGCCGTCGAGACCCCGGTGCCCGTGCTGACCGGCTATCGCGAGTCCGAGTTACGAACCCTGCTCGGGCCGCCGACCAGCGTGGAGGAGCGCCCTCCGGGCAAGCAGTGGCGCTACCGCACCGGCAAGTGCACCCTCGACATCCAGCTCTATCCGGATGTCGAAACCAAGCAGTACGGAACCCTCGCGTACAAGGTGAAGAGCGATGACGACACAGACGAAGGACGACGCCTCTGCCTGGCCCAGCTCCAATCCCGGATACCGGCCGGACGCTGAGGTCGAGAGCGGCCGGCGGGTCCGCATCGCCTTCGTGGAGGACGATGACGATTTCCGCGAGGCCGCGAGCGGCGAGCTCGGGGACTACGGCTTCGACGTCGCTGCCTTCCGCGACGGCACCGGCCTGGTCGAGTTCCTGGAGACGGCCGGCGACATCGAGATCATCGTCCTCGACTGGGGCCTGCCGCGCGTCTCCGGCATCGACCTTCTCCCCAAGCTGCAGCGCGCCGGCATCAACCTGCCGGTCGTGTTCCTGACGGGACACAGCGAGCCCAACTACGAACAGCTGGCGCTGGATCGCGGCGCGATCGACTTCGTCGACAAGTCGCGCGGCGTACCGATCCTGGCCCGCCGGCTGCGCCTGATCGTCGACCGTGCCGACAAGCCGATGTCCGCGGACGGCGAAGGCAATTTCCATTGCGGTCGCCTGCTGCTGAAGCCCGCGGTCAGCCGCGCGTTCTGGGACGAGACCGACCTCAACCTGACGGTGACGGAGTTCAAGATCGTGCATACGCTCGCCGCCCATGTCGGCAGCTATGTGAGCTACCGCGCCGTCTACGACTGCATGCACTATGTCGGCTTCATCGCGGGGAGCGGTGAGAATGGCTACCGAACCAACGTCCGCTCCTGCATCAAGCGCATCCGCAACAAGTTCCGTGCCATCGATCCGGAGTTCGCCGAGATCCAGAACTACCAGTCATTCGGCTACCGCTGGGGCAAGGACTAAGCTCCCGGTGCTGCGCCGCCTCGCCGCCTCGCTCACGCTGAAGCTGGTGGTGTTGATCGGCCTGTTCGTCGCGCTGCCCATCGTCCTCTACGGGCAGTTCGAGAGCGCCGACAGCCAGATGCAGGTCCTGGTGACGCGCGCCATTCAGGACCGCAGCGCGCTGATCGCCGAGGCGCTCGCCCCGGTTCTGCGCGAGACCGACCCGTCGGAGCCCATGAACCTCAACCGCGAACTCGCCAAGTACGCGAGCAGCGGCACGGTCCTGAAGCTGATGTTCCAGCCTCCGGCAGCCCGCACGGCGAGCCGCTTCTTCCTGGTCGCTTCGGCGCCGCCGCTGGCGCCAGAGGCGGTGACGGCCGAACTGGAGGAACTCAGTCAGCGCGGCATCCTGCAACGGCTGTCGGAAGCCTGCACCTGGAACGCGTCCGACGAGATGCGCTACAGCCGTGCCGACGGCACGGTCGAGCTGCTGACCTCGATCATCCCGATCCGCGCCCGCGGCAACTGCTGGATCCTGACGACCACGCACGTCGCCTCGGATTTCCTCAATACGTCGATCGGCCGCCCCTACTGGCAGACGCGCGAAATCCGCATCGCCGCGGCGATCTATCTGGTCGGTGCCTTGCTGGCGGTGCTGGTGGCGCTGGGCATCCGCCTCAGCCTGCGCCGCTTCCGCAACGTCGCCGACGAGATCGCACTGGGCCGTGCGGCGGACGCAACCTTCGTCCAGCGCAACACCGTGCCCGAACTGTCGGGTGTCGCCCGCGACTTCGACCGGCTGGTGCACGAGCTGCGCCGCGTGTCGCGCGAGATCCGCCAGTCGGCCGAGGACAATGCGCATTCCTTCAAGACGCCGCTCGCCGCCGTGCAGTCGGCGTTGCGTCCGGTGCGCCGCGCCGTGGCCGAGGAAGACCAGCGCGCGCGCCGCGCGCTCGAGATCGTCGATTCCTCGCTGGCGCGCCTGCTGAACCTCGTGAATGCGGCCCAGCGCCATGACATGGGGACCGCCGACCTGATCGACGCGCCGCGCGTGCCGACCGACCTCGCGCTGCTCGTCGAGGACTCGGCGCGGCACTTCCGGGAAATCCTCGCGGCCCGCGAGATCGGCCTCGTGGTCAAACTCGACCGCGGCGCCATCGTCCGCACCGCGGCGGGCATGATGGAAATCGTTCTGCAGAACGTTCTGGAGAATGCCATCAGCTTCTCAGCCCCTGGCTCGAAGATCGCCGTTTCGCTGCGCGTCTCCGCCGATACGGTCGACCTGACGGTCGACGACGAGGGGCCGGGCATCGACGCCGAGAAGATCGACAGCGTCTTCCAGCGCTACTTCTCTTTGCGCCCCGAGGATGGCATAGGCAGCGACCGTGCCGTCGAACATTCGGGCCTCGGCCTCTGGATCGTGCGGCGCAACGTCGAGGCATTGGGCGGCCAGGTGAGCGCCGCCAACCGTCCCGGCGGCGGCCTGTCGATCAACATTCTGCTGCCGCGGGTCGTCATTCACTAGCCGGCTTTCGAAAGGACTGGACTCATGAGCGCCGTCACCGCAGCCAAGAGAGTGAGCACGCCGCAGATCCGTGCCCGCAAGGGCGGCGAGCCGATCGTATGCCTTACCGCCTACACCACGCAGATGGCGCGCTGGCTCGATCCGCATGTCGACCTGCTGCTGGTCGGCGATTCCCTGGGCATGGTGGTCTACGGCTTCGACAGCACGCTCCCGGTCACGCTCGACATGATGATCGCCCATGGCTCGGCCGTGATGCGCGGCGCGAGCCGTGCCTGCGTGATCGTCGACATGCCCTTCGGCAGCTACCAGGCGAGCTCCGAACAGGCGTTCCACAGTGCCGCGCGCATCATGTCCGAGACCGGCGCCAGCGGCGTGAAGCTCGAGGGCGGCGAGGTCATGGCCGCGACGGTGCGCTATCTCGTGCAGCGTGGCATCCCGGTCTGCGCCCATGTCGGGCTGATGCCGCAGGCCGTGAACGTGGCTGGCGGCTTCAAGGCGACCGGCCGCTCCGACGAGGAGGCGAAGCAGGTGACGCGCGACGCCGAGGCGATGGCCGAGGCCGGCGCCTTCGCGGTCGTGCTGGAAGGGACGCTGGAGCCGGTGGCCGCCGCCATCACGAAATCGCTTCCGATCCCGACCATCGGCATCGGCGCCTCGCCGGCCTGCGACGGCCAGATTCTGGTGTCGGAGGACGTGTTCGGCCTGTTCAGTGATTTCACCCCACGGTTCGTCAAGCGCTACGTCGACCTCGGCGGCAGGATCTCCGAGGCCGCGGCCGCCTATTCAGCCGATGTGCGGGCTCGACGTTTTCCCGCGATGGAGCATTGCTTCCTGCCCAAATCCGGTGGTCAATCCCGACCCTAGGCCTGTTCAGGAAGAGAGAAAGCAACCGGATGGAGAGTTTCGACTACGTGATCGTGGGAGCGGGTTCGGCGGGCAGCGTGCTGGCCAACCGGTTGAGCGAGGACCCCAACGTCACGGTCTGCGTGCTCGAAGCCGGCCCGCGCGACTGGCATCCCTTCATCCACATACCGGCCGGCTTCATGTACACGCTGGTCGATCCCAAGGTGAACTGGCTCTACAAGTCCGAGCCCAGCGAATGGACCGGCGGCCGTGCCATCGCCGCCCCGCGGGGCAAGACGTTGGGCGGCTCGAGTTCGATCAACGGCCACATCTACAATCGCGGCCAGCGCCTCGACTTCGACGGCTGGGCGCAGCGCGGCAATCGCGGCTGGGGCTATTCCGACGTGCTCCCCTACTTCCGCCGCAGCGAACACCGCATGGCCGGCGACGCCGACGCGACCTTCCGCGGCAGCGAGGGCAACCTGCCCATCACCGACCTCGAATGGCGCGATCCCCTGTGCGAGGCCTTCATCGAAGGCGCCGTGGAACAGGGCATCCCGCGCAACCCCGACTACAACGGCACGAAGCAGGCGGGCGTGAGCTACGTCCAGCGCATCATCAAGAACGGCCGCAGGATTAGCGCCGCCCGCGGTTACCTGCATCCCGCCATGTCGCGACCCAACCTCACGGTGCGCACCCATGCGCAGGCGACGTCGATCGTCCTCGAGGGCAAGCGTGCCGTAGGTGTGCGCTACCGCAAGGGCGGCCGCACCGGCACGCCGATGGAGGTCCGCGCAGCCAAGGAAGTGATCCTGAGCGGCGGCACGGTGAACTCGCCGCAACTCCTGCAGCTCTCGGGCATCGGCCCGGGACCCTTGCTGAAGTCGCTCGGCATCGAGGTGAAGCACGAGCTGGCGGGGGTCGGCGAGAACCTGCGCGACCACTATGCGCCGCGCTTCGTCGCGCGCGTGAAGAACGCCACGAGCATCAACGAGCGTTCCAAGGGTCTGCGCCTGGCGGGCGAGGTCCTGAAATACGTCACGACGCGCAAGGGCCTGCTGACGCTCAACCCGACGCTCATCTACGTCTTCTGGAAGTCCGACGAGAACATCGAGAATTACGACCTGCAGCTCACCTTCACGCCCGCCAGCTACAAGGAAGGCGTTCAGTCGACACTCGACGATTTCCCCGGCATGACCATCGCCTCGTGGCAGCAGCGGCCCGATTCGATCGGCTATGTGCGCGCCCGCTCGGCCGATCCGTTCGAGCACCCGGTCATCCAGCCGAATTACCTGGGCGCCGAGAGCGACCGCCGCGTGCTGCTCGCCGGCATGAAGCTGGCAAGGCGGCTGCTGGGTTCGAAGGCGCTCAGCAGATACTACGACCGCGAGGAGTTCCCCGGCTCCGAGAAGCAGTCGGATGCCGAGCTGATGCAGGCCGCCAAGGAACGCGGAACGACGACCTTCCATCTGATGGGTTCGTGCCGCATGGCGCCGGACAACGACCCGACCGCCGTCGTCGACGACCAGCTCCGCGTGCGCGGGCTCGAAGGCCTGCGCGTGGTCGATGCCTCGATCATGCCGACCATGCCCTCCGCCAACCTCAACGCCTCGGTGCTGATGATTGCCGAGAAGGCGGCCGACATGATCCGCGGCAAGCCGGCGCTCGAAGCAACCATGTTGAAGGACTGATGGCCGAAGAGGCCGCCATCGACGCCCTCTCCGCGCTGGTCCCTGCGACCCTGCGCGCCCTGCACGCCATCGAGTTCGCCAGCCGGCATCTCTCGCCGCAGAGCCTGGCGCAGATCGTCGAGGCCCTGGCCGGCCGCAACGACGATCTCGCGCCCGCCCTCGCTGCTTCGCGGGCGCTCGACTGGCCGGGACGGCTGGCGCCGGTGCGCGATCATCTCGAACGCGCGGCGGTGTTCGCCGGGGAGACGATCCAGGGTCTGCTCGCCGCTCCGGAAGCGCCGCAGCCGATCGTGGCCGCCTATCGCAGCCTGCGCGGCTATCCGCGGGCCTGCGAGGCGCTCTATCCGCTGTCGCCGTATCTTCGACCCGTCGGCAACTTCTTCCTCGAACAGCCGGCCCGGAGCGACGAAGCCCTGCAGGCGCGCCTGGCCGCCGCCGACCCGACGCGCGAGGGCGTGGGCTTCATGCATGTCGCCGGCCCGTCCGGCACGCGCGGCGCCTTCTCGCTGTACGTGCCCGAGTATTACGACCCTGCGAGGAGCTGGCCGCTGGTCGTGGCGCTGCACGGCGGCAGCGGCAATGGCGGAGCGTTCCTCTGGAGCTGGGTGCGCGAGGCGCGAACGCGCGGCTTCATCGTGCTGGCGCCCACGGCGTCGGGCAATACCTGGTCGCTGATGGAGCCGGAGATCGACGGGCCGCGCATCCAGCGCATGGCCACCGATGTCGCCAACGACTGGAATATCGATGCCTCTCGCCAGCTCCTGACCGGAATGAGCGACGGCGGCACCTTCACCTATGTCATCGGCCTGCGCGGCGATTGCCAGTTCACGCACCTCGCGCCGGTCGCCGCGAGCTTCCATCCGATGCTGATGACCTTCGCCGATGCCGATCGCATTCGCGGTCTGCCCATTCACATCGTTCATGGGACGCAGGACTGGATGTTTCCCCCGGAAATGGCGCAGGGCGCTGAACGGGCGCTGAAGCAGGCTGGCGCCGATGTGGTCTATCGCGAGATCGCGGACCTGTCGCATACATACCCCCGCGACGAGAATGCGCGGATCCTCGACTGGTTCCTGCCGCCCGCGACTTAGGTTCAGTTCTAATCCAAATGAACTCCGTCGTCTCGACCGGAGCCTCGCGCAGCGCGGCGGAGTGGAGCAACTGTATTGTTTAGAGCAGGGTGAATCGAGCCGGCTTTAAGCGAGAGCGTGCCTGTTTGGGTCCCATTTCTCGCCGCGCTGGAGCATGGTGTTTAG
>NZ_JAUSBN010000048.1 GCF_030651995.1 Reyranella sp.
GGGTCCTTCGCTGCGCTCAGGATGACACCTGTTTTGTGGTTCGACGCACTGCGCCCATTCCAAAACCGTTGTCATCCTGAGCGCAGCGAAGGACCTTTACTCGAATGACCGACACCACACGCCCCCTCGCCCCGCCCCTCATCATCGAGCGCTGGTTCAACAGCGACCAGCCGATCACGCTCGAAGGCCTGCGCGGCCAGATCGTCGTGCTGCATGCCTTCCAGATGCTGTGCCCCGGCTGTGTCTCCACCGCGATCCCGCAGGCGCGCAAGTTGAACGAGATCGCGAAGTCGATCGACGGGCTCACGATGCTGGGCATCCACACCGTGTTCGAGCATCACGCGGCGATGACGCCGGTGTCGCTCGAAGCCTTCCTGCAGGAGTACAAGATCACCTTCCCGGTCGCCGTCGATCGGGCTTCACCCGACGGACCGATCCCGCAGACCATGTTGGCCTATGGCTTCCGCGGCACGCCCTCGACGGTGATCATCGATCGCGAGGGCCGCATCGCGCGCCACAGTTTCGGGGCCGAGGACGATCTCGCCCTCGGCCTGATCCTGGGCAACCTTCTCAGCGCGAGGACTTGATCTCCTTGAGCGCCTCTTCCCAGGCGCCGATCGTGTGATCGATGTCGGCCTGGGTGTGGGCCACGCTGACATAGTACTTGCTGTCGCCCTTCATGATACCGCGCGCGCGCAGGGCCTGGTTGAAGCGCTTCTGGAGCGCGGTGTCGGCCTTCAGCGTATCGCGGTAGTCCTTGACCGGCTGGTCGGTGAAGATGATGTCGAACAGCGGCGGCTCGCCGATCACCTGCGCCTTGACGCCGTGCATCTTCAGGAGCTCCGACAGCGTGTCCATCAGCCTGCGCCCGTTGGCGAAGACGCCTTCGTAGGTGCCGGGGCGCTTCAGCACCTCGAGCGTGGCGAGGCCCGCGACCGCGGCGACCGGATTGCCCGAGAGCGTGCCCACCTGGAAGATGAAGTCCTCGTCGGTCATCGCCAGGCGATCGAAGTGCTTCATGATGTCGGCACGGCCGGCGGTGGCCGCCAGCGCAAAGCCACCGCCCACGATCTTGCCCAGGGTGCAGAGGTCGGGCGTGACGCCGTAATATTCCTGGGCGCCGCCATAGGCGAAGCGGAAGCCGGTCACCACCTCGTCGAAGATCAGCGGGATGCCGTGCTCGGCGGTCACCTCCCGCAGCGCCTGCAGGAAGCCGGGCTTGGGCGGGATCAGACGCTGGAACGGCTCGACGATCACGCCGGCCAGCTCGTCCTTCTGCTCCTCGATCAGGCTCCGCACCATGTCGATGTCGTTGAAGGCCGCGACCACCATCTCGTCGGCCACCGACTTCGGGATGCCCGCCGAGTCGATAGAGCCGCGCGGAAAATTGCCGGGGCTCTTGGGCGCCAGCGACACCAGCGCATAGTCGCTCATGCCGTGATAGCCGCCCTCGAACTTCAGGATCTTGTCGCGCTTGCGGAAGGCGCGCGCGGCCCGCATCGCATAGAGGTCGGCCTCGGTGCCGGAGCAGACGAAGCGCACCTGCTCGGCGCAGGGAACGGCGTCGACGATCGCCTCGGCCAGCGCGATGCCGTGGCGGTTGTTGCCGAAGAAGGTCGTGCCCAGCGGCACCTGCGCCTGCACCGCCGCCGTGACCTCGGGATGGGCGTGGCCGATGAACATCGGGCCGGAGCCCAGCAGGAAGTCGACATACTCCTTGCCGGCCTCGTCGTAGATCCGGCCGCCCCTGCCCTCCTTGAGAATCACCTCGGCCGGCATGTTGCCGAAGCTGCCGCCTGGCAGCACGCGGCGCGCCTGCTCGACGAGGTCGTTGGTCGGGTCGACCGGAGTCTGGATGTTCATGGAAGCCTCTACGCTATTCGATGGGAACGAAGATGGAATGACGAAGCTGGCCGTTGATCGCCTTGGAGAAGTGGCCCTTGCCGTGCGTGTCCTCGACCAGGATCACCTCGCCGGCGCCGATGATACGGGTCTCGCCATCGCTGGCCTGGATGGAGACGCCGGCATCGAGGTTGATGATGTACTGCCGGCGCGGTGCGGGATGCCATTCGTAATCGTAGGTGCCGGGCGTCTCGCGGAAGATGATCCCGGTCGCCGGCAGGGTGGCCGAGGTCTTGCCGCCGCGGCCCTCGTGCTTCCATTCGATCTCGATGTCGCGGAAATGGGTCTCGCCGTCGGCGTCGACATACAGGTTATGGATGCGCATGAATATTTCTCTCCCTTGCCCTCTCGGCGGCACAGCTTAGAACGAGAGTATGAGGGGCGTCACATCCTATCCCCGTTGGTGACGCCGCAGCTTGTTCTGTTGGACTTCGGGGCGGTCAACATGACCGATGGTATCGGCTGATTTCCGCTGATGCTCGCCAGTCCGGTGCCAATTTGGGGGAGAACAATGAAAAGTGTTATGCCAAGCCAAGTCGTGGCCACAATCGACAATCTCTTCCCTCACGCGGCGCGCGAGACCGTGGGGTTGTTGGACGCAAGCCACAGCACCAAGTTAAGGGGACTGTGCAATTTGGTGGCCGCGATTCCCGTGGAGCTGATCCAGTGCGCGGACTCCAACTACTCGGCCTTTGTTCTGGCTATTGCGACGATTGAAGAGA
>NZ_JAUSBN010000050.1 GCF_030651995.1 Reyranella sp.
CCAAACAAAAACCCCCGGGGATGCCGGGGGTTGTCGTCTCGTGCGAGGAGGGGAGGACTAGTAGCCCTCGCGCTCCATGCGCTTGCGCATCAGCTTGCGGGTGCGGCGGATGGCCTCGGCGCGCTCACGGGCGCGGCGCTCGGAGGGCTTCTCGTAGTTGCGGCGGAGCTTCATCTCGCGGAAGATGCCTTCGCGCTGCATCTTCTTCTTCACGACGCGCAGCGCCTGATCGACGTTGTTTTCACGAACGAGAACCTGCACTTCGATCGCTTCCTTCCAATGCGGCTTGGCCCGCGGATCGTCCGGGGCCGGAATTCAGAGGCCGCGTAGGTATCACAGGCCGATACCCTTGGGAACCCCCCGATTGGGGCCTATATTCCACGGATGACCGAACAAAACACCCAGAATTCACCGGAAATGGAC
Source organism: Reyranella sp. (assembly GCF_030651995.1). GTDB lineage: Bacteria > Pseudomonadota > Alphaproteobacteria > Reyranellales > Reyranellaceae > Reyranella. The sequence continues at coordinate 424 of NZ_JAUSBN010000050.1, forward strand.
CCCGACTCCGCCCTCCGGGATCGGCTGGCGGACGAGTTCATGGCCGAAGCGGCGTTCGACGGCTGGACGCGGGCCGCCCTGGCGGCCAGTGGCCGGGCACTCGACCTGCCGACGGGGGAGGCCGACCGTCTGTTCCCGGGCGGGCCGCTCCAGGCGCTGACCTATGTCAGCGAGCGCGCCGACCGGCGCACGGTCGAGGACATGGAAAAGGAGGGAATTCCCGCCCTCAAGATCCGCGACCGCATCAAGAGCGCGGTCCGCCTCCGGCTGGAGCGCCATGCCGGCCCGCGTGAGGCGGCCCGCCGGGCGCTGTCGACGCTGTCGCTGCCGCTCAATGCCGGGCTGGCGCTGAAGCTGCTTTATAAGACGGTCGACGCCATGTGGTACGCGGCCGGCGACACCAGCACCGACTTCAATTTCTACACCAAGCGCGCCACCCTGGCGGGCGTCTATTCGTCGACGCTGCTCTACTGGCTGAACGACCGGTCGCCCGGTGCGGAGGCGACCTGGGCCTTCCTCGACCGCCGCATCGACGACGTGATGAAGTTCGAGAAGCTGAAGGGGCAGATCAGGTCGTGGACGGGCCCGAAGCGGCCGGGCGCGCGGCCGGCAGCACGTAGGTGACGTGGCCCATCTTGCGGCCGGGGCGGGCCTCCGCCTTGCCGTAGAGATGCAGCCGCGCCGTCGGCTCCACGAGATAGCGCTGCCAGTCGTCGGCCTCGTCGCCGATCAGGTTCACCATCCGCGAGGGCGCCAGCACCTCGACGGAGCCCAGCGGCAGGCCGCAGATGGCGCGCACGAGCTGCTCGAACTGGCTGGTGGCGCAGGCGTCCAGGGTCCAGTGACCCGAATTGTGCGGCCGCGGCGCCATCTCGTTGGCCAGCACCCGCCCGTCCTTGGTCACGAACATTTCCAGCGCCACCAGACCCACCAGATCGAGGCCCTGGGCGAGTTCGACGCCGAAGCGCTCCGCCGTCGCCAGGGTCGTCGCCGGCAGGCCCGAGGGCACGGTGGTCGTGCGCAGGATACCGTCGCGATGGCCGTTGATGCCGATCGGGAAGCAGCGCGTCGCGCCGTCGAGCCCGCGGGCGACGATCGCCGAGACCTCGCACTCGAAGTCGACCATCGCCTCGAGGATGCATTCGCGCCGGCCGAGCCTCGCCCAGGCGGCTGAGAGTTCGGCCCGGTCGGCGACGCGGGCCTGGCCCTTGCCGTCATATCCCTCGGTGCAGGTCTTCAGGATGCCGGGCAGGGCGGTGGCGGCCGCGAAATCGGCCTCGGAGCGGATGGGCTGATAGTCGGCCGTGCCGATGCCCAGCTTGCGCAGGAAGTCCTTCTCGCGGACGCGGTGCTGGGCAAAGTGGATGGGCTTCACGCCCGGCCGCACCGGCTTCAGCTCCTGGCATTCCAGGACGGCGCCCTCCGGCACGTTCTCGAATTCGTAGGTGACGACGTCGACCTGGGCGGCGAAGCGGGCGAGGGCCTTGGCGTCGTCATAGGCCCCGCGGACATGGCCGGCGCAGACCTGGGCGGCGACCGGATGGTCGTCGGGGGCGTAGACGATGCAGGGGTAGCCCAGGCGGGCGGCCGCCAGGGCGGTCATGCGGCCCAACTGGCCGCCGCCCAGGATCCCGATGGTCGATCCCGGCGGCAGAGGTCGGGAGGCCGGCATCAGCGATGAGCCGGGGCGTCGTCGGTCGGGATCTTGGCGACGGCCAGCGACTGTCGGGTTCGCCAGGCTTCCAACGCCGCCATGATCTGGGCGTCGCCAAGACCAACGATGGAGGCTGCAAGAAGGGCAGCATTGATCGATCCGGCACGTCCGATCGCCAAGGTGCCGACGGGAATGCCGGCTGGCATCTGGACGATGGAAAGAAGACTGTCCTGTCCCTTGAGGGCGGCACTTTCGACCGGGACGCCCAGAACTGGCAGCGGGGTCATGGCGGCGGTCATGCCCGGCAGGTGGGCGGCACCGCCCGCGCCGGCGATGATGACCTTCAGGCCGCGCCCTTTTGCGCCCGAGGCGTAGTCCATCATGCGCTTCGGAGTCCGATGCGCCGAAATGATGCGCGCCTCGAAGGGGACACCCAGCGCCTCCAGAGTCTCCGCGGCATGCCGCATGGTCGACCAGTCGGACTGGCTGCCCATGATGACACCGACCACCGGCTTGGCGGCCGGGCGTTTGCTGGTTTTCTTGGCCATGACTCTCTCAGGCGATGATATCGGGAATGAGCTGGCTTTCCAGCCGGAGGATCTGGTCCTTCAGACCGAGCTTGCGCTTCTTGAGCCGCTGGAGCTGGAGCTGGTCGAAAGGCGGCTTCTCGATCAGGCGATCGATCACCTCGTCGAGGTCGCGATGCTCGCTCTTCAGGGCCTCAAGCTTGGCCTTGATGGTCTGGGCGTCCGGCAGATCCGACGACGTCAAGTCATTCATGCGGGGCGCACTCGTCCAGGCAGGCTAGCCACGTCGCTCCCGGCCGTGTACCCCGGAGCCCGCCCAAAGGGAAGCACGCAAAAGCCAACCAATCGTGTCGGACTTTCTCCCCCACCCGTTCTGGAACTTCTCGCTCGAACTCTATGCCGGCGAGGGCGTGGCGGAGGCCTGCCTCGACCTGCAGGAGCGGCGCGGCTGCGACGTCAACATCCTGCTGTTCTGCTGCTGGCTGGGCGCTTCCGGCCGGCCGACCCTGACCGCCGAGCGGCTGCGCGCCATCCTGGCCGCGAGCGAGGCCTGGCAGTCGGACGTCGTGAAGCCGCTGCGCGAGATGCGGCGGCGGCTCAAGGACAAGGTGTGGCCCGGCGCGCTGCCCGAGACCGTCGATGCCGTCCGTCGTCGGGTCGCCGATGCGGAACTGGCGGCCGAGCATGCCGAGCAGCTCAAGCTGGCGAGCCTGCATTCACCGTCCGCTGATCGCGAGCGTCCTCTGGAGAAGCGCCTGCGGGCGGCGGTCGGCAATCTTGGCGTCTATGCGGTGTGCCTGGGCGTCGTGCCGGACGAGGCGGATCGCAAGTCCGTGGCGGCCCTGATGCGCGCCACCTTTCCCGCCTTTGCAGCGGTGGAAGTCGCGGAGGCCGTCGGGCTCGCGGCTTGAACCGATGGTTCAATACTGCTGACGGGTTATTCACATTCTTCGTGTGACCGTTCGATTACGGGTTGATTCGACGTGACTCGACCCAATGTCAGAGTCAGACTTCCATCGTCCCGCTAACAAACTCGGAGGTATCCGACTATGAGCACCGTGGACCACATCGAAGCTCTCAAGAACAAGCATGCGACTCTTGAGCACGCGATCCGTAAGGAGACGACGCGGCCGCATCCCGACGACGATGCGCTCTGCAGCCTCAAGAAGCGAAAGCTCATGATCAAGGACCAGATCGTCCGACTGAGCGAGCCGACCTCCCACTGATCCTCAGGTGAGGCCCGCCCAGCGGGCCAGTGCCACGGCGCCGACGGCGCCGAACAGGCCGGCGGTGAACCCTCCGACCGTTCGCGTCAGTGCGGCGCCGACCACGGCGCCGACGACGAAGGCGCCACCGCCCTGCGTCAGCGGAACGACGGCGGCTGACACCAGCACCGCGCCGGGCGCGTGGTCGAGCAATGCGTTCACGAAACGATAGCGGCCAAGCCATCGCATGGCGATGAAACCGCCGCCCTTGGCCGCCATGGCGGCGAGCGCCATGACGAGAATCGCGATGAGATTCTCAGGACTGGCGGACATGGCCGTTCCTGAGGTCTCGCAGCGCGCCGAAGAGGCCGCCGACCAGACCGCCGATCACGATGTACCAGTTGCCACCGATCGCCCACTTGGCGGCGAGCGCGGCTGCAATCGCGACCGCCCAGGGCGCGATATCCCGCTTGCCGCGGAACAGGATGGTAGCCACCACGACGAACACGGCCACGCCGACGAAATCGAGGCCGAGGCGTCGCGCCGTGGCGGGATCGGAGAGCAGACCGCCGGCGGCAAGGTGGCCCGCCAAAGTCGAACCCGACCAGATGCAGGCCATCACGAAGCCGCCGCCCAGGAACTTGCCGAGATCGCCGTGGCCGCGGCGATACTCCGCGATGTTGACCGCCCAGTTCTGGTCGACCGTCACGTACCAGACCGGCGGCTGCAGCCACCACGGCAGGTGCGGCAGATGCGGCTGCAGCGCCGCGCCCATCACGAAGTAGCGCAGGTTGGCCACGAACACCGACACGGCCAGCGCAATCAGCGGCAGAGGCTGGGCCCAGATGTCGAGCGCCACCATCTGGCTGGTGCCGGCCATGACGGTGAAGCTCATCAGCGTCGTCTCGAAGGCGCTCAGGCCCTTCTGGGCGGCGGCGACACCGAAGCCGATGCCGAAGGGAAGCGAAGCGAGGCCGGGCAGGATCATGCGCAGGGCGCCGGCCTGGAAACTGCGCCACGTGACGCGCGCGGAAAGGGACACGGAAGCTACCGGATGAGGAAGGGAGCGGCACTCTATGGGACATGCCGGCGTGCCGGAACCGAGTTTAGCTCAACCGTGCATTAGGCGGGTCAGTTCAGCTTGTGCAGGTTGACCGACCAGCGGACGGGCGCGCCGTAGGCATTGCGCGACTGGCCGCTGCAGATCGCCACGTTGTCGGCGCCGCGCTGGCAGACCAGCTGGTCGGCGAACCAGCGCGAGCCGTCGTTGCAGGTCGAGTCGGCATCGCGCAATCGCAGGACCGCGCCCTCGAACCGCGCCTGGGCGCGCGTGCGGCAGGCGGTGCGGCCCCGCCGCCACTCGAGCTGGCCCGCACCGCTCGCGTCGAAACAATAAGACGAGACGCCCGGCTGCATCTGCAGCGCCTCGTGGCGGAACGGGTCGGTGCGCCAGCAGCCCTGCATGAAGGAATAGTCGTTGGTCGGCGCATTGGGCAGGCGCAGGCGATCGTCGGCCGGGTTCCGCGGCGTCGGCGCGGGTGCGGGCTTCGGTGGCGCGACCTTGGGTGGGGCAGGGGCGGGTGGCGGTGGCGCGACCGCGACCTGGGGAGGTTTCGGCGGTTCGGGCGGTTTGCAATCGGCGATCCGCCGCTTCAGTTCCGCCTCGGCCAGGGCCAGCTCGACCTTCAGCACGCGCTCGCGCGACTGCTCGGTCGAAAAGGACGCTTTCAGCGCCGGCAACGGGTCGGGCGGGGCATCGGGTGCCGGGGGAGCGTCCGGCCCCTCGCGCGTGGCGATGGCCACGTCGGGCGGGACGGGCAGCAGGCCGCGCAGGGCCCAGGCACCGGCCAGCAGCAGCAGCAGGAGCGGCAGGGCGGCGGCGAGCGTGCGCCACCAGGGAATGCCGGCGGCTGGAACGAGAGCGGGCAGGGTGGACGCCGGCGCCCGCTGCGCGGCTTCGAGCACGGGGCGCCGGCCCGACACGCCTGCGTCCGGCACGCGGGCATCGGGCACGCGCGGCAGGGCGAGGGGCAGCAGCGCGTTGGCCGCTTCCGTCTCGTAGCCCCAGGCGACGATGACGGGCCGGTCGCCGACCAGGAAGACGAAGGCAGGCGACGGGGCGCGCGCCGCGAGCTTCAGCGACAGGCCGACGACGCCGGTCTCTTCCTTGGGCCCATGGCCGGCGAGCAGGTCGCCCAGTCGCCGGATTTCCGCCAGCGTGCGCTCGACCGCGGCCAGGATGGCCTCGCGCTCCGTCGGCGGCAGGTCGGTGACGGCGCGAACCGGGCCGGACCAGCCGGCGTACCAGTCGATGCCCTGGTCGTTCTCATGGAGCTGCGGATCGGCCAGCAGGTCGGCGGCTTCGTCGCCCAGGCGCCGGCGCACCACGCGGCGAAGCTGGGGCGCGGCATTGTGCAATGGCTCGCCGCGTACGCCGAGCGGGCGCACGCCGCTGCGGGTGGTCACGATGAGCGTTGATTCGCCGGGCATGGGATACCGAACCTAGCCCGGCGATTATGGCGGCGCGATGGTTTGCCGTCGTTACTGCAGGCAATGCGTCAGTTTGGTCACCTGTTGGCCACGCGCCGCGTCAGGCGGCCTTCGCCCACTCGCGCAGCACGAACTTCTGCACCTTGCCGGTCGAGGTCATCGGCAGGTCGCGGAACACCACGTAGCGCGGGCACTTGTAGCCGGCGAGGTTGGCGCGGCAGTGGGCGATGATGTCCGCTGCGGTGGCCGTGGCGCCAGGCTTGAGCGTCACGAAGGCGCAGGGAGTCTCGCCCCACTTCTCGTCGGGCTTGGCGACCACGGCCGCGTTTGCGACGGCGGGATGGGCGATGATCACGCCTTCGACCTCGATGGTCGAGATGTTCTCGCCGCCCGAGATGATGATGTCCTTGGACCGGTCGCGCAGCTCGATGTAGCCGTCCTCGTGCATGACGCCGAGGTCACCGGAGTGGAACCAGCCGCTGGCGAAAGCGTCGCGTGTGGCCGCCGGGTTCTTGAGGTAGCCCTTCATGGTGATGTTGCCGCGGAACATGACCTCGCCCATCGTGGTGCCGTCGCGCGGCACCTCCTTCATGGTCGTGGGATCCATCACGGTCACGCCGTCCTGGGCCGCGTAGCGCACGCCCTGGCGCGCCTTCAACCGCGCGCGGTCATGGGCGGGCAGCGCGTCCCACTCCTGGTGCCATGAACAGATCGTAGCAGGGCCGTAGACCTCGGTGAGGCCATAGACGTGGGTCACCCGGAAATTCTGCTTTTCCAGCGCCTCGAGCACCGCCGCGGGGGGCGGCGAGGCCGCGGTCATGAACTCGACCTTGCGGCCGAGCGGCCGGCGTTCGGCTTCGCTCGCGCCGATGATGAGCTGCATGATGATCGGCGCGCCGCACATGTGGCTCACGTCGTTGTCGGCCAGCGCATCGAAGATCGGCTTGGCCGCAGGGCGGCGCAGGCACACCGAGGTGCCGGCCACCAGCGCCAGCGTCCAGGGGAAGCACCAGCCGTTGCAGTGGAACATCGGCAGGGTCCAGAGATAGACCGGGTGCAGGCCGATCGGCCATTGCGTGGCGTTGCCGTAGGACGAGAGCGTGGCGCCGCGGTGGCTGTAGACGACGCCCTTGGGATTGCCGGTCGTGCCCGACGTGTAGTTGAGCGAGATCGCGTTCCATTCGTCCGACGGATAGGACCAGGCGAAATCGGGATCGCCGTCGGCGATGAACTCCTCCCAGGTCGTGTCGCCGATCTGCGCGCGGTCCTCGCACTCGGGATCGTCGATGTCGACGACCAGCGGCTGGGTCCTGGCGATCGCCAGCGCCTCGGTGACGACGCGATGGAACTCGCGGTCGACCAGCAGCACCTTGGTCTCGCTGTGGTCGAGGATGAAGGCGACCATCGCGGCGTCGAGGCGTGTGTTCAGAGAATTCAACACGCCGCCTGTCATCGGCACGCCGAAATGCGCCTCGTACATCTCGGGAATGTTGGGCGCCATGATCGCCACCGTGTCGCCGATGCCGATGCCGACCTTGACCAGCGCCGAGGCAAGCCGCCGGCAGCGTGCATAGGTCTCGGCCCAGGTCTGACGGCGTTGGCCGTGGATCAGCGCGAGGTGATCGGGATAGACGCTGGCGGTGCGCTCGATGAACTGCAGCGGGGTAAGTGCCGCGTAATTCGCAGGCGTCCTGTCGAGGTCGCGCTCGTAGATGTTCTGCGCGGCGAGGGCGGTCTTGTGCGACACCGGACGCGGCGCGGCGAGGCGGGTTACCGAGGTGCGGCTCTTGACCGAGCGACGCAGGCCGGGACGGGCAATCTGCTTGGGCGCCAGCTTCCTGGGAGCAGGAGCCTTCTTCGGAGATGAGGCCTTCTTTGGCGCCGCTTTCTTGACGACCCGCCGGGCAGGCTTCTTCGCCTTTGCGGCGACCTTGCGCTTGGCCGGACGCTTCGACGTCCCGCTGCTCTTTACCGTCTTGCGCTTGGCCATGATGTCTTTCCGTTCGCCTCCCCGTGCAGCGACACTCTCTCACAGGGCGGCTTGCCTATTCCAGCTTATATCCAGGTCTTTCAGCAGCTTCGCGAAATGGATCTGGTCGCTGCGGACTCCACCCATCCCCGACCCGACCGATGTGGGTCAGAACTCTCAGCTCTCACGAAGGCGTCGACAAGGTGCGAGGGGACAGGCCATTTTAGATCGAGTCACGACGTCGGCCGCTGGTCCTCGGGAACTCGAACTTTGTGTGAAGGCATCGCATCATGTCGCTGAATGAGCCGGTTCCCCAACCGCCCCTGAAACCCATCGTCGGCAATCTCACGGAATTGCAGGGTGGCTGTCCGGTCCAGAGCCTCATGGCGCTCGCCCGCACCTACGGGCCGTACTTCAAGCTCACGATCATGGACCGCGACGTCCATGTCGCCAGTTCGCAGGAGCTGGTCAACGAGCTGTGCGACGAGACGCGGTTCGGCAAGCGCATCCAGGGGGCGCTGAAGGAGATCCGGGCGGTTGCCGGCGACGGGCTGTTCACGGCCTATGGCCACGAGCCCAACTGGGCGAAGGCGCATCGTATTCTCGTTCCGGCGTTCGGGCCGATCGCCATCCGCGGCATGTTCGACAGGATGCTCGACATCGCCGACCAGATGTTCGTGCGCTGGGAGCGGTTCGGGCCCAGCGCCGTCATCGAGGTCGCCGACAACATGACGCGCCTCACGCTCGACACGATCGCCCTCTGCGCCTTCGATTATCGCTTCAACAGCTTCTACCAGGACGACATGCATCCCTTCGTTTCCGCCATGGTGGGAACGCTGCAGGAAGCCTCGAACCGCGCGCGCCGGCCGAAGCTGCTGAGCAACCTCATGCTGTCCAAGGCGCGCCAGTTCCAGGCCGACAAGGAGTTGATGGACCAGGTCGCGCGCGAACTCATCGCCGAGCGGCGGCGCGATCCGAAGGGCAACGAGAAGAACGACCTGCTCAATCTGATGCTCAACGGCGTCGATCCCGTCACCGGCGAAAAGCTGAGCGACGAGAACATCGGCTATCAGATGATCACCTTCCTGATCGCCGGTCACGAGACCACGAGCGGGCTTCTGTCCTTCGCGACCTATCTGCTGCTCAAGAATCCCGACGTCCTCCAGAAGGCGCGGGCCCTCGTCGACGAGGTGCTCGGCGAGGAGGTGCCGCGCGTCGAGCATCTGGCACAGCTTCGGTACATCGAGCAGATCCTGATGGAGAGCCTGCGTATCTGGCCGACCGCTTCGGTGTTCTCCGTCAGCCCGCACAAGGACACGGTGCTGGCCGGGAAGTACCCGCTCACGACCAAGGACATCGTGATGGTCCTCGAGCCGATGCTCCATCGCGACCCCAAGGTCTGGGGCGACGACGTGGAAGCGTTCAGGCCCGAGCGCTTCGCCCCCGAGAATGCCAGCCAGTTGCCGCCGAATGCCTGGAAACCCTTCGGCAATGGCGCGCGGGCCTGTATCGGGCGGCCCTTCGCCATGCAGGAAGCCCAGCTCGTCCTCATCCTGATGCTGCAGCGCTTCGATTTCGTGCTCGACGACCCGTCCTACACGTTGAAGATCCACGAGACGCTGACGCTCAAGCCCGAAGGGCTGCGCATCCGTGCGCGGGCGCGCCGCACGGGAACGTCGTTGCGGCGCAGCGCCGTGCCATCGACGCCGCAGAAGGCGCTGACGCCGCAGCCCGCTCGGCGCCCGGCCGCGGATGCCGCCACCACGCCGCTGTTGATCCTGTATGGCAGCAATACCGGTTCGTCGGAGGCCTTCGCCAACCGCATCGCCGACGAGGCGCCGGCCAACGGCTTCGCGCCGACCGTGGCGGCGATGGACGACTATGCGGGCAACCTGCCGCGCGAGGGGGCGATCGTCGTGGTCACGGCGTCCTACGAAGGCCAGCCGCCGGACAATGCCCGCCAGTTCGTCTCCTCTGTCGAGGCGCTGCAGGAGGGCGCGTTGGCCGGCGCGCGCTTCGCGGTGTTCGGATGCGGCAACCGGCAATGGGCGCGCACCTACCAGGCGGTTCCCAAGCGAGTCGATGCAGCCTTGGCCAGGGCCGGCGCCACACGCCTTGCCGAGCGCGGCGAGACGGATTCGGGCGGCGACTTCTTCGGCGCCTTCGACGAATGGTGGGCGGGCTTCCTGCCGCGCCTGCGCGAGGCGCTGGGCAAGGAGGCTGCGGCTGCGCCGGCCGCGTCCGGTCTGCAGGTCGAGTACGTCAAGGACGGTCGCGAGGGCGCGCTGCGGCTGGGTGACCTGCAACGCGGCATCGTGGTCGAGAACCGCGAGCTGGTGGACATGAGCGCGCCCAATGCGCGGTCGAAGCGGCACCTGGAATTCTCGCTGCCCGCCGGGATGAGCTACCGCGCGGGCGACTATCTGGCCGTGCTGGCGACGAATCCCCAGGAGCTGGTCGATCGCGTGCTGCGCCGCTTCGGGCTGGCGCGCGACACGCTCGTGGTGCTTCGTCGCGAGGGCGCGGCCAGCCTGCCGATCGGCCGGCCCGTCAGCTGCGGCGAGCTGCTGTCCAACTATGTGGAACTGGCCCAGCCCGCGACGCGCGCCCAGGTGGCTGCGCTCGCCGCGGCCACGCCCTGTCCGCCCGAGCAGGCCGAACTGGAGGCGATGGCGGGCGAGGCCCACGGCACGCTGGTGCTGAAGCCACGGTGCAGCGTCCTCGACCTGCTGGACCGCTTCCAGTCCTGCGCCCTGGGCTTCGGTCCCTATCTCGACATGCTGCCGCCCATGCGGGCCCGGCAGTATTCGATCTCGTCGTCGCCGCTGTGGAAGCCCGACCACGTCACCCTGACGGTCGCCGTGGTCGATGCGCCGGCCTACTCGGGAACCGGCACCTTCCGCGGCGTGGCCTCGTCCTACCTGGCGCATCTGCAGCCGGGCGACCGGATCTCGCTCGCGGTGCGCCCGTCCAACGCCCGCTTCCATCCGCCGGCGGATCCCAGGACACCGCTCATCCTGATCTGCGCCGGCTCCGGCATCGCGCCGTTTCGTGGCTTCCTGCAGGACCGCGCGACGCAGAAGCAGGGCGGCCAGGATGTGGGACCGGCCTTGCTCTTCTTCGGCACTAACCATGAAGGCGTCGACTATCTCTATCGCGACGAACTCGAGCAATGGCAGGCGGCGGGCGTCGTCACGGTCCTGCCGGCCTTCTCGCTGCAGCCTCGCGGTGAGGTGTCGTTCGTGCAGCATCGGGTGTGGGAGGAACGCGCCCGCATCGTGGAACTCTTCCGGCAGGGCGGCAGCGTCTTTGTCTGCGGCGACGGGCAATACATGGCGCCGGCCGTGCGCGAGACGCTGGTGCGAATCTATCGCGAGGCCTCGGGCGCCAGCGAGGCCGATGCCCAGAAGTGGGGCGAGATCGTCGAACACGAGCACGGGCGCTACGTTTCCGACGTCTTCGCCTGAACCCCGGCGGGGGCAGGGCTTTCGCATAGGGCCCGGAAAAGCCGGAATAGTTGGCGTTCCTAAGGAGGCAAAAGGTCCCTCACTGCGTTCGGGATGACAATTTTGTTGAGATTTAAGCAGTGCGCCGATCCAACAAGTGGTGTCATCCCGAACGCAGTGAGGGACCTTTGTCATCCAGGGCGGGGGTTACCCCGCCCGTGATGACAATGTTGTTGGGATTTGCGCAGTGCGCTGAACAAACAAATGGTGTCATCCCGAGCGTAGAGAGGGACCTTTGCCTGATATGCGATAGCCCGTCCCTGCGAGTCGGTTTCACATAACCACATTGCGACGGGCCGGGGGCGGGGCTAAGCCAAGGGCGGAAACGCAGAGGATGCCGGTCATGGCTGTTGGCGACGAATATCGTGCGCTGCATGCGCGGTCGCTCCAGGATCCCGAGGGATTCTGGGCCGAGCAGGCGGCGGCGATCGACTGGACGAAGCGCTGGGACAAGGTGCTCGACGGGACGAAGCCGCCTTTCTATCGCTGGTTCGAGGGCGGCGAGCTCAACGCCTGTCACAATGCGCTCGACCGGCATGTCGACGGCGGCCGCGCCGAGCAGGCGGCGCTGATCTACGATTCGCCGCTCACCAACACGAAGAAGACCTTCACCTATCGCGAGCTGCGCGACCAGGTGGCGCGCATCGCCGGGATGATCGCGGCTGAGGGCGTGGGCAAGGGCGATCGCGTCATCCTCTACATGCCGATGATCCCCGAAGCGGTGATGGCGATGCTCGCCTGCGCACGGCTGGGCGCGATCCATTCGGTGGTGTTCGGCGGCTTCGCGGCCAAGGAACTGTCGAGCCGCATCGACGATTGCGCGCCGAAGCTGATCCTCACCGCCTCGTGCGGCATCGAGCCGTCGCGCATCGTTCAGTACAGGCCGCTGGTCGACCAGGCGATCGAGCAGGCCAAACACAAGGTGCCGCGGGTCATCCTGCTGCAGCGGCCGCAATGTGCGGCGACAATGGTTCCCGGGCGCGACCTCGACTGGAACGAGGCGCTCGCCACCGCGCAGCCGGCGCCTTGCGTGCCGGTGAAGGCCACCGATCCACTCTACATCCTCTACACGTCGGGCACGACCGGCCAGCCCAAGGGCGTGGTGCGCGACACCGGCGGCTACTGCGTGGCGCTCGCCTGGTCGATGAAGAACCTCTACGGCGTCCAGCCGGGCGAGGTGTACTGGTGCGCCTCGGACGTGGGTTGGGTCGTGGGCCACAGCTACATCGTCTACGGGCCGCTGATCCACGGCGCGACAACGATCCTCTACGAGGGCAAGCCGGTCGGCACGCCCGACGCCGGCGCTTTCTGGCGCGTGATCTCCGAGCACAAGGCCATGGCGCTGTTCACCGCGCCAACGGCCTTCCGGGCGATCAAGCGCGAGGACCCTGAAGGCAAGCTGCTTGGGCAGTACGACCTCTCGAACTTCCGCACGCTGTTCCTGGCCGGCGAGCGCGGCGATCCGCCGACCGTCGAATGGGCGCAGAAGCTTTTAGGCGTGCCGGTGGTCGATCACTGGTGGCAGACCGAGACCGGCTGGGCGATCTGCGGCAACTTCCAGGGCCTCGACCCGATGCCGGTGAAGCTCGGCTCGACCTCGGTGCCGTCGCCGGGCTGGCATCTCGACGTGCTGGACGAGAACGGCAAGCCGATGAAGCCCGGCGAGGTCGGCGCGCTGGCCGGCAAGCTGCCGTTGCCGCCGGGAACCTTTCCGACGCTGTGGAACGCCGACGATCGCTACAGGCAGAGCTACATGAGCGAGTTCCCCGGCTACTATAAAACCGGGGACGCCGGCTTCATCGATCAGGATGGCTACGTCTCGGTGATGACCCGCGTGGACGATGTGATCAACGTCGCCGGTCATCGCCTCTCGACGGGTCAGATCGAGGAGGTGCTGGGCGCGCACAACGATGTCGCCGAATGCGCCGTGATCGGCATCGCCGACGAGTTGAAAGGGCAGGTGCCCCTCGGCTTCCTGGTGTTGAAGGCTGGCGTCAACCGGCCGCCGCAGGAGATCACCGCTGAGGTCGTGCAGATGGTGCGCGACCGCATCGGTCCCGTCGCTTTCTTCAAGAGCGCGCTGGTCGTGCAGCGGCTGCCCAAGACACGCTCGGGCAAGATCCTGCGTGGCACGATGCAGAAGATGGCGGACAGCCAGCCGTGGACCCTGCCGGCCACGATCGAGGATCCGGCGGTGCTGGAAGAAATCAAGGACGGCCTGAAGACGGCCGGTTTTGCAAACAAGCAGGAGTAGATATGAGTCTCGACATCAACCGCCCCGACCTCACCGTCGGCGTCGTGGGAACCGGCGCCATGGGCCGCGGCATCGCTCAGGTCACCGCGCAGGGCGGCATGAAGGCCATCATGTATGACGCGGCACCCGGCGGTGCGGCAAAGGCCAAGGCGGCGATTCTCGACACCTTGAAGGGGCTGGTGGCCAAGGGCCGGTTGACCGATGCGGACCTCGCGAAGACCGATGCCAATCTCGGCGTTGCCGAGAAGATCGAGGACCTGAAGGGCTGCCACGTCGTCGTCGAGGCGGTGTTCGAGAATCTCGAAGTGAAGCAGAAGCTGTTCGGAGAGCTCGAGGCGGTGATCGCTCCCGACGCCATCCTGGCGTCCAACACCTCCTCGATTCGCATCGCCTCGATCGCGCGCGCGCTCAAGCATCGCGATCGCGTCTGCGGCATGCACTATTTCAATCCCGTGCCGCTGATGAAGCTGGTCGAGGTCATCCGCGCCGCCGACACCGCGCAGTGGGTGGTCGACGCCATGGTGGCGCTGGGCAAGCGCCAGACCCGCGTGCCTGTGGTCGTGGGCGACACGCCGGGCTTCCTGGTCAATCTCGGCGGCACCGCGATCGGCACCGAGGGCCTGCGCATCATGCAGGAGGGCAGGGCGACGCCGTCGCAGGTCGACGCCGTGATGCGCGACACCTGTGGCTTCCGGATGGGCCCGTTCGAGCTGATGGACCTCACCGGCATCGACGTGAACTTCCCGGCGCGCAAGATCATCTACGAGGGCTTCTTCCACGACCGGCGCATGACGCCCAGCCCCTATCACGAGAGCCTCTATGCGGCGGGCAGGCTCGGCCGCAAGACCGGCGGCGGCTGGTACGGCTACGACGAGAAGGGCGCGAAGATCGACGCCGGTGCCGACCATCCGACCTCGCATGTGCCGGCATCGAGCGTCGTCATCATGGACACGCACAACACCAAGCTGCTCAGCCTCGTCAGCGCCGACGGTGCGAAGATGCTGGCGGCCGACGACGGCAAGAGCCCGATTCTCGTGGCGCCGATCGGCAAGGACTGCACCACCACCGCGATCGAACTGGGCCTCGACCCGAAGCGCACCGTCGCGGTCGACCTGACCGGCGACGTGTCCAAGCGCATCACCATCATGATGGCGCCGGGTTTCGATCCGGCCATCCGCAACGCCACCGTGGCGCTGCTCGCCAGGTCCGGCACCAAGGTGACGGTGATCAAGGACTCGCCCGGCTTCATCGCCCAGCGCATGTGTTCGATGATCGCCAACCTGGGCTGCGAGATGGCGATGATCGGCATCGCCTCGGCCGCCGACGTCGACACCGCGATGACGCTCGGCCTCAACTATCCGCGCGGGCCGCTGGCGCTGGCCGACTGGCTGGGCGTCAAGGAGTGCCACGAGATCCTGGTGCAGATCCAGGCGATCACCGGCGACGACCGTTATCGCCCCAGCCAGTGGCTGCGCCGCCGCGCGATGCTGGGGCTCAGCGCCACCACGGTCGAATAGGGCGGTCGAATAGCGTTCGGTGGGAACAGCGCCGCTGCATCGTCGTTCAATCCCCTGCAGTCTTTGCAGGGGAACCCGATGATGCGACGCACATGGACGGCGGTCGGCCTGGCGCTGGTGGTTGGCGCCACCGCCGGGGCCGTGCAGGCTCAATCGCTGACCAATGAGAACCTGCTCGTGGGCATGCCGCAGGGGTTCAAGCTCGGCTTCAAGGACTCGAAGAACGGCATGAACATGCAGGAGTTCATTCCGGTGGGTGAGACGGTGCAGAACTGGACGGAGATGGTCACCGTCCAGGTGTTCCTCAGCCGCAAGGACCTTCAGCCGGTGCCGTTTCTCGGCGCCATGCAGCAACAGTGGGCGGGCGCCTGCAAGGGCAGCACCGCGACGCCGCTCGCGACCGGCAAGGTGAACGGCTACGACGCCGCCTCGGTCCTCCTGCGCTGTCCGCTGGTGGCGTCGACCGGCAGGCCGGAGACGACGATGCTTACGGCAATCAAGGGCAACGACAGTTTTTACGTCGTGCAGCGCGCCGTGCGCTCGGTCCCGACGCCGGAGCGCCTGGAGACGATGAAGAAGTACATCGCGAGCGTCAGCGTCTGCGATTCGCGCCTGCCGTCGCGGGCCTGCCCGACCGTCAAATAGCGACGGTCAAATAGCGCGCGCGGCTCAAGCCAGAGTCAGGATCAGCGGCCCGCGACGGGTCGCGACCAAGGTGTGCTCGTACTGCACCGTGGCCTCACGCAGCGGCGGGCGCAGGGTCCAGCCATCGTCCATTTCTTCGACATGGTCAGCGCCCAGCGACAGGAATGGCTCGATCGTGAAGACCAGGCCTTCGGTGATCTTCCGGCGGTCGTGCTTCTCGTACCAGGTCGGGATTTCCGACGGCTCGTCGTGCAGCGAATGCCCGATGCCGTGGCTCGCCAGATTGGGGATCAGGCTGTAGCCGTTTTTCTGCGCGAAGGTCTCGATCGACCGCCCGATCTCGTTCAACCGGACGCCCGGCTTCACGGCCCTGATGCCGGCCCACATGGCGCGCCGGCCATCCTCGCAGAGGCGTTCGATGCGCGGGCTGGTCGGCGGGACGGCGAAGCTCGCGCCGGTATCGCCGAAATAGCCGTCCAGCTCGGCCGAAACGTCGATGTTGATCAGGTCGCCGGCCTTGATGATCGTGTCGTCCGGGATGCCGTGGGCGCAGTCGGGGCCGACCGAGATGCAGGTCGCGCCCGGAAAGTCGTAGGTGAGTTCCGGCGCCGAGCGTGCGCCTTCCTTCTCCAGCAGGGCGCGTCCGAGATCGTCCAGTTCCCGCGTGGTCATGCCGGGCTCCAGCGCCTCGCCCATGGCGGTGAGGGTGCGGGCCACCAGCCTGCCGACGGCGCGCAGCTTCTCCAGCTGCTCTTCATTTTCGATGGTCATCGCCCCTCCGAGCCGCCGTTGACGTTTACGTAAAGGTAAACTACCTACCTTGGGCTGGCGGACCAACCGCCGGCGGCCCACAGTCCCTTCAAGAAGACTGACCATCCTGATCGTTGGAGGACGATGCCCGTGACTGCCGCTCTGGCCGCGCATTACACGCAAGAACACCAGATGTTTCGTGAGACCTGCCGGCGTTTCTTCGAGAAGGAAGTGACCCCGTTCCACATGAAGTGGGAGGAAGAGGGTGTCGTGCCGCGCGAGCTGTGGCGCAAGGCGGGTGAGCAGGGGCTGCTGGGCATGACCATGCCCGAGGCCTATGGCGGCGCCGGCGCCGATTTCCTCTACAGCGCCATCATGATCGAGGAGCAGGGACGGGCACTGGCGTCCGGTCCGGCGTTCTCGCTGCACAACGACATCGTGGTCCCCTATCTGCTCCACTACGGCACCGAGGAGCAGAAGAAGAAGTGGATCCCCAAGGCCTGCTCCGGCGAGCTGGTCACGGCCATCGCCATGACCGAGCCGGGCACGGGCTCGGACCTGCAGGCGGTGAAGACCACGGCCGTCATGGACGGCAATCACTTGGTCATCAACGGTTCCAAGACCTTCATCTCCAACGGCCAGCTCGCCGACCTGGTGATCGTGGTCGCCAAGACCGATCCCAAGCTGGGCGCCAAGGGCACGTCTCTCATCGCCGTCGAGACGAACACCGAGGGCTTCAAGCGCGGCCGCAATCTCGAGAAGATCGGCATGAAGGCGCAGGACACGTCGGAGCTGTTCTTCCAGGACGTGCGCGTGCCGGCCGATCACCTGCTGGGCGGGCCCGGCATGGGTTTCGTCCAGCTGATGCAGCAGCTGCCGCAGGAGCGGCTGGTCATCGCCATCCAGGCGGTCGCCGCCATCGAGGCCGCGCTGGAGCATACGCTGGCCTACGTGAAGGAGCGCAAGGCGTTCGGAAAGCAGATCATCGATTTCCAGAACACCCGCTTCAAGCTCGCCGAACTCAAGACCAAGGCCCATATCGCGCGCGTCTTCGTCGACGATTGCGTGGCCAAGCACCTCAAGGGCGAGCTCGACGTCGCGACCGCGGCGATGGCCAAGTACTGGACGACCGACCTTCAGTGCGAGCTGATCGACGAGTGCCTGCAGTTCCACGGCGGCTATGGCTACATGTGGGAATACCCGATTGCGCGCCTCTACGCCGACGCCCGCGTGCAGAAGATCTACGGCGGCACCAACGAGATCATGAAAGAGCTTATTGGACGGACGCTCTGACAAACAACCTCATCCTGAGGAGCCGCGTTTTGCGCGGCGTCTCGAAGCATGGGCAACATAAAGACTGGTTCCCACCCTTCGAGACGCGGTCCTGCGGACCGCTCCTCAGGGTGAGGTCAAAAGGTAATCTGAATTAGCGAATAGGAGACCGACATGACCGACGCATACATCTACGACGCCGTTCGCACCCCGCGCGGCAAGGGCCGCAAGGATGGTTCGCTGCATGAAGTGACTCCGGTGCGCCTGGCCGTCACCGCGCTGCAGGCCGTGCGCGACCGCAACAATCTCGACACGCACCTGGTCGACGACATCGTGCTCGGCTGCGTCATGCCGATCGGCGAGCAGGGGGCCGACATCGCGCGCACCGCGTCGGTGATGGCGGGCTATGCCGAGACCGTGTCGGGCGTGCAGATCAACCGCTTTTGCGCCTCGGGCCTCGAAGCCACCAACATGGCGGCCGCGCAGGTCATGTCGGGCCAGAGCCAGGCCGCGATCGGCGGCGGTGTCGAGAGCATGAGCCGCGTGCCGATGGGCTCGGACGGCGGCGCCTGGGCGGTCGATCCGGCCGTGGCGATCCCGATGTACTTCGTGCCGCAGGGTGTTTCGGCCGACCTGATCGCCACCAAGTACGGCATGAGCCGCGACGACGTCGACAGCTATGCCGTCGAATCGCAGAGGCGCGCCAAGGCTGCCTGGGACGCCGGCCACTTCAAGAAGTCGATCGTGCCTGTGCGCGACCAGAACGGCATCGAGCTGCTGGGCCATGACGAGTTCCTGCGCCCGACCACGACCATGCAGACGCTGGCCGCGCTGGAGCCCAGCTTCAAGATGCAGGGCGAAATGATGCCCGGCTTCAACGCGGTGGCGCAGCAGCGCTATCCCGAGGTCGAGAAGATCCATCACGTGCACCATGCCGGCAACTCGTCGGGCATCGTCGACGGCGCCGCCGCGATCCTGGTGGGCTCCAAGGAGTTCGGCGAGAAGGCCGGCCTCAAGCCGCGCGCCCGTATCCGCTCCTTCGCCTCGATTGGCTCGGAGCCGGCGATCATGCTGACCGGCCCGGCGCCGGCCTCGGAGAAGGCGCTGAAGCGCGCCGGCATGTCGGTGGGCGACATCGACCTGTTCGAGCTGAACGAGGCCTTCGCCGCCGTCGTGCTGCGCTACATGCAGATCCTCAAGATGCCGCACGACAAGATCAACGTGAATGGCGGCGCGATCGCCATGGGCCATCCGCTGGGCGCCACCGGCGCGATGATCCTAGGCACGCTGCTCGACGAGCTCGAGCGCCGCAACCTCTCGACCGGCCTCGCCACGCTCTGCGTCGGCGGCGGCATGGGCACCGCCACCATCATCGAGCGCGTCTGAGAAACCTCGACCCATTGCCCACCCTTCGAGACGGCCGCTGGGCGGCCTCCTCAGGGTGAGGCAGTGGTTCAAGAGAAGTCCTCACCCTGAGGAGCGAGCAGAGCGAGCGTCTCGAAGGGTGGCCACGGGAAGAATTCGGAGACCAACCATGATCAACTACAACGTCGATTCGGACGGCATCGCGACCATCACCTGGGACATGCCGAACCGCGCGATGAACGTGCTGAACGAGGCCTCGATGACGGCCTATGCCGGTGCGCTCGAGACCGCCCTGAAGGACGAGAAGGTCAAGGGCATCATCATCACGTCGGGCAAGGACAGCTTCATCGCCGGCGCCGATCTCGAGATGATCCTGAGCCTCGACACGTCCGACGCGTCGAAGCTTATGGAGCAGTTCAGCCAGCTGCAGAAGATGTTCCGCCGCCAGGAGACGGGCGGCAAGCCGATCGTGGCCGCGATCAACGGCACGGCGCTGGGCGGCGGCTTCGAGATCTGTCTCGCCACTCACTACCGTATCGCCGCGGCCAACCCGAAGACCAAGGTCGGCCAGCCCGAGGTGAAGATAGGCCTGCTGCCGGGCGGCGGCGGCACGCAGCGCATTCCGCGCCTGATCGGCGTGCAGAACGCGGCGCCGATCCTGCTCGAAGGCAAGGACCTGACGGTCGATGCCGCCAAGGGCCTCGGCCTGATCCACGAGGTCGTGCCGGCGGGCGAGCTGCTGGCCCGCGCCAAGGCCTGGCTGACGGCGCCGGCGACCGAGCAGGTCGTGCCGGAATATGCCGGCAAGGGCGCCAAGGCGATCGACGGCCGCGCCGTGCAGCCGTGGGACCGCAAGGGCTTCAAGGTGCCGGGCTTCCCCGGCGGCCAGGTCTGGAGCCCGCCGGGCGTCATGACCTTCATCGGCGGCAGCGCGATGGTGCGCGGCAAGACCAACGGCATCTATCCGGCACCGAAGGCGATCATGAGCTGCGTCTACGAGGGGCTGCAGCTTCCGTTCGATGCCGGCCTCAGGGTCGAGACCCGCTACTTCGTCTCGCTGCTGCGCGATCCCGTCGCCAAGAGCATGATCCGCACGCTGTTCTTCGGCCTGCAGGAAGCCAACAAGCTGGTGCGCCGGCCGAAGGGCGTGCCGAAGCAGGACTACAAGAAGATCGGCGTGCTGGGCGCCGGCCTGATGGGCGCCGGCATCGCCACCGTCTCGGTGCAGGCCGGCCTCGACATCGTGCTGATCGACCGTGACCAGGCCGCAGCCGACAAGGGCAAGGCGCACATCGCCGACGAGCTGGGCAAGCTGGTGAAGCGCAAGCGCCTCGACCAGGCCAAGGCCGACGCGATGCTGGCCAAGGTCACGGCGACCCCGGACTTCGGCGCGCTCAAGGACTGCGACCTCGTGATAGAGGCGGTGTTCGAGAACCGCGAAGTGAAGGCCGAGGCCACCAAGAAGGCCGAGGCCGCGCTGCCAAAGACCGCGGTCTTCGCATCGAACACCTCGACGCTGCCGATCACCGGCCTCGCCGAAGCCTCGTCGCGGCCGGACCAGTTCATCGGCCTGCACTTCTTCTCGCCGGTCGAGAAGATGCCGCTGGTCGAGATCATCGTCGGGCAGAAGACCTCGCAGGAGACGCTCGCGCGGGCTCTCGACTACGTCCAGAAGATCCGCAAGACGCCGATCGTCGTGAACGACAGCCGCGGCTTCTTCACCTCCCGCGTCTGCGGCGCCTTCATCAGCGAAGGCCATCGCATGCTGAAGGAGGGCATCCCGGCCGCCATGATCGAGAACTGCGCGCGCTATGCCGGCATGCCGGTCGGCCCGCTGTCGCTCAACGACGAGGTCGCCATCGACCTGTCGTGGAAGATCATGGACCAGGCGCGGCGCGACGCCGAGGCTTCTGGCCAGAAGTTCGAAGGCGCCGGCACCGAGGACATCCTCGAGCTGATGGTCAAGAAGCTGGAGCGCTTCGGCCGCAAGAACGGCAAGGGCTTCTACGAGTATCCGGCCGACGGCAAGAAGCGCCTGTGGCCGGAACTCGAGAAGTACTTCCCGGCCGACCCGGCGCTCCTCTACGGCGAGGGCGAGGACAAGCGCGCCAAGGAGGACGAGATCAAGAAGCGCCTGCTCTACGTCCAGGCGGTCGACACCGCGCGCTGCCTCGAAAGCAATGTGCTGACCAACCCGCAGGACGGCGACGTCGGCTCGATCATGGGCCTGGGCTTCGCGCCGCAGACCGGCGGGGCGATCAGCCTGATCGACCAGGTCGGCATCAAGACGTTCGTCGCCGAGTGCGACGAGTTCGCCAAGAAGTACGGCAACCAGTTCGAGGTGCCCAAGCTCCTGCGCGACATGGCCGCCAAGGGCGAGAGCTTCTACGGCAACTACCACCCGGCGAAGGCGGCGTAGGCTGCCACACCGCTCCTACCGTCCTCTCCGCCCGCGTCAGCGGGGGGAGAGGAGGGGGCCCCGCGCGTCTGCGTGGGGTAGGTGAGGTGGGTGCTTCTGCAGGGCACACACCTCGCCCGTACACTCCACATGACCCACCTCTCCTAACCTCTCCCCCCCCCGCTAAAGCGGGCGGAGAGGAACATGAGGTTTGACGTCGCGACGTGGGGAAGTACAAAAGCCCGATATCGCAAATCTGGAGGGAAATGCCGTGGACGCCAAGGAAATCGCCGCACTCGCCGACCGCATCGTCGAAGGCCGCTGCTCGAAGACGACGATGGACTGGCTTGCGGATGCCACGGCGAGCCTCTCCGAGACCGATGCCTACAAGGTCCAGTTCGCCGTCCACGACAAGCTCGAGGCCGCCGGCTGGAAGCTCGCTGGCTGGAAGGTCGCGTTCGCCGTTCCGGCGCAGTACGAGCCGCTGAAGCTCTCGGGCCCGGCCTTCGCCGGCATCTACACCAGCGGCATCAAGCAGAGCGGCGCGGTGTTCGAGAAGGGCTGGCCGCTCAAGGCCGGCGTCGAATGCGAGATGGTCGCGCGCATGGCCAAGGACGCGCCGGCCGGCACGCAATACACGGCCGACTCGATCAAGGACTACGTCGCCAACCTCTATTGCGGCATGGAAGTGGTGGAGAACCGCTACGGCGATGCCTCCAAGCTGGGTGGGCCGGGCCGCATCGTCGACGACGTGCTGCAGGCCGCCTGCATCGTCGGCACCGAGATCAAGGACTGGCAGAAGACCGACTTCGCCAACGTGAAGGGCCGCTCCGAGTTCGAGGGCAAGGAGATCGGCGCCGGCCCCGGCAGCAACGTTATGGGCGGCGCGATGATCTCGCTCGCCTGGCTCGCCAACAAGCTGATCGCCAACGGCAAGCAGCTGAAGGCCGGCGACATGATCCTGACCGGGTCGGTCCACCCGCCGCAGTTCCTGCCGGGCCCCGGCGTCGCCAAGACCGAGTTCGTCGGACTGGGCGGCGCGGAGATCACCGTCAAGTAAGAGTATCCCTGACGGCGGAGGCGGGCATGGCCCAGTGCCCGTTCCACAGCCATTGTGGTGAGGAGGAGATGTTCCTCATCCTGGAGCAGGTCTGTTCGGGGAAAATGACGCGCGATTTCGGATAGGGAAAATTGTCATCCCGAGCGCAGCGAGGGACCTTTATCGGTGGCCTTAAAGGTCCCTCCCTGCGCTCGGGATGACAAAGTGCGGAGGGCGAACTCCGGTCCGGCGACCGGCGCTATCGGCTGCTTCGGGGACGACGTCAGTGGCTCGGTCCGTTGGCGAGCAGCCGATCGAGATGCGCCGTCTCGTCTGACCAGCCGCCCGGCGGCCATGGCGCCGAAGGGTCGATCGGCTCGCGCAGGGGCGAGAACGGCACCTCATCGCCCTCCAGTATCTCGACGTCGATCCGGAAATCCTCGTCCTGCTCGAAGCCGTGCCAGTGCAGGAACTCGCCATAGGCGCGGCGGCCGTCACGCAAACGGAGCACGAACCCGGCGGCGCTGTCGTGCATGTCGCCATACGCCCAGTAGCGCTCGACCTTTTCGATGTCGGCCGGCACGAAGCCGTGGCTCTCGCCGTCGAGCACGTCGAGGGCATGGCCCAGTTCGTAGAATCCGCGGATCCGCATGGTTCCATCGTATCAAATGTTTCGGGGCCACCCCGAGCCCTTGCTTCGATCTGAAGGAGAACATATCATGAACACATAGCCAGGGAGGAAGCTGTGGGCGGATCTTTCGCAAGGACAAGTGAGACGCTTGGCGCAGGCCGCTCCCTGCCACGCTGGCCGCACCACGGCGTCTCGCGGCTGGGTGTCGACCGCCTCCTGAGACGTCATGCCGGGATTCGCCGGGCGGGACCCCGCGTCACCGACCGTCTGTTCTTCGCGGTCGTGCCGGATGCCGGCACGGCGGAGAAGATCGCCCAGCGTGCCGCCGTCTGGCGGGCCCGCCATGGGCTGACGGGCAGGCTGCTGAAGGCCGCGCACTTCCACGTCAACCTGGCGCCCGTGCACGAGGGCAACGGCTTGCCGGATGCCGACGAGATCGAGGGCTGGATGGCGCGCGTCCGGGAGATTCCGATGCCGTCCTTCCGCGTCGCGTTCGATCGGCTGACCAGCTTCGCCAACGGGGCGCTCGTGCTCACGGGGGAAGAGGCAACCATCGGCCTCGAGGTGCTGCAGCAGCGCCTGAGCGATGCGCTCGACGACACGCCGCGGCCGGCCCGCCGCTACACGCCGCACGTGACCCTGCTTCACGACGGCCGCCACATCGAGGCCGAGCCGGTTGAGCCCATCGCCTGGACGGTCCGCGAGATCGTGCTGGTTCACAGTCCGGTCGGCCAGACGACGCACCGCCACCTGATGCGCCTGCCGCTGGCCTGATCCCTCCCGGGACGACGTTCGGGACGAGACATGATTACGGTGAGGCCGACCGACCGGCTGTCCTTCGCCGTGCGTCCCGACGCGGAGACGGTGGAGGCGATCTGCAGCGCCCGGCGGAAACTGTGCGAGAAGGCAGGCCTCTCGGGACCGGACGTCCCGCCGGAGCAGCTTCACGTCCCGCTGTGGCGTGTCGGCGACTACGTGGTGCCCCCGACGGCGCAGGACATCGACGCGATCCTGCGACGGGCCGGCACCGTCGAGATGCCGCCGTTCCGGATCTCCTTCAGGTGCGCGAAGTCTCTCGGCAGAGGTGCCCTCGTGCTGTGTGGCGGCAGGGGAAGCGCCGAGCTCAAAAAACTATCGATCCGGCTGCGCGATGCGCTGACCCCGCCCGGCGCGGAAAGAGGGTGCGCCTTCCTGCCCCACATGACGCTCATGAGGAGCGAGACGATCCTGCCTGAGCGCCGCATCAAGGCGATCGGCTGGACGGTACGCGAGATCGTCCTCGTGCACAGCCAGCTGGGCAGGGCGACGCACCGTCTTGTCGGGTGCCTGCCGTTGAGGACACGGCAGTTGTCGTTGCCGGGATTCGATCTCTGATCGGGCAGGCTCATATCGTTGCAGATTGAAGCTGCTTCGAGTTTGACCGGCGATATGGCAAATTGTATATACAAGACATGTCGGTCGAGTTCGATGCCACCAAGGACAAGGCCAACATGGCCAAGCACGGCATGTCGCTCGCCCGTGCGGTCGATCTCGAAATCCTCGCTGTCATCGAGGACGATCGAACTGATTACGGTGAAGTTCGTTACCGTGCCTGGGGCATGATCGATGGCGTTGCCCACTGTCTTGTCTTTACGGACCGGAAGGGCGTCGTGCGCGCGATCAGCCTCCGCCGGGCGCACAAGAAGGAGTTGGACCGCTATGCCCCGCCGAAAGATTGATAGAGACGATAATCCCGAGTGGACCAGGGCAGACTTCAAAAAGGCGCGGCCTGCAAGCGAGCTGCCTGCGCATATCCGGGCGGCATTCCCCAAGACGAGAGGACCGCAGAAGGCGCCAACCAAGATTCCAGTGTCGATCCGTCTAAGCCCGGAGGTTCTCCAGCATTTCAAGTCCGGTGGGCCTGGCTGGCAGGGTCGTATAGATGCAGTCCTGCAAAAGGCGACCGCCAATGCGAATAGACGGTCGAAGAGCCGTAAGACAGCATAGGCGGCGATCGAGCCAATGTCGCTGTTGCCTGGCTCGGAAAGCAGCAGCAGACCGCACTCTCGGAGACACTCGATGACGACGAACCGGCGTCCCTATGTCCTCTGCCACATGGTCTGCAGCGTCGACGGTCGCATCTGGGGCAGCCGCTGGCGGCCCAAGGTCAATGTCGTGCCCAACCTGTTCGAGCGGCTGCACGACGAGATGGGCGGCGGCTCGTGGTTGTGCGGGCGTGTGACGGCGCAGGAATTCGCCAAGGGCAAGGAGCCACACTATCCGCCGACCGACCGGGCGTTCCCGCGCGAGAACTGGTTTGCGCAGCGCGAGGCCCGGGCGTGGGGGATCTTCCTCGACGGGCACGGCAAGGCGGTGTGGGCGCGCCGCGACATCGGCGGCGATCCGATCCTCGTGATCCTGACGGAGGCCGTGCCGGACCGGCATCTGGCGGGCCTGCGGGCCGACGGCGTCTCCTACATCTTTGCCGGCAAGAGCGAGATCGACCTTGCGGCGGCGCTGGAGACGCTCAACCGCGAGCTGGGCATCGAGCGGATCATGCTGGAGGGCGGGGGCGGCGCGAACGGCGCCTTCCTGCGCGCCGGGCTGATCGACGAATTGAGCCTTGTGATCTGTCCCGTGATCGACGGCAGCACCGGTGGGCCCATCGTGTTCAACTCGGGCGACACCGACCTCGGGCCGGCGCCGATCGAGAGCATGACGCTGGTAAGCCACGACGTACTCGAAGGCGGCACGATGTGGCTGCGCTACAAGTTGCGGTCGACGGCGGCCGGATGATCAGTCCGCGGCCTTCCGGTCGAGGAACTCGAGCGTGCCGTCGCTGCGCTCGCCCTTGAGATAGCGGAAGGTGCCGGCGCCAGTGGCGAGCAACTCGTTCGCCTGGTTGTAGATCTCGGTCTCGGCGGCGAAGGTGCTCTGGCTGGTCGAGGGCCGCCACGCGCCCAGGATCGTGAGCACGTCGCCCTCGCGGCCGGCCTTGATGAACTGGGTGGTGAAGGCCAGCGTCACGGAAAGCCGCCGCGTCGTCGCCGTCTCGTTGAAGGTGCAGGCAAAGCCGCTCGCAGAGTCGAGCAGCGTCATCAGCACGCCGCCATGCAGCAGGCCGTTGGCGTTGCAGAGTTCGGCGCGCACGTCGAGACGCATCTCGACAAAGCCGGGACGCCACGCCACGACCTGATGGCCGATCACGCCATTGAAGCCGCGGAACACATAAGGAGCGACCGGCCGAGCGTCGGCCGGTCGTTGGATCGCCATGTCTGGAAAGCCTCGGAAGGAGGGCGCGCCTAGCGGCGCGCCATCGCCGACATCGGCGGCCGATGACCGTTGCCCATCATCGGACGCATCGCCGGCCCGGCCGAGGCCGAGATGGCCGGCTGGGCCGCCATGCCGGTGCGGATGTCGCGTGCGACCTTGACCAGGCGCGGACCCCAGTCGGCTTCGAGACGGTCGCGGCTGATCTGGTAGATCGGCGCCGAGGCGTTGACGGCATAGGCCGCCGTACCATCGGAATTGCGCAGGGGGGCGCCGACGCCGCAGAGCTCGGGCAGCCACTCGCCCCAGGTGACGCAGAAGCCGCGGTCGGCCAGTTCCTTGAACGAGCGCTCGAGACCGGTCTTGACCTTGGTCCAGTCGTCGCGCCAGCGGCGGCGGATCGCGTCGATCTGCTTGTTGCGGTCGACGTCCGGCAGCGTGAACAGGTAGGCGCGGCCCATCGCCGTGCTTGCCATCGGGACGCGCGTGCCGACATCGTGGGTGATCGCCACCACGGACGGGCCGCGGCAGGCTTCGAGGTAGATCATCGAGTGGCGGTCGCGGCCGCCCAGCGCGGTCGACGCGTTGAGGGCATGCGCGAGCTGCTCCAGCGGCTGACGCGAGGCGCGGCGGACGTCCATGCTCGAGATCGCGGCATAGCCCAGCGCCAGGACCGAGGCGCCCAGCTCGTACTTCCGGAAGCGGCGGATGTAGTTCAGGTAGCCCAGCTCGGTCAGCGTGTGGGTGAGGCGGGCGACGGTCGGCTTCGGCAGGCCGGTGCGATGGGCGATCTCCTGGTTGCCCAGCATGCCCTCGCCGGCGTGGAAGGCGCGCAGGATGTCGAGGCCGCGGGCGAGCGCGGTGACAAACTGCCGATCCTTGCTGCTCGATCCCTCTGCAAGGCCGTTTTCAAGCGAGCTCTGGAAAGCCGCGGTTCGCGTTACGAGATGACTGACGTTGCCCATCGGCGTTTGCTCCTTTTGGTAAATGGCCGTTTATTTCTTTGCGGAGCGGAACCTGCCATCGCCTCAGTTGGACCGCAATGCGCCAGAGCGGGTTTTGACCTGCGAACGTGCAAGGCGGCCATGTCACTAATGCGTGAATTGAGTATCATCAGTTGCACTCGCGCCATTCTGCTCTCTGATTCGGGAATTTTCGGTCTATTTTCGTGACGCGGGCGGCATTTTTCGACATGTTCGCCGCCGCCGGGTACCATGCAGACCAACCCCTTCGAGAGGCAGGAATTGGCCAAAGAACCCACACTTCCAAAGGACATTGCGGCGCTCTCCTTCGAGGATGCGCTCAAGGAACTGGAAGGCATTGTCCAGCAGCTGGAACGCGGCCAGGTGAAGCTGGACGAGGCGATTTCGGCCTATGAGCGCGGCGCCCTGCTGAAGCGCCACTGCGAGCAGCGGCTCTCCGAGGCGAAGATGAAGGTGGAGAAGATCGTCTTCTCCGCCGACGGTGCGGTCGCGACCCAGCCCGCCGATCTCGGCTGATCCTCACCCCCATGCCGTTGTCGTCGCACACCCGGTTTGGCGCTGCGCTTTCGTTTGCCGCCGAGTCGGTCGAACGCACCATGGAGCGCCTGCTGCCCAGCGGCGCCTCGGGCGAAGCGCGCGTCTTCGAGGCGATGCGCTATTCCAGCCTGGGCGGCGGCAAGAGGCTGCGGGGCTTCTTCGTGCTGGCCGGTGCCACCCTGTTCAAGGTCGGGACCTTGCCCGCCCTGCGCACCGCCAGCGCCATCGAATTCGTGCACGCCTATTCGCTGATCCACGACGACCTGCCGGCAATGGATGACGATGACCTGCGGCGCGGCAAGCCTTCCTGCCATCGACAGTTCGACGAGGCGACGGCCATCCTGGCGGGCGACGCGCTGCAGGCGCTGGCCTTCGAGGTGCTCGCACACGAGGACACGCATGGCGACCCGGCGGTCCGGGTGGCGCTGGTCGCGGAGCTGGCAAAGGCTGCCGGGGCCCGCGGAATGGTCGGCGGCCAGATGCTGGACCTGCTGGCCGAGGAGGAGGGCTCCGATCAGTCGATCGGCGCCATCACGCACCTGCAACGTTTGAAGACCGGCGCGTTGATCTCATTCTCGTGCGCCGCGGGCGCCATCCTCGGGAAGGCCAGCGACCACGCCCGGTCGGCGCTTTCGATGTATGCTCACGATCTCGGCCTCGCCTTCCAGATCGTCGACGACCTGCTCGACATCGAGGGCGATGCGGCCGAGCTCGGCAAGGCGACGGGTAAGGACGAAGCGGCCGGGAAAGCGACTTTCGTATCCATCCTGGGGATCGAGCGGGCGCGGGCACAGGCGGAGATTCTGGCGCGACAGGCTGCCGTGCATCTCGAGCCTTTCGGCGAGGCGGCGGATTTGTTGAGGCAAGCCACAGAATTCGTCGTGGCGCGTCGCAGCTGAAGTTGGGGCGCGGGGTGCCGTGCAGGAGTATGATAGTTCAATGACCAGGCAGAGTACGACGCCGCTCCTCGATACCGTCGACGTTCCCGCCGACATTCGGCGCCTGCGCGCCGACCAGCTGCGCCAGCTCGCCGACGAGCTGCGTCAGGAGACGATTTCGGCGGTTTCGGTCACCGGCGGCCATCTCGGCGCGGGATTGGGCGTGGTCGAGCTGACCGTGGCCCTGCACTACGTCTTCGACACGCCCAAGGACCGGTTGATCTGGGACGTCGGCCACCAGGCCTATCCGCACAAGATCGTCACGGGGCGCCGCAGCCGGATTCGCACCCTGCGCCAGGAGGGCGGTCTTTCCGGTTTCACGCGGCGGTCCGAAAGCGAGTACGACCCGTTCGGCGCAGCCCACTCCTCGACCTCGATCTCGGCGGGGCTGGGTATGGCGGTGGCGCGCGACCTCGCCGGCGGCTCGAACAACGTGGTCGCCGTGATCGGCGACGGCGCGCTCAGCGCCGGCATGGCCTACGAGGCGATGAACAATGCGGGCGCCCTGCGCTCGCGGCTGATCGTGGTGCTGAACGACAACGACATGTCGATCGCGCCGCCGGTCGGTGCCCTCTCGGGTCACCTCTCGCGCCTCCTGTCCGGCCGGCCTTACGTCACCCTGCGCAATCTCGGCCGCACCTTCGCCGAGAGCTTGCCCAAGCCGCTGGAACTCGCGGCCAAGCGGGCCGAGGAATTCGCCCGCGGCTTCGTCGCCGGCGGCACGCTGTTCGACGAGCTGGGTTTCTACTATGTCGGCCCGGTCGACGGTCACGATCTCGACCATCTGCTGCCTGTCCTGAAGAACGCCCGCGACAGCGATCTCGACAAGCCGATCCTGGTCCACGTCGTCACCAAGAAGGGCAAGGGCTATCCCCCAGCCGAGGCGAGTGCGGACAAGTACCACGGCGTCGTGAAGTTCGACGTCATCACCGGCAAGCAGTCCAAGCCGATCGCCAACGCGCCGCAATACACGGCGGTGTTCGGCAAGGCGCTGATCGCCGAAGCGGAAGCCGACAAGAAGATCGTGGCGATCACCGCGGCGATGCCGTCGGGCACCGGCCTCGAAAAGTTCGCCGAACGTTTTCCCGAGCGCACCTTCGATGTGGCGATCGCCGAGCAGCACGGCGTCACCTTCGCCGCCGGCCTGGCGACCGAGGGCTTCAAGCCCTTCGCGGCGATTTACTCGACCTTCCTGCAGCGCGCCTTCGACCAGGTCGTGCATGACGTCGCCCTCCAGAAGCTGCCGGTGCGCTTCGCCATCGATCGCGCCGGGCTGGTCGGGGCTGACGGTGCCACCCATGCAGGCTCGTTCGACGTCGCCTATCTCGGTTGCCTGCCGGACTTCGTGATCATGGCCGCCGGCGATGAGCTCGAGCTGATGCACATGGTGGCGACGGCGGCCCAGATCGACGACAGACCCTCCGCCTTCCGCTATCCGCGCGGCGAGGGTGTCGGCGTCGAGCTGCCGGCCAGGGGGACGCCGCTGGAGATCGGCAAGGGCCGGATCGTGCGCGAGGGCACCAAGATCGCGATCCTGAATTTCGGCGCGCGCCTGCAGGAGTGCCTGGTGGCGGCGGAAGATCTCGGCGCCAAGGGACTGAGTACCACGGTGGCCGATGCGCGCTTTGCCAAGCCGCTCGACACCGACCTGATCCGCCGCCTCGCGCGCGAGCACGAGGTGCTGATCACGATCGAGGAAGGCTCGGTCGGCGGCTTCGCGAGCTTCGTGCTGCAGTATCTCGCGACGTCGGGCCTGCTGGATGGCGGCCTCAAGGTGCGGCCGATGGTCCTGCCCGACCGCTTCATCGATCACGCCTCGCCGGCCCGGCAATACGAATGGGCCGGCCTCAACGCGCCGCAGATCGTGGCAACCGCGCTTGCCGCCCTGGGACAATCCTCGGAGCGCGCGCGCGGGTGAAGAGCGCGATCGTTTTGCGTCCGCCGGTTTTGCGCTCGCGACCGACACAGTAGTCCACTGCACATGCCGAGGGGGTGGGGTCCGCCAGCCGAGGCGACATGGAATGCGAAGCCGAAGCTTTGAGATGCAGCCGGTCGTCAGCTGGCCACCCCGCGTACGCTTCCTGGCGGTGACATCAGCTCGTGAACGAGTGAACGCAGGATGGCGTTCATCTTGCCGGGCTGCTCCAGGGGAACATAATGTCCGCAGTCCGGCACGACGACCAACCGCCCGTCTTTCGCCGAGTTCGCTTGTGCTTGGGTCGTGAGTAGGCCCGGGGCCACATCATGCTCGCCGGAAACGCAGACGATTGGGCAGCGAAGCGTAGGCACCAGCATTTCGCGCCCTGGACGCGTATGAAAGGCAGTCACTCCCCTTGCGATCCTGCGCGCGTCGATGGCGGTAGCAAGGCGCATCGCATGTACGAGAAGTTCTGGAGAGGAGGATGTCGAGAAGAGGGGCGCCCAATATATGTTCCATGCAGCTTCCATCCCTTGGCCCGACAGTGTCGAAAGAGCGGTGGCATGCAGAGATGGGTCCGGCTTGTGGCCAGCTTTCGTGCCGATCAGCACGAGCGCCGCGATGCGTTCCGGTGCCAGCGCTGCCATTTCCAGCGCACAGGAGCCACCAATCGAATTGCCTACGACGATCAGCCGGTCGCTTCGGACCCCCTGAAGGACCGCTGTAGCCCATTCCGGCAGTGTGTTCCCGAGATCGTAAAGCGTCGGCGCATGGCTCGTGACCGGCAATAAGTCCCTTTGCCGATCCCACATGGAGCCGTCGAATGGAAGTGCGTGGAGCAAAACCAGATCCATGATTCCTTGGGTTCCGTTCGAGGTGAATTTATCCGGCCGGGGCACGTGGGGGAGGCATCGCCTTTGGCGAGTAGGACCGGAGAAAAATCTGTCCTTCCCGCGTGTCGAATTGGCCCGCGCGAGACGGTGCCTCGCCGGCCCGGCAATACGAGTGGGCCGGCCTCAACGCGCCGCAGATCGTGGCGACCGCGCTGGCCGCGCTCGGGCCAACAGACCGAGCGCGCACGCGGCTAACCGCGCGGATCGATGGGCGTGAGACGGGGGGCGTGGGCCTCGACAATCTCCGCGGCATCGAGGCAGAGATCCTCGCGGAAGCGGGCCGCGATCACCTGCACCCCGACCGGCGTGCCACCGGCAAGGCCCGTCGGCACCGATACCGAGGGATAGCCCAGCACGGGCGTTGCGAGCAGGCAGTGCTGCGCCGCCATCATGCGATCGACCACCGGCTGGTCCTGCAGGTCGAGCCCGTCGGGGAAGGGCAGGACGTGCGACACCGGCACGACCGCGACCGCATACTTCGCGAAGAACAGCGACCAGGCCCGCATGAGGGCGAGGCGGGGACCGAAGGCGTCGAGCAGACCGCCGGCATCGACCTCCGGCACGTAGCGCAGATGGCCCTCGACGTTGCGCCGGGCCGCGGCGTCGCCCAGCGCCTGCACAGTGGCGACGAAGCCCCGCCGCTCGTCGTTGACGACCATGCGATGCCAGAGCTCTGCCGCTTCGCCCAGCTGCGGCGGTGCGATCTCGTCGACTTCGTAGCCCGCAGCTTCGAGCGCCTTGCCGGCGGCGACGATCGCCGCGCGCACCTCCGGCACCACGTCGTCGAACGGGGCGGGCGCGATGGCGGCGCGCAGCGGACGCGATGGCGCGGGCCCGATGAGCGGCGCCGGCACCCAGTTGGGATCGCGCGCATCGCCCATCGCCATGGCGGCTAAGGCGAGGCGCAGGTCCGCGACGCTGCGCGCCAGCGGTCCCTGAACGGACATGAGCTGCGCCGTGATCGGCCGTTCGGCGGTCGAAGAGGGGTTGAAGGCCGGCACGCGGCCAGGCGTCGGCCGCAGGCCGGCCACGCCGCAGGCATAGGCCGGGTAGCGGATCGACCCGCCATAATCGTTGCCATGCGCGATGGCGCCCATGCCGGCCGCCAGGGCAGCCGCCGCGCCGCCGCTCGATCCGCCGGGCGTCAGGCCCTTGCCCCACGGGTTACGCGTCGCGCCGTGTAGTTCGTTGTCGGTGAACCAGCGGTGAGAGAAGGCAGGTGTGTTGGTGCGCCCGACGATGACCGCGCCCGCCGTGCGCAGGTTGGCGACGACCGGGCTGTCTTCGGTCGCCACCAGGTCGCGAAAGGCTACGACGCCGTTGGTGGTGGCGCGGCCCTTGGTGTCGACATTGACCTTCACCGTCACCGGTACGCCATGCAGCGGGCCGCAGGCGGCGCCGCGGCGGCGGGCGGCATCGGCCTCGCGCGCGGCCTGCAGGGCCTCATCGGCCATGACGTCGACGACGGCATTGACCTGCGGATTGACGGCCTCGATGCGACCCAGCACGGAGCGCGTCGCGCCCTCGCTCGATACCGCGCCCCGTGCGATCGCCTGCGCCAGGTCGACCGCCGACCAGCGCCAGAGTTCGTTGGTCATACCCGTGTCACCTGCAGCTCAAGTAAGCGTAGGAGTGCGACAATAGGAGGAGATGACTTTAGCTTCGACACCCAAGTCTTTCACCTCCGCCGGCGCTTCCAAGAAAGTGAAAGGTCCCTCACTCCGTTCGGGATGACAATTTGTTGGAATCTGCGCAGTGCGCCGAACAAACAAACGGTGTCATCCCGAACGGAGTGAGGGACCTTTACGTCATTTGCGATCTCAGTCTTTGGGCTGCGGAACGATGCGCAGGTAGGGCTTCGGCGCCTTCCAGCCGTTCGGGTACTTGGCCTTGGCGGCCTCGTCCGACACGGCGGGGACGATGATCACGTCCTCGCCCTTCTTCCAGTTCACCGGCGTCGCCACCTGGTGCCGGGCGGTGAGCTGGCAGGATTCGAGGAGCCGCAGCACCTCGTCGAAGTTGCGGCCGCTGCTCATCGGGTAGGTGAGCATCGCCTTGATCTTCTTGTCGGGGCCGATGATGAACACCGAACGCACCGTGGCATTGTCGGCGGCGGTGCGGCCATCGGACGTCGTGCCCGCGCCTTCGGGCAGCATGTCATAGGCGGTCGCGACCTTGAGTTCGGGATCGCCGATCATCGGGAAGGTGACGGCGTGGCCCTGCGTCTCTTCGATGTCCTTGGCCCACTTGGAGTGGTTGGTGACGGGATCGACCGAGAGGCCGACGATCTTGGTGTTGAGCTTGTCGAACTGCGGCTTGAGACCGGCCATGTAACCCAGCTCGGTGGTGCAGACCGGCGTGAAGTCCTTGGGATGCGAGAACAGGATCGCCCAGCTGTCGCCGATCCACTTGTGGAACTCGATCGGACCCTGGGTCGTTTCGGCCTTGAAGTCCGGGGCAGTCGAATTGATGCGAAGCGTCATGGTTGAAGTCCTCCGTTTCGGGCCGCACCTCAACCTTTCCGCCCAGCGAGGTCAAGCCTTGGAAGGAATCCAGCTCGCGAGGCCCAATCCACCATCAACTTCTACTGTCGTACCCACCACATAGCGGCCAAATCTTTCCGAGAGAATCGCGACGGCGACCTGTGCGATGTCGTCGGGCGTGCCGGCGCGGCCGAGCGGGATTTGCGCGACCAGCTCCGCGAGATTGTCCGCCACGAAGCCGCCGCCCGGAATCGCGCCCGGCGCGATCGCGTTCACGCGGATGCCGTCGGGCGCGAGCACGCGCGCGAGTTCCTTCATGACCATGGTCATGCCGGCCTTCGAGGCGCTGTAGTGGGCCAGGTTGCGCGGCGTCTCGCGGTGCTGCGAGGTGACCAGGATCATGCGGCCCTTGATCTTGTTGTCGCGCATGTGACGACCGACTTCGCGGGCGAGGAAGAAGCCGGAGCGCAGGTTGATGTCGGTCATCAGATCCCATGTCTCCTCGCTGACCGACAGCGGCGTGTCGACCTCGAGACGGCGTGGGCTCGCCGCATGGACGAACAGGGAGATCGAACCGAGCTTCTTCACGGCCCCGTCGAGCAGGCCCTTCCAGCCGTCGCGCTTCGACAGGTCGGCGGCAAGGAAATCGATGCCGTCCTCGGCGGGCGGGGCAGCGATGTCGCTGCCGAGCACGGTCGCGCCCTCGGCCTTGAGTGCCCTGGCGATGCCGCGGCCGATGCCGCCGGCGCAGCCGGTGATCAGGGCGCGCTCGCCCTCCAGAAGTTTCATGCTCATGAGGGGCATGCTAGCAGGTCGTCCGAAGGGAGACAGTATTGGCGAAGATGCGGCTGGATGTGGCGCTGGTCGAGCGGGGGCTCGTGGAGACGCGCGCGGCGGCGCAGCGGCTGGTAATGGCCGGACTCGTCTTTTCGAACGACCGGCGGCTGGAGAAGGCGGGGCAGCCCGTCGCCGACGACATGCCGATCGAGGTGCGCGGTCAGCTCCATCCCTATGTCTCGCGCGGCGGGCTGAAGCTCGAGAAGGCGCTGGATCATTTCGCGATCCCGGTGACGGGTCGCACTGCGCTCGACGTCGGCTCCTCGACCGGCGGTTTCACCGACTGCCTCCTGCAGCGCGGTGCTGCGAAGGTCTACGCCGTCGATGTCGGGACCAACCAGCTTGCCTGGAAACTGCGCACCGACCCGCGCGTCGTGTCGATGGAGAAGACCAACATCCGCGACGTCACGCGGGCGGAGATTCCGGGCCCGATCGACCTCGTCGTCTGTGACGCCTCGTTCGTCGGCCTGCGGCTCGTCCTGCCGGCCGCTCTCGCTCTCGCCGCGCCGGGCGCGCATCTCGCGGCGCTGATCAAGCCGCAGTTCGAGGTCGGCAAGGGCCGTGTCGGCAAGGGCGGTATCGTGCGCGAACCGGAACTGCATGCCGAAGTCGTCGAGACGATTTCATCGTGGCTGGCCGAGCAACCCGGCTGGCACGTCCTCGGCGTGACGGAGAGCCCGATCACCGGCGCGGAAGGAAACAGGGAGTTCCTGATCGCCGCCGTTCTCAACGGCGCGCCAGCGTCACCCTGAACTTGTTGTTGTCGGCCAGCGTCTCGAACGATGCGAAGTTCGCCTTCAGGAGCGGCTCGTAGGGTAGGCCGCGATTGGCCACCATGTAGAAGCGGCCGCCGGGTTTGAGGGCGCGGGCGGCGACGGCGATGAAGCCCTGGCCGAGCGCCGGCTCCGCGGCGCGCCCGGCATGGAACGGCGGATTGCAGACGATGGCGTCGTAGGCCGCGGGCGCCGGCTCGTTGATCAGGTCGAGCCAATGGAATGTCGCCCGCGGATCGGGGACGTTCGCCCGGGCGGCTTCGACGGCGCGGTGCTCGGCGTCGATGCCGTCGATCTTTGTGATCGCAGGGCAGGTGGCGAGCACGTGCCGCGTCAGGAATCCCCAGCCACATCCGAAATCGGCGACATGGCCCGAGAGGTCGTGCGGAAGATGGGTCGCCAGGAGGGCGGACCCGTCGTCGACATGATCCCACGAGAAGACGCCCGGTTGGCTCAGCCACGAGCCGTCGCCGACCGGCTGCAGGGTCGTGAGCTTCTGCCAGTAGTCGGGCGGTGTGGGCTCGCCCTTCGTGAACCAGAAGACGCGGCTGTGGTACTTCGAGAGCGTGTCGACGCCGCTGAAGGCCTTGCCGACATGCTTCTCGAGGCTCGCCGCCCCGTCATCGTTGGCGCCGGCACAGACCAGCGTGCCGCCGGCTGCGAGCAGCACCCAGCCGCGCGCGATGTTGGCGAAGTTCTCTTCCTTGTGCTTGGTCAGCAGCACGAGGCCGAGTTCGTGCCCGCCGCTCTCCAGCCGCGGCACGGCCTGCTTCAGGCGCAGATAGGCCGGCCGGAACGACTGCTCCGCGTCGATCTCCGCGAAGGGCGGATCCTCGGCGCGCAGGAAGAACGCCCGCCTGGCGGCGAGCGCTCCGGTGTCGAAGGCGTGGGCGAGGGCGCGTGTCGCCTGGCTCACGGAACGAGGACGGCCCGCCCCATGATCAGGCCCTTGCGCAGTTCCTGCAGCGTCGTGTCGGCCTCGTCGAGCGTGCGCTTGACGACCGGCACCGGCGTCACCTTGCCGGCGGTGACGAGGTCCATCATTTCCTTCATCTCGCCCGGGCTGCCCGTGACGGAGCCCACGATCTGGCAGCCGGTGAAGGCGAACATCGGCATCGGCAGCGAGAAGGTGCCGCCGAACAGGCCGACGACGACCAGGCGGCCGCCGCGGGCCAGCGCCTTGACGCCGAACTGTGCGGTGCTCTCGGCGCCCACGAAGTCGATGGCCGCGCCCACGCCGGTGCCGCCGGTGAGTTCGAAGACCTTCTTGCGGGCATCCTTGTCGCGCGGATCGATGGCGGCGACCGCCCCGTTGTCGAGGGCGAGCTTGCGCTTGTTCTCGTCGATGTCTGCAACGATCGGCGCATGGCCCAGCACCGATTGGGCGAACTTCACGCCCATCAGACCGACGCCGCCGGCACCGATCACCAGGATGGGCTTGCCTGCATCCTCGCCGACCGCCTTCTTGACCGCGCTGAAGGCGGTGATGCCGGAGCAGGCATAGAGGCAGGCCAGCTCGGTCGGGATGTCGCCGTAAGGATAGAGGTACTTCGCGTCGGGGACGAGGACATGGTCGGCATAACCGCCGTCCTTGTTGACGCCGAGCGCACGCGGCGTCGGGCAGAGATGCTCGCGGCCATTGGCGCAGTACCAGCAGGTGCCGCAGCCGATCCAGGGATAGACCACGGCCTTGTCGCCGACCCTGGCGCCCTTGGCATCGGGACCCAGCGCCACGACCTCGCCCACGATCTCGTGGCCCATGGTGCGCGGCGGGTTCATCGTCTTCTGCGTCGACACCTTGTTGCCGCCGCCCATGTCGAAGAAGCCTTCCCACAGGTGCACGTCGCTGTGGCAGACGCCGGCGGCCGTGACCTTGACCAGCACTTCGGCGCCCTGGGGCGCGGGATTGCTCTCTTCAACCTTCTGCAGGGGCTGGCCGAACTCGACGACCTTGTAGCTCTTCATTGGGACTTCTCCGTTGCGAACCCGGGCGGAGAATAAGCCGAAAGAAGCGCCGCGTCTGCGTTGCCCGTGAGGCCCCGAATGCCGCAGAACACCACAGTTCAAGATTGTCGAAAGTTTCGAAAATCTGGTTTACTTACGAGGATCGATCCGCCACGATCTATTCCAACGACGTTCAAATCAATAAACGTCGAAGGAGGAAACGGATGCGTGAGCGGGTGGGCTCATGGCGGCGTCGCCATGTCTTGGCAGGATTGTTGGGCTCGACGGCAATGCTGGCGGCGCCGGTGATCGGACGAGCAGCGCCTTCGGGCAAGCCGGTGCGCGTTGGCGGCACGCTCTCGCTGACGGGCTTCCTGGCGCAGACCGCTGTCATCCACAAGATCGCCTCGGAAATCATGGTCGAGGAGATCAACAGCCGCGACGGCTTCCTCGGGCGGCCGGTCGAGTACGTGTTGCTCGACGACCAATCCAAGCCGGACGTGGCGCGCAGCCTCTACGAGAAGCTGATCACGGTCGACAAGGTCGACCTGATCCAGGGCCCCTATGCGACGGCGCCGATCCTGGCGGCGATGGGCGTGGCCCAACGCTACGGCAAGGTCATCATCCAGAGCAGCATGGGCATCCCGAAGCTGCAGACCTACGACATGGCATTTCCGGCGACGCCGTTCGGACCGGAACCGGACAAGACCTATCCCAACGTGATCCTGGACGCGATGGCCAGCCTGCCGACGCCGCCCAGGAGCATGGTCATCCTGACCAGCAAGTTCCCCTCGGCCCAATTCATGGCGCAGGGCATGAAGGTGGAGGCGGAGAAGCGCGGCGTGAAGGTGCCACTCTATCTCGAATACGAGTCCGGGAACCGCGACTTCGGCGCCATTGCCGCGCGCGTGAAGGAGGCCAATGCCGACTTCCTGTGGGTCGGATCGCTGGGACTGGAGAGCAACCAGGTCCTCGAGGCGCTGCGCAAGCTCGACTACACGCCCAAGAGCAGCTTCCATCTCTATCCCGCGCCGGGGCCGCTGGCACTGTCGCCCGACGGCAATCTCGTCTGGTCGTCGACCTTCCTCGAGCCGGACGAGCCCTTCATGAGCCGGCCCGGTGTCGCCAGGATCGCCGCGGCCTACAAGGAGCGCGCGACCAAGGCCAACCTGCCGTATCCGCTGATCGATGCGCAGGCCGCCGGCATGGTCTCTGAGTGGCAGATCCTCGAGCAGGGTGTGAACGGCGCGAAGAGCCTCGAGGACAAGCAGATCGCCGCCTTCCTGAAGAAGAACGTGGTCAACACGATCTACGGGCCGATGAAGTTCGATGGCCTCTACAATCACGGCGCCCCGGCGCAGCTCATCCGGCAGGTGCAGAACAAGCAATGGAAGGTCGTCTGGCCGCGGGAGTTCGCCGCGCCCGGCGTGAAGCTGATCGGGCCGTAACGTCGGATGCCAAGTGCAACGCTTCTCGGCCAGGCGCTGATCTCGGGCGTGCTGGCCGGTGGGATGTATGGATTGCTGGCGCTGGGTCTCAGCCTGAGCTGGGGCCTGCTGCGGCTGGTCAATCTCAGCCATTTCGCGCTCGCCTTCCTCGCGGCCTACCTGACCTACGAGCTCGGTACGACCTATCACGTCGCCCCGTGGTGGTCGGTGATGGTCATCGTGCCGGCCATGTTCGCGATCGGCCTGGCGCAGCACTGGGTGTTCGTGCGTTTCAAGGTGAACGAGCTGGGCTCGCTGCTGATCACCTTCAGCTTCGCCGTCATGCTCGAAGTCGGCATCCAGCTCTACTGGACGGCGGACTACCGCCGCTTCGAGACGCACTACGCGACCTGGTCGATCAAGGCCGGGCCGTTCTACATTCCCGTGCTGGAGCTGATCCTGTGCCTGGTGGCGGGCGTGCTGGCCTGGGGCACGTGGCTGTGGCTGCGCAAGACCTATGTCGGCAAGGCCTTGCGGGCCAGCGCGGAGGATGCCGACATCGCGGCCGCCTACGGCGTCGATCACCGCAAGCTCGCCTATCTGCTCTCGGGCATCGGGGCGGCCTATGCCGGCGTCGCCGGCACCTTCATCGCCCTGATCGCGACCCTGGCGCCGGCCCAGATCTGGGCTTGGCTGGGTGTCGTCTTCGCGGTGGTGATCATCGGCCGGCTCGGCAATCCGCTGGGCGCCCTGTTCGCCGGCCTGCTGATCGGCGCCAGCGAGTCGATCGCCATGGCGGTCATCAGTCCCGCCTGGGCGCCGGTCGTCTCCTTCTCGGTGCTGATCGCCATCCTGCTGTGGGACCCGGAGTGGTCATGACCACGGGGCATACAATTCCCAAGGTCGCGGCGGTCCTCGGCATTGCTGTCTTCGCGATCCTGCCGACCGCGGGCTTGCCGGCCTTCTACGATTCGTTCTTCTATCTCGTCTTCTTCTGGATCTCGCTGTCGACGAGCTGGGCGCTGCTCTCGGGGTTCGCGGGCTATTTCAGCCTGGGGCATGCTGCCTTCTTCGGTGTCGGCATGTACACGACCGCGACGCTGACGACCAAGGCGGACGTGCCGTTCCTCCTGACGGTGCCGATCGCGGCGGCAATGGCGGCCCTGCTGGGCGTCGGCATCGGCGCGGTCGTGTTCCGCATGAAGCGGCTGCGCGGCGAGCTGTTCGCGCTGCTGACGCTCGCGGTCACCTTCGTGATCGCCACGATCATCCTCAACACGCCGATCGACGGCGGCGCCGGCGTTTTCATGAGCGCCGTGCCGATGCCGAATCTGATGCCGACCCAGACCGGCACGATCTACGTGCTGGGCTTCGCGATGTGCGTGCTCACGCTCGGCATCGCGTGGTGGGTCGCCCATTCGCGGCTCGGCCTCGGCCTGTTCGCCATCCACGACGACGAGGATGTGGCCGAAGCCAAGGGCGTGCCGACCTTCCGCTACAAACTGGTCGCCTTCGCGCTGTCGGCGGGCATTGCGGGTGCCGTGGGCGGCATCCATGCGATGTATGTCGGCTTCCTCACGGTCGCCGGCACCTTCGAACTCACCGTGCCGCTTTACGTCGTGCTGATGAGCGTGCTGGGCGGCTCGCGCAACTGGTTCGGCCCGGCCGTCGGGGCGACGATCATCACGACCCTTCTCTACGCCTTCATCAGCGGCGGAGAGGCAATGGTGGGGCGCGCGATCGTTGCCCTGATCCTGATCCTGGCCATCCTCTGGCTGCCGGACGGCATCGTGCCGGCGCTCAAGGCGTGGCTGAAGCCGCGGCGGCCCGTCCAAGAGAAACCACATGCTGCCGTGGTGCCGGTCGTACCGGTCACGCCGCCCCGGATCGGCACGCGCAACCTCCTCGAGGCGAGGGGAGCGGCCAAGCGGTTCGGCGGCCTGCAGGCGCTGGCAGGAGTAGACCTCGACGTGCGCGAGGGGGAAATCCTCGGGCTGGTCGGGCCAAACGGTTCCGGCAAGACCACCCTGATCAACGTCATCTCGGGCTTCTATCCGCTCAGCGGCGGCACGATCACGGTGGACGGCGCGGAGATCGGCCACCTGCCGGCGCACGAGATCGCCTGCCGCGGCGTGGCGCGGACCTACCAGATCCCGCGACCGTTCGCGAACATGAGCGTGTTCGACAACGTGGCGATGGCCGCCACCTTCGGCGGGCCGCCGCGCACCGCCACCGAGATCAGGGACGAAGCACTGCACTGGATCGGCTTCACCGGGCTCGCCGGCAAGGAAGAGGCGCTGCCGGCCGCGCTGAACCTGCACGAGCGCAAGTTCCTGGAACTGGCCCGCGCGCTGGCGGCCAAGCCCAAGCTGCTGCTGCTCGACGAGGTCCTGTCTGGGCTCAATCCGGCCGAGGTCGACAATGCCATCCGGCTTGTGCGGGCCATCCGCGCGCAGGGCGCCACCATCGTGTTCGTCGAGCATCTCATGCGGGCCGTGGTCGAGCTTTCCGACCGGGTGGCCGTCCTGAACGAAGGCAAGCTCTTCGCGCTGGGTGCCCCGCGCGAAGTCATGCGCGATCCGCGCGTCGTCAGCATCTATCTCGGCAAGGCCTATGCTGCTTGAAGTCCGCAACCTCCATGTCGGCTACGGCGACGCACCCGCGGAGTGGGACGTCTCGCTCGACGTCGATGCCGGCGAGATCGTGTCGGTGATCGGACCCAACGGCGCGGGCAAGACGACCTTGATCAACGCCATCGCCGGCATGCTGCGCTGCCGGCAGGGCGAGTTGCGTTTCGATGGGACCGACATGAAGCGCGTGCGCCCGCACGGCTATTGCAGCCACGGCATCGCCCTCGTGCCCGAGGGGCGGCGGCTGTTCACCAAGATGACGGTCGAGGAGAATCTCGAACTGGGCTGCTATCTGCCGGGGCCACGGGCGGCGCGGGCGCAGTCGCTGGAACGCGTCTACGACCTGTTCCCGATCCTGCGCCAGAAGCGGTCCCAGCCGGCCGGCGAACTGTCGGGCGGGCAGCAGCAGATGGTGGCGATCGGCCGGGCCCTCATGGCGCAGCCCCGGATCGTCCTGTTCGACGAGCCGTCACTCGGCCTCGCGCCGACCATCGTCGACGACATGTTCGACATCATCGTCCGCGTGCGCGACGAGGGGGCCGCCGTGCTGCTGGTCGAGCAGAACGTGCTGAAGGCGCTGGGCGTCGCCGACCGCGCCTATGTGCTGGAGCAGGGGCGCATCGTGGCCACCGGCCTGCCGGACGAGCTATTGAAGCAGCCGCACATCCGCGAAGCCTATCTGGGAGTTTGAGGAGCCTTCATGGCCAAAGTTCTGCCCGCCGCTCCGTTCGAGGGCGCCAACGAGAACCTGGCGGCGACCACCGCGCCGCAGGATGTCAGCCGCGAGGACGCCGCCACCTTCGACGTCCTGCGCAAGATGCGCGAGGATATCCTGTGCTGCGTCCTGAAGCCCGACCAGAAGCTGAAATTCGGCGAGCTGCGCCAGCGCTATGACACCAGCGTCGGAACCCTGCGCGAGGCACTGTCGCATCTCGTGTCGGAAGGCCTCGCTCGCACGGAATCGGGACGCGGGTTCCAGGTTTCGCCGATCTCGCTGGCCGACTTCCTCGATCTCTCCGAGTTGCGGGTCTATCTCGAGACCAAGACGCTGGCCGACGCGATCCGGCACGGCACCGATGCCTGGGAAGCCGAGATCGTCAGCTCGTACTTCCTGCTGAGCAAACTCGGGGCGCCCAAGCAGGACGATCCGCTGTCGGTGAAGCAGGAGTGGGGCAAACGCCACAAGCGCTATCACGACGCGCTGGTGGCGACCTGCCGTTCGCCCTGGTCGCTGCATTACCGGAGCGAGCTGTTCGACCAGGCCCGCCGGTACCACTGGCTGACCATGATCCACAGCCGGCTGCACCGCCGCAACGAGCATCTCGAGATTCGCGACGCCGTGCTGGCGCGCGACTC
Organism: Reyranella sp.; assembly: GCF_030651995.1. Lineage (GTDB taxonomy): Bacteria > Pseudomonadota > Alphaproteobacteria > Reyranellales > Reyranellaceae > Reyranella. The sequence continues at coordinate 43,614 of NZ_JAUSBN010000050.1, forward strand.
CGATCTCGCCTGCTCCCTGCTGGAGCAGCACATCCGTACCACCGTCGAGCAGGCGGTCGCCGACGTTCCCGGACTGATCCGCGGCAATGCCCGCGTGCTGAAGCCCGGCAAGCGTCGCAAGAGCTGAGGAGGGAACCATGGACACGATTCAGAAGCCAACCACCTACGACGTCGGCGGCGTGCGCTATCCGCGGCCGTTCAAGATCCGCCGGCTCGGCCATTTCGGCTTCAACGTCGCCGACATGGACAGGGGGCTCGATTTCTATGCCCGCCTGCTGGGCTTCCGCGTCACCGACACGCGCGACTTCTCCAAGGTGCCGGGACGCGAGGAGATGGCGAAGCGGCTGCAGGACCCGCGCATCGTCTTCATGAGCCACAATTCGGATCATCACGCCTTCCTGCTGGCGCACAAATCGCTGGGGGCTATCTTCGGCGACGACGCCGTCTCGCGCGACGTCACGGTCAACCAGATCACCTGGCAGGTCGGCACGATGGACGAGGTGTTCGCCGCGGCCGACTATTTCCGCGATCGGGACGTCGAGATCCGCCGGGTCGGCCGCGACATGCCGGGCAGCAACTGGCACACCTACATTCGCGATCCCGACGGGCACACGGTCGAGCTCTATTACGGCATGGAGCAGATCGGCTGGGACGGCCGGTCCAAGCCGGAGTCGATGTATTACCGCGCCTTCCGAGAAACGCCGGAGCTGCCGCAGATCTCCGAGGAGCAGGAGGTGCGCGACGCCATCGCCAAGGGCATCGATATCAATGCCGGCAACGTCATCCAGGATCGAACCGGCGAGGAATATGTCGTCGCCGGCACACGCCTGCCGCGGCCGTTCAAGGTCACCAATATCGGGCCGATGAGCCTGTTCGTGACGGACGTCGGCGCGTCGGAAGCCTTCTACACGCAGACGATGGGCTTCATTCGCACCGAGGTCGTGACCTGGAAGGGGCATCGCTGCGTCTTCCTGCGCAACGGCAGCGAGCACCATTCCCTGTCGCTGTTCCCCAAGGCGCTGCGCGGCGAGCTGGGGCTGAACCCCGAGACGAGTTGCGCCTCGATGGGCGTCGAGGTCGGCAGCTACCAGCAGCTTCGCGACGCGGTGAGCTTCCTGAAGAAGCAGGGCGTGCCCTTCACCGACGCCATCCCGCCGGAACTCTACCCCGGTGTCGACTACGCCGCGCACATTCTCGATCCGGCCGGACACTGCCTGATGTTGCATTACTACATGGAACGGATCGGCTGGGACGGCAAACCGCGCCCGGCCGAGCTGCGCCGCAAGGTCGGCAAGGACTGGCCCGAGGCGATCGAACCGATGTCCGACACCTACGCCGATCAGACGTTCATGGGACCGTTGGGATAACAGCGGCCCGAACAATGGAAACCAGGAGGAGGAAAAATGAGACGCAGGACTTTGCTGATGTCTGCCGCGGCGGCGGCGGTCGGCGCACCCGTGATTGCGCGTGCGCAGGCCTACCCGTCGCAGACCATTCGCCTGATGCACGGCTACGACGCCGGCTCCAACCCTGACACGATCGCCCGTCATCTCAGCGGGCCGCTGACCGAGATCCTCGGGCAGCAGATCGTCATCGAGCCGCGGCCCGGTGCGGCGGAGCGGCTGGCGGCCAGCCAGATCGCGCGCATGAAGCCCGATGGCTACACGCTCTACCTGATGACCGGCGGGCAGGCCGTCGTGTCGGCGACCGACCGGAGCCTCAGCTACGATCTTCTGAAGGATTTCGACTTCATCTCGATCGTGACACGTTTCCCCTTCGTGCTTTGCGTAGCGCCGGACTCGCGCTTCAAGACGGTGCAGGCCTACTTCGACGAAGCGAAGAAGGAGCCGGGCAAGATCACCTACGGGACATCGGGGGTCGGCTCGACGCTGCACATGGCGATGGAGCTCATCCTGGAGAAGACGGGGACCAAGATGGTCCACGTTCCGTACAAGGGCGGCATGGGAGCGCCGTACAACGACCTGGTCGGCGGCCGGCTCGACATGCATGTCGCGACTTTCTCGAGTGCGCAGCCGCTGATGAAGACCGACAAGATGCGCGCGCTCGCGGTCACCTCCAAGGAGCGGCATCCGGGCTTCAAGGATGTCCCGACGATCGCCGAAACTCTCGTGCCGGACTACGATGTCGTGTCCTGGCTGGGCTTCACCTCGCCAGCCGGCCTGCCACCCGCCATCCGGGATCGCCTCTACGAGGCGTTCAAGCAGGCGATGGCGCGGCCCGAGGTGAAGGCCAAGCTGGAAGAGCTGGGCAACGACACGCGCGTTACCAGTCCGGCCGAGTTCCGGGCACGCGTGGAGGCGGACATTGCGCGCTGGCGCCCGCTCGCCCACGTCGTCAGCCAGTCCTAGAGTCAGTCAGTTCGAGCGTTCGCGGGAGAGAGCTTCATGAGCAAGTATGGAATCGGCCAGCCGGTGTTGCGTTTCGAGGACCCGCGCCTGCTGCGCGGGCAGGGCCGCTTCGTCAATGATGTGAATCTCCCGGGCCAGGCCCACGCCGTATTCGTGCGCTCGCCGCACGCGCACGCGAAGATCCGGTCCATCGACACCAAGGCCGCGTCCGGGGCGCCGGGCGTGGCAGCGGTTCTCACCGGCCACGACGTGGTGGCCGACGGGCTCGGCATGCCCAAGGCCAACATGCCGAGGAAGCGGCCCGACGGTAAGCCGATGTTCGCGCCGCAGCGGCCGGCGCTGGTCGTCGATCGCGTGCGCTACGTCGGCGATCCGGTGGCGATGGTGATCGCCGATACGCTCGCCCAGGCCAAGGATGCGGCCGAGCTGGTCGAGATAGATTATGAGCCGATCCCGTCGGTGACGCTCACCGAAGACACGGTCAAGCCCGGCGCGCCGGCCGTATGGGACGATTGCCCGGACAACATCTCCAACTTCATCGAGCGCGGCAACAAGGCCGCGACCGAGGAGGCGATCAAGGGCGCCGCGAAGGTCATCAAGCGCCGCTACGTCATCACGCGCGTGCATGCCCAGTACATGGAGCCGCGCGGCACCCTGGGCGTCTACGACCCGGGCGAGGATCGCATGACGCTCTATGCGGACGTGCAGTATCCCCACCGCGTGCGCAACATGCTGGCGCAGAACGTGTTCAAGGTGCCCGAAAGCAAGATGCGGGTGATCACGGGCGATGTCGGCGGAGGCTTCGGCACCAAGGGCTGGCAGTATGTCGAGCACCGGCTGACCCTGTGGGCGGCCCGCAAGCTGCTGCGGCCGGTCAAATGGTGCTGCGAACGCTCGGAGGCGGTGATGGCCGACGAGCATGGCCGCGACAATGTCGGCGAGATCGAGCTGGCGCTCGACGCGGACAACAGGTTCGTGGCGTTGCGCCTCAACATGCTGGCCAATATCGGCGCCTATGTCGGCTCCGACCGCAACCTGCTGGCGCCCTTCGGCATGATCGGCACGGTGCTGGGCGTCTACCTGATCCCCAAGGCCTACATCAACGTGGTGGGCGTGCTCTCGAACACCAACCCGACGGCGCCCTATCGCGGCGCCGGGCGGCCGGAGGCGATCTACCTGATCGAGCGCCTGATCGACGATGCAGCGCGCGAGCTGGGCGTCGACCGGGTCGAGCTGCGGCGCAGGAACATGCTGTCCGAAGCGGCCTTGCCGTACCAGAGCCCGGTCGGGCCGTACTACGACTGCGGCGAGTTCGAGAAGAACATGGACATGGCGCTGAAGCTCGCCGACGTGGCAGGCTATGCGGCGCGCGCCGAGGAGTCGAAGAAGCGCGGCAAGCTGCGCGGGCTCGGCATTATCAACGCCATCGAGCAGGCGGCCGGCACGGCCCAACCCGAATATGCCGAGATCCGCTTCAATCCGGCGGGCACGGCGGCGCTGCTGATGGGCACCAAGGCCCAGGGGCAGGGCCACGAGACCATGTTCAAGCAGATCCTGAACGAGCGGCTGGGCATCGATCCCTATGACGTCCAGTTCATCGACGGCGACACCGACCGCGTGGCCTTCGGCATGGGCACCAACGGCTCGCGCTCGACGGTGCTGGGCGGCTCGGCGCTGTTCATGGCGGCCGAGAAGGTGATTGCGAAGGGCAAGCGGCTGGCCGGCCATCTTCTCGAGGCGGGCGAGCAGGACATCGAGTTTGCCGACGGCATCTTCAAGGTGGCGGGCACCGACAGGATGGTGACGCTGAAGGCGGTCGCGATGGCGGCGTTCAACCCCACCAAGTGGCCCAAGACCGGCTTCGAGGGCGGTCTCTACGAGAACGCCACCTATCTCGGCGAGAAGGACACCTATCCCAACGGCTGCCACATCTGCGAGGTCGAGGTCGATCCGGAGACCGGCGAAGTAAAGCTCGACCGCTACGCCGTGGTCGACGATGTCGGCACGGTGATGAACCCGATCGGCCTCAAGGGGCAGATCCATGGCGGCGTGGCCCAGGGTGTCGGCCAGATCCTGGGCGAGCAGGTGATCTGGGACCGCGAGAGCGGCCAGCTCCTGACCGCGAGCTTCCTCGACTACACGATGCCGCGGGCCGACATGATGTGCAGCATGGAGGTCAAATCCAACCCTGTGCCGACCAAGTACAATCCGCTGGGTGCCAAGGGCGCGGGCGAGGCGGGCACAGTGGGTGCGATGCCCGTGGTGATGAACGCGGTGATCGACGCGCTGGCGCCGCTCGGCGTCCGGGACATGGTCATGCCGGCCACGGCGGAGAATGTCTGGCGCGCCATCCAGGCGGCGAAGGAGGCCTAAGGCCATGGGACAGATCGTCGGCGCGGCCATCGTCTCGCACCATCCCGGCCTGGTCCAACCGAAGGAGATCAGGGTCCAGCGTGGAAACGGTCGCGACTCGGACCTTGTCGAGGGCTTCGAGCGCGTGCGGGCGAAGATCGACGAGGTGAAGCCCGATACCTTCGTGCTGTTCGACACGCACTGGCTCACCACCTCGCTGCACCTCGTGGCGGGCGCGGCGCACTACAAGGGCACCTACACGTCCGACGAGCTGCCGTTCTCGATGACGCGCTTTCCGTACGATCATGCTGGCGCGCCGGCGCTGGCCGCCGAGGTCGAGAAGGTGGCATAGGAGAAGAAGGTCGCGGCGCGCAACGTCGTCGAGGAGACGCTGCCGGTCCATTACCCGACGCTGAACGTGATCCACTATCTCGGGCGCGGCGAGAAGGTGCTGAGCGTCGGCACCTGCCAGACGGCCAGGTTGAAACACTTCCTGCAGATGGGCGAGGTCGTCGGCGAGGCGATCCGGCGCTCGGATGCGAGGGTCGTGCTGCTGGCCTCGGGCGCGATGAGCCACAAGTTCTACGATCTCGACCATGTGCCGCCCAATCCGAGGGTCTGGCATCCGGACAATGTGTCAGAGCCGGAGAACCGCGCGCTCGACATGGAGGTGCTTGCGCTCTGGAAGCAGGGGCGGCACGACAGCGTGCTCGACCGGTTCCCGGAGCTGGAGGCGGCCAAGTACGAAGGTCGCGGCGCGCACTACGCGCAGATGATGGGGGCGCTGGGCGGCAGGGATTGTCGTGCCCGCGGCACGCAGCTCTCGGAGTACGAGAACGCGGCCGGTACCGGCAATGTGCATGTCTGGTTCGATGTTCTGTGAGGGGAGTTGGCTGAGATGAGTGTTCTAGAGGGACCGCGCAGGGAAATCCGTCACGTCATGAAGGGCGGCAGCGCCTATTGGGTCGAGTTCAAGGACGGAAAAATCGTCTTCGCCGACGGCCGCACCGCCGACGAGAAGGATGTCGTGCACCTGCCGCCGTGCAATCCGACCAAGATCCTGTGCGTCCATGTGAACTACATCTCGCGCTACTATGAGTTCAACAACACCCACGTGCCGCCCAAGACGCCGACCTATTTCCAGAAGCCGCTGACCGCGCTCAACGCCCACAAAGGCGAGCTGGTGAAGCCCGAGGGCTACAAGTACGTGAACTACGAAGGCGAGATGGCGGTCGTCTTCTCGAAGGTCACCAAGAACGTGAGCCGCGAGGAGGCCTGGGACTGCATCGCAGGCTTCGCGCCGGCCAACGACTTCGGCTGCCACGACTTCCGCGACACCGACGCCGGCTCGATGCTGCGCGTGAAGGGCATGGACGGGTTCTGCCCGATCGGGCCGGGCCTGGTGTCGGGTGTGGACGTGCGACAGTCGACGCTGCGCAGCTACAAGAACGGCAAGATGGTCCAGGAGGGCGCGGTCAGCGAGCAGATCTTCGACTGCGGCTACCTGATAGCCGATCTCGCCCGCCACATTACCTTCCTGCCGGGCGACATCCTGCTGACCGGCACGCCGGCCAACTCCCGTCCGTTGGAGGTGGGCGACACGATCGACATCGAGGTGACGGGCGTCGGCCGCCTCTCGAACACTGTCGTCGAGACGCCGGCACCGCGTGCCTCCGAAGGCTTCCCGCCCAGCCCCGACAGCGAAGGCGTGCGCAAGGTGGCGCTCGGCAACGAGGAGCGCCTGCCGGACAAGTTCAAGACCAGGTAGCGACCCTAGGGGCTGGCGTGACCCAGGAAACGGTCCGGCGGCCGGTCGCCCCATTGCGACTGGAAGCCTTCCTCGGCGCTGACGAGATTGCCGCCATTGGCCGCCTTCAGGCGGTCGGTGTCGGCCCAGCGCTCGTGGACGCGGCCCCAGGGATCGCACCAGTAGTCGTAGACCTGGCTGCCCAGCAGGTGACGGCCGATGCCCCACATATGGTCGTACTTGCCCAGTCGCTTGATGTACTCGTGGTCCTGGAAGACGCAGTCGATGTCCTGGACCTCGTAGGAGACGTAGTTCAGGCCGGCCTTCGGATTGTGATTGCAGAAGAAGACATGGTGATCGACGTAAGCGTCACCGCGGTCGAGGCGATTGAACGAACCGATGATGTTGTCCTTTTCGCCGACATAGACGTCGTCGGAGCGGATCATGCCCAGCGTCTCGCGGAACCAGGCCACGGTCTCCGTGACCCTGGGCGACGAAAGCACGCCGTGCCCAATGCGCTGGATCGATGTGGGCGACTTGCCGAGCCGCATCACCCGTCCCACGCGGCGGCCGGGCTCGCGGGCGGTGTTATGCTCGTCACGGGGGACCTTGATCGGCTCGACGCGTTTCTGCCCGGCCACCACCTCGATCTGGTAGCCGTTGGGCTCGGTCAGGCGCACGCGCTTGCCGCCGCCCGGCTCGTCGAGGGTTTCGATACCCGAGGCGCCGGGCAACTGGGCGAGGCGCTTCAGGTCCTCCTCATCGGCGGCGTGGTAGGCGAAGCCGATGAACTTCGTGCCCCCCTTGTGCGTGACATGCAGGTGAGGGTGATCGTCGGTGCCGCGCATGTAGAGCGCCGTGGGCGTTCGCTCAGCGCGGACGAGGCCGAAATGGGTAAGGAACTCCTCCATCTGGTCGAGGTCGGGCGCCTCCATACGGGGCCAGGCAAATTCCGCAGCCTTGATGACGGCCATTGTTTCCTCCGCTCTTTGGAGGAACGCTAGCCTCGTCTTCCGATGCTGAAAAGGAGAGTTTCCATGTCCAGCCCGCCGGCTCCCAATCCGCGCGATGCACTCCGTTCCTTCGCGCCCAAGTTGATCGAGCTTACCGACGATGTCCTGTTCGGCGACGTGTGGGAGCGGCCCGGGCTGTCGAAGCGCGACCGCAGTCTCATCACGTGTGCAGCCCTGGTGGCGATGAACCGTACCGAACAGCAGACGGGACACTTTACCCGTGCCATCAACAATGGGGTTACCAAGGACGAGCTGATCGAGCTCATCACGCATCTCGCATTCTATTCCGGCTGGCCGACCGCGATGTCGGCCGCCAACGTCGCCAGGAAAGTGCTCGAAGAGGGAGAGAAGAAGTGAAGCTTTGCTATTTCAATGACTACCGCCTGGGCGTCATCAAGGGCGACCAGGTGGTCGACGTGACCGACGCCGTGAAGGACATCCCGCATCTCGATGCGCGGGATCTCATCGTCGGTCTGATCGCCCGGTGGGACGCCTACAAGGCCAAGGTCGAGAAGGCCGCCGCCGACGGCAAGGGCGTGCCCGTATCCGGCGTGAAGCTGCGTCCGCCGGTGCCGAAGCCCGGCAACATCGTCTGCATGGCGGTGAACTACATGGAAGACGGCACGCTGCCGGAGAAGCCCGCCATCAATGCCTTCCACAAGGCGGCGACCGCGGTGATCGGCGACGGCGACACGATGGTGCTGCCCGACGCGCCGGCCACGATCTTCGAGGGCGAGGCGGAGATGGCGCTGGTCATTGGCAAGCGTGCGACGCGCGTCGCGCCGGCCGACGCCTTCAAGCACATCTTCGGCTACACCTGCTTCATCGACGGCTCGGCCCGCGGCCTGCCGCCGCCGGGCAACGTCTTCTTCCAGATGAAGTCGCGCGACACCTTCGCGCCGATCGGTCCCTGCATCGTGACCGCCGACGAGATCGCCGATCCGCAGAATCTCGCCATCACGCTGACCAACAACGGCACGGTGATGCAGAAGTTCAACACCTCCGACATGGCGCACCACATCCCGCGCATCATCGAGTGGGTGAGTTCCATTCACACGCTGGAGCCCGGCGACATCGTCGCCACCGGCACCAACCATCGCGGTCTCCATTCCTTCATGGACGGCGACAGGATCGAGCTGACGGTCGAGAAGATCGGCACGCTGAAGTTCAACGTGAAGGACGAGCTCAAGCGAACCTGGGCCCGCACCACGCGCCTCGAGCACAAGGAGAAGGGGGGCGAAGGCCCGCACACGCCGCAACTCACGGGCAAGTACGCGAAGTAGCCAGGAGCGCCCCGGTCTGCCTCACAGTAGAGGCAGGCCGACCAGGCTATCGCATGTGGGTCAAAGGTCCCCCTGAATTCACAAACGAAGTGCAACACCAGCTTAGGGTGTTGCAATGGGCGAACAATACGACCAGCTCAGTCTTGAAGAGCGCGGCAAGGTTGCCGAGCTACACCAGGCCGGCCATTCGATCCGCCAAGTC
>NZ_JAUSBN010000053.1 GCF_030651995.1 Reyranella sp.
GGTCGTCGTATTTGATTTCTGTCTCATATCGTTTCCTTCAGGATGACGATGAGCGGGCATTTTCTCTTCCTCAAGACCTCAACACAGATCCGGCCCACTAGTTGGCCCCCATCAGGTCGATGTCGCGGACTCTCACCGTCGGGTAGCCGACCGGGATCCTGTTCTTGCGCAAAATTCCATCCGACCATGGAATCAGTTTCGATGAAGACCATAATTGCCGATGTTCGGTAATCGGAGAGCGCGCCGCTCTGCTGCGACGCGGACTCCCCGCATGTGTTCTGAGCGCGCCTGCCTCCGAGAGACACAATAGCGAACCGCGACGACGCCCGGCACCGCGACGGCGATATATGTTCGTTCGCCGCAAACAGTTTAGGCCGTGCGACGCTCGTAGCGATGGTGCAGGCCACCGACCTGTGGCAAGGCGACAACGGTACTTGCAGAGGACGGATGTATGGGCCGAGGCTCCGGACAGTCCTTGGTCAACGAGAGATGCGTGCGGCTTCGGTGGTGATACTCAAAGTATGCCGACAGCACACGGCGCAGGTGATGCTCATCGGAGACGATGACGTGCCGATGATGCGTTCGACATAGGCATTCTGCCACGGCGATCGCGGCGCGGCGACGACCTGCTCGATAGCCATCGCCTGAGCGCTTCTGCGTCATAAAAAATAGTGCAGGTGGATTGGGAGATTGACTGCGCGCCGGTTATGTGGGGCTGGCGTCGAAGGACATGCTGTCATCTAGAAATGCTTGCACCAGAGGCCGATAATCGCATCACGATGACCAAGCCAACTCGTCGCCCCGTTGGCAGGCCTAGCAAGTACAGCGAGGCGCTGGCCGACCGTATTGTCGAGGCCATGATCGATGGCGCCGATCTTTTTGCCGTCTGCCAGCAGCCCGGATTGCCGGACAGAAGGACTGTCTACAGGTGGGCCGCCGAGCATCCCGAATTCGCCTCACGGCTGGAACACGCTCGAGAGGCGCTCGGCGACCTCGCCGCCTACCAGATCGGCCAGATCGCCGCGAACTGCACGGCTGAGACGGCGGCCGCGGATCGTGTGAAACTGGCGGCGCTGCAGTGGCGCGCATCTCGGCTGGCGCCTCGGAAGTACTCGGAGCGGCGCGTGAATGAACTCGTCGGTGCTGGTGGCGGCCCTGTCGCAGTCGAGGCGAGGCCTCCGACCATTAATGTGATGGCCCTTACGCCCGAGGAGCGCGCGATCCTGAAGAAGGGCTTGCTGCGCATCACGGGGCAGCAGTCAGGCGATAGGGAATAGACAGCACAGCACTGTCTGTTACGCTCCTCCGTAACGCTCCAAAATCGTCTGAATTCCTCCGATCCAATCCGTGTCGCGGATTGGGGCCTGTATTGGGGCCGAGAACGGAGAGCCTGCTGAAAATGCAGCAAAATAAGCGTTTTTATGGACTGCGCTGGCGGACCCGGCGAGATTCGAACTCACGACCTCTGCCTTCGGAGGGCAGTATGCCAGTTCTCTCCTTTAACCACTCCGGCACGCCATCCCTGTGCAGAAGAGAGACCTTCTGCGCACGACGTTGGAAGTCCTTTTCCCGACGATTTTGCCCGGTGCAGCGGGGCCACCTTCCCGACATGCCGAAGGGCCGTCGATGGTGACCGTCTCCCGCAGGCTTTCCGACGATGTGCGGCCCGGGCCGGGCGCCGTCTTGCCGCCGACTGGTGGCCTGCCCTAGGCTCCGCCATGGCCAGCCGCTCGGCTGGCTGCTACCGCCGCATCCCAGCTTTCGATTTGCGTCGCCGATGGGGGACAGACCAGTTGCCATGACCGCTTCGATACGCATCGATCCCGCCACCGGACAGAAACTGTTCGATACCCGTGCCGCCAAGGCGACGGAGAAGATCACCGGCAAGGGTTATTCGCCCGTCGCCGACACGGCATTGAAGACGCTGCCAGATGCACCGCCGGGCGCGAAGTTCAACGCCACGGAGCAGGCCAGGTACCGCGCCAACAAGGAGGCGCGCCGCGGTGCCGCCAACTACATGGCGATGGAAGGTGAATTCGCGAAGTACCTCGAGGACGCTTACTCCGCACCGGCTGTTCCACGCGACAGGCTCACCGACGAGTGTGAGGTCCTGGTGATCGGCGCCGGCTTCGGGGCATTGGTGCTCTGGTACAAGCTTCAAGCCGCAGGTTTCCACGACGTCCGTTTCTGCGAGAAGGGCGGCGATGTCGGTGGTACCTGGTACTGGAACCGCTATCCGGGGATCGCGTGTGACGTCGAAGCCTACTCCTACCTGCCGCTGCTGGAGGAGATGGGCTGCTACCCGAGCATGAAGTTCGCCTCGGGGTTCGAGATCCTCGAGTATTGCCAGGCGATGGCCGAACGGTACGGATTCTACGACCGTTGCCTGTTCCACACCACCGTCGAGCGCACCACCTGGAATGAGGATGGCGCGCAGTGGACGATCGAGACCGACCGGGGCGACCGCATGCGCGCACGCTACGTCGTACTCGCCAACGGCATTCTGACCACGCCCAAGCTGGCACGCATCGAAGGCATGGAGACCTTCGCAGGCAAGGCGTTTCATACCTCTCGATGGGACTACACCTACGATCTCGAAGGCAAACGCGTTGGCATCATCGGCACCGGCGCCACGGCCGTGCAGGTGGTTCCCGAGATCGCAAAGGTCGTCAAGGAACTCTACATCTTCCAGCGCACGCCCTCGACCATCGACGTGCGCGACCAGCGTGCCACGACGCAGGAAGAGATCGATGCCTGGTCGAAGGAGCCGGGCTGGGCCAAGGCGCGGCGCGAGCGTCTTGCCACCATCTCCTCCGGCCGCACGGCCCTGCAGGGCAACGACGACTTCCTTGCCGGTCGTGTCACCCAGCTGAAGGAACGCAAGGTCTACGAACGCCCGTTGTCGCCCGAGGAGATGATCCAGGCGCAGCTCAACACGAATTTCCGGATCATGGAGCAGATTCGCGCGCGCGTGGACGAGGTGGTGAAGGATCCCAGGACCGCTGCGGCGCTGAAGCCCTACTATCCCTATGGCTGCAAACGGCCGACCTTCCACGACGAGTATCTGCCGACCTTCAACCTTCCACACGTCCATCTGGTCGATACCGCGCCCCTGGGCGTGAGCCGGATCACGCCCAGGGGTGTCGTGCACGAGGGCATCGAGTACGAACTCGACGCGCTCATCTATGCCACCGGTTTCGAATGGATGGCGACGGGCACCTTCAACATGATCGTAGGCCGCGATGGCCGCACTCTGCGCGACAAGTGGCGCGATGAAGGCGTGCGTACCTTCCTCGGCCTGCACAGCCACGGATTTCCCAACCTGTTGATCATGTCGGGCCCGCAGGGTGGGGGCGGTCAGTTCAACTTCACGCGCGGGCTGGAAGGCCACACGGACTATGTCGTGTGGATGCTGCAGGCGATGAAGCAGCGCGGCGAGCGCATCGTCGACGTGAAGAAGGAGTCCGAGGATGCGTACGCGACGCATTGCCGAGAGGCCGACCTCATGACGGCGCCGCTGCGTGACTGTCTCAGCTACTACAACGGCGACGGCAACGCCGAGCCCGGCAGCCTCGCCTATTACGGTGGTCCCAAGAAATGGCATCAGCTGCGCACTGAAGCGCAGGCGTCGCTGGAGCCGTACGTGTTCGGGCACGGCTCTGTCTGAGTTCTATGGTTTCGGGCTTTCCGAAGGTTCTCAACCGGCCCCCAAGGTCCAGTCAGGAGACAGACATGCGTCGCCGCTTCCGGCTCCATGGATCAACGATTGCCGGCCACGTCAGCGCCGGGAGACGACCGGAAGCGCGGCGGCTTGTCGCCGCGATCGTCCCCGTCGAGTCCTAGGCCCGCCGCATGCCCAAACCCATGATGCACCTGGCACAGTTTCTGGTGCACGGACCGACCTATCACAGCCTCGCCATGTGGCGGCATCCACGTACCGCGGAAGCGGGTTACGACTGGACGCAACCCGAGCTCTACCAGCACATCGCTCGCGTCTGCGAGAGAGCCAAGTTCGACATGGTCTTCTTCGCCGACCTCAATTACATCTCCGACACGTTCAGCGGCTCTCTGGCGCCGGCACTGCGCAACGCCACTCAGGTGCCCGAGCACGATCCGATTCCTCTGCTGTCCTTCATGGCGGCCGTCACCACCCGCATCGGACTCGGCGCCACCTATTCGGTCAGCCACCAGCACCCCTTCCACGCAGCCCGGCTGTGGGCGACGCTCGATGACCTGACTCGCGGGCGGGCGGCGTGGAACGTCGTAACCACCCTCAACCACAACCAGTCGGCCAACTTCGGTGAGGAGCTGAAGCCGACCGACGAGCGCTACGATCGCGCGCACGAATTCATGGAGGTTTGCCGGAAGCTGTGGGCGAGTTGGGACGAGGATGCCGTGGTGATGGACCGCGACGCCGGTGTCTTCGCCGATGCGGCAAAGGTGCATCGCATCGATCATGAAGGCCGCTTCTTCAAGTCGCGCGGCCCCTTGAATGTGGTGCCTTCGCCGCACCGCGGGCCCGCCATACTGCAAGCCGGCACCTCGGGTAAGGGTCGAGAGTTCGCGGCGCGCTATGCCGATGCGGTTTTCGCCATCCAGCCCTACCTCGCCGGCGCCAAGGCGCTCTACGACGACATCAAGCGTGGCGTGGTCGAAGCGGGCCGTCGGCCGGAGGCCTGCAAGATGCTGTTCGGTGTGCAGCCGATCATCGGCTCGTCGCGCGCCGAGGCGGCTGAAAGGCAGGCCGAGCACAATGCTCTGGTGCCGCTCGAAGGCGGGCTCGCCATCCTGTCCGGCCATCTCGATTTCGACCTGTCGACCCTGCCCCTCGACACGATCATGGCGCATCGCACCGAGCCCAAGCTGCAGAGGATGCAGACGCGCTATCGCTCGATGTCCGGCGAGTTGCTGACCCTGCGGCAGGTGGCCCAGAACCACGGACAAGCCGTCGGCTTGCCGCAAATGGTCGGCACACCCTCCGACGTCGCCGACCAGCTCGAGGCCTATTTCGACTTCGTCGGCGGTGATGGATTCATGATCTCGCCGATCTATTCGCCGGGCGCCATCGAGGAGTTTGCCGAGCTGGTGGTCCCCGAACTGCAGAGGCGCGGCCGCTTCCGAATGGACTATGCGGGCGCCACGCAGCGCGACCACCTGAACCAGGAATTCTGACCGAGGACGAGCCGGCGCTGCGGAAGGGGCTGCCGGCTCGCCTCTGGGCGGAAGGACTCAAGAGTCTTTCCGACATGGATTGAACTGCAGGGATCAATTGCTTCCCCATTCAAATGCAGGGCTGTCCGGGGAAAATGACGCGCGATTTCGGATAGGGGAAAATTGTCATCCCGAGCGCAGCGAGGGACCTTTAGAGCCGCCGACAAAGGTCCCTCGCTGCGCTCGGGATGACAAAGTGCGTACAAATAGGGCC
>NZ_JAUSBN010000055.1 GCF_030651995.1 Reyranella sp.
GATCCTGGCGCTCTGCCTCTGCCTGCTCTTCGCCGTCTACGCCCTCGCGGGCACCTTGTTCCGCCTGCTCGGAAAGGCAGGCATCGAGATCGTGACCCGCGTGTTCGGCCTCATCCTGTGCAGCATCGCCGTCACCGGCCTAGTGATCGCGACCAAGCTGAGCTTCGGCCTCGGCTGAAGCGTCAGAGGCGCAAGACCCAGGCCTCGACGTTGCCCTTGCCCTTGACCTCGATTTCGCCGCGCGATTCGAAGACGAACTGGTCTTTCAGCTTTTCGTAGACCGGACGCGTGACCTGCACCGAATCCGGGATGCCGCCCGATTCCATTCGGCTCGCCAGGTTCACCGTGTCGCCCCACAGGTCGTAGATGTACTTGCTCTTGCCGATGACACCGGCCACGACCGGGCCGCTGTTGATGCCGACGCGCAGCTTCATCGACACGCCGTGCTCCATCGCGTGCTCACGCGTGATGTGCACCATGCGGATGGCCATGCGCACCATGCGTTCGGCATGGTTGGGCACCGGAACGGGCAGGCCGCAAACCGCCATGTAGGCATCGCCGACGGTCTTGATCTTCTCGATGCCCAGTTCGCTCGCCGCGACGTCGAAGCGCGTGAACAGACCGTTGAGCAGAGTGACCACCTCGGCCGGCGGCATCTCCGACGACAGGGCCGTGAATCCCACCAGATCGGCGAAGGCCACCGTGACCTCGGCGAAGCCATCGGCGATGCCCTTCTCACCTCCGCGCAGACGGTTGGCGATCGGGGCCGGCAGCACGTTGAGCAGGAGCTCCTCGTTCTCGCGGTTCTTGGTCTCGATGACGACGTTCTTCTGGTTGATGTCGTCGATCATTCCGTTGAAGGCGAGACAGAGCTGGCCGATCTCGTCGCGCGTCCGCACCGTCACGTGCGCGTCGTGGTCGCCCGCCGCGAAACGGCGCACGCCGGCGGTGAGTTCGCGCAACGGGCCGAGGAGCGAGCGTGAGAGCCAGGCCCCCGTCACCACCACCACAAGGAAGGCGATCGCCCCGACGATCAACAGGTCGCGTTCCAGGCGGTACACCGGCTCGAACGCTTCCGAACTGTCGATCTTGGCGACGAGGCCCCATTTGATGCCGGTAATCCGGACAGGCCCCCAGGACGCGAGCGTGGAAACACCGCGATAGCCGAGAATTTCACCGATCCCGTCGACCCCGCCAATCGCGGCACGCGTTGCTGCGGTATCCGCATGCTGGTGCAGGATGGGCGAACCGTAACGCTTGATGGCAGCGATGTCCTCGTCGGAGGCGCCCCCGGCCTTCAGATCGGAAAAATAGGCAGCGGGATTCTCGAAGAAATTGCGGCCGCTCGACCGTACCAGGAAATCCGGGCCGACCAGGTAGGCCTCGCCGGTCGCCCCGAACCCCTCGTTGCGCCAGCGTCGACCACCGGTGATGATGGCATCGATCTCGTCGACCGAAAGCTCCGCGACCAGCACACCCGTCACGACCCCCTGGTCGATGATCGGGGCGGTCATGAAGGCCTCGGGAGCGCCGTTCGACGGCAGGTAGGGCGAGAAGTCCTCGAGGCACGTGGCCGACGGATCGGGGGCTGTGGCGCAGCGGGCAGCCGCAGCGGCCAGGTTGGAGTGCCGATAGGGACCGGCGCGCAGCGACGTGGCGAAATCGGCATCCTTGTCGACGGTGTAGATCAGGCGGCCGGTGCGGGGGTCGACGATCATGAAATCCTCGAAACCCACCGTGGCGGCCGCGGTCCGCATCAACGGATGGTACACCGCATGGACCTTGCTGTAGGCGCCGCCGTCTCCGGCATCGTCCAGGAGATCCCGCCGCCCGTCGGGATGCGGATTCCTGACGATGTAGAGGTCCTGCAGGAAATACGAGGCCGGGCTGGAGGGCATGAATTCGCTGGCAGGCACGTCCGTGCCGAGCAGCCTGCGTACCATCGGGATGTAGTGGCCATCGTACCAGCCGTGCACGCTCTCCTTCACCTCGGGAGGCACCGGCTTCTTGTCGAACTCGTCGACGGCGTCTCGGAAACCGCGCGTAGCGTCGACGACCATCTTCGAGGCCGCGAGCAGGCGCACTTCGTTCCGCACGGTGCGGAAATAGGACTCGACCTGATGGGCCTTGGTCTCGCGGGCCGCCGTGAGCTGGGCGAAGATCGCGCGCTCCAGCGCTTCGCGTGCGCGAATGTAGCCCAGGACGCCGGTGATCATCACCGCCACGGCGCCGAGCAGCAGCAGGATCGCGAACAGCTTGGCCGCCAGGCCCCAGCGTACGGGCCGTGGCTCGGCGACGATCTCCGTCATCGGAGAGCGCCCCTATCCCTTCTTGGCGCCGTAGGTCCCGCCGGAGTTGATCGCGCGGATCTCGGCCGCGGACTTGGCCTTGCGCATCTTCTCGAGCTTGTCGGCCTCATCGGCCAGCATCGCCTGGGCGTTCTTCAGCACCGCGCGGGCGTGCTGGGCGGGGAACTTCACCGCGCCGTTCTCGTCCATGTGGATCAGCTCGCCGGGCGCCACGTCCATGCCGCCGATCGACACCGGCGCGTTGACCGACTGCACCGCCATCTCGCCATGGCCGGCCGTGACGCCGCCCAGCAGCATCTGGAACTTCATGCGGCGGATCGCGTCGACGTCGCGCGAGGGGCCGTTGGAGATCAGGCCGACGCAGCCGACCGCCTGCATCGAGGTCGTCATCATCTCGCCGGCGAGGCCCGCCTTGTTCATCAGCTCGGGTGGCCACTTCTGCTGGATGACCAGGATGGTCGGCTTCTTCATGGCATCGAGCGCATCGACCACGTCCATGAAGGTCAGCCGGCCGGCGAAGTTCGGATCGGGCAGGCCGTACACGCAGGTCACCGCATAGCCGATGATGGCGCCCATCTCCGGGTACATGCAGCGGATCGACGTGTCGGTGTACCAGTTCTCGGTCCAGGGATTGTAGAGGCCGAGGCAGAGGGGGTTCTTCGGATAGGTCGCGACCACGTTGGTGATGGTCGGCGTGTCGATCTTGCGCAGCTCGGCGAACAGCTGGTCTTCGGAAAGCTCGGTCATGTCGATGGTTTCCCCCTGGATACGAGCCCGTTCTTCGCGCGAATGGGTGCGGCGGGCAAGACCCGCCCGCCTCGCTCAGCCTGCCCGCCGTCGCTTCCACCACTCCGCAAGCTCGCCCACCACGCCCTTGCGGAAGGCGAGCACGATGACCACGAAGATCGCGCCCTGGATCACCAGGACGAACTCGCCGGTCGCGGCGAGGTAGTTCTGCATCGTGATGATGATGAAGGCGCCGACCACCGGACCGATGATCGTGCCCAGGCCGCCCACCAGCGCCATCAGCACGACCTCGCCCGAGGTCGATGCCGCGACGTCCGTCAGAGTGGCGAACTGCTGGACCATCGCCTTGGTGGCCCCCGCCAGTCCCGCAAGTCCCGCAGACAGCACGAAGGCCAGCAGCTTGTAGCGGTCGGCTTCGTAGCCCAGCGAGAGCGCGCGCTGCTCGTTGTCGCGAATCGCCTTCAGCACCTGTCCAAACGGCGAATAGATGACGCGATAGATGGTGGCGTAACCGAACAGGAAGATCGCCAGCACGACGTAGTACAGGACCTTGTCGTCCTTGATCGGGATCAGTCCGCCGAGCAGCGCCTTGCGAGGGATGCCCTGCAGGCCATCCTCGCCGCCGGTGAACGGCGCCTGGATGCAGAAGAAGTAGACCATCTGAGCGAAGGCGAGCGTGATCATGGCGAAGTAGATGCCCTGGCGACGGATCGCCAGCGCACCGGTCACGAGCCCCAGCAGCGCGGCGCCGGCCACGCCGGCCAGCAGGCCGAGTTCGGGCGCCATGTCCCAGGCCTTCACGACATGGCCGTAGAAGTAGCCCGCCATGCCGAAGAACATGGCGTGGCCGAAGCTCATGAGGCCGGCATAGCCCAGCAGCAGGTTGAAGGCGCAGGCAAACAGCGCGAAGCACAGCGCCTTCATCAGGAACACGGGATAGGCAAAGGTCGGTGCGACCAGCGCCAACACGATCAGGAGGGCGTATCCTACGCGCTGAGTGGTCATTTGGTCTGCCCGAACAGGCCGGCCGGCTTGATCAGCAGGACGAGCGCCATGACAACGAAGATCACCGTGTTGGAGGCCGGCGGATAGAACACCTTGGTCAAGCCCTCGATCAGGCCGAGGCCGAAGCCGGTCACGATCGAGCCCATGATCGAGCCCATGCCCCCGATCACCACGACCGCGAAGACGACCAGCACGAGATTGACGCCCATCAGGGCCGAGACCTGCTGGATGGGCGCTGCCAACACGCCGGCCAGCGCCGCCAGCCCCACGCCCAGCCCGTAGGTGAGCGTGATCAGCCGCGGCACGTTGATGCCGAAGGCCCGGACCAGCGTCGGGTTCTCGGTGGCCGCGCGCAGATAGGCGCCGAGCCTGGTGCGCTCGATGCCGTACCAGGTGGCGAGGCAGATCACGAGCGCCGCCACTACGACGAAGGCGCGATAGGTCGGCAGGAACATGAAGCCGAGATTGAAGCCGCCCGGAATCGGATTGGGATAGGGCGCGCCCGACGAGCCCCACTTCCACTGGAACAGGCCTTCGATCACGAGAGCCAGGCCGAACGTCAGCAGGAAGCCGTAGAGATGGTCGAGATGGTAGATGCGTTTCAGCAGGACCTTCTCGAGGACGATGCCGAACAGCCCGACGATCACCGGCGCGACGACGAGCGAGACCCAGAACGGTATGCCGAGTATGCCCAGCAGCAGCCAGGCCGCGAAGGCGCCCATCATGTACTGCGCGCCATGGGTGAAGTTGATGACGTTCAGCATGCCGAAGATCACCGCGAGGCCGAGACTGAGCATCGCGTAGAAGGCGCCGTTGATGAGACCGAGCAAGAGCTGACCGAACAGGGCCTGGGGAGGAATGCCTAAGAGTTCGAACATGCGGCCTTACACTCCCAGATAGGTCTGCAGCTTGCCGATACTCTGCTGGACATCGCTCGAAGCAACCATATCGACCACATGGCCGTCCTCCATCACGTAGTGACGGTCCGCGACGGTCGCGGCGAAATGGAAGTTCTGCTCGACCAGCAGGATGGTGAAGCCCCGGCTCTTGAGCTGCCGGATGATCTCGCCGATGCGCTGGACGATGACCGGCGCCAACCCCTCGGTCGGCTCGTCGAGCAGCAGCAGGTCCGCGCCGGTGCGCAGGATGCGGCCGATGGCCAGCATCTGCTGCTCGCCGCCCGACAGTTTCGTGCCCTGGCTGTATCGCCGCTCCAGCAGGTTGGGAAAGAGCCTGTAGATTTCCTCGATGCTGAGCCCGCCCGGCTTGACGATCGGCGGCAGGCGCAGGTTTTCGTCGACGTTCAGGCTGGAGAAAATGCCCCGCTCCTCGGGGCAGTAGGCGATACCCAGCCGCGCGATGTGATCCGACGACATACCGATCGTTTCCTTGCTGTCGAAGGCGATCGAGCCGGTGCGCTTGCCCAGGATGCCCATGATCGAGCGCAGGGTCGTCGTCTTGCCGGCGCCGTTGCGCCCCAGCAGGGTGACGAGCTCGCCGCGGCGGATCTCGAAGTCGACACCGTGCAGGATGTGCGACTCGCCGTACCAGGCCTGGAGGCCGGCAACTTTCAACAATGTCTCAGCCATGACCGGTTCCGACATAAGCCTCGATGACGGCGGGATGCTTGGACACCGTGGCATACGGCCCCTCGGCGAGCACCTCGCCGCGCGCCAGCACGGTGATCGTGTCCGAGAGGTCGGCGACGACGGACATGTTGTGCTCGACCATCAGGACGGTGCGGTCCCGGGCGACGGTGCGGATCAGCGCGGCGATGCGCTTGATGTCTTCCTGGCCGAGACCGGCCATCGGCTCGTCGAGCAGCATCATCTCGGGTTCGAGCGCCAGGGTCGTGGCGATCTCCAGCGCGCGTTTGCGGCCATAGGGAAGATCGACGGCCTGCGCCTCCGCGAAGTCGGCGAGGCCTACGGCCGCCACCAGTTCCATCGCCCGCGCATCGAGGCGCGCGAGCACGCTTTCGGAGCGCCAGAACTGGAAGGAAATCCCGAGCTTGCGCTGCAGGGCGACGCGGACGTTTTCACGCACACTGAGATGGGGAAACACGGCCGAGATCTGGAACGAGCGGGCGAGCCCCATGCGGGCGATCGCCGCCGGCGAACTGCCGGTGATGTTGCGCCCGTTGAAGTGAATCTGGCCCGCGGTCGGGGTCAGGAAGTGAGTCAGGAGGTTGAAACAGGTCGTCTTGCCCGCGCCATTTGGCCCGATCAACGCGTGAATTGTGTGGCGTTTCACGCGCAAATTGACGTTCTTGACCGCGATGAAGCCCTTGAACTCCTTCGTCAGTCCGCTTGCCTCGAGAATTATCTCTTCGCTGGCCATCGCCTCTCCCTGTCACGCGAATAAATCGAAGCTTTGCGCCGCTGTCCAGCACTGGCGTCGGCTTCGACACGCGGATAGATTTCCAAGACTCGAAACGGGGAAAAGCATTGGGAGGATCAAGACCGTGAAGTTCACAACCAGCATCAGGCAGGCCGGAGCGGCGGCCGCCGTCGCCGGTCTCGCCGTCATCGGCCTGGCGACTTATGCCCAGGCCCAGGCGCCCCAGCCGTTGAGGATCGGCGTCATGGAAGGCTTCTCGGGCGTCTACGGCGACCTCACCCAGGGCGAGGTCGAGGCCATCCAGATGGCGATCGACGATTTTGGCGGGAAGGTTCTTGGCCGTCCGATCGAGGTCCTTCAGGCCGACCACCAGACCAAGCCCGACGTCGGCGCGGCGATCGCGCGCAAGTGGTACGACGTCGACGGCGTGAAGATGATCACCGGGATCGGCACCTCGTCGGTGGCGCTGGCCGTCCGCAAGATCGCCCAGGAAAAGGGCATGATCGACATCAACACCGGCGCGGCGTCGGCCGACCTGACCGGCCCCGCCTGCTCGCCGACCGGTGCGCACTGGGTGTACGACACCTATGCGCTGGCGAAGGTGACGGGCGGCGCGGTCGTCAAGGACGGCGGCGACTCCTGGTACTTCCTCACCGCCGACTACGCCTTCGGCCATGCGCTCGAGCGCGACGTGACCGCGGTCGTGACCGGCGCCGGCGGCAAGGTCCTGGGCGGCGTCAGGCATCCGCTCAGCACGCAGGACTTCTCGTCCTTCCTGCTGCAGGCCCAGGCCTCGAAGGCCAAGGTCATCGGCCTCGCCAATGCGGGCCAGGACACGATCAACTCGATCAAGCAGGCCGGCGAATTCGGCATCACCAAGGCCGGCCAGCGCCTCGCCGGGCTGCTGGTCTTCTCGACCGACGTGGCCGCCCTCACTCTGCCGGTGGCACAGGGCCTCGTCCTCACCGAGGCCTTCTACTGGGATCTCAACGACGAGACCCGCGCCTGGACCAAGCGCTTCCGCGCCAAGAAGGACAAGATCCCCAGCATGCTGACGGTCGGCGTCTACAGCTCGACGCTGCACTACCTCAAGGCCGTGCAGGCTGCCGGCACAGACGACCCGAAGGCGGTGATGGCGAAGATGCGGGAGATCCCCGTCAACGACGTCATGACCAAGAACGGCAAGCTGCGCGAGGACGGCCGCCTGGAGCGCGACATGTACCTCTTCCAGGTCAAGACTCCGGCCGAGTCCAAGAGCAAGGACGACATCTACAAGCTGGTCGCCACGGTGCCGGGCAACGAAGCCTTTCGTCCGATGAAGGACGGCAAGTGCCCGTTCGTGAAGAACTGATCACTGTCAGTTACTGATCTTCGAGAAGGGGCGCCTCGGGCGCCCCTTTTTCATGCCCGACGGGACGAAGTCGCTCAGACGGCCATTCCTTGACGAGCCAGACCACATCCCATCTGATGCACCGTAGGAGCAGGGGGAGAAACGTCACGTGGCCGGCCAGGATCGGCCCCTGAAGGGGGCCTGGGGAATCACGTTCCTCATCTTCCTCTTCATGCTCGTGAACTTCGCCGACAAGATGGTGATCGGCCTCGCCGCCAAGCCGATCATGGAGGACCTCGGTCTCACCCCGGAGCAGTTCGGGCTGATCGGCTCGGCGTTCTTCTTCCTCTTCCCCTTCTCGGCCGTCCTGGTCGGCTTCGTCGCCAATCGCCTTCCGGCGCGCAACGCCCTGCTCGCCATGGCGATCTTCTGGTCCCTGCTCCAGTTCCCGATGCTGGGTCTGGTGAGCTTCGAGGTTCTGATCGCCTGCCGAATCCTGCTGGGTGCCGCCGAGGGGCCAGCCAGCCCGGTGGCGACCCACGCGCTCTACAAATGGTTTCCCGATTCGCTGCGCGCCGTCCCCACCGCCGTGGTAGCGCAGGGCTCGGCGATCGGCGTCGTCGTGGCCGTGCCGGCGCTGAACTGGATCATCGTCCACCATTCGTGGCACTGGGCCTTCGGCGCGATCGGCATTGCAGGCCTGCTGTGGAGCGTCCTGTGGTTCTTCTTCGGCCGCGAAGGCACGCTGGTCGACCCTCCGGTCGCGGAACGCGTCGACAGCGAGACCCGCGTGCCGTATCGCGACCTCCTTACCTGCCCCACCATCCTGGCGGCCTGTTGCACGGGCTTCGCCAGCTACTGGGGACTGGCGCTCGGCCTCACCTGGTTCACGCCTTACCTCGTCGATGGGCTGGGCTTTTCCCAGACGCTCGGCGGCAATCTCAGCGTCCTGCCGTGGATCGCCGGCCTGGTGGTCGTGCTCGCCGGCGGCTGGCTCTCGCAGCGGCTGAAGGCCGGCGGCGCCTCGAGCCGGGCCTCCCGCGGCATTCTTGCCTCGGCCGCCGTCATGGTCGGCGGCTGCATCCTGCCGTTCATCGGCTTCACGTCCGCGCCCGACCTCAAGCTCGCAATCCTGATCGCCGGCACCGCGATCGGCAGCACCATCTTCGTCGCCGTGCCCCTGGTGGTGAGCGAGCTGACGCCGCAGTCGCAGCGCGCCGCCATGCTGGCCATCGTGAACTCGATCATGACCCTGGGCGGAGTCGTTGCACCCTTCGCGATGGGCGTGGTGGTGCAGGACGCGGCCACGCGCCTCACCGGCTACGACAACGGCTTCACCATCCTGGGCGGCCTCCTGCTGGCAAGCGGCCTCATCGGCGTGATCTTCATCCGGCCTGAAGCCGATCGCCGGAGACTGGCCGCTCTCGCCGCGCTTCGTCGCACGTCCGGCATTGCTTGACGCTGCGAAGCAACCGCCTGCCGGAAGGAGGTGCGCGGCCGGCCAACAGGATGACCGGGAGAAACACCCACGTGACCGTCCAGGACCGTCCCCTCAAGGGGACCTGGGGCATGACTGCCCTGCTCTTCCTCTTCATGCTGATCAACTTCGCCGACAAGGTCGTCGTCGGATTGGCGGCCGTTCCCCTCACGCGGGATCTCGGCCTGACACCCGAACAGTTCGGCGACATCGGCTCGGCACCCTCGTCGGCCCGCCGGTCAGTACCAGCGGCGGCAACGAACGCGTGCCCTATCGCTACCTGCTGACCTGCCCCACCATCCTTGCCGTCTGTGCCGCGGGCTTCGCCAGCTACTGGGGCCTGGCGCTGGGTCTCACCTGGTTCACGTCGTACCTGGTCGCCGGCCTCGGCTTCAGCCAGAAGCTCGGCGGCAATCTCACCGTGCTGCCGTGGGTCTTCGGCGCCCTTGTCGTGCTGACGGGAGGCTACCTCTCGCAGCGCCTCAAGAGGAAGGGTGTCTCCAGTCGCGTCTGCCGCGGCATGCTGCCGTGTGTCACGATCATCGCCGGCGGGTGCGCCCTCCCGTTCGTCGGTGCCATGCCGAACGACGGTCTCAAGATCGCGTTCCTGGTGTTCGGCTCCGCCATCGGCAGCACGATCTACGTCGTCCTGCCCATGATCATCAGCGAACTCACCCCGCACCCGCAACGTGCCGCGATGCTGGCGATCACCACGTCGGTCGTGACCTTCGCCGGCGTCCTCGCCCCCCGTATCATGGGGTCGATGATCCAGAACGCCGCGACGCCCCTTGCCGGCTACGAACAGGGCTACGTCATTCTCGGCGTGCTGCTTCTCGGCGGCGGCCTCATCGGCCTGCTCTTCATCCGTCCCGAGGCCGACCGAAGGAGACTGGCGGCGCACGCCATCGCCGCCCCGCCGCTGCCGTCCGTACGGGCCTGAAGGCGACTAGAACGGCCGATCGCCCGTGACCGTCACGCGATGGCCGCTGCGCGTGTGGGGCCAGTAGTCCCACATGGCACGATGCTGGGCGCAGCGATTGTCCCAGAAGGCGATCGAGTTTTCGCGCCAGCGGAAGCGGCACTGGAAGAGCGGGTTCTCCATGTGCTGGTAGAGGTAGCGCAGGATGGCGTCGCCCTCGTCGCGCGGCACGCCGAGCAGGCGGCTGGTGAACCCGGCATTGACGTAGAGGCACTTCCGGCCGGTCACCGGATGGGTGCGCACCACCGGATGCTCGGCCCGCGGATACTCGGGCTTGTCGGCCACCCCGATCGGCTTGAACAGGCCGCGATACACCGGCTCGCCGTCGTGCAGGGCGATCATGCCGTCGAGATAGGCCTTCATGCGGTCCGACAGGGCGTCGTAGGCGGCATACATGTTGGCGAACAGCGTGTCGCCGCCGCGCGGCGGGCAGGTCTGGATGTGCAGGATGGAGCCCATCGGCGGCTCGACCTCGCAGCTCACGTCGGTGTGCCAGCCCTCGCCGTTGGCGCGCGGGCTGTTCCTGTCGGAGTGGATGATCATGAATTCCGGCATGCCGGGTTCGTGCGGCGCCGCTGGATGGACGTGCAGGTCGCCGAACAGGCGGCCGAACGACATGTGCTGCTCGGGCGTGAGCACCTGGTCCCGGAAGAAAATGACGAGGTTCTCGGCCAGCGCGCGATGGATCTCGTCCTGCTGGCGGTTAGAGAGCGGCTTGCTGAGATCGACGCCGCCCAGTTCCGCGCCGATGATCGGCGTCAGCTTGTCGACGGTGATCGTCTCGTAAGGCGCGCTTTCATCCGATTTGTAGCGGATACGCGGGCCAGCATTGGCGTTCAGTGAACCTGACATGACTCTCTCCGTTGCCCTATTCGTCGAGTGTGATCTTGTTGTCCTTGATGATCTTCGACCAGACGTCGCCTTCGGTGGCGACGAACCGGTCGAACTGTTCCGCGTTCCAGTCCTTCAGGACGATCCCGAGCTGGTTCGATCGTTCCACGACGACGTCGAACTTGGCGATCTTCCTCATCGCCGCGTTCAACTTGTCGATGATCGGCTTCGGGGTCCCCGCCGGCGCGAACATTCCGTACCAGGCATCGAAGATGAAACCCGGCAGGCCCGCTTCCGCCGTCGTGGGAATGTCGGGGAACGTGGGAAGGCGTGCCTCGCTCGCCAGCGCGAGCGCCTTCACGTTGCCGTTGCGGATGTGCGCCGCGAGCGAGGGTGGGCTCATGACCGCCAGCTCGACCTGACCCGCCACGAGATCGGCGCTCACCGGTCCGGCGCCCTTGTAGGGGATATGGACAAGATCGATGCCGGCCGCCTTGTTCAGCATGACGCCGCCGATATGGGCGACCGAACCAGGCCCGAAGGAGGCATAGTTCAGCTTGCCGGGATTGGCCTTCGCGTAGGCGATGAAGTCCTTCAGGTTGTCGGGCGGTACCTTCTTGGCGATGACGATGAGCTGCGGCGCGATTGCGCCCATGGCGACGCCCGTCAGGTCTTTCGGCGACCAGTTCAGGTTCTTGATCATTGCCGGATTGGCCGAATGGAAGGACGAGTACTGCATCAGCAGCGTGTAGCCGTCCGGCTTGGCCTTCGCGACGAGCGCCGTGGCGATGTTGCCGTTGCCGCCGCCCTTGTTGTCGACGATGACCTGCTGGCCGAACTCCTTGGACAGATGTTCGGCGAACATGCGGCCGACAATGTCGGTGCCGCCGCCCGGCGGGGCGGCGACCACCAGCGTGATCGGCCGGTCGGGATAGGCGCCCTGCGCGTGCGCGCCCGGGCTGGCGATCATCGATCCGGCGGCGGCAGACGCGAGCGACAGGACGTGGCGGCGCTTCATCCCTGAGATCCCTTCCTGATCCGCCCCACGACGGGTGCGGTTGACGCAGCGCTAGCACCGATCCACCCTATGCATGAAGTGCATTGTTTGCAGAGTTATTGCTGAGGATTTCGCAAGAATGGACAAGCGGCTGCTGGAGTCCTTCGTGGCCGTGTATCGGTCGGGGTCCCTCGTGGAGGCGGCCGAACGCCTCAACATTTCGCAATCCGCCCTGTCCCGCCGCGTTACGGAACTGCAGCATCGGCTGGGGCTCGCCCTGTTCGAGCCGTCGGGCCGCGGCATGGCCGCGACCACCGACGCGCACGATCTGCTGCCGCTGGCCTCGTCGGCTCTCGAGAGCATCGCGCGGCTGGAAGCCGCCGCCCGCGCCAACAGCGTGCAGCCCGCCGTCCGGATCACCGTCGCGGCGACGGCGCACACGATCGAGACAGTCGTGGCGCCGGGCATCGCGGATTTCACTCGGGCCAAGCCGCACATCCGTATCGGCGTCATCGAGGCGAGTGGAGTCGATGTCGAAGATCTCGTACTGAGCGGGGACGCGTCGATGGGCATTACAGGCCGCCCCCGCTACGACGCCGGCCTCGTCGATCATCAGATCGCGCGTCTCGATATCCTCGCGGCGTCGCCCAGGCCCTTCAGCGCCGTCGAGCGCAGGAACGGCATCGATCTCCGGGCGCTGTGCGAGCGCGATCTTCTGGCGCTGGACCGCGAGTATCAGTCGCGCCTGACCCTCGACGCGGCGGTGCGGTTACTGTCTCTGTCTCCCAGCATTCGCCATGAGGGCGGTTCGGGAACCGTGATTCTTGCACTGGCTCGGGCCGGCCTCGGCACGGCCGTCATACCGGCGACCACACGCACGGACCTGCACACCGCCAAGATCGTCGCAAACGGCGTCGTTCTTGGCATGGATCTGAGCGCCATCTGGGATCCCGCCCTGCGCTGGTGCGCCGAGGTCGAACAGTTCGCCGACCAGCTCAGGGCCTCCTTCTCGGCCCGCCGCCGCGCGCGGCGGGGCTAACGACGGGACGGAGAGCCCAACCGCGAAGGCAGCTCTACCGGGCCACTTCCTTGATGCGGGCGATCAGCTCGTCGACGGCCTTCTCGACCGACACCTTGTCCGTCACCACGCGGTTCATCGCTTTGGCCCAAACGTTCTCGGCGTCGAGGCGCGCGAATTTCCAGTTCTTCATGAACTCGGAAGGCTGCGGCGACGTCTTGAACTGGTCATACACGGCCCTGCGATGCTTGTCGGCCTGCCAGAACGGACTCTCCTGGCCGGCCTTGGTCACCGGGAACCCGCGGCCCAGGCCGGCCTCGACGTAGGGGCGAAGATTCTCCTCCTCGAGCAGGAACCGCAGGAATTCGCGGGCACGCTTCTTGTTCTTCGATTCCCGGAAGATCACCCCCACCTTGACGATGGTGCGATAGACCATCGGGGTGCCATCGGGTTTCGTGGGGAGACCCGCCGTCGCGATCAGCTCGTCGTAGGCCTTGCGGCCGGCAGCGCGCTCTGCCGGCGTGAGCCGCGGGTTGTTGGCATCGTCGAGCCACTTGGCCGCGATCGCGATCGAATAGTCGTGAGTCATGATCGTCGTGCGATCGTTGAAGGCCACGGCGCCGTCGCCGTCCTTCCAGCCCGTTGACGAAGGCGACGAGCAGCCCCTGGCATAGACGTAGGTGTAGTCGCGCAGGGCGGAGATCAACCCGTCCCGCACCTTGGGATCGTCGACCAGTAGCTTGCCCGACTCGTCGACCAGCTTCACGTTGTAGGCGTCGACCCAGCTCATGAACGACTGGAACGAGTCGGTCGAGTCGACGCCCATCGGCCTCCCGATGCCATAGACGCGGCTGCTGGTCGCCTTGCGATAGGCCGGCTGGACCTTGTCGCACCAGAAGGACCAATAATCCTTCCAGGTCCCGGGAATGTCGTTTTCCTTGTAGCCCGCCGTCGCCAGCATATCCTTCCAGTACGCGACGTGCAGCGCCTGCTGCTTCAGCACGAAACCATAGAAGGCCTTCTTGCTGGCCTTGCCGTCGTAGAGGTACGCGGTCTCTATGGTGGCCGGCAGGAACCGGTCCTTCATCGGCTCGATGACGTCGGAGATGTCTTCGAGCTTGCCGTCGAAGGCCCACTTGGCCGCGATCCGGACGTCGTATGAATAGGCAATGTCAGGCGGCGAACCGGTGTCGAGGGCGGCGACCGTCTTCGGGATCATGTCCTCCGCCGCGTACTGGGAGACGTCGACCTTCACGCCGGTCCTGGCCTCGAACTTCGTGATCGCGGCGAACAGCGCCTCGTCCTCGGCCTTGTAGAAACCCTTGACCCACCAGACGGCGAGCTTCTCCTGGGCGAAGCCCGGGACGGCCGAGAAGGCGATCGCCAACGCCGCGGCGCCAGCCAGAATCCGTCTCATTGCTTCCTCGCTTCAAGGCTGCCTGACGATCCGGGTATCAGTCCGCCTGGCGCGAGTCGAGAAAAGTCCGCAAGGCCTGCGCGCATTGCGCAGCATGCGAGAAGGGCAGGCCATGGCGTGACCTGCCGAAGACATTCAGCTCGCCGTCCGACAGCCCCCTGTGCAGTTCGGCCATGATGCTCACGGGGATGAAAGGACTCCCGTCGGGATGCAGCAGCAGGGTCGGACACTCTATGTCGGCCAGCCGCGGCGTGAGGTCGGTGCCGATGAGCACGCCCAGCGCATTCAGAATGGAGTCCCTCGGCCACTTCTCCTGTTCCGTGGCGAACCACGCGCGGCGCTCGGCTGACAGCGCGTCGTCATGAAAGCGGTCGCGCAGGAAGGCGTCGGACCAGCCCTTCGAGCCGCCTTCATCGAGCTGGCGCCGCCACGCCTCGACCCTCTGGATCGAGGCCCCGACATGAGCGCCGTTGCTGACGGTGAGGGTGGCGATTCTCGCCGGCCGGGCGAGCGCCGCCGCCAGCGCCACCGTCCCGCCGATCGACTCGCCCACGAGATGGAAACGCGCCAGACCGGCCGCATCGGCAATGGCGAACAGATCGTCGACCAGCAGGTCCAGCGACCACTTGAAGTCGGTCGCCGGAATGTTCGAGCGCCCGTAGCCGCGCATATCGAAGGTGAGTAGCCGGTAGGCATCGGCCAGTGCGGGCTGCCACCCCGCCCAGATTCCGGCACTGGCGCCGATCCCGTGATGGAACAGGATCGGCAGCCGTGCCGGTTGCCACGGCGCCACGAGATCCGCGACGTCGTAGTGAAGGGTCCCGTACGGAGTGGCGGCGAGAGGCATCGTCAGTCGGCGCGCATGCCGGCGGCCTTGATGACCTCTTCCCATTTCTTGCGATCGGCCATGATGGTCGCCTTGAACTCGGCCGGCGACCCGATGATCGTATCCATGCCGCTCTCGGCGAAGCGCTTCTGGACGTCCGGCTTGGCGACGGCCGCCCGGAGAGCCTTGTTCCAGAAGTCGACCAGGTCGGCCGGCAGCCCCTTCGAGCCGAACACCCCGAACCAGTTGACCACCTGGAAGCCCGGCAGGAACGACGACATCAACGGCAGGTTGGGAAACATCGGCGAAGGCTTGGGCGAGCCGAAAGCGACGGGAATCAGACCGCCTCCGTTAATCTGTCCCAGGAACTCCGGCATGTTGCCGAACATCATGTCGCAGTTGCCGGAGATCATGTCCTGGATGGCCGGTGCGCCGCCGCGATAAGGCACATGAAGGATGTTGACGCCGGCCATCTTCTTGAAGAGTTCGGCAGCGAGATGCTGCGATGTCCCGTTGCCTGCCGAAGCATAGGTGAGCTTGCCCGGGTTCTTCTTCGCAAAATCGATGATCTCGGGAACCGTGCGATACTTCATGTGCTTGCCGACCACCAGCATGTTGGTGACACCGGCGATGTTGGCGATCGGCGTCAGGTCGGTGTCGACGTTGATCGGCAGCTTCTGCCCCGGCATCACCGGCGAAACGCACATGGCCGCCATGGCGGCGAGTCCGATCGTACGACCGTCCGGCGGGGCATTGGCAACGATCTCGTTGGCGATGAAACCGCTGGCGCCGGTCTTGGTGTCGACGATCACCTTTTGCCCGACTTCAGGGGTCACAGCCTCGGCCACGATGCGGCACAGAAGATCGGCCGTACCGCCCGGCGCGAAGCCGCAGAGAAAACGCACGTCGCCGCTGATCTTCTGCGCAAGGGCCGGCCACCCGGCCAGCGACCCGACCAGTGCCGCCGTACCCGCGGTCGCGAAAGTTCTACGTTGCATTTTTTCATTTTCCTCCCTGTGTTACGAAAAGCCTAGCACACTTCCCGCATAAGCAACCCCTCAGCCACGATCCTCCCGGCACGAAGTCGGGGCGTGCGGCTTTGCCAATCGGGCCCGCCCCACGAAGGGAGCGGGCCCCAGGGCGAGCGTACTCTACTGGACGGACGAGAAGCCCGTCGGCGTCAGCATCTGTACCGAGACGTTCTCGACGATGGCGCCGTCCTTCTCGGTCTCGGCGCGCTTGGCCAGCCATTCCGGATCGGCCGCAAAGGCGTTCCACTTCTTCTCGCGATCGGCCAGCGATTCCCAGGCGAGGAAATAGGTCAGCTCCTGGTTCGACTCGCCGATCAAGGTGGTGAAGAAACCGGCCTGCTTGATGCCGTGCCGCTCCCAGATCTTGAGCGTGATGGTGTTGAACCGGTTGAGCAGCGCCGGCAGACGGCCGGGCACGCACCTGTAGACCCGCATTTCATAGATCATGATCTCTCTCCCTAGAATTGCCCGCCGAAGCGCGGCACGAACCCATCGTCCTTGTGGTCGATGTGGCAGCTGAACGGCGACCCGAAATGGCACGGCATCAGCCGGGCGCCGCTGCCGGCGCAATGTTCCAGCGCCGCGCGCCGGCTCTTGCGGGCGCCCACGGCGTCGGCACAGGCGAAGCTGTTCCATTCGGGATGATAGACCTGCAGCGCGTGATGAAGGATGTCGCCGCAGAACAACGCCTTCTCGCCGCGCGATTCGAACTTGATGGCGATCGTGCCCGGCGTATGTCCCGGAGCCGGTTCGACCCTGAGATTCTCGTCGAGCTGGGCCGCGCCATCGATCATCTGCGTGAGCCCGGCCTCGACCACCGGCAGCACCGAGTCGCGGAAGGAGCCTGCATTGACCGGGCCGGTCGCAGGATCGCTGTCGAGCTTGAGGTAGTGATCGTAATCGGCCCGGCTGAACACGTACTTCGCATTCCTGAACGTCGGCACCCACCGGCCGTTCTCAAGGCGCGTGTTCCAGCCGACATGGTCGACGTGGAGATGCGTGCACATCACCATGTCGATCTGGTCGGGCTCGACGCCGGCCGCCTTCAGCCGCTCGAGATACTTCGTCTCCATCAGGTGCCACTTCGGGCGATGCGGACGCGACTTGTGGTTGCCGACGCAGGTGTCGATCAGGATGGTCTGGCCGCCGATCTTCAGCAGCCAGCTGTGGACGCTGAGCTTCAAGGAGCCCGACGCCTCGTCATAGTGCGCCGGCATAAGCCAGTCTCGGTGACGCTCGACGACGGCGGGATTCCAGTCGGGGAAGAAAGCCTTGGCGTCGAAGTTCGGCTCGTAGCTCTCTTCGATGCGCACGACCGTGCCGGCGCCCAGCTTTACTTCGACCATTCCCAGCCCTCCCCTGTTTGAAGGGGAGACTAGCGTTGCAAGGCAGTTGCGGGAAAGACGCTCGTTTCGCCTCTAGAACGGCAGACGCGCCGCGTCGACACGCTCGATATGCCGGTGCGTCAGCGCCGCGATGACGGCACCACCGAGCGGCGCCACGGCCATCAACGCAATGAAATGGACGCCGAGTAGCCAAGGCTCAAACAGCTGGGGCACGAAATGGCCAACCGTCACGGTCGACACGAAGAAGAGAATGGCGAAGCCGGCACCCGAGAGCAGGCCCCCGAGAGCGACCAAGAGAAAGGAAGCAGTCAGCGAACGACCGATGAGGTAGCTCAGTCCGAAAGCGGCGCCGGCAGCAACAAGTGCGGTAACGGTTTCCATCGTGGTTCTCTCCAATACGCTCTCGACTTGGGAGAAATCAGAGTCGACACTGATATGTCCCGAGCACTCTGAAACATCCAACCTCCGTCGAGAACCGACCAATTGCGCATGTCTGACTCTGCATTCGACTGGCTTTCCGCATCGGAACTCTCAAAACTTCTGGCACGAGGTGAAGCTTCCCCCGTCGATATCGTCGATGCCATGTTGAAGCGTGCATCGGCGCTGCAACCTCATATCAACGCGCTGGTCCTGATCGATGCCGAAGGCGCACAGGCTGCTGCAAGAGCTGCAGAATCGCGCTGGCAAAGGGGCCAACCGCTGTCACCATTCGACGGCATTCCGACGACGATCAAGGATACGACGAACGTAAAGGGCTGGCCGACCCGTTATGGCTCGCACTCGACCGACGAGACTCCAGCCAGCGAAAACGCCGCCGTCACCGACAGGTTTCTTGCGGCCGGGATGATTATTCTTGGGAAGAGCACAACCCCCGAGTTCGGCTGGAAGGCGCTCACCGACTCCCCGTTGCAGGGCACGACCCGCAACCCCTGGAACATCGCCCACTCGCCCGGCGGTTCCTCAGGCGGCGCCTCGGCGCTGACGGCGGCAGGCATCAACCCCTTCAACCATGGCAACGATGGCGGCGGCTCGATCCGCATCCCTGCGGCGCACACCGGCCTGGTAGGACTGAA
Organism: Reyranella sp.; assembly: GCF_030651995.1. Lineage (GTDB taxonomy): Bacteria > Pseudomonadota > Alphaproteobacteria > Reyranellales > Reyranellaceae > Reyranella. Next base: position 18,727 of record NZ_JAUSBN010000055.1, read on the forward strand.
GCCCTCCTACGGTCGCATCCCGCAATACCCGGCCGATGCCCCCTTCGCCGACGTCATCAGCCAGGGCGTGCTGGCACGCACGGTGCTCGACACGGCGATGGCGCTGAACCTCACGGCAGGGCCCGACCCGCGCGACTGGCGTTCCCTGCCTGACGAGGCGCGCGACTACACGGTCGGCCTCGATGCCGGCGTGCGCGGCTGGAAAATCGGGCTCAGCCTCGACCTCGGCCATGTGAAAGCCGATCCGGAGGTGCGCGAGCTCGTCGCCGCCGCGGCGCGGCGCTTCGAGGATCTCGGCGCGCATGTCGAGGAAGTCGGTCCGATGTTCGAACCGCTGCAGCAGCATTTCGAGCCGCTGTGGATCGGCGCCTTCGCCACGCGCTTCCGGCAGATTCCGAGCCAGCTTCACACCAAGCTCGACCCGGGGCTGCGCGCGCTCATGGAAAAGGGTCTGGCGATCACGCTCGCCGATTATGCCAAAGCCTTCGAGGCGCGGAGCAAGCTGGCGCGCGACCTCGCGCTCTGGCATCGCAACTTCGATCTGCTGCTCGCGCCGGTCGCGCCGACGGCCGGACCGCCGGTGGAGACGCTCTACAACTCCGAGGCGTTTCCGCGCTGGACCAAGGGCGCGCCCTACACGCTGCCCTGCAACCTCACCGGCCAGCCCGCCGCCTCGATGCCCGCGGGCCTGACCAGGGCGGGGCTGCCGATCGGCCTTCAGATCATCGGGGCGCCGCGCGCCGACGCGAGCGTCCTGCGGGCGATGCGAGCCTACGAGAGCGCAAGCGGCTGGACCTGGCCGCAGCCCCGCGTGCTGGACTCTTTGAAGGCGTTGTGACGGCGGAGCGCCCTCAGGCCGCGCGCGACACGTTGCCGGGCGGCGCCGGCCGAACGACGCGCAATGCGATGACGAGCATCCGGTAGCCGAGGAAGCCGGCGCACAGTGCGCTGGCGGCAGCGATGTAGCCCGGCTCGATCAGGGCCTCACCAAGCATCGCAGAGGTGAAGTCGATTCCGGACAGCGCGGCGAGAATGAGCGCCGCGACCAGGCCGTCGACAGTTGCGGGCAGCGAGACGAGTCCGGCTTTGCGGTTCGACTGCACGCTGAGCATCCAGCCGCGAACACGGCCGATCATCGATCCCAATGCAAAGGCCACGACCCACAGGATGTCGAACAGAATGCTCGTCTCGAAGACGCCGGCAAGCAGCATCAAAGTGGCCAACACCGCGAAGCCTCCGGGCAAGGCCACCCGACCCAGGGTCGTAACGCCGCCGCGCGACTGCAGGGCCATCGTCCAGAGGCAAAGGGCAGCGAACAGAAGCGTAAGGCCGTTCGCCAGGCTCAAAGTCGCAATCATGGGAGAGAGCAAACGACACGGCACGGAACGAGTAAAGCGCCGAGGCTGCACAGACACTGTCGGTTTCATACCCATGCGACTTCAGCGCATGCGAAACCGACCGGGCCTCCCGAGCCCTGAAGGCGACGATGAAGCCATCGAATAGTTGAAAATACGGGGAAAAACGACATGCCGCCCCAGTCAGGGGATGGCGCGATGGCAGCGCCGCCGCTTGCAGTCGCCCTTTCGGCCACGTCGTCGCAGGCCCGGCAGACGCCGCCCGACTCGCGGCCGGACGCTTCTGATTGCCGGCGCAGGCGGCGTGCAGGGCACCAACTTTCGCTGCCTCGAGAGCGCCGACCCAGCACCGACTGCTTCACCGCCGACGGATTGCCGACGACGAGCCGAACGACAGCGGCGCCGGGTTCGCCGGCGCCGCTGCTCCAACTCGTGGACGGTAGATCAGGCGTCGGGTTTGACCCCGGCGGCGGTGATCACCTTCTCCCACTTGTCGATCTCGTTCTGCAGAAACTTGCCGGTATCCTCCGGCGTCGCACCGACGGGGATCACGGCCTGCTCGGCGAGACGCTTCCGCAGCGCCTCGTCCCGCACGGCCTTCGAGACCTCGGCCGATACCTTGTCGACGATCTCCTTGGGCGTGCCCGCCGGCGCGAGAAACATCACCCAAGTCGATGATTCGATCAGCGGTCCGCCCGATTCGACGATGGTCGGGATCTCCTCGACGCCCGGCACGCGGTTCTTCGACAGCATGGCGAGCGCTCGGATCTTGCCGGCACGCACCTGGGTCATCACGCCGATCGGCGCATCGATCAGCATCTGGATGTTGCCCGAGGCGAGGTCGGCCAGCGCCGGCGCGGTGCCCTTGTAGGGCACGTGCACCATGTCGATGCCCGCGACCTGCTTCATCAGCTCGCTGGTGAGGTGGGCCGCAGCGCCGACACCCGACGAACCGAACGAGATCTTGCCCGGGTTCTTCTTGGCGTAGGCGATCAGCTCGCCGACGTTCTTCACCGGCAGGTCGTTGGTCACCGTGATGATGAGCGGCGCGACGCCGACCAGCGACACCGGCGCAAAGCCCTTCACCGGATCGAATTTCAGCTTGCCGGCATAGAGCGTCTTGTTGGCGGCATGGGCGGCAATCACCGTCAGGAAGGTGTAGCCGTCGGGAGCCGCGTTCGCGACGATCTCCGCCCCGATCAGCGAGTTGGCGCCCGGCTTGTTGTCGACCACGAAGGTCTGCCCGACGTTCATCTTCTCGAGCGTGAGCCGTGTCGTCACGTCGGTCAGGCCACCGGCCGTATAGGGCACGACCCAGCGGATCTGCTTGTTCGGCCAGGCCTGGGCGCGTGCGGCGCCCGGAACCAGCGCAGCCGCGGCCGTCGCCGCGAGAGCCGTTCGGCGATTGATCTTCAACATTCTGTTTCCTCTTTCCCTGTTTGATTTCAGTCCAGATCGAGACCGTTCATGCCGGCGTTCTTGCGCGCCTTCCGGGCGATCTCGCCCAGCACCTTGCCGGCCTGCACCGGATCCATGATCTGGTCGACCGTCGGGCCCTTATGCCAGCCCTCGGCGACGGCGAATATGCCGTTTCCGGCCTGGAACACGCGGCCCGTGACCTCGCGGCTGTCCTCGCTGACCAGCCAGGTCGCGACCGGGGCGATCCACTTGGGGTCGCGGCGCTTCTTGTCCTCTTCCGAATACTCGCGCAGGTCCTCGGTCATGCGCGTGAACGCCGACGGCGAGATCGAGTTCACGGTGACGCCATAGCGGCCGAGTTCGCGCGCGGCGATGATGGTGAAGGAGGCGATGCCGGCCTTGGCCGCCCCGTAGTTGGTCTGGCCGATATTGCCGTAGATTCCCGATACCGACGTGGTCGTGATGATACGCCCATCGACCGGGCCGCCCTTGAGCTTGGCCTGGTCGCGCCAGTAGGCAGCGGCGTGACGTGCCGGCGCGAAGGTGCCCTTGAGATGAACCTTGATGACCGCGTCCCACTCGTCCTCACTCATGTTCACGAGCATGCGATCGCGCAGGATGCCGGCGTTGAGCACGATGGCGTCGAGCTTGCCGAACGCCTCGACCGCCTGCTCGATCATGTGCTTGGCGCCATTCCAGTCGGAGACGTCGTCGCCGTTGGCCACGGCCTCGCCGCCCATCGCCTTGATCTCGTCCACGACCTGCTGGGCGGGGCCCACGTCGTTGCCCTTGCCGGACCGGTCGCCGCCCAGGTCGTTCACGACCACCTTGGCGCCGTGCTCCGCCAGCATCAGGCAATGCTCCCGGCCGACGCCGCGGGCGCCACCTGTCACGATCGCCACCCGTCCCTCGCACAATCTTGCCATTGCTCCCTCCCGTCTTTTGCGTGTCTGAAACCTGTCGTCTTGGGCTAGTCTAGCGGGGCTTACAGGAGGATCGCCATGGACACGCTGCCGCTCGTCACCCCCGAACAGGTCGGGCTTTCCGCAGCGCGGCTCGACCGCGTGCGTACCTGGATGAATGGATGGGTCGATAGCGGGAAGCTGGCCGGCATGGTCACCTGCGTCATGCGCAGGGGTGAGCTGGCCTTCGCCGAGGTCGTGGGCAAGTCCGACGTGGCCCGCAACAAGCCGATGCGGGCCGACACCATCTTCCGCATCTATTCCATGACCAAGCCACTGACCTCGACGGCGATCATGATGCTGTACGAGGAGGGCCGCTTTCAGCTCGACGACCCGATCTCGAGGTTCATTCCCGCCTTCGCCAACCCGCGCGTCATGGTGGGCGGCAGCCGCGGCAAGATCGAGACCGTGCCGGCCGAGCGTGAGATCAACTTCCGCGACCTGCTCACCCACACGTCGGGCCTGACCTACGGTTTCATGGAGAGCAACCCGGTCGATGCCGCCTATCGCGCCAAGCAGGACGGTGTCGACTTCCAGACGGCCGACACCAGCCTGAAGCAGGTCGTCGAGCGGCTGGCACAGCTGCCGCTGATCGCCCAGCCGGGCAAGGCCTGGAACTACTCGGTTTCGACCGACGTGCTGGGCTACCTGGTCGAGGTGATTTCCGGCCAGCCGTTCGAAAAGTACCTGAAGGACAAGGTCATCGACCCGCTCGGCATGGTCGACACCGACTTTCACGTGCCGGCCGCCAAGCACGACCGCTTCGCCGCCAACTACAGCGCCGGTCCCGGCGGCAGGCTCGACCTGATCGACGATCCGGCCAAGAGCCGCTACCTCGCGCCGCGCAAGGTGAACTCGGGCGGCGGCGGCCTCGTCTCGACCGCGTCGGACTACCTGCGCTTCTGCAAATTCATGCTGAACAAGGGCGAACTCGACGGCGTGCGCCTGCTCGGCCGCAAGACGGTCGAGCTGATGACCATGAACCACCTCAAGGGCGACATGGCCGACATGGGCACGCCGCGCTTCTCCGAGTCGACCTACACCGGCATCGGCTTCGGCCTCGGCTTCTCGGTGATGATCGATCCGGCCAAGGCTTACATCGCCGGAACCCCCGGCGAGTATGCCTGGGGCGGCGCCGCCTCCACCGCGTTCTGGATCGACCCGGTCGAGGACATGGCCGTGGTGCTGCTGACGCAGCTCATGCCGTCCTCGACCTACCCGATCCGGCGTGAGCTCCGCGTGCTCACCTACCAGGCGATCATCGACTGAGGGCCAATACCATGCGCAACACCGGCAGCATCGAAGTCCACAAGATCCATCCGCTGTTCGGCGCGGAGATCACCGGCATCGACATCACGCGGCCCCTTTCGGCGCGCGAGTTCGGGCCGATCCGCGCCGCGTTCGAGGAGCATTCCGTGCTCCTGTTCCGCGATCAGGTGATGGACGACGACACGCAGATCGCCTTCAGTGAGAATTTCGGCCCGCTGGAGACGACGCTCAGCTCCAATCCCGCCGCCGGCACCAAGTTCGCTCGCCAGTCCAACCTCGACATCATGACGGGCGAGCCGATCCCGCCGGATGACATGCGCATGATCTACCAGAAGGCCAACTACTTCTGGCACTCTGACTCGTCCTTCAAGCGCATCCCGTCGCTCTGCTCTATCCTGACGGCGCGGATCTGTCCGCCCGAGGGCGGCAACACCGAGTTCCTGAACATGCGGGCGGCCTGGGACGCACTGCCGCCCGCCCTCCAGGCGACGATCCATCCGCTCGTGGCCGAGCATGCGCTCTCCCACTCGCGCGACCGGGTGCAGAAGGGCATCCTGAGCGCCAAGTCGCTGTCGGAGCTGCCGCCGGTCAAGCAGCGCATGTTCCGCGACAACCCCATCAACGGCCGCCGCGCGCTCTATATCGGCGCCCATGCCGGCCGGATCCTCGACTGGCCGGAGCCGATGTCGAAGGCGATCCTGTGGGAACTGGCGCAGCGCGCGGAACAGCCGGAGTTCATGATGTCGCACGCCTGGCGCGAGGGCGACGTGATCGTCTGGGACAATCGCGCCGTCCTGCATCGCGCGACCTACTATGACGCGACCAAGCACAAGCGCCTGATGCAGCGCACTACCATCGGCGGCGACGAACTGACGGTTCCCCAGTAACAGATGGCCAAACCTGCTTCAGCCGGCCCGGCCCCCGACGGCATGCCGTCAGGGCCACGCCGGCTCGCCGCCGTGGCGACCATCACCATCGGCCTGTCGATGGCGGTGCTCAGCAATTCGATGACCAATCTCGCTTTGCCCTACATCGCGAACGACCTCGCGATCACGGCGGAAAGCTCGATCTGGATCGTCAACGCCTATCAGATCGCCTTGATGATCATGCTGCTGCCGGTGGCGGCGCTGGGCGACATCGTAGGCTATCGCACCGTCTATCGCTGGGGCTTGGTCGTCTTCTCGCTGGCCTCGATCGGCTGCGTGCTGGCGCCCTCGCTTTCCTGGCTGATCGCCGCGCGCACGCTGCAGGGGCTGGGAGGCGCGGCCATCATGGCCATCCAGCCCGCCCTGGTTCGATCGATCTATCCGCGTGCCGCGCTCGGCCGCGGCCTCGGCTTCAACACCACCGTCGTGGCGACCTCGCTGGCCGCCGGGCCCAGCCTCGGCGCCGCGCTGCTCGCCATCACGAGCTGGCCGATTCTGTTTGCCGTCTACATTCCACTGGGTGTGCTGTCCTTCTTCCTTGCGGGCCGCTTCCTGCCCGTGACGACCCATGCCAAGCGACCTTTCGACGTGCTCTCGGCGGTACTGTCCGGCGGCACGTTCGGCCTGCTGATCTTCGGCGTCGACGGCGTGGGCCACGGCCATCCCGTGCCTGTGATCGTGGCCGAGCTGCTGGGTGCGGTGCTGTTCGGTACGTTGTTCGTCTGGCGCCAGCGCAAGCTGGCGGACCCGATGATGCCGATCGACATGTTTGCCCGGCCGATCTTCTCGCTCTCGATCTCGGCCTCAACCTGCACCTTTGCCGCACAAGGCCTGGCCTTCGTCAGCCTGCCCTTCTTCTTCCATACGGTGCTGGGACGCGACGCCACCGCGACCGGCCTGCTGCTGACGGCGTGGCCGCTCGCCCTGGCCGGCGTCGCGCCAATCGCCGGCCGGCTGGCCGACCGCCACCATGCCGGCGCGCTAGGCACGATCGGCCTGACCTGCATGGCCTCCGGCATGATCCTGACCGCGCTGCTGCCGCCAGATCCCTCGGCGTTCAACATCATGTGGCGACTGGTCCTGTGCGGCGCGGGCTTCGGACTCTTCGCCGCCCCCAATAACCGGCTGATCATGAACGCCGTGCCGCGCGACCGCAGCGGCAGCGCCGGCGGCATCATCGCCACCGCGCGGACGCTTGGCCAGACGATGGGCGCCGCACTGGTCGCCCTGGTCTTCGGTCTGTTCGACTTTTCCGGCGGCGGCGCGGCTGACGCGGCGCGGGCGGCAATCTGGCTGGGTGCCGGCTTCGCCCTAACCGCCCTCGTGCTGAGCAGCCTGCGCCTAAGGCATTGATGTCATCCGACGTGAGATAGGCGCCTACTTCCCGGCCTTTCCCTCCTCGACGAGCGCCTCTCGAAGCTGTGCCGCCGCACTTCGCGACGCTGCATAGTAATCGAGCGATTGCTTCTCCAGCGATTCGGTCGCGCTCAACGCGCGGGCTCGGCCATCGACCATACCGGCTGCTCCGGCGGCCGCGCCGATGATCGCGCCTCCGGGAATGAAGTTCGTGGGATTGGCAACCACGTCGACAACCGTTCCGACCGTGTCGCGGACACTCGAGGGACCCAACAGGGGCAGTTGAACGCTCGGCCCGGGGCCGACGCCCCACACGCCGAGCGTCTGACCGAAATCAGCGCGGTGACCCGGTCGATTCCAGTCCGTCGCCACATCGAACAGCCCGCCGCCGCCGACCGTCGTATTGATCGCAAAGCGCTGGACGGTGTTCCAGCTACGGCCGAGATTCCCCTGGAGCAGGTCGTTTATGGCGACGGCCGGCTGGCGCAGGTTTCCGACGAGGTTGTGGATCCCATTCTGCGCAACACTCGGCATATGTTCCTGGTAGGCGCGAGCGACGGGTTGCAGCGCATTGTCGTCCACGAACTTGTTTCCTGCGAAGACGACACGATTGGTCGGCTCGGCCGGATCGTTGATCCGCCTGTATTCGGCGCGTGCCTCGGGCTCGGCCGGCGGATGGGCGCACGCGCCGAGGGTGATGGCTGAGCCGGCACAGATAGCTGCGCCCAGCAGGCGCTTCGCGGTCGTGGCAATGGACATCTCGATCTCCATTTCAGGGCACAGGCGCAATGTTGTCAGAAGCGATATCCGACCATAGCCAGGATGTTCATGTTCACGTTGGATACCGTGATCGGGCTATAGTCGGCAGACCCGGTGAGCCAGACCAGGCCGGCATCGGCGGAGAGTATCCAGTTCGCGCCGAGCCGATGCCGCAGGTTGACGCCCAGCCCGACATTCTTGATGCCCGACTCCGCCTGGTAGATGGCGTAGCCGGAGGTAATCGACTGCCCGGGCGTGACGCCGAACCAGGTCTGCATGTAACTCTGGTCGGCCCAGGTGGCGAACAGTCGCCCCGTGACCGTCGTATGGTCCCCCAGCCGAACCGGCATCGCGATCAGGCCGTCGATCAAGAGGCCGTTGTTGCCCTCAGCGAGGTATTTGGTCAGCGTGGTCCCCAACACGACGGGACCCAGCTTGTAGTTCGCAAAGGCGCGTAGCCCCGCGGCGGCTGGAATGTTGCCGAGCCCATTCAACCGCTCGTCGCCCTGGGTGAAGACGTTGTTGCTGCCCTGCAAGCGACCGAGACTGTAGGTCAGGCCGCCGCCGATCTGCAGGCCATCCTTGCGCCAGTAGGCGTTCAGTCCCGACGTATCGAGCGAGATCATGTCATTGTAGATGACGCTCACGAGCGGTACGGGCGAGACGAAGTAGCGGTCGCTGCCTTCGAAAGTCGGCCGGACCAGTGCACCTGCACCGAGGGTCACGGACCAGACACTCGATTTGCCGTTGCCGGCAAACGGGTCGCTGGCTGGCTGCCCGTGGGCAACGGGCGACAGCACCAGAGAAGCGGCGATGAGCCAGAAGGCGAGGGACAAGGACCAGTGCCGGCGCTCAAGGGCCTCGGAAAGGAGATGCATCGATCAAACCTGCCTGGTTCAGTGAGGAAGACCTCGACCATAGGAGCAGGCGGCGTCGCGCTGTTTTAAGTGATGTTAAGAGATGTTACCGCCACCGACTGCCGGCTTGCCGGGCAGCCTCGCACGAACGATCAGGCCATGGGGTGCGCGGTCGAGAAGTTCGATCTCGCCGCCGTGACTCCTGACGACATCACGAGCAATCGAGAGACCGAGGCCAAAGCCGCTGCGCGCAACGCCGCCGCGCGCAGCGTCTACCTTGAAGAACGGGTCGAAAGCCTTCTTGCGCAGCACCGGCGGAATTCCCGGCCCATCGTCACCAACATCGATCTCCACATCGTGCCCCTCCAGGAGACGAAGCGACACCGTGACGACAGCGCCATGCTTGGTCGCATTGTCCACGATGTTGGAGATCGCACGCACCAGCACGTTCGGCCGGCATCGATAGGTGTGCCGCGGCGGCCCAACGTATGTGACGTTGTGGCCAACATCGGCGAATTCGGCACAAACAGTCTGGAGCAGGCTCGGCAGGTCGACACGCGATAGCCCTTCAGAACGAACGTCGTCGCGCAGGTAATTGAGCGTCTCGTCGAGCATGTGCGTGATCCGCGCGATCTCATGGAGCTGCCCTTCCCGATGCACCGGATCGGCGACCCTTTCCGCGCGCAGCCGGAGCCGGGTCAACGGAGTACGAAGGTCATGGCTGATGGCGGCCAGCATGCGTGTGCGCTCGTCGAGCAGGGCACGAATTCGCGTGCGCATATCATCGAGCGCATCGGCGACCTGGACGATCTCCCTGGGTCCACGGCGGCGCACGATCCGCCTGTCTTCCGGGGATCGCCCGAAGGACTGCGCGGCCGTCGCCATGGCGGACAGCGGCGAGATGATCCATCGTACGGCATAGATCGATAGAAGCGCCACGAAGAGCAACATGATGATCAGCATGAGAGCGGAAGGGGCCAGGACGATCGTCCAAAAGCTCAGGCCGACCAACACCTCGAACAGGAGCGCATCACGCTCGTTGAGTCGAACGACGAGCTGGTCGGGATCGCCGCCCAGAGAAGGAACGACTTCCAGAGCTTCGACACCCCAACCCAGATGCAGCCTGCGTATCAGAAGCATGACCGGAGCCGACAGGCAGCAGTCTTGTCGGGAGATCTGCAGGTCGCTCAGAGGGACGCGCCTCACCTTGATGCCGATATCCCGGGCAGCGGTGAGGATCGCGGCGACATCGTCGTCGCTCTTAGATGCCTGGGCGAGCCGCGTTATCGTGCCAATCTGAGTCGCCATGGTCGTCGCGCTGTATCGTGGATTCTCCTCGACGAAGAGGACTATGACGGTCATCACGATGAGGGTCGCCAGGATCGTGGAGATAGCCACGATGCCCGTGATCTGGCCGGTAATGCTGCGGGGGATCAAACGATCGAGGATTCGCATCGAGCGTCGCCTTTCAGGCCTCGCTGACCGGCGGGGTGAAGAGGTAGCCACCCAGCCGCACCGTCTTGATGAAGGTCGGCTCTCGCGGATCCGGCTCGATCTTCTGCCGGATGCGGCTGATATGAACGTCGATGCTGCGTTCGAGCGGCCCCGCCAGACGGCCGTGCGTCATCTCGACGAGCTGGTCGCGCGACATTACCCGGCCCGGATTCTGGCAAAGAGCGGCCAGCAGGTCGAATTCGACCGTCGTCGTCGCGACTTGGACGTCGTCGGGATTTCGCAACTGACGTGTCGCGAGATCGAGGCGCCATCCGTAGAAGACCAGCCGCCGCAGGCGCGGACGCGAGCCGTCATGTCCCCCTTGCGCGCGTCGAAGGAGTGCGCGGATTCGGGCAACCAGCTCGCGGGAATTGAACGGCTTGGTGACGTAGTCGTCGGCGCCGATCTCGAGGCCAACAATGCGATCGACATCCGCGCCTCGCGCCGTCAGCATGATGATCGGAATGGTCGACGCCGCCCGCAGCCGGCGGCAGATGCTGAGCCCGTCCTCGCCCGGCAGCATGATGTCGAGCACGACGAGGTCGACGGGCGTGGCGGCCATCGACGCCTCCATCTCAGCGGCCGACGCCACTGACAAAGCCGTAAAGCCGTTCTCGGCAAGTACCTCCACCAGCATCCGCGAGATTTCCGCGTCGTCCTCCACCAACAGGACACTAGGCCTTCCGTCGACGTTCATGGGGTGGGGTAACGTGATTTCGGCAACTCCGGGCATCTCACCATCTTTCCCCTTATCGTACGACGGGGTCACTGTCCGAGTTGTTTCCGTTTGTTAAGAAGACGCGATCACAATTGACACTCACCGCCATGGGGACTTGAACAAGCTAGCCCGTCGCGTGCATCTCGCGGAACAGCGACGGCGCCATGCCGAAGCGGCGCTCGAAGGCCTGGCAGAGTCGTGCCGAGGAGCGCAGGCCCACGCGGCCCGCGATCGTCTTGAGCGGCAGGCCCTTGGCCAATAGCGTGCGCGCCGCGTCGAGCCGCAGCGCCTCCACGAAGTGCGCCGGTGTCTTGCCGGTCGCCTCGACGAACTTGCGATAGAAGCTGCGCTCCGACAGGCCCGCGCGCGCGGCCAGCGTCGGCACGTCGAGCGGCTCGTCGAGATGGGCCTGCATCCAGTCGATCAGCCTCGCGAACGGGACATCGGCCTCGGACTGCGCCTGCAGCAACGGGCTGAACTGGGACTGGTAGCCGGGCCGCCGTGCGTAGAGCACGAAGTGCCGCGCAATCAGATTGGCCGTCGCTGCGCCGAGATCGGCCTCGACCAGGGCCAGCGCCATGTCGATGCCGGTCGTCACGCCGGCCGAGGTCCAGACCTTGCCGTCGACGACATAGAGCGCATCGGCATCCACGGTCAGTGCCGGGAACTTGTCGGCCAGCCGCTGGCAGCTCGCCCAGTGCGTGGCCACCCTCCTTCCGTCGAGCAATCCGGCGGCCGCCAGCACGAAGGCGCCGGTGCACACCGAACCGAAGCGCCGTGTCCGGGGTGCCACCCTGCGCAACCAGCGCCGCACGTCCTCGCGCGCCATCACGGCCTTGAGCCCTCGCGATCCGCCCACCACCAGCAGCGTGTCGTACTGCCCGCCGAACCGGCGGCTCACCAGCGCGACGCCGCAGTTGGACGTAACCGGGCCGCCGTCGGGCGAGACGATCTGCACGTCATAGGCGGGGCGTTCACGTCCCTCGTTGGCTGCGCCGAACACGGCGGCGGGCCCGGTGACATCGAGGAGCTGGCAGCCTTCATAGGCCAGGAGGGCGATGCGGCGGGGCTTTGGCATTGGCAGAAATTAGCCTCTATTTGTCATTTCTGCCAGACGCTCGATGAGGCTATACACGCACATTGTCATCCCGAGCGCAGCGAGGGACCTTTACTTCCACCGTGCAAAGGTCCCTCGCTGCGCTCGGGATGACACCTCTCTTGAGTTCGTGAAAGGAATTCCCATGGCAGACACGGTCCACATCGGCATCCTGCTCTTTCCCGACGTCACCCAGCTCGACGCGACCGGCCCCGCCCAGGTGCTGTGTCGCGTGCCCAATGCGAAGCTTCACATGATCTGGAAGACGCTCGATCCCGTGCGGACCGACTCCGGCTTCTCGATCGTCCCGACGACCACCTTCGCCGACTGCCCGCAGCTCGACGTGATCTGCGTGCCGGGCGGCGGCGGCCAGGTCCCGCTGATGACCGACGAGGAGACGCTCGCCTTCCTGCGCAAGCAGGCGGAAGGCGCGCGCTACGTCACCTCGGTCTGCACGGGCTCACTGGTGCTCGGCGCCGCCGGCCTCCTCAAGGGCTACAAGTCCGCCTGCCATTGGTCGTCACGCGAATTCCTGCCGGCCTTCGGTGCAATTCCGGTGGCCGAGCGCGTCGTGCGCGACCGCAATCGCATATCGGGCGGCGGCGTCACGGCCGGCATCGACTTCGGGCTCACCCTGGTGGCTGAACTGGCCGGCGAGGAAGTCGCCAAGTCGATTCAGCTCACGCTCGAATACGATCCGCAGCCGCCCTTCGATTCCGGCAGCCCCGAGAAGGCCGGACCCGAGCGTGTGCAGCGTCTGAAGGAACGCATCCACGGCATGCTGCTGAAGCGCCAGCAGGCAAACGATGAGGCTGCGGCCAAGCTCGCTTGAGCAAGCCGCCGCTCAGGGGAAGGGCTGAACCGCTGCACGGCCACTCCGCCAGACCTGGGTTTCGACGGTGAACAAGCTTGAACTGAAGGTTCCGCCGCCAGCCGCCGCTTTGCTCGTCGCCGGTGTCATGTGGTTGGTCGCCTACGGCTTGGACAGCCTCTCGTTCGCGTTGCCGGCGCGGCGAGCGGTCTTGATCGTGTTGGCCGTTTCAGGAATTGCAATTTCCGCGGCCGGCGCCTGGTCGTTCTGGCGCGCCCGAACGACCGTCAATCCGCACAGACCGGAGGCTACCTCGTCGCTCGTCGCGACAGGAATTTTCCGCTTCACTCGAAATCCGATGTATCTCGGCCTCTTCCTCGTCCTGGCAGGATGGGCCGCCCATCTGGCGAACGCAGCGGCCCTGCCGGGCCCGCTGCTGTTCGCTCTTTACGTCACACGCTTCCAGATCTTGCCCGAAGAGCGGGTGCTCGCCACCAAGTTCGGCCCGGAGTTCGACGCCTACAGGCGTCGGACCCGGCGCTGGATCTGATGCGGGCCGAGGCTGCAGAGCCGCCCGGAATGGCATCTGCGACCTCGTCTTCCGCAACGTCCTGCTCAAGACTCCAAACTCGATCGATCACCCTCCAGCCGCCAGACGCTGCAGCACGGCCTCGAGCGTCACGGTCCCCCGCCGCATCTCGCCGCCCGGCGGAAAGTCCAGGCGACCGGCATTGATTGCCTCGTCGAGGTCCGCGAGCTTCTCGGCATAGTCGGCACCCAGACCCGCCGCCACCAGCCCGGCCACCCAGTCCTCGCGTGACGACGGCACCGCGGTCACCGGCTTGCCGAGCAGCCGCGACAGGATCTCCGCCGCATCGAGCGCCGAGTAGCGAGCGGGCCCATCGAGATCGACGATGCGCGTGCCCGGTCGCGGCTCGAACAGCAGATCCGCCGCGACGCGGCCGACATCCAGCGCCGACACGGCCTCGTTGCGCTTGTCGAGGGGGAGCTTGCCCGTCGGGAGCACGCCCGCGTCGCGCGCCACCGGCACCATGGCCGCCCAGTTCTCGAGGAATTCGCCCGGCCGCAGGAACACAAGGGAGGGCGCGACCCCGGCAAGGGCCGCCTCGAAGTCATGCAGCACACGCACGATGCCGTTGCCCTCGCTGAGATGCGCGCCGACCGACGAAAGTGCCACGACATGCGGCACACGTGCCGTGCGCACCGCGGCGGCGATCGAACGCGCCGCGGCGCGCGAACCCGCCAGCACGTCTTCCGACTGCTTCGGCGGGACCAGCATCACGAAAGCGGCCTCCGCGCCCTCGAATGCCGCAGCGAGGCTGGCCGTGTCCGAGGCGTCCGCGCGCACGGTCTCGACACCAAGCCCCGCCGCGCGCGCCGGATCGCGGGACACCGCGCGTACCGGAACACCCTGGTGCTTCAGGGATTCGAGCGCTGCACCACCGACCTGACCGGTGACTCCCATGATGACGAACATTGCGACCTCCAAGGTTGTGAGGTTGCACCTAACATTCCAGTACGCTTTCCATAAGTACGCACATTTTTTATACTAGGTATCAGTCATGGGTTTGGAGGCGCACGCGATGGCCGAGACGAAGGCTCCCTGGTGTCCGGTGACGGCGACGGTCGAAGTGATCGGCGGCCGCTGGAAGTCCACGATCCTGTATCATCTGAAGGACGGGCCGCGGCGCTTCAACGAGCTGCGGCGCCTCGTTCCGGGCATCACGCAGCGCATGCTGACCTTGCAGCTTCGCGCACTGGAGGAGGACGGAATCGTGTCGCGCAAGGTGCTCAACACCGTGCCGCCGCACGTCGAGTATTCGTTCACGAAGAAGGGCTTGAGCCTCGGCCCCATCCTCGATGCGATGGAGGAATGGGGCGCGGCGCACCGCCCACGGCGGCGCGCACAGGCCGAAGCTCGCGCGCAGGCGCGCTAGTTCGCGCCGGCCGTTGCGCTTTCGATGGTGATGGCCTTGCCGGCCGCCATGTCGAACTTGAGACGACGCACGTAATCGAGATCGCGCCCCGTCACGCGCACGAAGCGGCTGCCGTCGGGATAGTCGATGGCGTGGATCGCTCCGACATCGTAGACGCCCGCATGGCCGGGCTCGAGTCTATAGGTCTTGACCTTCTCGAGCTTCGCATCGCCCGCGTCCGTGCCGCCGTCGACGCGCTTGTATTCGCTCATGTCGGTGTACTTCACCGCCTGACCATAGACCGCCCACGAGGCGCCGTGATCGTGCGGCGGGCTCTTGTGCGGCTTGGGATTGCAGTGCGCCAGCACGACGAAGCCGAGGTCCTTGTCCTCATGGAGCTTGCGCGTGCCGAGCGGCGCGGCGGGTCCCACGGCTTCGTCGACGAAGGACGGGTTGGCCAGCAGCTTCTCCAGCAGCACGCGAACCCGTTCGCGGCCGGCCGGTCCCTCGTGCGTCTTGAGCGCGGCCTGCGCGTCCTTGACGAACGTATCGAGCGTATAGGTCATGCGGCGGCTCCCTCGAGACAATGGCAGGCGGAAATGATCCGCCTGCCCGCCTCTTCCTGTCAACGTCCGCCGAAGATACGGCGGGCGATCACCATGCGATGCACTTCCGAGGGACCCTCGTAGACCCGCATGGTGCGGACCTTCTGCGCCATGATCGACAGCGGCAGCTCCTGCGTCACGCCCATGGCGCCGAACGCCTGCTGGGCATGGTCGATCACCTCGCTCGCCATCTCGGTCGCATAGACCTTGATCATCGACGCCTCCATGCGCACGTCGCGGCCCTCGTCCTGCTTCACCGCGGCATCCATCACCATCAGGCGGCAGGCATGCAGCTTCATCGCAGCGTCGGCCACCCACCACTGGATGGCCTGGCGGTCGGCGAGCTTCTCACCGAAGGTCACGCGCTGGTTGGCATGGTCGACCAGCATGTCGAGCGCGCGCTGCGCCATGCCGACACACCAGGAGCCCATCTGCAGGCGGCGAATCGTGAGGCGCATCTGCATGGGCGCGAAGCCCGCACCGATGCGGCCCAGCACCTGCGTCTCCGGCACGCGGCAATCCTCGAACACGACCTCGTAGGTCCGCTGCCCGGCCAGCATCGGGATGGCGCGCGCCACGACGAGGCCGGGCGTGCCCTTGTCGATCAGGAAGGCGGTGATGCCGCCGCGGGCGCCGAGGTTGGGATCGGTCACCGCCATGGCGATGGTGAAGTCGGCCTTGGCGATGCGGCTGATCCAGATCTTGCGGCCGTTGATCACCCAGTCGTTGCCGTCCTTCACCGCCCGCGTCTTCATGCCGGCGGGGTCGCCGCCCGCGCCGGGCTCGGAGATGGCGATCGCCGAGCTGGTCTCGCCAGCAGCATAGGGTTCGAGGTACTTCTTGCGCTGCTCCGGGCTCGCGGTCGCCAGCAGCATGTGCAGGTTGGGCGAGTCGGGCGGGAAGGTGAAGGGCACGCAGGTATAGCCCAGCTCCTCGTTGACGCCGACCAGCGCCACGGAAGGCAGGTTGGCGCCGCCGACTTCCTCGGGCACGTCGAGTGCCCACAGGCCCAGGTCCTTGCACTGCTTGAAGAGCCTGGCGTTCTCGTCGTCGGACAGCGACGCCTGCTGGCCCGACGCGAACCGGTCGAGCACGTTCTTCTCGAGCGGCATCAGTTCGTTGCGCACGAACTTCTTCACGAGATCGCGCAGCATCTGATGTTCTTCGTTGACCTGGTACATAGCAGCTCCTCCTGATTCGATTACGTCGGCTTTCCGATACCCTTGTTGACGAACTCGAGCGTGTAGGCCCGGGCCACGTCGAGCCCTCCCGGCAACACGCCGACATCGACCATCGACTGATAGAAGCCCTGCCAGCGCGCATCCGTCATCGCACCGATTCCGCCCTGCAGTGCATCCCCCGACATCACGATGCCACGCTCTTTCATCACCTCGATCGCGTACTGGATACGATCGTCGGTCTGTTCCGGATTGGCCTTCTTGATGAGTGCATTGCCGGCCTCGATGGCGGGGCCGCCCTTGAGATACTGAGCCCAGCCTTCGAGCGTCGCGTCCACGAACCGCTGGATGAGGTCGCGCTTCTCGCCGGCGAGCTTGCGCGAGATCGCGATGGTGGTCTGGTAGGCGCTGAAGCCTGCATCGGCGAGCAGCAGGTAGGGCGGCATGCGGCCGATCACCTTCGAGATCGAATAGGGCTCCGACGAGATGAAGCCCTGCTGCACGACATTCCTGTCGGCGAGGAACGGCGCCATGTTGAACGTGTAGGGCCTGAGCTGCTCGTCGCGCAGCCCGAACTTCTTGCGGAGATACGGCCAGTAGGTGACGCGCCCACCGCTGCCGATCAACAGGGTGCGGCCCTTGAGGTCCTCGAAGCCGTCGAAGCCGGTATCGGGATGGCCGATCAGGACCTGCGGGTCCTTCTGGAAGATCGAGGCGATGGTGAAGAAGGGTGCGCTCTCTCGCACGTAGGTGAACGCCTCGAAGCTGTTCGACATGGTCATGTCGACACGGCCCGTCAGCAACAACTGCCCGATGTTCAGGCTCGGTCCGCCCTGGCGGATGTCGCACTCGATGCCGGCCTTGCGATAGAGGCCGGCGGCGACCGCCTGGTAGTAGCCGCCATGTTCGGCCTGGGCGCGCCAGTCGGTCTGGAAGACGAGTCTGTCGAGCGTCTGCGCGTGGGTCGGACGTGCGAGCGGCAGCAGGAGCGGCGCGGCAGCGAGGCCGAGCGCGGCGCGGCGGCTGAGGCGATAGGCGGTCATGGTGCGAGACCGTCTCCGCGGCGGTCGAAGTTGAGCGCGACCAGCTCCTTGATCGCCAGGTTGGACTCACCGAGCGCTTCGACGGAAGGCAGCCAGGCCTCCCACCACGCGATCGCGCCGTTGGGCACGCTCCAGTCGACTCCGAAGATCGCGAAGTTGAGGCCGCCCCGCCTGGCCAGCTTGGCTGCCCGCGGTACATGGAAGGCCGACGTGATGATCGCCACTCTTCCCTCCTTCACGAATTCCCGTACGTTGCGGATGTTCTCGATCGTGTTCAGCGCCTTGCCCTCGGAGACGATGGCATCGCTGGGAACGCCCAGGTCGAGCAGGAAGCGCCGCATTGCTTCGGCCTCGGTTGTTGCCGGCCCGCCCTGCTGTTGGATGAACGATCCACCGCTCACGATGATCTTGGGCGCAGCGCCCGACTTGAACATGCGGGCTGCCTGCCAGAGGCGATCGGACGCGTCGTTCAGTTCGGGCTCCATCGTATAGGGCGGGGCGGCGGGCGCGATGCTGCCGCCCAGCACGACGATGGCGTCGTAGCAGCACGGCTGATTGCCGGCGACGAGTTCGCGGGCCTTCTCCTCGATCTGCCGGTTGAGCAGCCCCGTCACCGGCGGGAAGGACAGGACGAGAATCTGGAGGAGCGCGAGACCGAACGGTACGGCGGCAAGGCGGCGCCATCCCACCAGGCGCAGCAGCAGCCACAGCACGACGCCGATCGACAGCGAGGCCGGCGGCAGCATCAGGGTGGCGAGGATCTTCAGGATGACGAAGGTGTTCATGCCGGTCTGCGTCGCGCTCCGATTATACTAGAGCAAACCGCCGGCAGGCCCGCTCAAAGGATTGCGAAGATGTCGCTGTGCGGTGACGGCAGCCGCGCCGAAGCGAGACAAAAAGAAGGGCGGGTCCGGCCTGCGCCGGAACCCGCCCAATCTTGACCTGTCGTAAACGACTTAGATCGCTTCCTTGAGATCCTTCGCCACGCGGAAGGTGACCTTCTTGGACGCCTTGATCTTGATCGCTTCGCCGGTGGCGGGGTTGCGGCCCATGCGCGCCGGACGGGCCTTGACCTGAAGGATGCCGAGGCCCGTGATGCGGACCTTGTTGCCCTTCTTCAGATGGCGAACGACCAGTCCGACGAACTCGTCGAGAGCACCGGTCGCGTCCTTCTTGGTCATGCCCGTCTTCTCGGCCAGCTCTGCGGCGACCTTGGAAAGCGGTACGGTGGGAACAGTGGTGGGTTTGGTAGCCATGGTTGAGGGGTCCCTTACATTTTTGGTTCGCCAACGTTCCTGAAGCCCCAGGGCACCGTTGACGGGGCCAAGGTTATCCACGAATCGATCCCCCGCAAGTCCGGAATGCACGGAAAATGTCGATTTTTGGGGCTTTTTAGGCCATCAGAGGTAGTCATCCACAGATTGCAGAGAGCGTTTAGCGTGTCGAGCCCCCGCCTGATCCCGACTTTCAGCACCGCCGTGAATACCTGGCAGTGCGACGAAAACAACCATCTCAACGTTCAATTCTACACCGAATTTGCCCACGAGGCCTCGGCCAGCTTGCTGGCGCAGCTGGGCTTCGGCCCGCGGGCCCAGCGCGCGGCAGGGGTCGTGACGCGAGCAGGCGACGACCATGTTCGCTACCTGCGCGAGTTCCGCGTGGTCGAACCGGTCGAGGTCCACTCCGCTCCAGTCGAGGTCGGCGAGCGGGATCTGGTCGCCTATCACGAGGTGCGCAATCCAGCGAAGAAGGAGGTTGCCGCCACCGTTCGCCGCCGCATCGTCTGCGACGGGGCCTGGCCCGCCGATTTTCGCGCCCGGGCCGAAGCGGCCTGCGTCGCATTGCCCGAGACGGCCCGGCCGCGCAGCGTCGGCAAGCTTTCCCTGCCCGACCTGCATCTCGCCCAGGCGGCGTCGGTCGGCCTGATCGACGTCGGCCGCACGCAGATCACGCCCGACGAATGCGACGAGCGCGGCGACTTCCTGCCGCGCCATTATTTCGGCCGCTACTCCGATGGCGCGCCGGTCCTGTGGAACCATCTCGGCTTCGACCGCGCCGCGATGCAGGAACGGCAGGAAGGCTCGGTCGTGGTCGAGATGCTGAACCACTATCGCCGTCCGCTGCAGGCCGGCGACCTCGCCGTGGTGATGAGCGGGCTCGCCACCTTCACCGACAAGACGATCACCTTCACGCATTTCCTGTTCGAGGCAGAGACCGGCACGCTTGCTGCTTGCGCCGAGGCCGTCGGCATGAAGTTCGACCAGAAAGTCCGCAAGATCATGACGTTCCCGCCCGACGATCGTGCGCGCATGGAGGCACGTCGTCTCAGGCTCTGAGGAGTAGGCAATGGACGAGAAGACGAAGACGGCCGCCGGCATCGCCGCGGGCCTTCAGGGCCTCAAGTACGACGAGAAGCGACTGGCCGAGCTGGCAGCCGAGGTCGAGATCCTGAACGAGGCCGTGCGCAAGGCGGCCGCCCAGCGGCTCACCTTCGACGACGATCCGGCGGCCTTCGCCAGCATCATGGCGAAGGAATCCCGCTCATGAAGAACGAAGATCTCGCTCTGGACGATCTCACCGCGATTGCCGATGCGATCGCCGAGGGACGCACCACGTCGGTGGCGGCGACCGAAGCCTGTCTCGCGCGCATCGCGGCCTGGCAGCCGCGCACCAACGCCTTCCTGCGCGTCTACCGGGAGAAGGCGCTGGCGCAGGCGAAGGCGATGGATGCCGAACTCTCCGCCGGCAGGCGTCGCGGGCCGCTGCACGGCGTGCCGATGGCGCACAAGGACATGTACTACCGCAAGGGCGAGGTCTCGACCGGCGGCAGTGCGATCCGCCGCGACTGGGTGGCGCCGGTGACGGCAACGGTGCTGGACAAGCTCGATGCCGCCGGCGTGGTCGAGCTGGGCTTTCTCAACATGGCGGAGTTCGCCGCCGGCCCGACGGGCCACAACGTGCATCACGGCCATTGCCGCAATCCCTGGGACCAGAGCCGCGTCACCGGCGGCAGCTCGAGCGGCTCGGGCGCCTCGGTGGCGGCGCGCATGGTCTACGGCGCGCTGGGCTCGGATACCGGCGGCTCGATCCGCCTTCCCGCCGCGGCCTGCGGCGTGGTCGGGATGAAGGCGACCTACGGCCGCGTCAGCCGCGCCGGCGCCGTCGCGCGCTCCTGGAGCCTTGACCATGTCGGCCCGCTGACCCGCACCGTGCGCGATAATGCCCGCATGCTCTCGGTGATCGCCGGTCACGATCCCGACGATTCCACGACCAGCGACAAGCCCGTGCCCGACTACGAGGCGCTGCTCGACGACGGCGTCGCCGGACTGCGGATCGGGCTTGCTTTACCAAAGGACGGGCTCGCGCCGCTGGACCCGCAGATCGGCGCTGCAATCCAGACCGCCGCCGATGCGCTCGGCCGACTGGGTGCGAAGGTCTCGACCGTCACCCTGCCCGACTTCACCGCGCTCTACCGCGCCGCCGAGGTGATGGTGAAATGCGAGGCCGCCGCCATGCACCGGCCATGGATGGAGAAGACACCCGAGCTCTACGCCAACCAGGTGCGCACGCGCATGGAAGCGGGCTTCTTCATTCCGGCGACGCAGTATATCGACGCGCTGCGGCTGCGCGCGCATTTCGTGACGGAGTTTCTGTCGACGGCGATGGACGGAGTCGATGCGGTGCTGCTGCCGGCCATCCCCTTCCCGCTGCCGACGATCGAGGAAACGGACACCGAGACCAAGGGCGGTCCGGCGGTGCTGAAGATGGTGGCGGGCTTCACCGGCCTCACGCGGCCCTTCAACACGCTCGGCATCCCCGCACTGTCGGTGCCGTGCGGCTTCGACACGAACGGCGCGCCGATCGGCCTGCAGCTCGTCGGCCGGCCGTTCGACGAGGCGATGCTCTACCGCATCGGTCACGCCTATCAGGGCGCGACCGACTTTCACACGCGAGTGCCGCAATAAGAAAAAGGTCCCTCGCTTCGCTCGGGATGACACCGTTGGAGGAATTGGCGCGGTGCGCCAATCACAACAAAATTGTCATCCCGAGCGGCAGCGAGGGACCTTTGCTCAACCCCTCAGACCGCGAGATTGACCGTCACGCTCTTGCGCTGGGTGAAGCTGTCGAGCATGCCCTCGAGCGAGAATTCGCGGCCGAGACCGCTCTGCTTGTAGCCGCCATACGACATGCCGGGAGTCTGGCCGCCGCCCTGGTTGACCTGCACCCAGCCCGATTCGATCGCATGCGCGGCGCGCAGGCCCTTGCCGATATTGTGCGTCCAGACATAGGCCGCGAGGCCGTAGTGACTCTCGTTGGCCATGCGGATCGCCTCGGCCTCGTCGCTCCAGCGGATCGCCACCAGCACCGGCCCGAAGATCTCCTCACGCGCCAAGCGCCAATCATTGGAGCGGTCGGCGAACACGGTCGGCATGGTGAAGTAGCCTTCGCTCAACGGGCCGGTCTTGGGTGGCAGGCCACCGAACACCAGCCTGGCGTCGGAGCGGTCGAGCCCGTCCTGCACGTACTTGCAGACCTTGGTGTACTGCTTGTTGTTGATGATCGAGCCGATGTCGCTCGCCTCGTCGAGCGGATCGCCGATCTTGAGCGCCGTGACCTTCTTCTCGAGCTTCGCGAGGAAGCTGTCGAAGATGTCTTCATGCAGGAACATGCGCGAGCCGGCGGTGCAGCTCTGGCTCTGGCGCGTGAAGCGCATGGCATTGATGATGCCGTCGACCGCCCAATCCTCGTCGGCATCGGGGTAGACGATCGAGGGGCTCTTGCCGCCCAGTTCGAGCGACACCGGCACGATACGCTCAGCCGCGGCGCGCATGATCACCTTGCCGACCTCGGTCGAGCCGGTGAAGGAGAGTTTGCGGATCTTCGGATGGTTGGCGAGCGCGCCGCCGCATTCCTCGCCGTATCCGGTAATCACGTTCAGCACGCCGGGCGGCACGAACTCGTTCGTGATGTCCGCCATCATCAGCACCGCGAGCGGCGCGTCCTCGGCCGCCTTCATCACCAGCACGTTGCCGGCGCAGAGCGCGGGCGCGATCTTGAGGGCGCCCAGCATGACCGGCGCGTTCCACGGGATGATGGCCCCCACGATACCGAGCGGCTCGCGGCGCGTGTAGGACAGCACGCTCTCGCCCAGCGGCACGGTCTCGCCCTTCAGCTCCGACGCGAGGCCACCGAAATAGCGGAAGATGTCGGCCGCCAGCTTGGCCTCGCCGCGCGCCTGGGTGCGCAGCGCGTTACCGGTCTCCATGGCGATCGTGCGCGCCATCTCCTCGACGCGCGCTTCCATCGCCTCGGCGATCTTGAGCAGGAGCTTGCCGCGCTCGCGCGGTACGACGTTCTTCCAGGACGGAAACGCCTTCTCGGCAGCGGTCACGGCCAGCTCGACGTCCGCGGCGCCGGCGTGCGGCACCTGGGCGATCGACGTCTTCTTGCCGGGGTTCTCGATCGTGATGACCTTGCCGGACACGCTGCCGATCCACTTGCCGCCGATCAGCTGGCCCTTGGGCTGGTAGGTGCCCGATGCGGGCGACAGCTTGGTGGGGGTCACGGTATCCATGGGCTTTCTCCGGATTTTGAGGGCGGGAGTTTGGCCCGCAGGACGCGGCGCTACAAGCAGAACGACCCGCTCCTAGCCCTTCTTCTTGGAGGGTTTGCGCTTTCGCTTCGCGGTCAGCTCGCCGTATTTCATCCCTTCGAGCTTCATCCCGTCGGGATCGAGGAAGAAGACGGCGTAGTAGTCCTCGTAGTACTCGGCGGCCGGATCGACGATGCGTGCGCCCTGCCCTTCCAGGTAGCCCTGCAGCGCGTCGACGTCGCGCCGGCTGCGCAGCTGGAATGCATAATGATGGAAACCGACATCGCCGACGCGATAGGTCTTTCGCCCCTCGGCTGGCGCAATCCAGTAACGCGTCTTGCCGTTGGTCCAACCGATGGTCGACGGATACTCGTCCGAGATTTCGAAGCCCAGGAACGCGAACAGCCCACCATAGAAGGCCTTCGACTTCTCATAGTCCCTGACCCGGATGGAGATGTGGTCGATACCCACGACGCGGGAGACAGGAGCAGACATCTTGGAACGGGCCATTGCGTCGGCATCCTCTGGATTTCCAGTGGCCACAACGTACCGAATATCGGATTGTTTCGTCGTCATTCGAAGAGGGACGAGATGAAGCGATTCCTGAAGGGTCTTGCACCGCTGACCCTGAGCCTCCTGGTCGCCGGCAGCGCCTGGGCCGGCACCCTGGACGACATCGCCAAGAACGGGGTGATCCGCGGCGGCTTCCGCGAGAACGCCCCTCCCTTCGCCTACAAGGGACCGAATGGCCGGCCTGCCGGGTTCATGGTCCAGCTCTGCGAGGCGGTGGCCAGGGACATCGCCCAGCAACTCAAGCTGCCTGGCCTCAAGGTCGAATTCGTGCCGGTCACCACCGAAAATCGGCTCGACATGATCAAGCAGGGCAAGATCGACCTGCTCTGCGATTCGCTCACCGAGACGCTCGACCGCCGCGCCGTGGTCGATTTCTCCATCACGACCTTCGTCGACGGCACCAGCTTCGCCATCCGCAACGACGGGCCGCGCGACCTGCAGGAACTCGCCGGCAAGAAGGTCGGCGCGGTTGCCGGCACGCTGACCGAGGCGGAGCTGCGCAAGGCACTGGCCTCCATTCACGTCAACGCTACGATCGTCCCTTTCACCGACTTCACCGCGGCCATGACGGCGCTGGAGAAGGGCGAGATCTCGGCCTACTTCGCCGGTGGCGCGATGCTCACCGCGATGATCAAGGACCACAAGGACGCGGCAAAGATCCTGCTGGCCAACACCTATCTCAGCCTCGAGCCCTTCGCCCTGGCCATGAAGCTCGGCGAAGGCCCGTTCCGCCTCGCCGTCGATCGGGCGCTCAGCCACATCTACAGGTCGGGACAGATCGCCACGATCTTCGGCGACGTGTTCGGCAAGAACGCACGGCCGACACAGCAACTGCAGACGCTCTACATGATCGCGACCTTGCCGGAGTGACCCAAAGGGCCCATCTCACTCCCATGTCGCGTCCCTTCCGCCTTTCCGTCCTCGACCAGTCGATCGCCGTCTCTGGTCGGCCGCAGGACCAGTCGATCCGAAACACCGTGTCGCTCGCCAAGCACTGCGAGGCGCTGGGCTACGAGCGCTTCTGGGTGTCGGAGCATCACAACCATCCGACCATCGTCGGAACCGCGCCCGAGATCGTGATGGCGGCGATCGCCGCCACCACCGAGCGCATCCGGATCGGCAGCGCGGGAATCATGCTGCCGCACTATTCGCCGTTCAAAGTCGCCGAGGTCTTCCGCGTGCTCGAGGCCCTGGCGCCGGGGCGCATCGACATGGGCCTCGGCCGTGCGCCGGGATCCGACGGCCGCACCGCCTTCGCGCTCAATCCCGCGGCCAACGAACGGCCCGAGCACTTCCCCGCCGACGTGCGCGACCTCATCGCCTGGGTGAACAACGAGCCGCTGATCGAGCGCCATCCCTTCGGAACGGTGAAGGCCTTTCCCCAGAGCCCGACCGCGCCCGAGGTCTGGATCCTGGGCAGCTCCGATTATGGCGCGCAGGTCGCGGCCCTGTTCGGCCTGCCCTATTGCTATGCCTGGTTCTTCAGCGACGGGGCCGGCGGCGAGCGCGCCATCGACCTCTACAAGCGGACCTATCGCCCCAGCGCGCGCCATCCCGAGCCCCATTCCGCCCTCTGCGTCTGGGCGCTGGCCGCCGAGACGATGGAGAAGGCGCAATATCACTTCACGTCGCGGGCGCTGAGCCGCATCAACCGCGACAAGAACATCCTGGGTCCGTTGCTGCCGCCCGACGAGGCGGCGCAGGCGCCGCTCACCGCCTACGAGACGGCGAAGATCGAACAGTTCCGCAAGGATTCCTTCGTCGGCACCGGCCCCGAAGTCGCGGCCCGCATCACCGAATTGAAGGAGCGCGTCGGCGTCGACGAGATGGCCGTCGTCACCTGGACCCACGACGAGCAGGTCCGCCGTGACAGCTACACCGAACTCGCCAAGGCCTACGGCTTCGCGCCGTAGGCGACAGTTCTTTCAGACCACAAGACCTCATCCTGAGGAGGCCCGAAGGGCCGTCTCGAAGGATAGGCAACAGGCACGGTGCTCGTGCCCATGCTTCGAGACGCGCTCCTGCGGAGCACTCCTCAGCATGAGGTTGATATTGTTAGATGGAACGTCCTTGAAAGACGCTACCGCTGTTCCGTCCAGCTTTCGGAGAAGGCCAGCGCAGAGGTGCTGAAGGGACGGCCCTCGCGTTCGCGCGGCCACGGCTTGCCGCGGGCCTGCTGGCCGTTCAGCGTCAGGCGGCCGGAGAGCGCCGGCACGAGCACGGTGCAGACACCGTAGGGGCGCGGGTTCGGCTCCTTGTTGGGCTCGGTGTGGATCAGCAGCGGATCGCCGATATCGTGCCAGGTGAGCGCGATCTCGGCGTCGGCCGCCGACACATACTCGGTCCAGAAGTAGCGAGGGTCGCCGGACTTGCTGAAGTCGGCATCGATCACCGGGATCGACAAGTCCTTCAGCTCGGGATTGAGCATCCCCTGCACGGTCTGCTGCAGCCAGCGCGCCATGGCGATATTGTCGGAATAGATCCGCCAGTGGCCGTGCGTCAGCTCGCTCTTGAGATAGAGCACGTGCCCCGGCCCGGCCGGGCAGAAGAGGATCCGCCAGTAGCTGGCGTCCGTTGAATTGGGATCGCCGTCCTTCTCGCTGAGGCGAAGGAACGGGTTCTCGCCGGTCAGGACGACGCGGTGCGGGTCGGCGGCGCTCATCTTCTCTCCCCCATGTTTCGCTCGAGGCGCGCAACCGGGATGTCGGCTGGGCGTTCACGAGACCCAGCCTAGCAGGAGGTCCCGTATGGGCGAAGTGTTTGGACGCACGACGATGAAGCTTCTGGCGGGTTTCGTCGGAGCTTCCCTGATCACCTGCACCGTC
Organism: Reyranella sp.; assembly: GCF_030651995.1. Classification (GTDB taxonomy): domain Bacteria; phylum Pseudomonadota; class Alphaproteobacteria; order Reyranellales; family Reyranellaceae; genus Reyranella. Next base: position 45,503 of record NZ_JAUSBN010000055.1, read on the forward strand.
TTCGCGCAGATGCAGAATGACCCGCCGGGCCGCGTGGGCCGTCTCGCCTTCGTGGAGGGTACCGTTTCGTTCCACGATAACGAGGACAACGGCTGGACGAAGGCCGTCGTCAACACGCCCCTGACGACGGGCGACGCCCTCTGGACCGAGCCCAATTCACGCAGCGAAGTCTCGCTGGCCGGCACGCGCATCCGCATGGACGGCTCCACCGAACTCGACATGTCGCAGATCGACGACAGCGTGGTGCGACTGCAGCTGGCGCAGGGCCGGGTCGACGTGAAGACGACCACCCAGATGGACTCCACGCAGCCCTATGAGATCGTGACCCCGCGAGGCACGATCACACTGCAGCAGCAGGGCGACTACTATGTCGAGGCCGGCTCGCAGGAGGACCCGACGCGCCTCGGTGTGCGTGTCGGCGCGGCGCAGATCCAGGGCCTGAACGGTCAGACTCTGGCCGTGCGGCCGGGTGAAGTCGGCGAAGTCTACGGCGACGGCACTTCGATGCAGCTCAAGACCGTGCGTGCCGCCCCACCGGCCCCTGCCGCCTCGTGGGCTGTCCGCGACAAGCAGGTGGTCTACGATCAGCAGCCTGAGTACCTGCCCGTCGGCATGACCGGCTACGAGGACCTCAACGGCTACGGCGACTGGGTCAACGATGGCAGCTACGGCCAGGTCTGGGTGCCGCGTTCGACGCCGGCCGGCTGGGCCCCGTATCGCACCGGCCACTGGTCCTATGTGAAGCCGTGGGGCTGGACCTGGATCGACGAGCAGCCCTGGGGCTTCGCGCCCTATCACTACGGCCGCTGGGCCAACAGCAACAATCGCTGGGTCTGGGTGCCGCCGCAGCGCGAGCAACGGCCGGTCTACGCGCCGGCGCTGGTCGCCTTTGTGGGCGGCCTGGAGCTGGCGGCGCAGCTCGGCAGCCAGGGCCGCGATAGCGGACCGGTCGGATGGTTCCCGCTGGGACCGCGCGAAGCCTATGTCCCGCCCTATTCCACGAATCGCGACTATTACCAGCGCATCAACCGCGCGGCGCGTATCCAGGACCGCGATCTGGAGGATCGCTGGCAGCGCGCGCAACGCCGCGAGGCCTACGTCGCGGGCCAGAACTCCGTCCTGGCCAACCAGCGTTTCGCAACCGTCGTGCCCTCGCAGGCCTTCGTGCGCTCGCAGCCGGTCCAGCGCGCCGCCATGAAGGTCACGGCCGACCAGATCGCGAAGGCCGCCGTCGCGCCTGTCTCCGCACCACCCGCCCCGACCGCGTCCATCGCCGGCGCGGCCGGTGCCAAGACAACCGCGAAGCCGGCGGACGACAAGTCGTCGCCCGAGGCGAAGGGCCAGGCAGAAGCAAGGACCAAGGCGGGGGACGGCGCGGCGTCGAAGACCGCCGTCGGGGACATGCAGACCCTCGCCAGGCCCGAGGCTGAGGAAACCGAGAAGAAGGCAGCCGCGCCGGGCCCCAAGATCGCCTCGACCGACAGCAAGGCAACGATGACGACCGGCGATAAGGCTGTCCCCAGGACGGCCAAGCCCGCCACGCCGCCCCTGCAGCCACGTCAGGGTGCAGCCCCGCCGGTGCTCAAGGAGACGGACAAGACGAGGCCGGAGCAGGCGAAGCAGGAGCCGGGTAAGCCGGCCGCCCCGCCGCAGAAGCAGGCAACACCTGCGCCGCCCAAGCCCGCCGTTGCCTCTCCCGACCCGTCACCGGCCAAGCGCGATGACACGAAGCAGGACGAGCCGAAGCAGGCGGCCCCCTCTTCGGGGAAACCGGGCGAGCCGCAATCGCGTCAGGACGAGCGCAAGCAGGCGACTCCGGATCAGCAGAAGCCGAACGCCGCGCCGCAGCCGAAGCAGGACGAGCCGAAACAGGCCAAGCCTGCTCAGCAGCAGCAGCCCGCCTCAACTTCGCAGCCGCGCCAGGAGGAGCCCCGAGAGGCTGCTCCGCAGCGTGCCGCGAAGCCCGAGGCTGCACCCAGCCAGGAAGCGCCGCGTCAGGCCACCCCCGCTCCGGCCCCCCAGCCGAGCGCCGAGCCGCAACAACAGCAGCAGCCTCCGCGCAATGACAACGATAACAAGAAGGACGACAAGAAGTAGTCGTCCTTCAGGGGCCGAGGCCTACAGAACCTGGTTGCGGAGCGTCGCCTCGCCCCGCCACAGGCGGTCGAGGTTCTCGATCAGGATGTCGATGACGTTGTCTTCGTAGGCGCGTGTCTCGCCGGCGGTGTGCGGCGTGATGAAGACATTGGGCATCGTCCAGAGCGGCGATGCCGCCGTCAGCGGCTCCTCCGCGGTGACGTCGAGCGCCGCCGCCCAGATCTTGTTGCCTTCCATGGTGGCGACCAGCGCCGCCTCATCCGCGACCTTGCCACGCGCGACGTTCACGAAAACCGACGAAGGCTTCATCGCCGCGAAAGCCGCCGCACTCATCAGACCGGTGGTCTCTGGCGTGAGCGCGCAGGTCAGCGCCACGATGTCGGCCTGCGGGACCAGCTTCACCAGATCGCCCATGCCATGGATCTCGTCGGCGCCATTGGTGCCGGCCTTTGGGTCGCGGCGGATGCCGATCACCTTCATGTCGAAGGCCTTGGCGAGCTTGGCGAGATGGCTGCCGATGCGGCCCATGCCGACGACCAGGAGCGTCTTGCCGCCCAGTTCGTCCTCGCGCTGGGTGAGGTCGCCCAGCATGCCGCGCCACACCTTCTTGTGCTGGTTGTCGCGGGCCTCGGGCAGGCGGCGGTAGACGGCGAGGATCAGCGCCAACGCATGTTCGGCCACGGCGCGGGCGTTCACGCCGGCCGCGCTCGCCAGGCGGATGCCCTTGGCGCCCAGCAATTCCTTGGAATACTGGTCCATGCCGGAGCTGATCGACTGGACGAACTTGAGCCTCGTGGCATGGGGAACGATGTCGTTCTTCCACATGCCCGAGACCGAGACGACATCGGCCTCGCCGATCCGCTGCACGAACTCGTCATAGCTGCGGACCTGGAAGCTGTTGATGCCGGTATTCCGGGCGTCGAACCGCGCCTTCATCTGGTATGCCGCATGCGCGAAGCAGATTGTCAGCCTATCTCGTGTCGGAAACATGGAACTCCCCCTGCACTAGGTGCCACACTAGCGCGAACGACGACCCTGGGGGAACAAGATGAGCCGCAATCCGCTTCGTGAACGTCTGAACGAGGGCAAGCCGACGCTCGGCACGCACATCCTCTCGGCCTGGCCGACCCTGGTCGAGCTGATCGGCCATTCCAAACAGTACGACTATGTGGAATTCACCGCCGAGTACGCGCCCTTCACCATGCACGACCTCGACAATCTCGGCCGCTCGTTCGAGCTGATGGGCATGTCGGGCATGATCAAAGTCGAGCAGACCCAGTACACGCACCAGGCCATGCGGGCGATCGGCTCGGGCTTCCAGAGCGTGCTGTTCGCCGACATCCGTTCGGTCGAGGACGCCAAGGCCGCGGTCGACGCGGTGCGTGCCGAGACAACGATGGCCCAGGGGGCACGCGGCCGCGGCCGGCTGGGCGTCGGCATGCGCCGCGACGTCGGCACGGTCCGCACGGGCGGCTCGCCGGCCTATGTCGATGCGCTGAACGAGGTCGTGATCGCCATCATGGTCGAGAAGAAGTCCTGCGTGGACGATCTCGACGCCATCCTCGACGTGCCGGGCCTCGACATGGTGCAGTTCGGTGCCTCCGATTTCTCGATGAGCATCGGCCTGACCGGGCAGGCCAACCACCCCGACGTGGTGGCGGCCGAGAAGAAAACGATCGAGACGGCGCTGAAGAAGGGCCTGCATCCCCGCGTCGAGCTGCGCGATCCCAGCCAGGCGGCCAAGTATCTCGACATGGGCGTGAAGCATTTCTGCATCGGCTGGGATGTCCGCATCCTCGCCGACTGGTGGGACACCAAGGGCGCCGAGATGCGTGGCTTGCTGGGTGGCAAGACCGAAGCGCCGGCCAAGGCGCCCGCGAAGGCCGGCAACTACTAACTCCTGTGTGAGTACCGCATGAAGCCACCGATCGCGCCGCGACGACCGTCGCGGCGCACCCTGCACGGCGTCACGGTCACCGACGACTATGCGTGGCTGAAGGACGAGAAGTGGCAGGAGGTGCTGCGCGACCCGTCGCTGCTCGATCCCGACATCCGCGCCTACCTCGAGGCCGAGAATGCCTATGCCGAGGAAAGGCTCGGCCCCACGCAGGCGCTGCAGAAGGCGCTGGTCGCCGAGATGCGCGGCCGCATCAAGGAGGACGATTCCGGCGTGCCGACGCCCGATGGTCCTTTCGCCTATCTCTGGAAGTTCCGAGAGGGCGGCCAGCACCAGCAGATGGGGCGCACGCCGCGCGACGGCGGCGACATGCAAACGATCCTCGACGGCGATGCGCTCGCAAAACAGTCGACCTATTTCAAGTTCGGCGGCACGCGGCATTCGCCGGACCATCGCCTGGAGGCGTGGAGCGCCGACCTGCTCGGCTCGGAGTTCTACACCCTGCGCGTCCGGCGCTGGGATACGGGAGAGGACCTGCCCGACACTCTGAGCGAGACGAGCGGCAGCGTCGTCTGGGGACGCGACGGCTCGTTCTTCTTCTATGTCCGGGTCGACGAGAACCATCGTCCGTTGAAGGTCTACCGGCACCGGCTGGGCACGGCGCAGGCCGACGACGTACTGGTCTACGAGGAAAAGGATGCCGGCTGGTTCACCCGCATCGGCGAAAGCGCCAGCGGCCGCTTCTGCGTCGTCTCGGGCGGTGACCACGATACGACCGAGCAATGGCTGATCGATCTCTCCTCACCCGATGCCACGCCGCGGCTGGTCGCGCCGCGTGAAAAGGGCGTGCGCTACAGCGTGGCCGATCGCGGCGACGAGCTGTTCTTCCTCACCAACGAGGGCGACGCCATCGATTTCAGGGTCGCGACCGCGCCGCTCGCAGCACCGGGACGCGCGAACTGGCGCGAGCTGGTGCCGCATCGACCGGGCACCTACATCCTCGACATCGAGCTCTTCGCCGGCCATCTCGCGCGGCTGGAGCGCGCCAATGCCCTGCCCTCGATCGTGATCCGCGAACTTGCGACCGGAGAAGAACACGCGATCGCCTTCGACGAGACCGCCTATGCGCTCGACATGGTTGGCGGCTACGAATTCGACACCACCACCCTGCGCTTTGTCTATTCGTCGATGACCACGCCGTCGGAGGTCTACGACTACGATATGGCGACGCGGGAGCGGACCCTGCGCAAACGCCAGGTGATTCCCTCCGGCCACGACCCAGCCGACTACGTCACGACACGCATCACGGCGACCGCTCACGACGGTGCCGAGGTGCGGGTTTCGCTCCTGCACCGCCGCGACCTGGTGCGCGACGGCCGCGCCCCGCTGCTGCTCTACGGCTACGGATCCTACGGCATGTCGATGCCGGCCTCCTTCTCGGCCAACCGCCTGTCGCTGGTCGACCGCGGCTTCGTCTATGCCATCGCCCACATCCGCGGCGGCTCCGACCAGGGATGGTCGTGGTATCTCGACGGCAAGCGCGAGAAGAAGACCAACACGTTCGACGATTTCGTCGCGGCCGGTCGCGCCTTGATCGAGGCCGGGTACACGTCGGCCGGGCGCGTTGTGGGCCATGGCGGCAGCGCCGGCGGCATGCTGATGGGTGCGGTTGCCAATCGGGCGCCCGAGCTGTTCGCCGGCATCATCGCGGAGGTGCCCTTCGTCGACGTGCTCGCGACCATGCTCGACGACAAGCTGCCGCTCACGCCGCCGGAATGGCCCGAATGGGGCAATCCGATCACCGACGCGGCGGCCTTCAACTACATCCGCTCCTACTCGCCCTACGACAACGTAACGGCGCAGCGCTATCCGGCGATCCTGGCGATGGCGGGCCTGACCGATCCGAGGGTGACCTACTGGGAGCCCGCCAAATGGGTGGCACGGCTGCGCGCCACCATGAGTTCGGGCGGCCCGGTGATCCTGCGTACCAACATGGGCGCCGGCCACGGCGGATCGTCGGGCCGCTTCTCACGGCTAGATGAAGTGGCGATCGCCTACGCCTTCGCCCTGGACACGGTGGGACTTGCGGGAGCTGCTCCATGAAGACACGCATCGACACGCTGCTGAGGGGGGCCGTTCAGCGGGGCGACGTGCCCGGCGTCACCGCGGTCGCGACCGACGTAAACGGCACGAACTACGAGGGCGGCTTCGGCAAGACGATCCTGGGCCAGGATGCCGACATGACACCCGACACCGTCGTGTGGATCGCTTCCATGACCAAGGCAGTGACCGGGGCGGTCGCGATGCAGCAGGTCGAACGGGGAACGCTGAAGCTCGATGCGCCGGCAAAGGATGTGCTTCCGTACTTGGGCGAGGTCCAGGTGCTGGAAGGCTTCGACGCGGAAGGCAAGCCGCGCCTGCGCCAGCCCGTGCGCGACATCACCCTGCGCCATCTGCTGACACATACGGCGGGCTTCGGATACGACATCTGGAATCCCGAGATCCTGCGGTATCGCGAGGCCATGGACGTGCCGACCATTGGCAGCGGCCTCGACAAGTCGCTGACGACACCCCTGCTGTTCGAGCCCGGGGCGCGCTGGCAATACGGAATCGGCATCGACTGGGCCGGCAAGATGGTCGAGGCCGTCACGGGACGGAAGCTCGGCCGGGTGATGCACGACGACTTGTTTGGACCGCTCGGCATGGACAGCACCGGCTTCCACCTCACGCCGGCGATGCGCGCCCGCATGGCCAGGATCCATCACCGCAAGGCCGACGGCAGCCTGGTCGCCGACCTGAAGCGGGAGGTCCCGCAGGAGCCCGAGTTCGAGGCGGGCGGTGGCGGCCTCTACTCGACGGCCAACGACTACCTGAAGTTCGTGCGCATGGTGCTGGACGACGGCAGGTCGGCGAGCGGCGAGCTGGTGATGACGCCCGGGACGGTCGACGCAATGGCCGCCAACGCGATGGGCGATTCGACGGTGTGCCTGCTCGAGACGGTGATGCCGGCTTTGTCCAACGATGCCGAATTCTTCCCCGGCGTCACGAAGAAGTGGGGCCTGAGCTTCATGATCAACGACGAAGAGGCACCGACCGGCCGCTCGCCCGGGAGCCTCTCCTGGGCCGGCCTGCCCAACACCTATTACTGGATCGACCGCCGGAAGCGCCTGGGCGGCGTCTACATGACCCAGATCCTTCCTTTTGCCGACGTGAAGTCTCTGCCGCTCTTCTACGCCTTCGAGAGCGCGGTTTACGGGCGTTAGAAAAATCCCGTCGTCTAGACCGGAGCACCGAAGGTGCGGAGTGGAGAGACCTTCGCTCAACCAATTGCCGGCAATTGGTGGGGAGAAGGTCTCTCCACTACGCGCTACGCGCTCCGGTCGAGACGACGAAATACTTTAATCAGCCGTCATCCCGCTACCGGCGAGACCAAACAGCTCCGTCTCCTCGCGGACACCGCGCAGGCGGTGGCGGCCGAGCGACACCAGCCGGTCGCGGCTCGCGGTCGCCGCTTCGGCGAAGGCCTGCGACATCAGCAGCGCCTGGCCGAGCGGCTCGCACAGCGCCTCGATGCGCGAGGCCTCGTTGACCGCGGGACCGATCACCGTGAAATCGAGCCGCGTATCGGAGCCGACATTGCCGTACATGACACGGCCGGTATGCAGGGAGATGTCGAGCGACGTCGAGGGTTGTCCGGCGTTTCGCCGCTCCCCGTTCAGCGCGTCGACGCGGGCAAGCACTTCCTCCGCGGCCGCAAGCGCCGCGGCACAGACCTTGGCGCGGTCGTCGAGAACCACTGCAAAAGCCGCCAGCATGCCGTCGCCCATGAACTTCAGCACCTCGCCGTCGCGTGCAACGATCGGCTGGACCATGCAGTTGAAGTAGTCGTCGAGCAGCGCGATCAGCTCGCGACCGGGCATCGTGTCGGCGAGCGCCGTGAAGCCCCGGAGGTCGGTGAAGAGCACCACGGCCTCGACGCTCTGCACCTCGCCGCGCAGCACGGTGCCGGCCAGAACGCGGCTCGCCGGGTCGTTGCCGAGATAGGCGGCCAGCAACCCGTGGCCGATACCTCGCAGGCTGGTAGCCTTCACGGCAAGGGCGAAGACCGGCAGCACCTCGCGCAGGAGCGCGACGTCTTCGTCGGAAAAGCCGCCCGGGCGGTCGGTTGCGGCCGAAACCGCGAGCCAGAGCCGCTCGGCATGATCGGCCGCCGTCGGGCTGCCGACCTGCGGCGTCAACTCGCCGAAGGGCTGCACCCAGCCCATCCACTCGGTCATGCCAGCGCCGCGCAGCTCGTCGAACACGGGGATGTCGGGCAGATCATCGGCGCCATAGAGAGGCTGTCGCAGCTCGGCGATGCCATCGCGCAGCATCGCGGCAAACGGGCTCTGCTGGATCTGCGCTGAATCGATATCGGCGTGGCCGAACTCGAAATGCCGGGTGACACCTTCGCTCGAGTTCCAGATCAGGCTGCGCGCGCGCACCATGGGATGCAGCGTGTTCATGCCCACGAACATGCGCTCGACCCGAAGGCCGGCCTCGTTGAGACGCCGGCCGAAGCCGTCGACCAGCTCCTCAAGCGGCATGTTGCGCAGGCCGGCCTGCGACAGCCAGCCTGCAGGCTGGATCGGCGTCACGGTTTCACCGCGGCGTCACGCCGGTGGCGGCGTCATCGTCCCAGCCGGCAGCGCGGCGCAATGATCGTAGATGTCGCTGGGTCGCGTGAACCAGACCTTGTCCTTCTGCGGATGGTGCGCGATGTGCTGCAGCGCCTCGCGCAGTGCCCGCAGCCGGTAGGGCTGGCCCACGATCATCGTGTGGAGCGCGATGCCGCAGACCAGCGGCTGCTTCGCCGACTGGCGCAGCAACTCCTCGAACTGGCCGATGATCATATCGCGGAACTCTTCGCCGCTGTGATGACGCACCAGCACCTGCGGGCTGTCATTGACCTCGATCGGATACGGCACGCTCATCAGCGGGCCCGAGCGCGTCTTCATCCAGATCGGCTGGTCGTCGTTGGGCCAGTCCATCAGGAAGTCGTAGCCGGTCTCCTTCAGCAGATCGGGCGTGACGCGGGTCGAGGCCATCCACGGCGCCATCCAGCCGCGCGGCCGCTTGCCCGAGGCCTTCTCGATCGAATCGCTGATCTCCTGGAGGAAGCGCTTCTCGTCGGCCTCCCACATGCCGCCATGGCGCTCGGCGTTGGTGCGGCCATGGCCGATGAACTCGTCGCCACGGGCCTTCAGCGCGTCGACGATCTGCGGCGCATAGTCGAATACCGTCGTGTTGATCAGGTGCGCGGCAGGCAGGTTGAGCTCGTCGAAAAGTTCCAGGCAGCGCCAGACTCCGACCCGGTTGCCATAGTCGCGCCACGCGAAGGTGCGCGGATCGGGTGGCGGGTTGGCGACGGTGAGGAGATGTCCCTCGCCCGCGCCAAAGGCGAAATGCTCGATGTTGAGGCCGAGATAGACCGCGAGCCGCTTGCCCTCGGGCCAGGAATAATCCTTGCGCTCGGTAATCGGCGAATAGGGGTAACGGTCGTGGTACGGCAGCCTGATCGTGTGCATTCCTACCTCTTGACGACCGCAACCTTGTTGTCGGTCTGCTCGATATTCATCTTCCGGAACCGGTCCACCGCCTCGGCATGGAAGGCGCGCTCCTCGGGACCCGCCTCGTGCAGCGGCCGGCGCTCGTCGTCGAAGTGCCCGTATCTGTCCTCGCCGCGCACCAGCATGGCGCTCACCCGCGTCGGCGAGGTGCAGCGCGCCGAGGTCGGGATGTAGCTGATGCCGAGGCCGATGCGCCGGTCGTTCGAGCGGTTGGGCCGCGAATTGTGCACGAGATGCGTATGGTGCAACGAGAACTGGCCCGCTTTCACCGGCATGAAGGCCGTCCGGCTGCGATCGAAGTCGCCCGCCAGCTCCTGGCCGCGCGACAGCAGGTTCTCCGGATCCTGCATCTCCGCGTGCGGCAGCTGGCCGAGTTTGTGCGACCCCGGCACGACCTCCATGCAGCCCGCCTCGACCGGCGCGTCGGTCAGGGCGACCCACGCCGTGACATGGCAGGCGGGTTCCAGCGCGAAATAGGTCGCATCCTGGTGCCAGCTCACATAGGCGCCGGAGCCGGCATCCTTGGGCCAGACGCTGAGATGGAACAGCCGGATGTCGGGACCGATCAGGTCTTCGACGGCATCCAGCACCTCGGGCGAACGCACGATTTCATCAACCCAGGGAAACAGGAGGTGCGGCTTGAAATTGTGGCCACGCGTCAGCTTCTGGTCCTGGGCGCGCTCGAAGGCCTCGAGCCTGTCCCGCCAGGCCCGCGTCCGTTCGGTCGAGAAAGCGTCGACCGGACAGACATAGCCGTCGCGCGCATAGGCTTCGATCTGATCGGGTGTGAGTTTCTTCGGCATGTCAGTGCGCCGTCCAGCCGCCGTCGACGAACAGCAGCGATCCCGTGGTGAAGGAGGAGTCGGAAGAGGCGAGGAAGAGCGCCGCCTTGGCAACCTCCTCCGGCTGGCCGATGCGGCCCATCGGATGGCGCACCTTCCAGAGGGCGCGTGCCGCCTCGGGGTCGCGCTGCCGCTTCAGCGAGCGGGCCGGCATCGGCGTGTCGATGACGCCGGGCATCAGCGCATTGATGCGGATGCCCTGGGCGGCATGGTCGACGGCGACGGTCTTGGTGAACGACACGATCGCGCCCTTGGAAGCGATGTAGGCCACGTTGGTCCCGAGGCTCGACTGCGCAAGCTGCGAGCCCAGGGTGACGATGGCGCCGGACTTCGCCGCGATCATCGGCTGGATCGCGTGATGCACCCAGAGAAAGGTGCCCTTCACGTTGATCGCGAAGGTGCGGTCCCAGGTCGCCTCGTCGATCTTGTCGACCGTGCCGCCGAACGAGGCGCCGGCCGCCGTCACCAGCACGTCGAGGCGGCCCCATTTCTCGAGGACCTTTTCCACGCCGGCGCGCGCCTGGTCGCCGTTACTGACATCCGCAGGCCAGATGAGCGTTTCGCCGCCGATTTCGGCAGCGACCTTCGCCAACCCCGTCTCGTCTAGATCGACGAGCGCGACCTTGGCGCCTTCGGTTGCGAACAGCCGGGCGGTCGCGGCGCCGATGCCGGATGCCGCGCCCGTGACGATGGCCACCTGATCCTTGAGCTTCATGGCAGGGAGCTTAGCCCGCCATGCCGTCTCTTGTCAGCGCGTCAGCGCGGTCGCTTGCGCAACGGACGTTTGCTCTGCGCGCGACGCGCCAGCATGTTCAGGCCTTCGACCAGCCCGGAGAACGCCATTGCGGCGTAGATGTAGCCCTTGGGCACGTGCATGCCCATGCCGTCGGCGATCAGGGTCATGCCGATCATCAACAGAAAGCTCAGCGCCAGCATGACGATGGTCGGATTGTTGCCGATGAACCTGGCCAGGCCGTCCGCCGCAGCAAGCATCAGGCCAACCGCCACGACCACGGCGATTACCATGATCGGAATATGGTCTGTCATGCCGACGGCCGTAATGATGCTGTCGAGCGAGAATACGAGGTCGAGGATCAAAATCTGGCCAATCACGCCCACGAACGTGACGCCCGCGGCGCCACCGACCGACGGTTCCTTGTCCTCATGATCTGCCGCGACATGGTCGCGGATCTCGCTGGTCGCCTTGTAGATCAGGAACAGGCCGCCACCGATCAGGATGAGATCCCGCCACGAAAATCCATGCCCGAACAGTGAAAAGAGCGGCGCGGTGAGCTGGACGATGAAGGCAACGCCGCCCAGCAGCGCAAGCCGCAGGAACACCGCCAGCCCGATGCCGATGCGCCGGGCGCGGAACCGCTTCTCCTCCGGCAGCTTGTTGGTCAGGATGGAGATGAAGATGAGGTTGTCGATGCCCAGCACGACTTCCATGACGATCAGGGTCGCAAGCGCGGCCCAGGCTTGCGGGTCGCGGGCGAGAATCTGGAGTTCTTCCATGGGCTCCAACATAGGTCATTGCTGCATCCCGCCAAGAGACCTTTATTTTGCGGGATCAAGCCGTTAAGCCCGGAACCGATGCCCTCCCCCGCCGTTTCCATGCGGCCCACCCCTGACAGACTGCCTCCTGCCGCCCCCACGATCGCCATCGTGTTGCTGTCGGTTGCCGCCTTCGCGTCTGCGGCGAACATGCGTGTGATTGACCCGCTGCTGGTGCAGCTCTCCGTCGCCTTCGGGGTCACCGTCGGCGCGGCGTCGATCGCCGCCACCGCCTTCCTGTTCGCCAACGGCGTCTTCGTGCTGGTGCACGGCCCGTTCGGCGACCGCTATGGCAAGATGCCGGTGGTCGCCATCGCCTGCATCGGCGCCGCCCTCTGCTGCATGCTGAGCGCCGTGTCGGCATCGCTGGGCATGCTCACCCTGGCGCGCTTCCTGACGGGCGTCACAGGCTCGGCGATCATTCCGCTCGCCATCGCCTGGGTCGGCGACAATGTGAGTTACGAGAAACGGCAGGCGACGCTCGCCCGCTTCCTTACCGGCCAGACGCTCGGCCTGATGACGGGGTCGGCGCTGGGCGGCGCCCTCGGCGACTGGCTGGGCTGGCGTTCCGTCTTCTGGGTTCTGGCCGCGATCTACATCCTGGCCGGCGGCGCGCTGTTCGCGGTCATGCGCGCCCGGCCCGACATCGCCCGTCCGGGCGAGCGCGCGGCGGGCTCGATGATCGGCCAGATGGTCCGCGTCATCCGGCGGCCCTGGGCGCTCACGGTGATCCTGGTCGTGGCGTTGGAGGGCGGCGTCTTCTGGGGCGCCTTCACCTTCGTCGGCGCCGACCTGCACCAGCGCTTCGGCCTGGGCTTCGCCGCCATTGGGCTCGCCGTTGCCGCCTTCGGCGCCGGCGGCTTTCTCTATGTGATGGTGGCGCACCATCTGGTCCGCATCCTGGGCGAGCGCGGCCTCTGCACCTGGGGCGGCACGGGGCTGGGCATCGCCTTCGCGGCCATGGCGCTGGCGCCGACCGCCGAGGTCGAGTTCGCCGCCATCGTCCTGTCGGGCGTGTCGTTCTACATGTTCCACAACACGCTGCAGACAAACGGCACGCAGATGGCGCCGGAAGCCCGCGGCGCCGGCATGGCGTTGTTCGCCCTCTGCCTGTTCATGGGCCAGGCGATCGGCGTGCCCATCGCGGCGCCGATCGTGGACCGCTGGGGCGCGCCGCCCGTCTTCTGGGCGGCCGCGATCGTGCTGCCGCTGCTGGCCTTCTGGTTCTCCGCCGCGATCGGCCGGCGCGCTCAGTTGACCGGCGAAACCCGGAACTGATAGGGCGCCTCGAGCTCCTTGCACTCCTCAGGCGTGAGCAAGATCTCGGTCGACTTCGCGGCCGACGTCAGCTGGTCGAGATCCGTGGCACCGATGATCGGCGCGCCCATGTAGGGCTTGTGCAGCAGCCAGGCGAGCGCCGCCTGGGCCGGCGTGCAGCCCTTCTCCCGGGCAATCTTCTTCAGCCGCTCGACGATTTCCCAGTCGCAGTCGCGATAGGTGCCGTCCTTGACGACCGTATCGTTCTTCGCCCGCTCGGTGCTGCCGCCGCCGTCCTTGTTGCGGTTGCCGGCCAGGAAGCCACGCGCCAGCGGCGAATAGGGGATGAGGCCGACGCCCTGCTCGTGGCAGAGCCGGTTCATCTCATGCTCTTCCTCGCGCTGGATCAGGTTGTAGAGGTTCTGCATGGCAATCGGCCTTGCATAGCCCTTCCAGTCGGCCACCATGACCATCTGCGCGAATTTGTAGGCCGGCATGGTGGAGCCGCCGATGTAGCGCACCTTGCCCGAACGCACGATCTGGTCGAGCGAGTACATGGTCTCCTCGATCGGCGTGTGCGGATCGAGCCGATGGACCTGGTAGACGTCGATATAGTCGGTCTGCAACCGCTTCAGCTGGGCGTCGACCGAGGACATCAGGTGCTTGCGGCCGGTGCCGACGTCGTTCTGGGTCTCGCTCATGCGGATGCCCACCTTGGTCGACAGCACGAAGTCCTCGCGCCGGGCCATCTTCATGAGCGTGGCGCCCATGATCTCCTCGGAGCGGCCGAAATTGTAGGTGTCGGCGGTGTCGAAGAAAGTGATGCCGACGTCGAGCGCGCGCTTGAAATAGGCCGGCGCTTCGGACTCGTCGAACTTGCCCCAGCCCCGCCGGCCCTTGGCGCCCCAGGAGTTACCGCCGAGGCAGATCCGGCTGACGATCAGGCCCGAGCGGCCGAGCGGTCCATACTTCATCGATATCCCCTCAAAAACTGCGGCACCGGTCGCCTCGACCGATGCCGCAAGTCCAAGCTCCGCCTTTGTCCGGGCTCCTAGCCGAGCACTTCCTTGTTCACGCAGTTCGCCGCGTTGGGCTTTCCGTCGAATACGCTCAGGATGTTCTCGATGGCGGTGACGGCCATGCGGTCGCTCGCCTCCTTGGTGACGCCCGCCATGTGCGGGCTGAAGATCACGTTCTCCAAGGTGAACAGCTTGTTCGCCGGATCCGGCGGCTCCTTGTCGAGCACGTCGAGACCGGCGCCGCGCAGCTTGCCGGTGCTCAGCGCCTCGTACAGCGCATCCTCGTTGACGATGCCGCCGCGCGCGGTGTTCACCAGGAAGGCGCCGGGCTTCATGAGGCCCAGTGTCTCCTTGTTGAACATGTTGATCGTCTCGGGCGCCTTGGGGCAGTGCACCGACACGAAGTCGACCCGGGGCAGGATCGCCTTGAGATCGGTCACCTTGGTGGCGCCGGCCTTTTGGATGTCGGCCTCGGAGAGGTTCGGATCGAGGACGAAGACTTCCATGTCGAAGGCGACGCAGCGCTTCACCGTGCGCGAGCCGATGCGGCCCATGCCGACGACCAAGATGGTCTTGCCCGACAGATCGGCCGGCAGGTCGGAGAGGCGCTGGCCCCAGCCCTTCTCACGCACGAAACGGTCGTACTTCTTCACCAGGCGCGCCGAAGCCAGCAGCATGTACATCGCGTGCTCGGCCACGGAGACCGAATTGGCGATGCCGGTCGTCATGAGCGGTATCTTGCGCTTGTTCAGCGCCGGGATCTCGA
This sequence comes from Reyranella sp., assembly GCF_030651995.1. Taxonomy (GTDB): domain Bacteria; phylum Pseudomonadota; class Alphaproteobacteria; order Reyranellales; family Reyranellaceae; genus Reyranella. The sequence continues at coordinate 60,544 of NZ_JAUSBN010000055.1, forward strand.
CCGCATCGAAGCCGACGCCGAGACGAGCCACCACCATCATGCCGGGTGCCGCGTCGAGTTCGGCCTGGCGGAAGGGCGTGGCACCGAGGGTCACGGCATTGGCGTCCGCGAGCTTCGGGTGCAGCGACGGCACCGTGTCGTCGGTCAGGATCTCGTAGTCGACATCGTCGCGCGCCTTGAGAACGTCGATTCCCGCCTCCGGCATGCGGCCGACGATCAGCACCTTCTTGCGGTTCTTGCCTGTATTCGGGCCCGTATTCATCGTTTCCCCTGCGATCTTGTCATGCAAACGGCGGCGATCCTAAGGCCGGCCGGCGCGCGAGGCCAGAGCCCGCAACTAGGGCAGGTAGTTCAACGGCAACCGCGTGGTGGACTTGATCTCCTCCATCGCGAACATCGAGGTCACGTCGGACAGCTCGATCTTGGCGATCAGGCGCTTGTAGAAGGCGTCGTAGGCCTCGATGTCGGGCAGCGCGAGGCGGATCAGGTAGTCGATTTCACCACTCATGCGATAGCAGTCCATGACCTCCGGGAACGAGGCGATGGCCTTGGCGAAGCGGGTCAGCCACTGGGCACTGTGCTGCGCGGTGCGCACTGCCACGAAGACGGTGACGCCGGCATTGACGGCCTTGCGGTCGAGCAGCGCCACGCGCGACCGCACGATGCCCTCCTCCTGCAGGCGGTTGATGCGCCGCCAGCAGGGCGTCGTCGACAGGCCGACACGCTTGGCGACCTCGGCCAGCGGCATGTCGGCATTGTCCTGGAGGCAATCCAGAATCTTCTTGTCGAAGGAATCCAGTGTGAATTTTCCGGCCATCGACCTTCCTGAGGAATTACATGCTCAACTTTGGCGGTACCGGCGCAAAGGTAGCAAGCTGTTTCCGGCCCCGGCCGATACAATTCCCCTCATGATCCGCCGCTTCACCGAACATCCCGCCTCGGTCAACGAGACCTACTTCCAGCATATGGGCATGGCCTTCGGCTTCGGCGCCAGGATGCTGATCGGCTCGCTTGCCTGTTTCGTTCACGGCTTTTTTCCGTGGCTGTGCCTGACCCGCGGCAGCGATACGGTCCGCACGCTCCATCACCGCATGGTGAGCCATCGCGTGGTGCGTCCCGCAAAGGACGACGCCACGGCCGTCGCGGCGGGCGACTAGCCCCGCTCTCCGGCTTTGCTGGTTTGCCCGTCGCGACGTTTTTCATCGCGACGATTACCTTCGCGGCGCTTCCAGCCGGCGGAGCACCGCGCCATGAGCTTTCCCCGCCGCCCGGCCAGACCAAGCCTCGAATAATTTCCGCCGCGCCCCTGTGGTGCGCGACAGTGGAGCCCTATGTCATGGAATGAGGGCTGCCGGGACGCCCTCGATGGCAGCGCAACCCCTTCCGGACGTGTTACGTTTTCCTTGGGGGAGCGAACAGAAGCGGAGGCTCTAATGGAAACTGCATTGCGGATCAGCTACCAGGGCGGCACGCCCAGCGAAGCGCTGAACTCTCTGATCAACGACCATGTCGAGACGCTCGAGAAGCTGCATGGCCGGCTGACCTCCTGTCAGGTGATCGTGCAGGTTCCCGACCGCCATCACCGCACGAGCAACCTTTTCAGCGTCAACATCCACATTGCGCTGCCGGGCCACATCGACGTGAACATCGATCACATGTCGCACGACGATGAGCGGTTTGCCGATCCGACCTTCGCGGTGAACGATGCGTTCCGGCGCGCCAAGCGCCAGATCAAGGAACGGGCGCGCAAGCAGCGGGGCGAGGTGAAGAACCTGCACGAGCGCGTCGAACGCACGCTCGACCGCGCGGAAGGCTAGCGCCGGCGCGGCACGCTTTTTTCGTCAAGTCTTTCCCGCAGGAGAAAGACTCGATCGCCGCCCCAGAATATCTCGCCGTCGAGGACGAAGCTCGGCACGCCGAAAATGCCCGAGGCCTCGGCCTCGGCGCGGAGCGCGTCATGCCGGGCTCCCCCTTCGCCGTCGAGAAAGGCGGCGAAGCCAGGCGGCGCGCCAGTCTGTTCGAGCGCCGCACCGACGGCCTTGATATCTTCCGGATCGAGATCGCGCCGCCAGAAACGGTCGAAGGCGAGGTCGTTGTAGGCGCGGAACACGCCGTGCTCCTGCGCATACAGCATGCCGGCATTCATCGGCCGCGCATAATAGATCTTCTTCGGTCCCATCAGGGTCAGGCCCTGCTTGTTGGCAAAGCGACGGGCATCCATGTAGGAATATCGCACCCGGCGCCAGCGATGCGGACTGCGCTGCTCGACGGAGCCCTGGAACGAGGCGATGTCGAGCGTATAGGGCCGCCACTCGAGGTCGATCTCGTAGTCGGCCTCCAGTTCATAGGCCCACGCCTTCGCCACGAAGGCGTAGGGGCTGACATAGTCGCTCCAGAGGACGACCTTGGCGCGATCCGTCACGGTGCGCGCCTCTCATATCGCCACAGCCACCAGAAGGCGCCGCCGACCGCGACGACCATCAACGTGCCGACCATCAGGAGCATGGCCGAATCCTGGATCCACGCCACCGCGGGCACCGACAAAGCGAGGAACAGGCCGACCAGGCAGATGCGCCAGACCCGCGCATGGACGCCCGCGACAAAGGTGCCGAGCGCCAGCAGGATCAGGAGCGCGAGGCTCGTCGCATTGTCGTTCACCACGCCGCGCACCTCAGGCAGGAACATCAGCCACATCGCCGCCAGGAAGGCGAGCCAATGGAGCGCCTGCGTCACGATGAGTCTCAGGTGATCGGCCGTCTTGTCGACCTCCCGCCACCCCGACATGACGCAGGCCAGACCATAGATCGGCGCCAGCACCATCCAGTAGGCATAGGTCGTGGGACCGCGGAAGCCCGTCAGGATGACGCCGCCGACGGCCAGCGCCAGCATCACCACATAGGGCAGCTCCCGCACCAGCCAGTGGCGGCTGGCGCCGTCGCCGGCGGCGCTCAACGCGGATCCTTCGCCAGCCGCTTCTCGACCACGCGCGCCCACAGGGTCGAGCCCAGCGTGAGCGCCTCGTCGTTGAAGTCGTAGCTGGGATTGTGGACTTCGCAGCCGCCCTCGCCGCCGCCGTTGCCGATGTTGATGAAGGCGCCCGGGACCTGCTCGAGCATGTAGGAGAAGTCCTCGGAGGCCATCACGAACGGGCCTTCGCGGTTCATGTTTTCCGGGCCCACGATCTCGGCCGCCACGTCGGCGATGAACTTCACCGCGTCCTTGTCATTCACCAGCGGCGGGAAGGCGATGCGGACGTCGGCCTTGGCGCTGCCCCCCAGGGTCGCGGCGATGCCGCTGGAGATCGTCTCGATGCGCTCCTTGATCAGCGCCATCGTCTCCTTCCGGAAGGCGCGGATCGTGCCACGCAGCACTGCCTCCTGCGGGATCACGTTGTAGGCGTCGCCCGAGTGCATCTGCGTGACCGAGATCACCGCCGAATCGAGCGGCGCCACGTTGCGCGACACGACGCTCTGCAGCGCCGAGATGATCTGCGTCGCGATGATGACCGGATCGATGCCGGTTTCGGGCCGCGCGCCATGCGCTCCCTTGCCGGTGATGTGGATGTCGAACAGGCCGCCGCCCGCCATCTGCGGGCCCGAGCGGATGGCGAACTTGCCGACGTCGAGCTTCGGCCTGTTGTGCATGCCGAAGATGATCTCGCACGGGAATTTCTGGAACAGCCCGTCCTTGACCATCGCCTCGGCGCCGCCGCGGCCCTCCTCGGCCGGCTGGAAGATGAGGTGCACGGTACCGTCGAAGTTGCGCGTGGCCGCGAGGTACTTGGCGGCGCCCAGCAGCATCGCGGTGTGTCCGTCATGGCCGCAGGCGTGCATGCGGCCCTTGTGCTGGCTGCGATGGTCGAACGTGTTGAGTTCGTCCATGGGCAGTGCGTCCATGTCGGCGCGCAGGCCGATGGCACGCGGATTGTTGCCGACGCGGATGGTGCCGACGACGCCGGTCCTGCCGATGCCGGTCGTGACCTCGCAGCCCCACTCCTTCAGCTTCTGGGCCACGATGGTGCTGGTCCGCTCCTCCTCGAAGCCAAGCTCGGGGTGCGCATGGATATCGCGCCGGATGGCGGTCAGCTCGGCGGTGGCGGCGGCGATCAGCGGTTCGATTTTCATGGCGGTCAGGACTCCAGCAGGAAGGCGGTCATTACACGACGAAACTCCGCACCGTGCACGTTCGGATATGCATGGCCGCCGTCCGGCAGCACATAAGCGCGAGCACCCGGGATCAGGCGCACCAGCTCCTCGGTAAAATAGAGCGGCGTCACCGTATCGTCGCGGGCGCAGACGGCCAGGGTGCGCGCCGCCACCTTCTGCAGCTGCTCCCGCCGGTCGTGGGCCATGATGGCGGCGATGCGCGACAGGACGATCTCGGGAACGGGAATGGTCTCCAGCGCCTTCGCCTCGGCGACTACGAGGGCGGCATCGTGATCGCGCACCCAGGCGGGCGAGTTGAGCGCCAGCGCGCTCGACTTCAGGTACGCCGCCGGCCCCAGTTCGCGCAGCATCAGCGAGCGCACCTCGAACAGCCGGCGGAAGAAGGCGTCTGTCTTCGCCCAGGTGGCGCTCAGCACCAGCCGGTCGATCCGTCCGGGATGGTCGATCGCCAGGATCTGCCCCATCGCCCCGCCGGTCGAGTGACCGCACCAATGGACCTTGTCATATCCCAGCCCCTCGATGAGCTGCAGCGCATCGTCGGCCATCTGCTCTACGCTGTAGTCGATCCTCGACAGGCTGCTGCGCGCGGTGCCGCGATGATCGTGCACGACGACGGTGAAATACTTCGCCAGCTCGGACACGTTGTCGCCCCACCAGCGGCCATCGCCGCCGAGGCCAGCGACCAGAAACAGCGCAGGGCCGCTGCCCTGGATCTCGTAGTAGAGTTCGGCGCCGTCGCGCAGCTTGAACAGGGCCATTCCGTCTCCTTGGCGATTTGCTATGGTCCGCCCCGGGAGGAAAGCGCACCATGAAGCGTCTGTCGATTGTCGCGTTGGCCCTGTTGAGCGGATGCGGGCCTCAGGGACAAGCCGTCACGACCACGATCCCGCGACCGGCGCCCGAGGAGGCGACGCCGACCGGGATTGCCTATCTCTGCGACGGCAGCAAGGAAGTGTCTGTGGTGTACGCCAAGAACCGCGCCTCGGTGACGCTGGGCGACCGGACGTGGCGGCTCGAGTACCAAGGCAGCGCGCCGGGCTTCCGCTACGCCAGCACGACGACCGAATGGACGGGCCGCGACGATCTCGCCACGCTGCGCGAAACCGCTGGCAATCCACTCGCCTTCAACTGCCGGCCAATGCGCCGCACGACCTGAGTCGGCGGATTGCATGACTGCGGCGGCCAGCTTTCGTCATGGCCAGACAGGCATGCCGTCCAGCCCCGCGGTTTGCGGCAGGTCGCACATCAGGTTCGCATTCTGCACCGCCTGCCCGGCAGCGCCCTTGCCGAGATTGTCGACGACCCCCAACGCGATCACCAGATTGCGCTCCGGATCGGCTGCATAGCTGACGAAAGCGAGGTTCGAGCCGGTCGCCCACTTGGTCTGCGGCGGCGTGTCGGTCACGCGGATGAACGGTCGCCCGGCGTAGAAGCGCCGGGCCGCAGCCAGACACTGTTCCGTGGTGGCGCGGCCGCGGCAGTAGATGGTGGCAAGGACGCCGCGTGTCATCGGCACGAGGTGGGGCGTGAACACCAGCCCGGCGGCGCTGCCGCCGCTCAGCCGCTCGATAGTCTTCGCCGTCTCGGGCATGTGGGTGTGTTTGAGCAGGCCGTAGGGCACCAGATTCTCGTTGCTCTCGGCGTAGCCGAACCGGCTGTCGGCGCCACCCCGGCCGGCCCCGGAAATGCCGGTCTTGGCGTCGATCATGATGTTGCCGGGTTCGATCAGCCTGTCGGCGAGCAACGGCGCCAGCGCAGTAAGGGTCGCCGCGGGAAAGCAACCGGGATTGGCAACGCGGGTCTGGCCCACCAGCTCCGCCGGCCAGACATCGGCCAGGCCATACACCCATCCTTCGACGTAGCGGTGATCGCCGCCGATATCGACGATCTTCACGTCCTTCGGAACGCGCGCCAGCGCGTCCGCCGAGGCGCCCGTGGGCAGCGACGCGAACAGCACGTCGATCTTCGGCAGGGTCGCAAGATCCCACTTCTCGATCGTAAGCCCGGCCAACCTGGCCGGCACTCCGGGGAAGCGGTCCACCAGTCGGCTGCCGGCGCTGCCCTCGCCCGCGGCGTAGACCAGTTCGAAGAAGGGGTGGTTCGCGACCAGACGCAACGCCTCGCCGCCGCCAAAGCCGCTGATGCCAACAATACCGACGCGAATGTTCATGATCGTGTCCTTCTCGAGTTCAGGCAAAACAAAACCCCCGGAGCCGAGGGCTGCGGGGGTTCAGGAACGCGGGCCGGTCGCTTCCGGCGGGTGGGACCTCAAGGTGAGGAAGTCACCACGCGGACGGACGTGGACAGACGCGCAGCACAAAGAGCCGCCGCTTGGATGCAGGGGCGTCGGCGTCGGTCATGAAGGGTTTCGTTCCTGAGCATGTCATTCGACACTGTCGCCGCCTACAGTGAGCGTCAAGCGGAATGTCCGCCGAGCGGCTATTTCAGCCAGAGCTTGATGGCGTAGCCAACCAGCGCCGTGACGCCGACGCCGGCGGCCCACAGGCCGACGAACCATAGCCATTGGCGCGGGCCCGGCATCACCAATCGCCCATCAGTGATAGCCCTCATGGCCGGTCTTGCCGCGGAACACCCAGTAGGAATAGCCGGTGTAGGCGAGGATGATGGGGACCATCACCAGCACGCCCGGCAGCATGAACTTCAGGCTGTCGTCCGGCGCGGCGGCATCCCAGATCGAGACGGACGGCGGTACCACGAACGGATAGAGGCTGATGCCGAGGCCCGCGAGTCCAAGGCCGAACAGCGCGAGCGCCATAAGGAAGGGCGTGTAATGGTGCCCGCGGCGCAGGCTCCAGAACAGCACGAACGTGACGATCGCCACCAGCACCGGCACCTGGGCCGTGAACAGAACCTGCGGCCAGGCGAACCAGCGCAGCCAGTAGGCTTCCCGCAGGAAGGGCGTCGCGGCACTCACCGCCGCCATCGCCACGATCGTCGCGATGCCCAGCCGGAAGGCCAGGCGGTAGCAACGCTCCTGCAGCGAGCCCTCGCTCTTCATGACGAGCCAGGTCGAGCCCAGCAGCGCATAGCCGCAGACCAGGCTGACGCCCACCAGCAGGCTGAACGGCGTCAGCCAGTCGAACCAGCCGCCAGCATAGGTGCGGTTCTGGACAGCGATCCCCTGCAGCAGCGCGCCCAGGGTGATGCCCTGCGCCAGCGCCGCCACGATCGAGCCGCCCGTGAACGCCACGTCCCAGAGCGGGCGATGACGCGGGTCGCGCCAGCGGAACTCGAAGGCCACGCCGCGGAAGACCAGCGCCAGCAGCATGGCGATGATGGGCGCATAGAGCGCCGAGAGGATCATGCCATAGGCAAGCGGGAAGGCGGCCAACAGGCCGCCGCCGCCCATCACCAGCCACGTCTCGTTGCCGTCCCACACCGGTGCCACCGAGTTGATCGCGCTGTCGCGCTCGCGGCCGACCGGGAGGAACGGAAACAGGATGCCGACGCCGAGGTCGAACCCGTCCAAGACAACATAGGCCAGGATGGCGAAGGCGATGATGAAGGCGAAGAACATCGGAAGGTCGAACGGCATGATCAGGCCTCCTTGCCGGTCGCGAGCGACTCGGCCACCGCCGGGGCGGGCGTGATGCCCGCGGCCCGCACCGGCTGGTCGCGCCGCGGCCCCTCCTCGCCGCGATGCGGCGGGTGGGACATGAGCTTCAGGATGTAATAGGTGCCGGCGCCGAAGGCGAAGAAGTAGACGATCACGAACGCCAGCAGCGACGCCCCGACCGCCGGCGCGTCGAGCGCCGACGCCGAATCGACCGTTCGCAGCAGGCCATACACCGTATAGGGCTGGCGCCCGACCTCGGTCGTCACCCATCCCGCGATGACGGCGACGAATCCTGCCGGCCCCATCGCCAGCGCGAAGCGATGCAGCAGCGGCCAGTCGTAGAGGCGCCGGCGCACGCGCGCGAGCAGGCTGACCGCCGCCAGCAACAGCATCAACATGCCCATGCCGACCATGATCCGGAAAGCCCAGAACACGACCGGCACCGGCGGCCAGTCCTTGCGGTCGACCGTGTCGAGCCCCTTGAGCGGTGCGTCCCACGAATGCTTCAGGATCAGCGACGAGGCTTTCGGAATCTCGACGGCGAAGAGGTTCTTGCCCGTGGCCTCGTCGGGCCAACCGAACAGCACCAGCGGCGCACCGTCGGGATAGCTCTTGAAGTGGCCTTCCATGGCCATGACCTTGACGGGCTGATGTTCCAGCGTGTTCAGTCCATGCTGGTCGCCGGCGAAGATCTGCAGTGGTGCGACGACGGTGATCATGGCCATCGCCATCGAGAACATGACGCGCGCACCCTCGTTCGCGTTCTTTTCGGCAGGTATGGCGCGCAGCAGGTGCCACGCCCCGACCGCGCCGACGACCAGCGCCGTCGTCAGATAGGCGCCGAAGACCGTGTGCACGAGCCGATAGGGGAACGAGGGATTGAAGATGATCGCCCACCAGTCGGCCGGCACGAACTGGCCACCGGCGTTGATCGCGTAGCCGGCCGGCGTCTGCATCCAGCTGTTGGCCGACAGGATCCAGAAGGCCGAGAAGAAGGTGCCGACCGCAACGGCGAGCGTTGCCGCGAAATGCAGTCCCTTGCCCACGCGGTTCATGCCGAACAGCATGACGCCGAGGAAACCCGCCTCGAGGAAGAAGGCCGTCAGCACCTCGTAGGCCATCAGCGGGCCGATCACCGGCCCCGCCTTGTCGGAGAAGACCGACCAGTTGGTGCCGAACTGGTAGGACATCACGATGCCCGAGACGACGCCCATGCCGAAGGCGAGCGCGAAGATCTTCAGCCAGTACTTGAAGAGGTCGAGATAGACCTGTCTTCCGGTCCACAGCCACAGCCCTTCGAGCACGGCGAGGTAGCTCGCCAGGCCGATCGAGAAGGACGGGAAGATGAAGTGGAACGAGACGGTGAAGGCGAATTGCAGTCTCGCGAGGAAGATGGCGTCCAATCCCTCGAACATGACGTTCTCCCTAGACGATGCGCGACGCGTAAGCGGGCGACTTCAATGCGACGACCAGCACGTCCAGCGCCGCCACGAGGTCAGCGCGGCTGCGCGCCGCGCCCAGCGCGATTCGAATCGCGTGCTCCGGCTCGCCATCGACGCTGAAACTGTCGCTTGTAACCACGGCCAGCCCCTGTCGCTGAACGTGCGCCGCAAATTCCGCGCGGGTCCACGTGGCCGGCAGTCTCAGCCACACGTGAAGCCCCCTGGAGCTGGCGGCGTAGCTCTGGCCCGACAGCGCCTTGATCGTCAGAGCCTGTCTTGCCGCAGCCTCCGCGGCGACAGCCGACACGATGGCGTCGGCGCTGCCGTCGGTGAACCAGCGCGAGACCAGCGCAACCATCAGCGGCGCGGGCATCTGCGACACCGTGCGCAAGGCATTGGCAATCCCCGACGCGGCGGCACGATCTGGCGCCAGCACATGGGCGACGCGCAAACCGGGGGCCATACACTTCGACAGCGTCATCGCGAGATAGCTGCGCTCGGGGATGAGCGTCGAAATCGGCAGGGCCTTCGGCTCGAAACTTCCATAAGCGTCGTCCTCGATCAGCATCAGATCGTGACGACGAATGGCTGCCGCAAGCTCCCCGCGACGTTCTGGACCGATCGTCGTAGTCGTCGGATTGTGAATCGTCGGCAGAAGATAGACCGCCCTGGGTGCGTGCAGACGGCAGGCTTCCTCGAGCGCCTGCGGGACCATGCCCTCACTGTCAGAAGCCACGCCGACGAGACGCACGCCGAGCGATGCGGCGGCCGACCTGAAGCCCGGATAGGTGAGCCTGTCGGAGAGCACGACGTCGCCCGGCCGCGTCATCGCCAGAAGCAGCGCCACCAGCGCGCTCTGGGTGCCAGGAGAGATGACGAGCCGGTCCGCCTCGATCGTGGGAACACGACGCCGCAGCCACTCGGCCGCAATACCACGGTCGACCGCGCTGCCACCCGCCTGCTGGTAACTCAGGAGATCGGCGAAGCCATGTTCACGTTGCAGGGCCGCCAGCCCCCGCATGATGCGACCTTCGAGATCGGCCTCGATGGGCGACGGCGGCAGGTTCATCGACAGGTCGACGTCGATGCCGGCAGCGGTGCGGGCGGCCGGCCGGGTGCGGTTCTCCGCAACGAAAGTCCCCTGCCCCACCTTTGCATCGGTGAGGCCGCGGCGGCGCGCCTCGTTGTAGGCGCGCGTCACCGTCGTCAGGTCGACGTTCAATGTTCTGGCGAGGGCCCGATGGGTCGGCAGCCGCTGGCCGCGATGCAGGCGGCCGGAGGCGATATCGCGCTCAAGCGCGTCGACGATGCCCTCGTAGACCGGCCCGACAGTCTCGAGTGTAGGGCTCCAATCCATACAATATCTCTCCTTGTCCTTGAATGTATGGCTCCCCGTATGGATATACAAGCCGACAATCGATGGAGGACATGATGGCTGGGAAGGGTGGGCTTTATCTTTGGCGGGGCATACTCGGACGCTGCCCGGCCTGTGGCGAAGGCAAGCTGTTCCGTGCCTTCGTGAAGGTCGCCGATCAATGCCCGGCCTGCGGCGAGGACCTGCACCATCATCGCGCCGACGATTTCCCGGCCTATCTGACGATCTTCCTGGTCGGCCATCTGGTCGTGCCACTCGCGATGTATGTCGAGATCGCCTACCAGCCGTCCTACTGGTTCCACACCGCCGTGTGGACGCCGCTCGTAATCATCCTGTCGATCGGCCTGCTTCAGCCGATCAAGGGCATGATCGTCGCGTTGCAGTGGCACATGGGCATGCACGGCTTCGCCGCGGCGAAGCAGGCCCGCGCCGAATACTGTTAGCCAAAAGCCTCGAAGACGTCGGCAATCGCCGATCGATCGAGCCCGGCGCGCAGGCAGGTCTGGAGAAGTACGCGCGCCTTCAGCGGATTGAGGCGGCCCCCCCAGATGAGGCCGGCCTTGCGCAGGGCGATCTCGGAGCTGGGACCGCCATAGGTCTGACGCAGCAGCGGCCCGCCGCCGGCACGCGGCGACACGACGGTCGGAATGATCTCGGCCAGTTGTCCGACGAGCGAGGCGACCCGCTCGGGAACGTGACCGCCGCCCATCGCGCCGACGACGACGCCGCGATAGCCGAGCTGGTCGCGATGATCGACCATCGCCTCGAGGATGTAGCCCGGCTCGTCGAGTCCCAGCCAGAGCAGAGCCACCGGCTGCTCCCGCCCCTCCGACGCTCCGCCCAGCCGCTTTCGCGCGGCCTCGATCGGGCCTCGCACCGGCAGCGACAGCGGCACGACCCTGTCCTCGACCAGCGCCGCCAGCGGGCCGGTCTGCGGCGAGGCAAAAGCATTGAGCCGCGTCGGGTGGATCTTCAGCACGTCGGACGCCGCATAGATCTCGTCCAGCATCACGGCCACGACGCCCAGCGCCTTCGCCTGCGTCTTCACCCACGGATCGCAGGCGACGCGCACGGCGGCGAGCAGGTTGCCCGGACCGTCCGGCGAGGTGAGCGCGGGATTGCGCATCGCCGCCGTCACGATGACGGGAATGTCGCGCTCGACCATCAGGTCGAGCAGGAAGCACGTCTCCTCCAGCGTGTCGGTGCCCTGCGTCACCACCACGCCGTCGACGTCGAGGCTCATGATCCTGTTCGCGAGCGCATGCATCTGGTCGAAGGACAGCGAATGGCTGCCGACCCTCGACACCGTTTCGGCGCGAATGTCGGCGAGCCCGGCCAGCAGTGGCACCGCAGCGACAAGATCGTCGGCGCCCAGCCCCATCTGCATCGCGCCCGACGCATCCGGTGCCGTCGCGATGGTGCCGCCGAGGGCCAGGATCTGGATACGCGGAAGGGTCATGACAGGAGCCTCAGGGAACGGAAGAAGCGCTCGGCCTCCGGGGCGCGCATCGCATCGGCCGGCGCGAGATAGCCCAGCGAGACGTATTGGCGGCCCTTCAGCACGACGAGCTGCCGAAGCGCATTGCCACCCGCCAGTGGTCCGGTCGATTCGACGGCCGACGCGCCCTGCACCGTCTTCCAGTCGACGCTGGTCCATTTTCCACCGGCGAGGCGCTGCGCGCGATCGTCGAGCGCGGACTGAAGGTTGAGCTTCGGCTGCCGCACGTCGACATCGGCGGGAAAGAGTGCGCTCTGCGCCACGAACGAGAGGCGGCGATACTCGAGACTGTAGGAGTGATAGACGAAGGGCGTGCCGCCGGCCGACACCGTATCGAGTACCTTGTAGACCGGCGCGCCCGGCATCTCGACGAAGAACGACTTGTCGGCGCCTTCGACCGGAAACCAGGAAGCCGATTGCGCCGCGGCATCGGCCGCGAGCAGAACCACCGGCAGGGCGAGGAACGAGCGTCGAGAGGCGCTCATTCGGCAGCCTGCGCCGGGCCGAATTTCTCGCGCGCTTCCGCCGCGCTGTAGTAGCCGCGCGCCACGTCTCGGGCGACCGCCTCGGCGCTACGCTTCGCCGGATCGCCGAAGCCGCCACCGCCCGGCGTCGAGACCCGCACCACGTCGCCGACGCCGATCTCGATGTCCTGATCCTTGGAAATATGCGGCGGGTGATAGGCCTTGCCGCCCTGATCGACCTGCACCGTATTGGTGCCGCCGGCGCTGCCGCCCAGCGCGCCCTGCGGACCGGTGCGGCCATGATCCATCACCATCGAGACGCGCGCCTCGCCGCGCCGCAGCTTGATGGCGTAGTTGATGCCGAAGCCGCCGCGGAACTCGCCGGCGCCGCCGGAGCCTTCGCGCAGGGAAAACTCCTCGAACAGCACGGGGTAGAACTGCTCCAGCACCTCGACCGGCGGCATCTTGGAAATGCCAATGGTCGAGCAGCCGTTGCTCAAGCCATCGCCGCCCTGGAAGCCGCCGTAACCGCCGCCGGTAAACAGATACATGATGTAGTTGCGCTTGCGCTCCGGATCGTAGCCGCCGATGCCGAGATTGCCGGAGGTTCCGGCGGGCGCGGCGAACAGCAGGTCGGGAATGGCCTTGGTGAGCGCCGCGAACACCGCCTCGGCGATGCGCTGGCTCACCTCGGCCGCACAGCCCGATACCGGCCGCGGATACTTCGCATACAGGAAGGTCCCCTCGGGCTCGACGATGCGCAGCGGCTCGAAGGTGCCGGCATTGATCGGCACGTCGGGAAAGATGTGCTTCACCGCGAGATAGATGGCCGACTTCGTCGTGGCGATCACGCTGTTCATCGGACCGCGACAGGGCGGGCTCGATCCGGTCATGTCGAAGGTGAGCTCGTCGCCCTTCTTCGTGATCTTTATCCTGATCGTGAGCGGCTCGTCCACGACGCCATCGCTGTCGACCTGCGAGGTGCCTTCGTACACGCCGTCGGGAATGTCGGCGATCTTGGCGCGCATCTGCCGTTCGGCGCGGTGGCGCATCTCCGCGATCGCGGATCGCACCACGTCGGCGCCGTAGCGATCGATCAGGTCGGTGAGCCGCACCTCGCCGGTGGTGAGCGCGGCCGCCTGCGCCTTGATGTCACCGATGCGCTGGTCGGCGATGCGGATGTTGGACATGATGATGGACAGGATCTCCTGGTCCATCTCGCCCTTCTTGAAGAATTTCACGGGTGGCAGGCGCAAGCCCTCCTGCTCGACCTCCGTCGCGCTGGCGGAGAAACCGCCCGGCACCATCCCGCCGACATCCGGCCAGTGCCCGGTATTGGCCAGCCAGGCGAACAGCTCGCCCTTGTAGAAGAACGGCTTGACGAAGCGCACGTCCATCAGATGCGTGCCGCCGAGATAAGGATCGTTGACGATGAACACGTCGCCCGGATCGACCCTGCCGGCATAGTGCGTCTTGACCCTCTCGATCACCGCGCGGGTGGAAAATTGCATGGTGCCGACGAAGACCGGCAGGCCGAGTTCGCCCTGGGCGATCAGCGAGCCGTCGACGGTGTCGTAGATGCCGTCGGAGCGGTCCATGCCTTCGGAGATCACCGGCGAGAAGGCGGCGCGCACGAAGGCCAGGTCCATCTCGTTGCAGACCTGGACCAGGCCGTTCTGGATGACTGTCAATGTGACGGGATCGAGGTTCGACATGTCCGAATCACTAGCACAGCCCATGCCTCACTGCGCTATGATGCCGTTCAAATCCCCCACTTTTGGAAGCAGAATTCCCATGAACGCGCCCCTTGATGCGGACAATCTCGATTTGATGAAATTTGGCGTCGGCCAGCCGGTACCGCGCCAGGAAGACCCGACCCTGCTGCAGGGCCAGGGCCGCTACACCGACGACATCAACCTCCCGGGCCAGGCCTATGCGGTGATGGTACGCAGCCAGGTGGCGCACGGGCTGCTCAAGGGCATCGACGCCGAGGAGGCGCGCGGCATGCCGGGCGTGCTCGGCATCTGGACCGGCGCGGACCTCAACGCTGCGGGCTACGGCGCGCTGAAGACGGTGATGATGGTGCCCAATCGCGACGGCTCGCAGATGAAGACGCCGACGCGCTATTCGCTCGCCACCGACAAGGTGCGCTTCGTCGGCGATCCGGTGGCCTTCGTCGTCGCCGAGACCCAGGCGCAGGCACGCGATGCGGCCGAGGCGGTCGTGCTCGACATAGAAGCTCTGCCCGCCGTGACCGAGGCGCGCGCCGCCGCTCAGCCCGGCGCGCCGACCGTGTTCGACGACGTCCCGGACAATGTCTGCGCCGACTTCCAGTTCGGCGACAATGCGAAAGTCGCCGAGGCGTTCGCCAGAGCCGCACACGTGACCAAACTGCATCTCGTCAGCAACCGCATCGTCGTCTGCGCCATGGAGCCGCGCACGGCGATCGGCCACTACGACAAGGAGACGGATCGCTCGACGCTCCATGCCGGCTGCCAGGGGGTGTTCGGCCTCAAGAACCAGATGGCCGCCCTGCTCGGCATCAAGCCCGCGCAGATGCGCGTCGTCACCGGCAATGTCGGCGGCTCGTTCGGCATGAAGGGCTCGCCCTATCCGGAATATGCCGGCCTCTTCCATGCCTCGAAGATCCTCGGCCGTCCGGTGAAGTGGACCGACGACCGCTCCGGCAGCTTCCTCAGCGACCAGCATGGGCGCGACCACGATTTCGACGCCGAGCTGGCCCTCGACAAGGACGGCACCTTCCTCGCCGTGCGCCTCAAGGGCTACGCGAACCTCGGCGCCTATCTCTCGAACGTCGGCGCGGCCATGGGCGCGCTGGGCGTCTCGCGCAATCTGGCCGCGGTCTACCGCACGCCGTTGATCGAGGTGCAGACCAAGGTGGCCTTCACCCACACCTCGCCGATCGGCGCCTATCGCGGCGCCGGCCGGCCCGAGGCCAACTATTTCATGGAACGGCTGATCACCACCGCCGCCCGCGAGATGGGCCTCGACCAGATGGAGATGCGCCGGCGCAACCACATCAAACCCGAGGAAATGCCTTACAAGACCGCGTCGGGCACGACCTATGACAGCGGCGAGTTCACCGTGCTGCTCGACAAGGCGCTGGAGCTGGCCGACGTGGCGGGCTTCGAGGCGCGCAAGGCGGAGAGCGCCAAGCGCGGCAAGCTGCGCGGCCTCGGCATCGGCGACTATCTCGAAGTGACGGCGCCGCCCACGAACGAGATGGGCGGGCTGCGCTTCGAGGAGAATGGCGACGTCACGATCATCACCGGCACGCTGGACTACGGCCAGGGCCACTGGTCGGCCTTCGCCCAGGTCCTGACGACCAAGCTCGGCATCCCGTTCCATCGCATCAAGCTCAAGCAGGGCGACAGCGACCTGCTGATCGCCGGCGGCGGCACCGGCGGCTCCAAGTCGATCATGGCCTCGGGTGCGGCCATCATGGAAGCGTCGGACAAGGTGATCGAAAAGGGCAAGGAGATCGCGGGAGTCGCGCTCGAAGCCTCAGCCGCCGACATCGAGTTCAAGCTCGGCCGCTTCGAGATCGTCGGCACCGACCGCGGCATCGGCATCCTGGAGCTTGCGAGCAAGCTGCGCAGCGGCATGAAGCTGCCGGAGGGTGTGCCCACCACGCTCGACGTCAGCCATGTCCACGAGGCGGCGCCGTCGGCCTATCCCAACGGCACCCATGTGGCCGAGGTCGAGATTGATCCCGACACCGGCCATGTCGAGGTCGTGAAGTACACGATGGTGGGCGACTTCGGCACGGTCATCAATCCGCTGCTGGTCGAGGGCCAGAGCCATGGCGGCGTGGTGCAGGGCATCAGCCAGGCGATCTTCGAGCATGTCGTCTACAGCGAGGAAGGCCAGCCGCTGACCGGCAGTTTCACCGACTATGCGATCCCGCGGGCAGGCGATGCCCCGTCCTTCACGATCGACTACCACTCGGTGCCGGCCAAGACGAACGTGCTGGGCGCCAAGGGCTGCGGCGAGGCCGGCTGCGCGGGCTCCCTGCCCTCGGTGATGAACGCCATCTCCGACGCGCTGGGCGGCAAGCACATCAACATGCCGGCGACGCCCGAGCGCGTGTGGGCGGCGCTCAACGGCTGAGCGGCGCCAGCGATGAGTGCGTCCCGTTGGAGAGACGCCGCTGATCGGCTATGAGCAGGCTCGATGAAGCACAAGCGTCTCTGGTTCTCGGGCATCTTCGTGGCCCTGCTCGTGGCGGTCACGGTGGCCGGGCTCGAACTGCTCAGCTCCCTCGTCGTGCCGCCCTGGCCGTCGCGGGAACTGCGGCCGATCGAGGTTTCAAACGCGTCGGTCGCGAGCACGCTGACCGGCACGCAGCCGGTTCCGACCTACAACAGCTGGGGCATGCGCGACCGCGAGCATTCGCTGCAGAAGCCGGCCGGGACCTTCCGAACCGTCCTGGTCGGCGACAGTTTCCTCGAAGGCGCGTTCGTCGAAGAATCGGTCGGCATGAAGCTCGAGGAGCTGTGGCGGTCGGAAGGCCACCGCGACTGGGAGGTGACCACGCTGGGCATCTCCGCGACGGGTCCCCCTCAATATTACTACCGCATCCGCAACATCGCCTTGTCGCTGCAGCCCGATGCGCTCGTCCTCATGTTCTTCTCGGGCAACGATTTCGTGTCCGATGCGCTCTCGCCGTGGCGCATTCCGCCGCCCATTGCCGAGCGGCCTCAGCCTTCGTGGCTGGGTGCGGTGGCACCCCGTCTGACCTGGCTGCTGGTGAACCGTCTGGGCCTCTCGGAGTTCGGGCGCGGCAACAAGGCTCCGCCGGCCGAGGCGCAGAAGATCATCACGCTGCCGCGTGCCGACCGCCTCGACGCCATGGTCCGGCTGGTCAAGACCTACTACTATCCCGACAAGGACGAGAAGGTCATTCGCGAGATCCTCTCGCGCGGCGGCGACACGTTCTGGGACCGGCTCGAACCGCGCGACCGCGACGAGGAATACATCCAAGCCTGGTGGCTCGCCAGCATGGTCGACTGGGAGACCGCCACCTGGACGATCCCCCTGACTCCGGCGGAACTCGAACAGTCGGTGGACAGAAAGGCGATCGCAGCAACCATGACCTGGCTGCTGGGCGCCCGCGACCTGGCGCGCGAACGCGGCATCGAGTTCGCGGTCGCCCTGGCCCCGGTGGGCATCGTCGATCCCAGCTATGCCGAGTTCTGGGCGCCGTGGCCGAAGTACATGAGCTATCCGAAACAGCGGGCGCTGATGCACCGCATCCTGCGCAAGGAGCTCGAAGCGCAGGGTATCAAGGTCGTCGACCTCGAGGATGATTTCAAAGGCGTGCCGAACACCTACCGGGTGTCCGACGGTCACTGGACCGAGCTCGGCACCGAGATCGCCGCCAAGCGCCTTGCGACGGCGCTCGGGAAGATGCGGGAGGCTCGCTAAAGCCTCCCGCCAAAAGCAGAACGAGGCCCTATACCTCGACAGGCTGAAGTCGCTGCGCTACCCCGGCGCGGTGACTTCCGCGATATCTCCCGACGTCGCCATCCTGGGTTACGGCCCGGTTGGCGCGCTGCTGGCAAACCTGCTGGGCCAGGCTGGGCTGTCTGTCGCCGTGCACGAGCGCGGCACGGTGATCTATCCGCTGCCGCGCGCGGTGCATTTCGACGGCGAGGTGATGCGGATCTTCCAGTCGGTCAGGCTGGCGGAGAAGATCGCCGCGATGGCGCGGCCCTCGTCGAAGGGCATGCATTTCGTCAACGCCGACGGCCAAACCTTGATGGTTCGGCGCGGCATCGACGGGCCTGGGCCGCACGGCTGGGCCGGCAACTGGTATTTTCACCAACCGGAGCTCGAAGAAATCCTGCGCGTCGGCGTCGCGCGCTTCCCGAACGTGACGGTCCATCTCGGTCGCGAGATCGCCGACGTGGGCGAACTCGACGCCCGCTACATCGTCGGATGCGACGGCGCGCGCTCGCTGGTGCGCCGCGCGATCGGAAGCCGGCAGGACGACCTCGGCCTGCACCAGCCATGGCTGGTGGTCGACCTGCTGTGCAATCCCGACTCGCCGCGGGTGAAGGCCCTGCCCGACCATACCGTCCAGCTCTGTGATCCGGCGCGGCCGATGACGGTGGTGCATGTCGGCGGCGCGCGGCACCGCTGGGAGATCATGCTGATGCCGGGCGACGATCCGGAGCGGCTGGCCGACCCGGACATATTCTGGCCGATGATGGCGCGCTGGGTCGGGCCCGACGACGCGCGGATCGAGCGCGCCGCCGTCTACACCTTCCATTCGGTCGTGCAGGAAGGCTGGCGCCGGGGAAAGCTGCTGCTGGCGGGGGATTCCTGTCACCAGACGCCGCCCTTCCTCGGCCAGGGCATGTGCGCGGGGATGCGCGACGCCGGCAACCTTGCCTGGAAGCTCGCCGCCGTGCTGCGCGAGGGCGCGCCCGAGTCGCTGCTCGACACCTACGAGAGCGAGCGCCTGCCGCATGTCCGCGCCTTCATCGAGCTCGCGGTGAAGCTCGGCGCCGTGCTGCAGGAGACCGATCCCGCCGCCGCCGCGGCGCGTGACGCGCGCTTCGCTGCCGGTGCCCAGATGTTCGACTTCCCGCAGCCGCAACTCGGGCCGGGCTGCCGCACCGACGCGCCGCCACCTGTCGGCACGATCTTCCCGCAGCCGCGTCTCGCCGACGGACGGCTGATGGACGAGGTCATCGGCCAGCGCTTCGCAATCGCGGGCGACGCCGAGATGCTCGCGGGTCTTGAAACCTCAGCCGCGCTGCTGCCGGGCGTTGCAGCCGACTGGCTGGCGCGTCACGGTTCACGCGCCGCGATTCTGCGCCCGGATCGCTACGTCTTCGCTCTCGCAGATAACCGGGCGGATCTGGAGACCCGCCTTCGATCCGCCATGAATTGGAAATGAATGCGGGAGGCTCGCTGGAGCCTCCCGCCAACGAGCGTCAAACCGGTGTGAACATCGCCAACGGCGGACCGCCGTCGGTCGGCTTGAAGACCAGCTTCACGGCCTGCTCACACTTCAGCGCGTCGAAGTCGCAGTCGACGATGTTGGTCACCATGCGCGGGCCCTCGGCCAGCGTCACGTACGCCATGGCGTACGGGACAGGCGCGCGGCGCATGACGCTGAACGAATAGATCGTGCCCTTGCCCGAAGCTTCGACCCATTCGGTGTCGTCGCTGAAGCAGAACGGGCAGATCGTGCGCGGATAATGGTGCGCCTGGCCACAGCTCTTGCACTTGCGCACCAGCAGCTTGCCCTTGCCGGCAGCGTCCCAGTAGGCCTCAGTCTCCTGGCTGATGGCGGGCGCGGGCAGCTTGCGTTCCTTGGCCTCGGCCATGGTCTACTCCCTTTCCAGAATGATGGTGGCGCTGCCGTGCCGCAGGCCGAGCGAGCCGCCCGTGCCGTGCGCGACCGCCAGATTGCAGTTCGCCACCTGCACCTTGGGGTGCGCCTCGCCGCGGAGCTGACGCACCGCCTCGAGGACCTTGGTGAGGCCGCCACGGTTGCCCGGGTGGTTGCTGCAGAGGCCACCGCCATCGGTGTTGAACGGCAGCTTGCCCGTCCCGGAGATCAGGTTGCCGTCAGCGACGAAGGCGCCGCCCTTGCCCTTCTCGCAGAAGCCGAGATCCTCGAGCTGCATCAGGACCGTGATGGTGAAGCTGTCGTAGATCGAGGCGTACTTGATGTCGGCGGGCTTGACGCCCGCCTCGGCGAAGGCCGCCGCGCCGGTGAAGCGCGCACCCGAGTAGGTGAGATCGACCTTGCCGCCCATCTGCGTCTTCACGAACTCCGAGGCGCCCAGCAGCTTGACCTTCGGCCGTTTGAGCTTGGCCGCGATCTCCGGCGCCACGACGACGATCGCGCCACCGCCGTCGGTGATGACGCAGCAGTCGAGCCGATGCAGCGGATCGGAGATCATCGGCGAGTTCACGACCTCCTCGACCGTGACCACGTCCTTCAGCAGCGCGTGCGGATTGTATTGCGCATGGTGCGAGGCGGCGACCTTGATCCAGGCGAGTTGCTCGGAGGTCGTGCCGTACTCGTACATGTGGCGCATGGCGCACATCGCGTACATGTTCACCACGGTCGGACCGTAGGGAAACTCGAACGGTTCGTCGGGGGTCGGCGTGCCGCCGCGGCTGCGCGGCACGGTGCCGGTCGCCATGCCCTCGGCGCGCGGCCGGCCGGCGAGGGTGATCAACGCCACCTTGCACTTGCCGGCGGCGATCGCCTCGGCGGCGTGGCCGACATGCAGCACATAGGAGGAGCCGCCGGTGTCCGTCGAATCGACGTGGCGCGGCTTCAGCCCCATGTATTCGACCATGGACATCGGGCCGAGGCCCGGTGCGTCGCCGGCGCAGAAATAGCCGTCGACATCGTCCTTCGTGAGGCCCGCATCCTCCAGCGCGCCCTTGGCGCACTGCGCATGGATCTGGGCCAACGAGATATCCTTCG
Source organism: Reyranella sp. (assembly GCF_030651995.1). Lineage (GTDB taxonomy): Bacteria > Pseudomonadota > Alphaproteobacteria > Reyranellales > Reyranellaceae > Reyranella. Next base: position 81,545 of record NZ_JAUSBN010000055.1, read on the forward strand.
CGAGCCGCGTCGGATGCTCATAGATTCCCGCAATATAGGCCTTGCCCTTGATGCTCATCGGCGAGCCATCCCCCTTGTCGATTGTGCAGCGCACATGGTGGGGGATCGCAGCCTCACAGGAAAGTGCGCTCTTTCGCTCCGAAGAACGATGCTCGGCTCTGCGGAACGCGAGAGGACTCCCCGGCGACGATCAATCGCCCGCGACGTCGCGCGCGCCGGGCGTGCGGGCGCGGAATTCCTCGGGGGCTTCGCGGCCGGCATCGGTGAAGGCCTTCTTCACCGCCGCCACGTTCGGACCGAAGATGCCCTTGCGATTGTCCTTGGCCCACTGGTTCGAGTTGATGATCGTGTCGAGCGAACCCTGGAAGCGCGGCATCACGTAGCGCGCGAACAGCTCGTAGGAGCGCAGGATCTGCTCGCGCGTCGCCCATTCGTGGGCGCGGAACAGGACGCCGCCGAAGCCGCCGTTGGAGAAGCCGAGGAGCCGCTCGATGCCCTTGGCCACCGTGTCGGGACTGCCGACCAGGGTCGTGCCCATCTTTACGCCGTCGCGCAGCGGATCGTCGGCGCGGCCCGGCGGGCGGCCGAGCGTGTCCTCGAAATAGGTCATGGTCTCGCGACGCTCGCCGGCATGGACCTCGCGCAACGCCTGCTCGTCATCCTCCGTCACATGGCAGTTCACCACGACGCGCCACTTGCTGCGGTCCGCCGTCTTGCCGTGCTTGGCCGCCGTCTCCTCGTAGATGCCCCACTGCTTGCCGAGCATCTCTGGCCCGCCTGGGATACCGGCGCCGATCGACAGGACGCCGAGGCCGTGCTTGCCGGCGGCAATCATGCCCGACGGGGTGATGGTGCTGGCGCAGGCGATCGGGAAATGCGGGTAGCTGTAGGGCGCGAGATGGAGCCGCGCCTCCTTCAGCTCGAACCAGTCCGTCTTCATCGTGACCGGCTCCTTGCATTCCAGCAGGCGCATGATCGCCTCGAGCGCCTCCTCCATGCGCGGGCGCTGGGTCGAGGGATCGATGCCCATCATGTAGGCATCCGACGGCAGCGCCCCGGGACCGCAGCCCAGCATCGTGCGGCCGCGCGACATGTGGTCGAGCTGCACGAAGCGGTTCGCGACCATCAGCGGATGATGATAGGGCAGACTGGTCACGCCGGAGCCGAGGCGGATGTAGCGTGTGCGCTCGATGGCGGCGCCGATGAAGACTTCCGGCGACGCGATGGTCTCCCAGCCGGCGGAATGATGCTCGCCGATCCAGGCTTCGTCGTAGCCCAGCTCGTCGATCCACTCGATCAGCTCCATGTCGCGTGCCATCGAGAGAGTCGGGTTCTCGCCGACGCGATGGAACGGCGCCAGGAAGATGCCGAACGTAAGTCCCTTGTGATTACCGGTCTGTGCCATTGAAGTCCTCCATCACGCGCGACGGTAGCATGTGCGCGACGTTGACCGCAGCACCGGCTTGCGCAGATCATCGCGCAATGTCCGAGACTCCTTCCCTGCCGCTCGCGCGCTTCACGATCGTCGAGGTTAACGACGCAAAAGCGCCGCTCTGCCTGCGTCTTGCGACATCTCTCGCGGCCAAGATCGCGGCCGATCTCGGCGCCGACGTGCTGAAGATCGAGCCGCCTGAGGGCGATCCGGTGCGTCGTGCGCCGCCCTTGCTGCCGCAGGGCGGAAGCGCGCTGTTCGAGTTTCTCAACACGTCGAAGCGCTCCCTGGTGCTCGATCTTGCAAGCGAGTCCGGCCGCACCGCGCTTGCCCGTCTGGTCGACAAGGCCGACGTCGTGCTGTTCGAAGAGTCGGCTTCCGTCGCTGCATCCCTGCGGAAGGCGAAGGCCACGCCGGTCGAGATCGCGGCTTTTCCGCTCGAGATGGATGCAGCGCAGCGTCCCGTCAGCGAGCTGGTGATACAGGCGCTGGGTGGGCTGATGCACATGGTGGGCGAGCCGGCACGCAAGCCGCTGAAGCTGGGTGGCCACCAGGCTCCCTATCCCGCTGGGCTCACCGCCTTCACCGGGCTCATGACGGCACTCGCCGCGCGTGACACCGGGCGCCGGGCGCCCTCGGTGCGCGTGTCGCTCGCTGAAGTGATGCAGTGGGTGAACTGGAAGGCGGCCTCCGGCGCCGCCGCCACGGGCATCTCGCCCGGCCGCGAGGGCAAGAACTCGGAATTCCAGGTCCTGCCGTGCCGCGACGGCCATGTCGCCGTCGTCTACACCGTCACCCAGTGGCCGGCGACGCGCGCCCTGATCGGCGATGCACGGCTCGACGATCCGAAGTTCGGCACGCGGGCCGGCCGTCGCCAGAACATCGCCGAACTCTATGCCGCACTCGCGCCGTGGTTCGCCGACAAGACGCGCGACGAGATCCAGAAGGTCGCGCAGGCCAAGGGCGTCCCGTTCGGCCCCATCTTCTCGCCGGCCGAGCTGCTGCAGACGGAGCAATACGTGGCGCGCGGCTTCCTGGCCGACATGGCGCATCCCACCGAGGGCACGCTGCGCCTGCCGCAACTTCCCGTGCAATGGAACGGCCGCTCCTTCACCCCGCGGCCGGCGCCTGATCTTCCCCCTCCCCATTCAAATGGGGAGGTGCCCTCGTCATACGAGGGCGGAGGGGTCAGAGGCCGACCCGCGAAGGATATGACCCCTCCGTCGAGGATGACCGCGACACCTCCCCATTTGAATGGGGAAGTTGGCGACCACCCCCTCACCGGTGTGCGCGTGCTCGACTTCGGACTGCTGACCGCGGGCGCGAACACCTCGGCCATGCTGGCCGATCTCGGCGCCGACGTGATCAAAATCGAGTCCGGCGCCTATCTCGATCCGTTCCGCGTCGTCGGCAAGATCGACAGCGACGAGGGCTGGTGGAACCGCTCGCCGCAGTTCCGCTTCACCAACCGCAACAAGCGCGGGCTGGCGCTGAACCTGAAAGACCCCGAGGGCCAACGCGTCATCCGCGAACTCGTCACGCACTGCGACGTCGTGGTCGAGAATTTCCGCCGCGGCGTGCTCGATCGCGCGGGTCTCGGCTACAAGGAGCTGAGCGCGATCAACCCGCGCCTGGTGTTCGCCGCCATATCGAGCCAGGGCGACACCGGGCCCGAGCGCATGAACGTGTCGTTCGGCAGCACGCTCGACGCCACCTCGGGCATCGCCTCGCTCACCGGCTACGAGGGCGAGGAGCCGCGCATCTCCGGCATGGACGTGAACTATCCCGACCAGATCGTGTCGCTGTTCGCCACCGGCATCGTCATCGCCGCCGTTGCCGAGGCGCGCCGCACCGGCAAGGGCGCGTTCCTCGACTTCTCCCAGCGCGAGGTGGCGTCGTTCACGCTCGGCGAGGAGATCCTTGCTGCGTCGGCCGATCCGAACCATCGGCTGGCGCCACGCGGCAATACCGAAGCCGGCGTGGCGCAGCAGGACTCCTATCAGTGCGGCGACGGCAAATGGCTGGCCGTGACTCTCGACACACCCGATCCATCGATGGCGACTTTCTGCGCCGCCAGAGATCGGGACGACGCATTGAAGATGCTCCTCGGCAAAGGCATCGCCGCCGCCCCCTGCCTCGACGGCAACGATCTCCTGCGCGACACCAAACTGCAGGGCGTCACGCTGGTGCGCGACGAGAATGGCAGCCTCGTGAAGGGTCTGCCTTACCGGCTCGACGGCAAAGGTCTCGCCATCGAGCGGCCCGCCCCGGATCTCGGCCAGCATACCGAGGAGGTTTTGCGCGAGCTGTTGGGCTACGAGGACGCCCGCCTGAAGCAGTTGAACGATAGCGGCGTGACCTCGACCACGCCCACCATCGGAGAGGTTTGATCCATGCCGCGCGCCGAAGTGCACAAGTTGATGGAGCGCATGGCGATCCCCGCCATCGCCGCTCCCATGTTCCTGGTTTCCAATCCCGCGCTGACGCTCGCCTGCTGCGGCGAGGGGCTGATGGGCAGCTTCCCCGCCCACGGCACACGCAGCCGCGAGGAGTTTCAGGCCTGGCTCGACGAGATGGTCGAGGGCATGAAGCGCCTGGAGGATGCCGGCAAGAAGCCCGCGCCCTGGGCGGTCAACCTCGTCGTCCATGCCTCGAACCCGCGCTATCAGGGCGATCTGGAACTGGTCGAGAAATACAAGGTGCCGGTCGTGCTCACCTCGAAGGGCGCGCCGGGCGATGCCATCCAGCGCATCCACGGCTGGGGCGCCGTGGCGCTCCACGACATCGCCAACCGCCGCCACGCCGAAAAGGCGCTGGAGGCGGGGGTCGACGGCGTGATCGCGGTGGCAGGAGGCGCCGGCGGCCATACCGGCACCATCAACCCCTTTGCGCTGATGAACGAAGTGCGCCAGCTGGGCGACAGCTTCGCGATCGTGCTGGCCGGCGGCCAGACGACGGGCCGTGACGTGCTGGCCGCCGAGGCGATGGGCGCCGACCTCGCCTATATCGGCACGCGCTTCATCGCGACGCAGGAGGCGATGGCGGCACAGGCGCACAAAGACATGATCCTGGGCACGCGCGCGACCGACGTGTTCCTCACCGCCTCGATCGACGGTGCGCCGGCCAACTGGCTGACGCCCAGCCTGCTGGCCGCCGGCATCGACCTCGACGTGCTGCGCACCACGCTGCCCGGCAAGATCGTGGCGGCAGCGGAGAACAGGAAGCGCTGGAAGGACATCTACACGGCGGGTCACGGCGTCGGGAACATCGACGACGTCCCCGCCGCCGCCGACCTCGTCCGGCGCCTGATCCGCCAATATCGCGAGGCGAAGGCTGAAATGGCGCGCAGCCTCGCCGGCCGCGCCGCAGCGTAGACGGTGGGCGTCCCCCTGCTCTAGGTTTCGGCTCCAGAGTTTCGAGGGGGTATCCGCGTGAAGACAAAGGCAGCCGTCTGTTTCGAAGCCGGCAAGAACCTCGAGATCGAGACCGTCGATCTCGAAGGGCCGAAGTTCGGCGAGGTCCTGGTCGAGATCAAGGCGTCGGGCGTGTGCCACACGGACGAGTTCACGCGGTCCGGCGGCGATCCCGAGGGCCTGTTCCCGGTGATCTTCGGCCATGAGGGCGCCGGCGTGGTGGTCGATGTCGGGCCGGGGATCGTGTCGCTGAAGAAGGGCGATCACGTGATTCCGCTCTACACGCCGGAATGCCGCCAGTGCAAATCCTGCGTCTCGGGCAAGACCAACCTCTGCACCTCGATCCGCGCCACCCAGGGACAGGGCGTGATGCCCGACGGCACGTCGCGCTTCTCGATCAAGGGCAGGAAGATCCATCACTACATGGGCTGCTCGACCTTCTCGAACTACACGGTGCTGCCCGAGATCGCGCTGGCGAAAATCCGTCCCGACGCGCCGTTCGACAAGGTCTGCTACATCGGCTGCGGCGTCACCACGGGCATCGGTGCGGTGATCAACACCGCCAAGGTCGAGGCCGGCGCCAACGTCGTGGTGTTCGGTCTCGGCGGCATCGGTCTCAACGTGCTGCAGGGCGCGCGCATGGTCGGCGCCAACATGATCGTCGGCGTCGATCTCAACCCGGCCCGCGAGGCGCTCGGCCGCAAGTTCGGCATGACGCACTTCGTCAATCCCTCGACGCTCGGGGACAAGGATCTGGTCGCGCATCTCGTCGAACTGACCGATGGCGGCGCGGATTACAGCTTCGAATGCGTCGGCAGCACGAAGCTGATGCGCCAGGCGCTGGAATGCTGTCACCGCGGCTGGGGCAAGTCGGTCATCATCGGCGTCGCTGGCGCGGGCCAGGAGATCGCCACGCGCCCGTTCCAGCTGGTCACCGGACGGACCTGGATGGGCACCGCCTTCGGCGGCGCCAAGGGCCGCCGCGACGTGCCCAAGATCGTCGACTGGTACATGGACGGCAAGATCGACATCGATTCGCTGATCACCCACACGATGCCGGTCGAGAAGATCAACGATGCTTTCGACCTGATGCACAAGGGCGAGTCGATCCGCAGCGTCGTGACGTTCTGACGGCGCTCTTCTCGCCGTCCCATTCCGGAGGAAGCCACGCCATGACCGTGCGAAAGCTGGGCGGAGCCACCATCGAGAAGGTCGAGGAGATTTGCGGTCCGGGCTTCAAGCCCGGCCGCATGTTTCCCAGGTTCGACCAGGAAGCCTTCGACGCCCAGAAGGGCTGGATGGTGCCGGAGCACGTGCAGGAGGGTAGCGACCGGCTGATCGGCTCGGTCCATACCTGGGTCGTCAAGACACCGAAGCACACGATTCTGATCGACACCTGTCTCGGCAATCACAAGCAGCGCCACAATCCCGGCTGGAGCGGCCTCAACACACCGTTCCTCGATCGGCTCAAGGCCTGCGGCTGCCCCGCAGAGTCCGTCGATTTCGTGATGTGCACACACCTGCACGTCGACCATGTCGGCTGGAACACCAAGCTCGAGAATGGTCGCTGGGTGCCGACCTTCCCGAACGCCAAGTACCTGTTCGCCAAGCGCGAGTACGCGCACTGGGAGAGTGAGCGCAAAGCGCAAGGTGAAGGCAAGGTGAACGATGGCTCGTTCGACGATTCGGTTCTACCCATCGTCGAAGCCGGCAAGGCAGTGATGATCGAGAGCGACCACCAGCCCGATCCGCTGCTCACCATCAGGGACTATCCCGGCCACACGCCGGGCTCGATCGCGATCAACCTCAAGGACCAGGGCAAGCAGGCCTGTTTCTCGGGCGACATCATGCACCACCCGATCCAGGTCTATCACCCCGACTGGTCGAGCCAGTTCTGCTGGGACCAGGCCATGTCGGCGGTCTCGCGCCGCAAGCTTCTCGAGGATTGCGTCGAGAGCAACGCGCTGCTCTGCCCCGCCCATTTTCCCGGCGCCAATGCGGGCTACGTCAAACCCCAGGGCAACTCTTTCCGCATCGAATGGGACCGGCCATGAAGCTCGAACCGCTGCTCGACGGCCTCTCCTTCGGCGAAGGCCCGCGCTGGCGTGACGACCGGCTGTTTTTTTCGGACTTCTATGTCCGCCAGGTGCGGACCGTCGACGAGAGCGGCAAGACCGAAACGATCGTCGAAGTGCCGGGGCAGCCCTCCGGACTGGGCTGGCGTCCGGACGGCACGATGCTGATCGTCAGCATGACCGACCGCCGTCTGATGCGATTCGCGGGCGGCAAGCTCACCGTCGAGGCAGAGCTGGGCGGGATCGCGACCGGCCTGTGCAACGACATGATCGTCGATGCCAAGGGCCGCGCCTATGTCGGCAATTTCGGCTTCGACCGGCACGCGGGCGAGAAGCCGCGTCCCGCCGTGCTGGCCCGGGTCGATCCCGACGGCTCGGTTCATGCCGCCGCCGACGAGCTGATGTTCCCCAACGGGACCGTCATCACGCCCGACGGCAGGACGATGATCATCGGCGAAACCTTCGCCAAGCGTCTCACGGCCTTCGACATCGCCGACGACGGCACCCTGTCCAACCGGCGCATCTGGGCCGAGACGCCGACCTGCAATCCCGACGGCATCTGCCTCGATGCCGAGGGCGGCATTTGGGTCACCGGCGCCTTCACCCACCACATGGTCCGCGTGCTCGAAGGCGGCAAGGTCACGCACGATCTCGATCTCGGCGAACGCGCGGCCTATGCCTGCATGCTGGGCGGCAGGGACCACCGCACGCTTTTTGTCGTCACGAACAGCGGCAGCGGCCCCGCCATTGCCGACAAGAAGGATGGCCGCATCGAAACGATGCGCGTCGACGTGCCCGGCGCCGGCCTGCCCTAGGAGGAAACTGTGAAAGGTCCAGAGGACGATGCCGGCCTGGCCGGCAAGGTGGCGATCATTTCCGGCGGCGGCGCCGCCGGCGACGGCATCGGCAACGGACGCGCCGCGGCGATCCTGCTGGCCCGCGCCGGCACCCGCGTGCTGGTGGCCGACAGGGACCTCAAGCTCGCGCAACGCACCGTCGAAATGATCCAGGCCGAGGGCGGCCTGCCTGCCGCGGCCCATGCCGGCGACATGACGCAGGAGGCCGAGTGCAAGCGGCTGGTCGATGCCGCGGTCGATCGCTGGGGACGGCTCGACTTCCTCGACAACAATATCGGCATCGGCAGCCGCGGCTCGGTCGTCGACGAGAAGCCCGAGGAGTTTCGTCGCGTGATGCAGGTCAACGTCGAGACGATGTTCCTGCTCTCCAAGCACGCGATCCCGGCCATGATCAAGACCGCCAAGGGCGGCTCGATCGTGAACATTTCGTCGATCTCGGCGCTGCGGCCGCGCGGTCTCACGACCTACACGGCCTCCAAGGCCGCCGTCATCGGCCTCAGCCAGGCGATGGCCGTCGACCATGGCCGCGACGGTATTCGCGTGAACTGTATCTGCCCCGGCCCGGTCTACACACCGATGGTCTATGCCCGCGGCAACGGCATGAGCGAGGCCGCGCGCGCCCAGCGCGCCAAGGCCTCCGTCCTCAAGACCGAGGGCACGGGCTGGGACGTCGGCCATGCGGTGCGTTTCCTGCTGAGCAACCATGCCCGCTACATCACCGGCCAGGTCCTTGTCGTCGACGGCGGTGTGACGCTGCAGGGTCCGGAACGCGAGTCGCAAGATCACTGAATAAAAGGGAGAAACAACCAAGATGGCCCGCCTGCCCTACCTCGAGCCCGACCAAGTCGCGCCCGAATATCGCGACATGCTCAAGCGCAACACCAACCTGCACAAGCTTCTGGTCAACTCGCCCGACATGGCGCGGGCCTTCAGCGGGCTGGGCGGCTACATCCGCTTCAAGAGCAAGCTGGATCCCCGCCTGCGCGAGCTCGCCATCCTGCAGGTCGGCTGGCTTGAGAAGTCGGAGTACGAATTCACCCACCATGTGAAGATCGGCAAGGAGTTCGGCGTCACCGACGAGGACATCCAGGCCCTGATGGCGGAGACCGAGGGCAAGCCCTCGAAGCTCGAGCCGCTCGCCAAGGCGATCCTCAGGGGCGCGCGCGAGATGGTGAAGGACCTCGCGATGTCCGACGCCACCTTTGCGGAGATCAAGAAGGAATTGTCCGACGAGCACATGACCGACCTCGTGCTCACCATCGCCTTCTACTGCGCCGTCGTCCGCGTGCTCGCCACCATGCAGATCGACAATGAGCCGCAGTACAAGGAAGTGCTCAAACAGTACCCGATCCCGGGAGTGAAGTGATGCGCCTGAAAGATCGAGTCGCCATCGTCGTCGGCGCCGGACAGAGCCCCGGCGAAGGCATGGGCAACGGCCGCGCCACCGCCCTCACCTTTGCGCGCGAGGGCGCCAAGGTCCTCTGCGTCGATCACAATCTCGAGTCGGCGAAGGAAACCGTCGAGATGATCGGCGTCAACCAGGGCACGGCGGTCGCCTTCAAGGCCGACGTGACCAAGGGCGCCGACCTCAAGGCCATGGTCGATGAGACGCATGCGCGCTGGGGCCGGGTCGACATCCTGCACAACAATGTCGGCGTCTCGCTGGCGGGCGGCGATGCCGAGCTGCTCGACATCACCGAGGAAGCCTTCGACCGCTGCACCGCGATCAACCTCAAGAGCTGCATCTTCGCCGCCAAGCATGTGCTCCCGATCATGCGCGAGCAGCAGAGCGGCGTGATCATCAACATCTCGTCGATGGCCGTGATCACCACCTATCCCTACGTCGCCTACAAGGCAACCAAGTCGGCGATGGTGTCCTTCACCGAGCAGCTCGCCTACCAGAACGCGCAATACGGCATCCGTGCCAACGTGATCCTGCCTGGGCTGATGAACACCCCCATGGCCGTCGACACGCGGGCCCGGACGTTCAAGAAGAGCCGGGCCGAGGTCGAGGCCGAACGCGATTCCAAGGTGCCGCTGCGCAAGAAGATGGGCACCGGCTGGGACGTCGCAAACGCCGCCCTCTTCCTCGCCTCCGACGAGGCGAGCTTCATCACCGGCGTGACCCTCCCGGTCGACGGCGGCGCCAGCGTGCGGCGCGGCTAGCTAGAGGCACGAACTTTGCGTCGGCTGGCACCATGAACCGACTTGCCGGCAAGACCGCCCTCATCACCGGTGCCTCCTCGGGCATCGGCCGTGCCATCGCCAGGAAGTTCCAGGCGGAAGGGGCGACCCTTCTGCTGATGGACATCACCGAGTCCGTGGTCGAAGGCGGCGAGCCGACGCACAGGATCCTGAACGTGCCCTTCTTCCAGGGCGACGTGTCGAAGGAGGAGGATGTCGAGGAAGCCGTGCGCCGGGCCGCCTTGCCGACCGGCCGGCTCGACATCGTGGTCAACGACGCCGCCATCCGCTCGGCGAAGAAGCTCACCGACACCAGCCTCGCGGAATGGAACCGCGTGATGGAGGTGAACGTCACCGGCGTCTTCCTGATGTGCCGCGCCGCGGTGCGCCGGATGCTGACGCAGGAGATCCGCAACGAGGCGCGCGGGCGCATCGTCAACATCTCCTCGCAGCACGGCATGATTTCCTCGCCCGAGGATTTCTCCTATGGCGTATCGAAGTCGGCGGTCGTCTACATCACGCGCCAGATCGCCTCGGACTACGGCCGTGACAGCGTCATCTGCAACGCCGTGGCGCCGGGGAAAATCCTCACCGGCAAGACCGGCCGCGCGATCGAACCGCGCTGGATCGACTATTCCCATGCCCGCACGCCCCTGCCGCGGCTCGGCCGCTCCGAAGACGTGGCCAATGCCGCCCTGTTCCTCGCCTCCGACGAAGCGACGTTCATCACCGGCGAGAACTTGATGGTCGACGGCGGCTGGATGGCGAACTGACCGGCAGCAGGCCGGCCAGTACCTGAAGGAAGGCATGCACGAGGCGCGCCTTCTGCCGTTCCTTCAAATGCACGACATGGGCGTAGGTATAGATCTCTGCGTCCGCGATCGGCACGGGCCGGATGCGCGGATCGGGAATGAACTCCGCCTCCGACACCACGCCCATCCCGATCCCCTTGGCCACCGCCTCGCGGATCGATTCTCGGCTGCCGATCTCCATGACGATCCGGGGCCGCACGTTGGCCTCCCGCATCGCCTGGTCGAAGGCGCGGCGCGTCGTCGATCCCGCCTCGCGCACGATCAGCCGTTGCCCCTCCATGTCGCGGGCGCGGATGCTGCGCCGCTGCGCGAAGGGATGATCGATGGGGCAGAAGGCGATGACCCGGTGGCGGCGATAGGGAATCGCGACCAGCCGCGGATCGGGATCGACATGGGCCAGCACCGCCACGTCGGTCCGGTAGTCGAGCAGGTCGCGCAGCGCGTCGCGTGAGTTGCCGACGGTCACCGAAACGTAGAGGCCGGGATGGCGCGCGTTGAAGGCCGCCAGCATGTCGGTGACGTGATAGGGACCGACCGCGCCGACGCGCAGATGGCCGGTCTTGAGGCCACGCGTCTCGTTGAGATAGTCCGCGGCTTCCTTCTCATCGGCGAACAGGCGGCGCGTGATGTCCAGCAGACCGCCGCCGGTCTCGGTGAGCTCGATGCGCCGGCCGCGGCGCACGAACAGCTCGACGCCGAATTCCTGCTCCAGCGACTTCACCTGCGTGGTGATGGTGGGCTGGCTCACGCCCAACTCGCGTGCGGCCGCGGTGAAGCTCAACCGCTGCGCCACGGCATGAAAGGAGCGGAGCTGGGTGTGCCTCATATTGATTTTCTCAATGCGACTTGGAGAATGTTTGAATTGGATAAATGTGAGCAGCGGCCGGAGGATTGTCAAAAGGACGACAAGTCCAAAGCCAGTGAGCCATGGGAGTGAAGCGCGGATGTGGCGCTACCGGAATCCGGTCGACGTGAAATTCGGCGCCGGCGTCTTCGAGACGCTGGGCACGGTTCTGGCCAGCCGTGCCTATTGCCTCGTCACCTACGACGACGCCAACGGCGGCGGGGTCTTCGCCGAGCTCGCGCGGCGCGTCGTGGCCCAGTCCGGCGCGCCGGCCGTGACGGTGAGCAATATCGGCCCCAATCCCGACTTCATCGGCCTCACCCAGTCCTGCCGGACCTATGCAGCGTCGTCCCGCCCCGTCGAGGTCATCGTTGCGCTGGGCGGCGGCTCGGTGATGGACGCCGCCAAGGTACTGGCCGCCGCCAAGGGCGACTTCGAGACGGTCCGGCGCCACCTGGAGACCGGCAAGGACGGCGAGGCGCTGGGCCGCACGCCGATCATCGCCATTCCCACGACGGCGGGCACCGGAAGCGAGGTCACCTCCTGGGCTACCGTCTGGGACACCGGAGCGATGAAGAAGTACTCGCTGGCCCGCGAGACGCTCTACCCCGAAGCGGCGCTGGTCGATCCGCTGCTGACCCTCGGCCTGCCGCGCGCGATCACGATCAGCACCGGCCTCGATGCGCTCAGCCACGCGCTGGAAAGCATCTGGAACGTCAACGCCAACCCGGTGTCGAGCTCACTCGCCGAGGTTGCCGCGCGCGAAGTGATCGAGGCCCTGCCGCTGCTGGCTGACGATCTGCGCAGCGAGGCGCTGCGCACGCGGCTGGCACGCGCCAGCCTGTTCGCGGGCCTCGCCTTCTCCAACACCCGCACCGCGCTCGCCCATTCGCTGTCCTATCACCTGACGTTGCACCACGGCGTTCCGCACGGCATCGCCTGCTCGTTCAGCCTGCCGATGGTGATGCGCGCGGTCGCGGGCTGCGACGCGGCCTGCGATGCCTCGCTGCGGCGCATCTTCGGCAACGACCTGGTCGCCGGCGCCGCGCGACTCGAGACCTTCCTGAAGAAACTCGGCATCTCGCCCGATGCCACCGCACACGGTATCGCCGCGCGCGACTGGTCGCGTCTCGTAGACGACGCGCTGGCGGGCGACCGCGGACGCAACTTCATCGGACGCCGGGAGGCGCTGTTGGCCGAAATGGCCGCTTAGTCAGTCAAGAAAAGAAAACATGGAGGAAACGAATGACCAGGATGACGCGTCGCGATTTCGGGCTTCTCACCGCGGGTTCGCTTCTGGCCGGCGGAACCGTCGCCACCGCCCAGGCCCAGCAGGTCCTGAAGGTGGGCCTGATCCCCTCCGAGGACTCGCGGGCGATGCTCGCCCAGAGCAAGGACATCCTCGACGCGGTCGAGAAGAACTCCGGGATGAAGGTCCAGGGCTTCGTTGCCACCGACTATAACGGCGTTATCGAGGCCCTGCGCGCCAAGCACCTCGACATCGCCTATCTCGGGCCCTTCTCCTACGTTCTGGCCACCACCGTGACGCCGGTCGAGGCCTTCGCCATCGCCGAGACCGCCAAGGCAGGCCGCACCTACTATCACTCCAAGATCATCGCGCTGAAGTCGAGCGGCATCAAAACGCTCGCCGATCTCAAGGGCAGGAACTTCGCCTTCGTCGACCCCGCCTCGACGTCGGGCTACGCCTTCCCGCTGGCGGGCCTGCTCAAGGCCGGCATCGAACCCAAGCGCGACTTCAAGACCGTGATCTTCACCGGCGCGCACGACGCCAATGCGCTGGCCGTCGCCAACGGCAAGGTCGATGCCGCGACCATCGCCGACCGCATCCTCGACGCCGCCATCGCCAAGGGCCACATCAAGGCCGACCAGATCCAGGTCGTCTGGGAGTCCGCGCCGATCCCGGAATCGCCGATGGTGTGGCGCAAGGATCTCTCGCCCGAGACCAAGGCCAAGGTGAAGGCCGCCTTCCTGTCGATCAAGAACCTCAACTGGTCCGACCAGGGCAAGCTGAACGGCTTCAAGGAGACCAACGACCAGGCCTACGACGTCGTGCGCGAGACCGCCAAGCTCGCGAACATCGATCTCAAGAAGCAGAAGTAGCCGCACGCCTGCTTCCAGGGAGATCGACCGATGATCGAAATCCGCGGCCTCGCCAAATCCTATGGCGACCACCAGGCGCTGCAGGATGTGAGCCTCTCGATCCGGCCCGGCGAGTTCGTCGTCGTGCTCGGACCATCCGGCGCCGGCAAGTCGACCTTGCTGCGCTGCATCAACCGGCTGATCGAGCCAACGGCCGGCGACATCGTGGTCGACGGCACGTCGCTGTCGTCCAACCGCCGCGACCTGCGGCTGCTCCGGCGCAACGTCGCCATGATCTTCCAGCAGCACAATCTGGTGAAGCGCCTGAGCGTGCTGAAGAACGTGCTGGTCGGCCGCATGGCCGATCTCTCGCCGATCCTCAGCAGCCTGCAGCTCTTCCCCGAGGCCGACGTGAAGATCGCACTTCATTGCCTCGAGCAGGTCGCGATGTCCCATAAGGCCCGCAGTCGTGCCGACGCGCTGTCGGGCGGCGAGCAGCAGCGCGTCGGCATCGCCCGGGCGCTCGCCCAGCAGCCCAAGTTCATGCTGGCCGACGAGCCGGTGGCCAGCCTCGATCCCAAGACCTCGCGCACCGTCCTCAATTATCTGAAGAAGAGCTGCAAGGACTCCAACATCGCGGTTCTCTGCAATCTTCACCAGATCGACTACGCGCTGGAGTTCGCCGAGCGAGTCGTGGGCCTGTCGGCGGGTCGGGTCGTCTATGACGGCGCACCGGCCGGTGTCAGCGGCGACGTGATCCGCAGCATCTATCCCGGCCTCGACGATCCGAACGTGCTCGATGCCGCACAGCGTCTCACCGAACGCCGCCGCGCCGCGGCGGAAGCCGAGACTGCGCTCGCGGCCTCCGCCACCTCTGTCGAGGAGAGGGCTTAGCAATGTCCCTGCAATTCGTCGTCAATAAGCCGCGCGGTCCGCTCGGCTGGTGGATCATGGTCCCGATCGGGGGCCTTACGGTCGCTGCCCTCTGGTGGTCGGCCGTCGGCACGCGTCTCAGCATATCGGGCTTCATCGACGGGCTGCCGTGGATCGGCGACTTCGTCGGCCGCATGCTGCCGCCCAACTTCGCCTTCATGCAGAAGCTGGTGCAACCGGCCATCGAGACCGTGCAGATCGCGCTGTGGGGTACCCTGCTCGGCATCGTACTGGCCCTGCCGGTGTGCTTCTTCGCCGCCCGGAACCTCTCGCCCTATGCCTGGGTGTTCCACGGGCTGCGTCAGGTCCTGAACGTGATGCGCGGCATCAACGAGATCATCCTGGCGCTGATCTTCGTCGCCGCCGTCGGCCTCGGTCCCTTCGCGGGCGTGCTCGCCATCGCGCTGCACGGCGCCGGCATGCTGGGCAAGTTCTTCGCCGAGGCGATCGAGGAGATCGACGAGGGTCCGCTCGATGCGTTGCGCGCGGCCGGCGCAGGCACCCTGCAGCGCATCGTGTTCGGCGTGCTGCCTCAGGTCATGCCCGCCTGGATCGGCGTCGTGCTCTATCGATTCGAAACCAACATCCGCGTGTCGACGGTGCTGGGCATGGTCGGCGCGGGCGGCATCGGCTTCGAACTGATCAGCTCGATGAAGCTGTTCGCCTACGAGGACACGGCGGCCTGCGTCATCGTGATCCTGATCCTGGTGCTCGCAGCCGACCTGATGTCGTCAAAACTGCGTGCCATGATCCGATAGGACAATCCGCTAGCCGGACGGGCCCTCTCGACGCGGGACCTGCATCGCGCCATCCTGCCAGCAACGGGTATGGGAGGATCAATGATGCGGCTATCGATCAGACTTCTCGGTGTCGTGGCGGCGCTCGGCCTATCGGCCGGGCCTGCGCTCGCGCAGAAGAGCGGCGGCACCCTCAAGATGTATGTCGCGGACAATCCGCCCAGCACCTCGATCCACGAGGAAGCGACGACCTCGACGGTCGTGCCCTTCATGGGGCTCTACAACAATCTCGTCGTCTTCGATTCGCAGATTCCGCAGAACAGCATGGAGACGATCCGCCCGGATCTGGCCGAGAGCTGGTCCTGGAGCCCGGACGGCAAGAAGCTGACCTTCAAGCTGGTCGGTAATGCCAAGTGGCATGACGGCAAGCCCTTTACCTCGGCCGACGTGAAGTGCACCTGGGATATGCTGACGGGCAAGAGCGAGACCCAGAAGCTGCGCAAGAACCCGCGCACCTCCTGGTACTGGAACCTCAACGAGGTGACGACCAACGGCGACCGCGAGGTGACCTTCCATCTCGGCCAGCCGCAGCCCTCGATGCTGATCCTGCTCGCCTCGGGCTACAGCCCCGTCTATTCCTGCCACGTGCCGACGGCGCAGATGCGCACCAAGCCGATCGGCACCGGCCCCTTCAAGCTCGGCGAATTCAAGCAGAAGGAAATCATCAAGCTCGTCCGCAACCCGGACTACTTCAAGAAGGGCAAACCCTATCTCGACGCGGTCGAGATGCCGATCGTGCCGGCGCGCGGCACGGCCATACTGGGCTTCGTGTCGGGCCGCTACGACATGACGGCGCCCTACGCCGTCACCATCCCGCTGCTCAAGGACGTCAAGGCGCAGGCCGCCGACGCCATCTGCGAAGTCGCGCCGATGAACAACAACACCAACCTGATCGTGAACAGCGTAGCGCCGCCGTTCGACAATGCCGACATCCGCCGGGCGATGCTGCTCACCATCGACCGCAAGTCGTTCATCGACATTCTCGCCCAGGGTTACGGCGAGGCCGGCGGCGTCATGCAACCGGCACCCGGCGGCGTCTGGGGCATGCCGAAGGAGATGTTCGACAAGGTCCAGGGTTACGGGCCCGACGTCGCCAAGAACCGCGCCGAGGCGCAGGCGATCATGAAGAAGGCGGGCTACGGGCCCGACAACAGGCTGAAGCTCAAGGTTTCGACCCGCAATCACCTGCTCTATCGCGACCCGGCCGTCATCCTGATCGACCAGCTCAAGGAGATCTACATCGACGGCGAACTCGATCTGGTCGACACCGCCCTGTGGTTCAACAAGGTCGCGCGCAAGGACTACTCCATCGGCCTCAACACGACCGGCAACGGCGTGGACGATCCCGACCAGACCTACTTCGAGCACTACGCTTGCAAGTCGGAGCGCAACTATGTCGGCTACTGCAACCCTGAGATCGAGAAGCTTTTCCCGATCCAGTCGGCCGAGCGCGACATGGAGAAGCGCAAGAAGCTCGTTTGGGAGATCGACAAGCAGATCCTCGAGGAGGGCTTCCGCCCGATCGTCATGTGGAACGTGTCGGGAAGCTGCTGGCATCCCCACGTGAAGGGTTTCCGCCCGATGGTGAACAGCCTCTACAACGGCTCGCGCTTCGAGGACGTCTGGCTGGACAAGTAGCCGACGCAGCGAAAGCCTCAGGACTGCCGAAAGCCGCGCCCCGTAGCGCGGCTTTCGTGCGATGGGGCCTGACATCGCCATGGCCCCGAGGATAGTGTCGAAGCCAACGGAGGTCGCGACCAACGCGGCCCCATACACTCCCGGGGGGCAGACATGAGATCTTCACGTCGAGTACTGACGCGCCGGCGCGCCCTGACGGGGACGCTGCTCCTCGCATCACCAATGCTCGCCACGGGCAAGGCCGTGGCGGCCGACTGGCCGGAGCGCCCGATCCGCATGATCATACCGTTCGCCGCGGGCTCCGGCGCCGACACGGTCGGCCGGACCTTCGGCGAGCAGCTCGCGAAGGCGCTGGGCCAGCCCGTCGTCATCGACAACAAGGGCGGCGCCGGCGGCCTGCTGGGCACCGCGGAGGGTGCGCGGGCACCGGCCGACGGCTATACGCTGCTGCTCACGTCGCAGGGCGCGACGGTGTTCAACATGGGTCTCTACAAGGCGCCGGGCTACGATCCGCTGAAGGATCTCATTCCGGTGTCGACGACCGGAATCCTGACCAACGTCATGGTCGTCTCGACCGCCAACCCGGCCAAGACCGTCGCTGATGTGGTCGCACAGGCGCGCGCCAGGCCGGGCGAACTCACCTACGGGTCGAGCGGCGTCGGCAGCAGCCTCCATATGTCGGGCGTGATCCTGGAGCAGCGCACCGGCGTCAAGCTGCAGCACGTGCCCTATCGCGGCGCGCCCGCGGCGGTGCTCGCCGTGATCAATGGCGAGGTCACCACGGGCTTCTTCAATGCGCCCACGGTGGTGAGCCAGATCAAGGCCGGCAAGCTGAAGGCACTGGCCGTCACCACCAAGGACCGCTCTGTCATCCTGCCCGACGTGCCGACCATGATGGAGACAGGCATCCCCGACTATGTCGTCGCGACCTGGCTCGGCTTCGCGGTGCCGGCCGGCACCCCCGCGCCGATCGTGGCCCGCCTCAACGCCGAGATCGGCCGCATCGCCCAGATGCCGGAGGTGAAGGAGAGGCTCCTGGTCCAGGGCTTCGAGGTGCTGCCACCCGACACGCCCGCGGCCGCCCGCAAGCTGATCGCCGACGACCAGGCGCTGTGGCTGCCCATCATCAAGGCCTCGGGCGCGACGGCGGAATAGGGCGCCGACAATCGCCCGCTACGGAGTGCTTTGGTTGGTCCGTTAGGTCCTTTGCCGCGCTCAGGACGATAGGGAGGTTGGCCTACCAGTCAACGGCCGCCAACTTGTGGCCCGGCACTCCCGCGATCTCCTGGATCAGCTTCTTGGTCAGGGCACGGCCGAACGCTGCGTGAGTCTCGGCGACGATGGTGAAGGCACCGGGGCCGCCGATGACGTTCTCCTGGAAGTACTTTTCAAGCCCCCCCGGCGGATTGGTGTGCTCCGGCCGGAACGCCTCCTCGATCGGCGTCAGGATCACCAGCGCGTTGATCGTGATGTTCTTTGCCACGGCATCGTCACGCGCGTCGGTGATCGGGCGGCCGCCGATGTTGTTGCCGTCACCCGACACGTCGATGACCCGCCGGTCCGACAGGAAGGGCGCGCGGTCGAACTGTCCCACGGCGAAGTCGATGGCGGCGCTGATCGAGGTGCTGGCGGCAAAGGAGCGCGGCGTCTCGATCAGCCGGTCGCCGAAGCGGCGCGCCGAGTCGCCGTCGCCGATCACCATCCAGTCGATGACCACCTTCTGCATGTTGGCCGACGCCCATTCGACGAAGCACACGGCGATGCGCCGGTGCGGGCCCGACGTGATCGCCCGCACGACATCCGGATGGGTAATGGCGGCGGCGGCGCCCTCGCGCTGAAGCCTGAACTTGGGACCGGTCACGCTGCGCGAGACGTCGGCGGCCAGCACGAGCAGCATGTCGACCGGCTCCGCTGCCCGCGCCGTCGGAGAGACGAACGCCAGGGCCAGTCCCAGCAGCGCGACAAGCATCTTCATTGCACGGCTCCTCGCTTCCCCGGTTCGCCCAAGTATAGGACACCGGCCTTCAACTGCGATCCGCACAAGCGGCTCCCGCAGAAAATCCCCTCACCAGCAGCCTTATGGGGACATTCTTCCGCCAAGGACCTCGGGCATACGACAAATTTGCTATTGCGACTTACTTGCAAATATGGAATTCTATGCTGCACTGCACTATATTCACCCGTCGGGCGTCCGCCGGCACCGTTGCGTAGGAGTGTTTGCGTGAGCGCGTTGAGGAACGAGACCGTTTTGTCGGTGCATCACTGGACCGACGAGTTGTTCAGCTTCCGGACCACCCGCGACAAGGGGTTCCGCTTCGCCAGCGGCCAGTTCACGATGATCGGCCTCAAGGTCGAGGGCAAGCCGGTGCTGCGAGCCTACTCCATCGCCAGCCCGCACTACGTGGACGAGCTGGAGTTCTTCTCGATCAAGGTGCCCGACGGCAAGCTCACCTCGCACCTCAAGAACCTGATGCCGGGCGATCCCGTGCTGGTCGGCGCCAAGGCCGTCGGCACGCTGCTGCTCGACAGCCTGACCCCCGGCCGCAATCTCTACCTGCTGGGCACCGGCACCGGCCTCGCCCCCTTCCTGTCGATCGTGCGCGATCCGGAAGTCTACGAGCGCTACGAAAAGGTCATCCTCGTCCATGGCTGCCGCCATGTCCGGGACCTCGCCTACCGCTCGGCACTGGCCGACGAGCTGCCGGCCGACGAGATCCTGGGCGACATGGTGCGCGACAAGCTCGTCTACTACCCGACCGTCACCCGCGAGCCCTTCAAGTATCGCGGCCGCATCTCCCACCTGATCGAGAACGGCACCCTGGCGAACGACGTCGGCCTGCCGCCGATGTCGCGCGAGAACGACCGGTTCATGCTGTGCGGCAGCATCCAGATGCTGGCCGACATCCGGGCGCTCCTGGAAGGCATGGGCCTCACCGAGGGCAGCACCACCTCCCCGGGCGAATTCGTCGTCGAAAAGGCCTTCGTCGAGTAGACGCCCCCGATCGGGAACCCCTTGCTACGCTCTTTGCTCTGGCGCCAGCACCTCGCCTGCCTTCACCACCTGGCGGTCGTCGAGCCAAACCGTGGCGTCGCGCAGCGGGATATCGAGATGCAGTGGTGCGCGGCGCGTGCCGCCTCCCGAGACGTTGGGGCCGGTCGAGAAAAGGAAGTTGCCGTAGTGTCCGCGGCCGTCCTGCCCCTCGATATCTTTCTTGTCGTAGAAACCCAGTGCATCCCATCGCGAGTTGCGGCTGAGACCCCAGCCAAGGTGTGAGACGGCGAACACCTCGGGGTTGGCGTAGGAATCGAGCGTTGCCTTGAGCAGCATGGCGTCGACACCGCCCTCGATCGCACGGATATACCCTCCTTCGATCCGGAGCGTGATGGAAGTGCGGACATATTCCTTCTGAGGGAAGATCATATCGCCCTCGGCGATCACGACGGTGCCGTTGGCCGAGCCCTCGTTCCCGTAGGTCGTCACGAAGGCACCTGGCCACTGGTCCCAATGGCCGGGTTCGTCCGAGAACCCGTACTGGCAGTTGCCCGACAGTTCGCCGAGCCGCACCTCGAAGTCCGTGCCTGCTGCAGTGGACACACGCATGCTCTTCGAGGCCCTGATACAGGCCTGGGCATGCTCGACGCGGCCCTTGTCGGCTTCGCAGGGCAGCATGCGCTCCAGAATCTCCGGCGGCTCGAGCACGACCAGCGTGCGCGTACCGTACGGTGCGAGACGCCGGATCTCCGGATCGTGGCTGTGCGAGAGGTCGACCACGAAGTCGGCGTCGCGAAGCGCCGCGAGCGCGGTCGACGGCAGGCGGTTGGCGTTCTCGACCTCGAGATAGGCCGCGGCTGCACCGCGCTCGCGCGCTACCTGCAGGGCGATGGCGCGGTAGCGCGTGTCGACGCCCTGGGCGCCCAGCACGATGGCCGTCTCACCCTCGTGCAGCTTGCAGAGGCCCAATACATGGTGCCACGCGGCATGCTGGCCGTTGGTGAACATGTCGCTTCTCCTCACTAAGTGGCGATGACCTTGCTGCGCGCGACGACACGGTCGAGCTTGCGGTAGTCGGGCAGCACAGCGTCGACGCGCTTTCCGCCGCGGATCACCAGCCGGTCGGGCTGGCGCCGCGCCAGAAGCTCGCTGTAGTCGCGTGCGCCGAACAGCTGGAAGTCGGCCGGGCCGCCGGGCCGGATGCGCCCGCCCTCGGGCACCCCCAGCACCGCGGCCGGCACCGTCGTCACCGAGGAGGGCCAGCGATCGAGCTCGGCCTCGAGATGCCCGATGCGCACACCCGCGCCGAACACCTCGATCATGTCGTGGTCTCCGAACGCATGATACGGGTCGCGACAATTGTCGCTGGCCAGCGCCACGTTCACACCGGCCGCCTTCAGCTCGTGCAACAGCGGGATGCCCCGCCAACGCGGCGTACCGCCGCCATCGATTCGGCCCTGCAGGAACTGATTGACCATCGGCAGGCTGACGATGGTGAGACCCGCATCGCGCGCGAGTCCGATGGTGCGCCTGTAGGTCGGCTCGTCCTGCATCGACATGCTGCAGCAGTGACCGCACACGACATGGCCCTCATAGGCGTTTCGCATCACCGCCTCGGCGACCTGGGCGAGCGTCGTCGAGGACGGCGCGCCGTTCTCGTCGACATGCAGATCGACATCGAGCCGGCGCGATTTTGCCAGCGCCAGCAGCCGGTCGAGCCGCCGGTCGAGGAGGACCGGGTCCTCGGCAGGATCCAGCCGGTAGGTGATGCCGCCCAGCCGCGCACCCGACTCCGCAATGAGATCGACCAGCGCGCCGTTCTCCGGCGTGTCGTAGAGGTCGGTGCTGACCAGCGCCGCCGCCTCGACGACCATGCGCCCGGCCCACCGCTCGCGCAGCCGGCGGAACACCGCGAAGCTTACTTCGGCCTGGCCCGGCACGAAGCAGTCGATGTGCGTGCGGACCGCGCCGGTACCATGGGCATAGGCGCATTCCAGCGCGAACTCGAAACGCGCCTCCACATCCTCCTCGCGCCAATGTCGCTCGGTATCGGAGCGCGTCGCGGCGCGGGCACCGGCCAGCGTGCCCTCGGGATTGCGCGCCCGCGGGAAGATGTGGCCTTTGTCGAGATGCGCGTGAAGGTCGGCGAAGGGCGGCAGCAGCATGCCGCCATCGGCATCGCAGCCAGCGCCGTCCACGAGCGCCCCGGTCGGCAGCAGCGCGCCGACGTGCCCGCGCTCGATCACCAGGTCGAGCGTCACCAGCCCCTCTTCGTCGGCGAGACCGGGGGCGCCCTCCGCCAGCACCTGCGACGGGATGCGGACATTGGCGAGGTGGATGCGGTCGTCCCGTGGCCAGGATGGAATCATGTCTGCACCTTCACAGGCGGTTGAGCGCGGCGAGCATGCGCTCGGGTGTCATCGGCAGCTCGGTGATAGACGCACCGAGCGGCCGGATCGCGTCGTTGACGGCGTTGAGAACGGCGCCGACCGCGCCGGTGGTGCCGGCCTCGCCCGCACCCTTGGCGCCCAAAACGGAATGCGGCCACGGAGTCTCGACATGATCGATCACCATGTCGGGCAGGTCGGAGGCCAGCGGCACGAGATAATCGGCGAGCGTGGCGTTCTGCACCTGGCCCCCGGGGTCGTACACCAGCTCCTCGAACAGTGCCTGGCCGATACCCTGGGCGATGCCGCCTCGCACCTGCTCGGCCACCAGCAGCGGGTTGACGATCGTGCCAAAATCGTCGACCGCCCAGTGGCGCAACAGCCGCACTGCGCCCGTTCGCACATCGACCTCGACCAATGAGGCTTGCACGCCGTTGGTCGGCACCAGCGCGGGCCAGTCGTGGCCGAGATGGCGCGATAAGGAGAGGCTCACCTGCGCCCCCCTGGGCAGCAGCTGGGGTTTGAAGTGCACGACCTCGGCCAGGTCGGCCAGGCTGATGCCGTTGCCCTCTTCACTGCCGGCAGGGAAGATCATTCCGTCGGTCATCGACAGCCGCTCGGCGCCGGTCTGCAGCAGCTGCGCCGCCGCCTCGAGGATTACCGCGCGCAACTCGCGTGAGGCCTGGAGGGCCAGCTCGCCGCCGACCGCGGTACCGCGCGACGCACGCACGCCCGAGCCGTAGGGTGTGGCTTGGCTGTCACCGGAAACGATGCGAACACGATCGAAGGGGACGCCGAGCTCGTCGGCGATCACCTGCGCCACCACCGTGTGCGTGCCCTGCCCCTGGTCGGTAACGCTGATGGCACAGCGCACCGCGCCCGAGGGGTCGACCGACAGAGTGATGCCGTCCTGCGCCGTGGCCTTGCGGATATGGGCGTTGGAGGGCGCATTGGTCGCAGTGCGCTCGATGAAGCAGGCGATGCCGAAGCCTCTGTGGATGCCTTCGCCACGCAGCCGTTCATTCTCGGCGCGGAGGGCCGGGATGTCGATGATCTCCCCGAGCCGGCGCAGGCAGGCCTGATGCGACAGCGCGTCGAGATCGATGCCTGTACGCGTTTTCACCGGATAGGCGTCGTCCGGTACGTAGTTGGCGAGCCGCAGTGCCACGGGATCGAACCCCATAGCGGCCGCCGCCTTCTCGATCAGGTGTTCGCCGATGGCCGCGGCGATCGGATGACCGACGCCGCGATACTGGCCGACGATGTTCTTGTTCTGGAACACGACCTCGAGCCGGCCGCCGACATGCGGCACGCGATAGGGCGCCATGGCCAGCCGCACCGCCTCGTCAGCTTCCTGCACGCTGGAGCCCGGATGGGTCGAAAAGGCGCCCATGGCGAGACGGGTCTCAGCCCGCCACGCTACGAACCTGCCCTCCGCGTCGAGCGCCAGCTTCGCCGTCACGATCTGCTCGCGGGCATGGATGTCGGCCAGCAGCGCTTCCATGCGGTCGGCGATGTACTTTACCGGCCGGCCGATCAGGCGCGAGATGGCCACGGTCGCCACCTCGTCGGAATAAAGATGGATCTTGGCGCCGAACGAGCCGCCGACATGCGGGCAGATCACGCGAATGCGACCCTCGTCGAGGCCGAGATGGGTGGCATAGAGCGAGCGCAGCTGATGCGGCGCGGTGTGGCTCTGATACACGCTCAGACTGCCGTCGCCCGGCAGGTAGCTCGCCACGACGCCGCGCGTCTCCATCGGCATCACGGTCTGTCGGTTGAACCGGAAGGCGGCCTCAACGACGCAGGCCGCCTCATCGAACAGCGCGCGGTTCTCCGGATCGCCGACGTCGGCCTGATAGGCAAGGTTGCCCGCAAGATCGGGATGGGCGCGCGCCGCGTCCGGCGCCATCGCGCCTTCCAGGTCGCAGGCCGGCGGCAACAGCTCCCAATCGATCTCGACCAGCTCGACCGCATCCTCGGCGAGCGCGCGGCTCTCAGCCACCACCGCAACGACGGCCTGGCCCACGAACACGACGCGGTCCGTCGCCAGCGGATACTGGGTGCGGAGCACGTAGCCTGGATAGGTCTGCGAGGTCTGCCACCCCTTGCAGAGCGGCGCCAGGTCCGCGGCGGTGACGACGCGCACCACGCCGGGCATCGCGTCGGCGTGGGCGGTGCGGATGGCAACAATCCTAGCATGCGCGTGCGGTGAGCGCAGGAAGGCCACATGCAGCACGCCCGGCACCGCGACATCGTCGATGTAGGTGCCGCGGCCACCGACGAACAGCGTGGCGTCGCCGCGCCGATGCGACGAGCCGACCGCCTTGGTCGTCGCGCCTGTCATGGTTTCACCTTCGCTGCGGCGGCGACGGCATCGACGATCGCCTCGTAACCGGTGCAACGGCAGATGTTGCCGGACAGCGCCTCCCGGATTTGCTCGCGCGAGGGACTGGGCTCGCGCGACAGCAGCTCGGCCGCGATCAGGAGCATGCCAGGCGTGCAGAAGCCGCATTGAAGCGCGTTGCGGTCGACGAAAGCCGCCTGCAACGCGGCAATACGGCCGCTGTCGCTCGCCCCCTCGATGGTCTCGACGTCGGCGCCGTCCAGCTGTACCGCAAAGACTAGGCAGCCGCGCACCACCGCGCCGTCGAGCACGATGGAACAGGCGCCGCAAACGCCGTGCTCGCAACCGACATGTGTACCGGTGAGACCGGACACGTGCCGGATCATGTCGGCCGCACTGGTCCGCGGTTCGACATGCTTGGCCACGGCGCGGCCGTTCAGCCGGAACTTGATCGTGTGGATGCCGCTCATGCCGTCACACCCGCGCGATCGATATCTTCGCGGCAGCGCCGCGCCAGTTCAGCGGCGATCACGAGCTTGGCCCGTCCCGCGGTGCCTGCACCCGCCGTCGATGGCAGGTCGATCGCGAGCGCCGCCAGCATCTCGGCTTCGCCGGCCTGCGGCCTGTCCGCAAGCACTGTTTCGAGATGGAAAAGCCGAACGGCGCGATCCTCGATGCCGAACGCCGCCCAGCGCTGCACCCCCTGCCCGCGCCGGCCGACGATACCCGCCAGCGCGAGATCGCCGTGACGGCGCGACATCTCGTGGAGGGCGGCCCGATCGCGCGCTGCGGTCAGCGGAATCGACACGCCGGTCAGCATCTCGCCCGGCTCGAGGGCCGTAGCGAACATGCCGCGGAAGAAGTCGCCAGCCGCGACGGTGCGCTCGGACCCGGACGAGGCAATGTGCAGGGTCGCCTCGAGCACAAGCATGCAGGCGGGAAACTCCGCCGCCGGATCGGCATGGCAGAGGCTGCCGCCCAGCGTGCCGCGGTTGCGCACCGCTTGGTGCGCCACATGCCGCACCGCGCTCGCCAGCAGTGGCACGTGACGCGCCACCAGCAAATCGGTCTCGACCTGGCGGTGGCGGACCAGTGCACCGATATGCAGCGCGTCGCCGGCCAGCGTCACCCTCTGCAGCTCGGCAAGGCCGCCGATATCGACCAGCAGCCCGGGCGAGACGAGACGAAGATTCATCATCGGCACGAGACTTTGGCCACCCGCTATCACCCGCGCATCGACCGGCCCGTCCAGCAGGCTGCATGCCTCCTCGACCGAGGTCGCGCGCCGATAGGCGAACGGCCGCGGCTTCACAGCGCACCGGTCGGCGGTCGCAGCGCCGCACAGCGTATCGTGTGCTCGCGCAGCCACGCGTTGCCCGTGAGCAGCTTCAGCGTCAGCTTGCGCAGGGCTTGTGGCATCAGCGCAAGGTCGCCGTAGAGGCGCGAGACGGTCTGTACCCATTCCACGAAGCGCCGCTCGTCGGCCTGCCAGCTCGCCAGCGCCGTCTCGACGTCGTCGTGCCGACCGAGCGCGTCGGCCAGCGACAGCGCCGACGTCATGGCGACGCCGCCGCCCTGACCGAGGAACGGCGGCTGGGCGCTGACGGCATCGCCGATCAGAGCAACGTGGCCGCGTGCCCAGGAATGCACGCGCACGACCTCGAACCAGTCGCCCTTGCCGTCCTCGGGGATACGCTCGATCACCCAGTCGAGATGCGGAAAGGTCTCGAGCCACGAGGCGCGGTCAAACGGAGCGCCGGCCGCCGGATCGCCGCGCACGGAGGTGAGCTGGACATAGACCTGCTGCGGGCTGCTGGGCGCATAGAGCAGCCGCCGGCTGCCATTCCAGTGCTCGCTGATGCGGCTGCGGGATTCGTGCGCGGCTTCGCCCGGCTGGCGGTCGATCATGATGCGATAGCCGTATTGTCCCACCGGCTTCCTTGAGCGCAGTAGCCCGAGGCTGTCTCGCACCCGGCTGTTGACGCCGTCGGCACCGACCACAAGATCACCGTGCTCCACCGTGCCGTCGCGGAAGCGCAGCGCGCCGCTGGGATCGGCGCCCTGTATCGGCTTGCCGAAATGAATCTCGCCGCCCGCCGACAGCACCGCATCCTTGAGCGAAGTCAGTAGCGCACGGCGCATCGGCAGGAAGAGGCGGCCACTCGCCGCCGTGTTTTCGACGCCCAGCAGCTCGCCTTTCGCGCCACGCCGCTCGCGCACCTGCACCTGCTGGATGCCCGCGATCACCTGCTCGTAGACGCCCAGCGTCTCGAGCACGCGAAGACCGTTCTCCCAGATGTAGATCGCCGCGCCCAAGATCCGGATATCGTCGCTCTGCTCGTAGATGCGGACCTGCCAACCCTTGCGCAGCAACGCCAGGCCGGCAGCCAGACCGCCGATTCCTGCGCCTGCGACGATCGCATTGCCCTTCATCAGACGTACCGCATCAGGGTGGCGAGCACGGCACGTTGCGTTTCGTACTGCGCCGGGTCATCGTACGTGCGCGGCCGGCGCAGATGGCCGAGCCCGATCTCTTCGCAGATGCGGCTATTGGGGCCACTCTTCATCACCACGATGCGGTCCGAGAGATAGACCGACTCCAGTGAATTGTGTGTCACGAACAGAACGGTGCGGCGATCGGCTTCCCACAGCGATAGCAACAGCTGGCGCATGCGGAGCGCAGTGATCTCGTCGAGCGCGCTGAACGGCTCGTCCATCAGCAGCAATTCCGGCTCAATCGAGAAGGCGCGCGCGATCGAGACACGCTGCTGCATGCCACCTGACAGCTGTAGCGGAAAATAGTCGGCGAACGATGCGAGGCCGACGGCCTGCAGCCAGCGTTCGCAGCGCGCCGGCCATTCGGATTTGGGGACGCGCGCCGCATCGAGCGCGAACTCGATATTGCCGCGTACCGTGCGCCACGGCAGCAGGCGGGGCTCCTGGAACAGATATGCGATGCGCGGCTTGGCGGCGCCCACCGCGCTGCGACCGATCTCGACTACTCCCTCGAAACTCGTGTCGAGCCCGCTGAGTGCATTGAGCAGGGTGGATTTCCCACAGCCCGACGGCCCAAGGATCGTCACGAACTCGCCGGGCGCCACCTGCAGGTCGACGTTCTCCAGCACACGAAGGCGGGAGCCATCAGCGGTCTGGAACTCCTTCGCAAAATCCCGAATAGCGATGGATACCGACATCGCGTCAGGCCAGCCGCGCCGCGGGCCGCCAGCGGAACAGGCGGCGCTCGATACCGCCCAACACCACGACCTCGATCAGCAACATGATGGCGACGAAGAACACGGTGTATTCCAGCACACGGCCAAGATCGAACAACTGGTGGTAATACTCGATCTGGTAGCCAATGCCGTTGCTGCGGCCGAGCAGCTCGACAAACAGCACCATCTTCCAGACGAGGCCGAGACCGAACCGTGCCGATGCCATCAGCGACGCGGCCAGCTGCGGCAGGACGACGGACGTCACGATGCGTACCGACGATAGGCCGAACCCGCGCGCCATCTGGATCAACTTCACATCAACGGCCTTGGCGCTCTCCCAGATGTTGATGGTCAGTACCCAAACCACGGCCAGCGCTGCCGCCACGACAGCCGCGAACTCGTTCAGGCCGATCGAGGTGTAGGCGAGGATGATGAAGACGAGGCTGGGAATCATCAGCCCGATGACCACCCAGGAGCCGAACAGATGGCGGGCGAACGCCGAGAAACCCAACGCGATCCCGAAAGGTATGGCGATCGCCATCGACAGGGCAAATCCCAGAAAGATGCGCATCAGCGTCACGCCCAGATGCTTCCAGATTTCCGGCTTCTGGATGTCCTGCGCCAGGTAGATCAGCACCTGGTGCGGCGGCGGCAACAATGGCTTGGCCGGCAGCCAAGCCGCCGCGTACCAGATCGTCAGCAGCATTGCGACCGACGCCAGCCTCGGCACCGCGCCCACGAACAGACGCGACTTCACGGTCTGTCAGCTCGAGAAGCTGGTGTTGAAAATGCCCGTCGGCAGGGCGTCGACACCCATGGCTTCCTTGCCGCCCGTCGCATAGAGCAAGTCGAAGAGCTGCTTGGTCTCGGCCATCGGGTCGGCCGAGAAACGTGCCATCGTCACGTCGCGGCTGTAGTCGCGCATCAGCGGCACGACAGCCGCGTCGGTGATGTTCTGCCGCGCCAGGCACTCGACCCAGATCGGGTCGTTGGTGCGCAGGTATTCGACGGCGTCGCGATAAGCCATGGCGAAGGCGCGGACGTTCTTTGGATTCGAGCGGCCATAGGCTTCACGGAACGCGACCGACGTCAGCATCGTACTGGTGGGCATGCCCGCAAGCTTGAGCAGATCCTTGCTGTTGAACAGGATCCGGTACTCGCCCGAGGCAACCATCGGCATGGCGAGGTTGTAGAAGATGAACGTCGCGTCGAGCTGCTTCTGATCCATTAGGCCGCGCAGGAGGCCCGGGCCCGCATCCTGGATGGTGCTGTCGGTGCGCGGGTCGTAGCCGAACTTCGCCTTGGCGGTAGCAAGGTAAAGCACCCATTCCGGACTGAAGCGGTTGTACGTGCCGACCTTCTTGCCTTTCAGGTCGGCTACAGTCTTGGCCGGCGAGTTCTTCGGCACGACCCAGACATTGGGCATCTCGAGGAAGGGCACGATCGCGGCGATCTCCTCGCCCGCCGTCCGCACGCGCGCCAGTTCCAGCCAATTCATCAGGCCGCCCTCGACCGCACCCGATCGGAACGCGGTCAACGCCGCGCCGCCGGGCTGCACCGACACGTTCTCCAGCTCGAACCCGTACTTGCGGTCGAGCCCGAGCTTGGCGATCGCCCAGAACGGATAGTCGTTGCCCCCGGGGAATGAGGCGACCCGCACCTTGCCGCCCTCCCCTTTGAAATCCTGGGCCGTCGCACGCGTTGTGGTGAGGCCTGCCACGGGCAAAAGGGACGAGAGAATGCTGAATGATCGCCGGGTCAGAGCCATGTTCGGCCTCCAGAGGAATCGGAATTTCGATCACTCTACGGAGCGCCCACCACCCGGTGCAGGGTAGCTACCGTTATTGGGGGGTATGCTACCCGGCCGCTTCGGCTAGGCGTCGAGGCCTGCCTTGCGCAGGCCTTGGTGCAGGTGCTCTGACAGCGCATCAACTCCCGAGAGATAGCGGAAATACCGGTCGGCGAACCGTGGAAAGTGAGGCCATTTGCGACGCACCTCGGCCATGGCGAGGGCTGCCTCCTCGGACCGGCCCAGCTGGCCGAAAGCGGCGGCGCGGAGCAACGAGGGCGTGAACTGCTCACCGGCCGGGTAGGCCTTCAATTCGTTCAGCGCGCCCAGATAGTCCCGCTGGCGATAGGCATTGAGGAAGGTGGCCCGAAATGCCCAGCCCGGCGGATGGCGGATCACTGCCAGCGCTTGCGCCATGAGCTGCGCGCCGGTTTCCCAATCTCCCGCCAGAGAGCGGAAAAAGCCGGCGCTGAGTTTGGTACTCGGCGCATGAGCATTTCCAGCCGCCAAGCGCTCGCAGACTTCCAACGCGCCGGCGAGATCACGACGGTACATCGCGATAGTCGCGGCTGCCACGTGTGCATGGGCGCAGCCCTGGTCGAGTTCCATGGCGCGCTGGGTATAGCGGTCCGCGGTCTGCAAGAAATCGACGTCATCATCGAAGCCCAGGCAATTGCCCGTGAAGGCGGTGTGTGCCAGCGCCGCCCACATCATCGCCGAATAGGGTGTGCGCCTGACGCCGATCTCCAGGTCGGCCCGGGCCAGGCGGTAGACCTGCTCGTTGGTGATGCGCGTAAGATAGCGATGGCGCTGGATGGCGACGTGCGGCGTCCACACGTGATCGGCATCGCAGCCTCCCGCCTCGCTACTGACCGACTCGAAGGCGAGCAGCCGGCAGATCACGCCGTGGAAGTCGGCGATCTCGGCCGAGACACGGCGTGCGATCGCGTCCTGCACCTCGATGGTGGCAGTGGCGTCGGGCGGGCCGTCGAAGGAATCGGTCCAGATGATCGCGTTGGCCTGCAGATCGTGCAGCTTCAGGACGGCGCGCAGTCGCCTCCCACTCTGGCGCGCGCTGCTGGTCACGATGAAGCGCGCCCTCGTCGACAGGGCCAGAGACGCAGGCGATGCACCTTCGGGAAGGATCGGGATCGCGGGCGCCACCGAGAGGTCCGGATAGCGCGCCAGCTCGACCGTGAGCTGTTCGGTCAATCCCTGGGAAAAGGACGCAGCCTCCGGGCCGAGTCCGCTGGTCTGCACAACCAGCAGCCGCGTTGGTGCGAGCGTGCCCAGCATCGCGACGCCCGCGTCCGGGCGCATTGGCGACACCCGTTCGAAGGTCGGCACGTAACTCCCGCGCGGCACAGAAATGCGAACCGGGTCGCCGGCACCCTGGTTGGCATAGTAGCTGTCGAGGTTGCGGCGCAGTTTGCCCGCTTCCAATCGCACCAGCGGGTCGCAATCTGGATCGAACTCCGGACCGCGGCCGAGCGCCTCGGTGGCGATGCTGTACTGTTTCAACAGGCGCGCCTCGCCCGCCAGAGCACGCTCGACGATGTAGGCGAGGAAGCGCCTGCTGCGCGTTGAGGTGGCGAAGCAGGGGGCACCGAGAATGCGGCGGAGCTGCATGCCGATATCCATCGCGGAAGGCGCCGAATCGGCCGTGCCGGTCGCGCTCGCTTCCTCGGCGTCAGACAGGGGCCTGGCGGTGACCATCTTGCGGGACGAAGCAATAGGTGTGCCTATTGCAAGGAGCCTTCGTCGAGCAGACGGTTCCGCTTCGCGAGCCTCTTCAAGTAGCCTGTGACGGCCGCCGGCGGCTAGGATGCTGGGGACAAACGCATGCCGTCAGGCTCGGGAAGAGGATTGAAAGTGACACTACCGCTTGAGGGAGTTCGCGTCATCGAAGTGGGCCAGGCGCTGGCCGGTCCGCTGGCCGGGGTGATCCTGGCCGACATGGGCGCCGACGTGATCAAGATCGAGAAGCCCGATGGCGGCGACGATGCCCGCATCTGGGGGCCTCCGTTCGGTCCCGACGGCAAGACCTCGCTCTACTTCTACTCGCAGAACCGCAACAAGCGCTCGGTCGTGCTCGACCTCAAGCTCGCCGAAGACGTCGACAAGCTCCACAAGCTCTGCGAGACGGCCGACATCCTGATCCAGAACCTGCGGCCCGGCGTGGTCGACGAGGTCGGCATTGGTCCCGAGACCATGCTCGCGCGCCATCCGCGCCTGATCTACTGCTCGATCTGGGCCTTCGGCTACCAGGGGCCGCTGCGCATGAAGCCGGCCTTCGATCCGCTGCTGCAGGCCTATGGCGGCATGATGAGCGTGACCGGCCGGCCGGAGGATCCGCCGACCTTCTGCGGCGCCTCGATCAACGACAAGGCGACCGGCATGTTCTGCACCATCGGCGCGCTGGCGGCGCTGCGGCTGCGCGACAAGACAGGCAAGGGCTGCCTGGTCGACACCTCCCTGTTCGACTCGGCGGTGCACTGGGTCGAGGGCCAGGTGAACGGCTATCTCGCCAACGGCACGGTCTCCCAGCGGCACGGCACCGGCAGCCCGGTGATCGTGCCCTACCAGACCTTCGACACGGCCGATCATCCGATCTGCCTGGCGCCCGGCAACGACCGGCTGTGGGCGCGCTGCGCCAAGGTGCTGGGTCGCGACGAATGGGCCACCGACCCGAAGTTCGCCAAAAGCGCGCAGCGCGTCGCCCACAAGGCCGAGCTGCTGCCGATGATTGCCGAGGCGCTGAAGGCCAGGCCGCGCGCCGAATGGCTGGAGGCGATGGAAAAGGCCGGCGTGCCCTGTGCCGCCGTGAACGATATCGGCGAGCTGGCGCGCACCGAGCAGATGGAGGCGTCGAAGCTCATCCAGCAACTGCCGGGCGGACCGAAGGTGGTCGGCCTGCCGATCGCGTTCGACCATGTACGGCCGCATTCGGCGCGCTCGGCACCGACACTGGGCGAGCATACGGACGAAGTGCTGGAAAGCCTTCCGAAGTGACGGCCTCGTCCGCCCTCGTCGCCCCCTGGCGCATCGGTGTCGATGTCGGCGGCACCTTCACCGACATGGTGCTGCGCGACGCCGCCGGCGCCGTGCGCATCTTCAAGGCGCCATCGGTGCCGGCCGACCCCAGCGAAGGCGTGCTGGGCGTGCTGCGGCTGGCCGCGCAGCAACTCGACATCACGCTGACCGCACTGCTGCGCGACTGCGCGCTGTTCGTGCACGGCTCGACCGTGGCGACCAACACGATCCTGGAGAAGAAGGGCGCCAGGGTCGGGATGCTGACGACCGAGGGCTTCCGCGATTCGCTGGAGATCCGTCGCGGCATCCGCGAGAACCAGTGGGACCATCGCGCGCCGTTCCCGCAGGTGCTGGTGCCACGCTACCTGCGCCTGCCGGTACGCGGGCGCATCGCTGCCGACGGCACGGAATTGGCGCCACTGAGCGCCGAGGATGTCGATGCCGCCGCCAGGGTCTTCGCCGAGGAGGGCGTGGAGTCGGTCGCGGTCTGCCTGTTCAACTCCTTCCTCGATGGCGCGCACGAACGCGCCGTCGGCGGCCAGCTCGCCAAGGCGTGGAACGGCAAATGGGTCTCGCTGTCGAGCGAGGTCATGCCGACGATGGGCGAATACGAGCGCGGCTCGACCGCCGTCGTGAACGCCTACGTTGCGCCCAAGGTGACGAGCTACCTGCGCGCGCTTGACGAACAGTTGCGCCAGTTCGGCCTGCCGCGTTCGCTGCTGCTGCTGCAGAGCAATGGCGGCGCCGTCTCCGTCGACCAGGTGGCGGCGCGGCCGGTGATGCTGGTCCTGTCCGGCCCGGCGGCCGGCGTCGGCGCCCTCAAGGGCTGCGCCGCGCCGGGCGAGAAGGCAAACCTGATCTCGATGGAGATCGGCGGCACGAGCTGCGACGTGATGGTGATGGCGCGCGGCGACGTGCCCGTCACCGACGAGCTCACCATCGACGGCTACCATCTCACGACCCCTTCGGTGGAGATCCACACGGTCGGCGCGGGCGGTGGCACGATCGCCTGGGTCGACGATGCGGGCCTCCTCCATGCGGGCCCGCAGGGCGCCGGCGCCCGGCCTGGCCCCGCAGCCTATGGGCTGGGCGGCGAAAACCCAACCGTCACCGATGCGCAGCTCGTGCTGGGCCGCCTGCGCCCCGGCCCGCTGGCCGGCGGCGCCGTCACGCTCGACGCCACGCTTGCCCGCAAGGCCATCGAGACCAAGCTCGCCAAGCCGCTCGGCCTCTCGGTCGAGGAGGCCGCGGCCGGTGTCATCCGCCTGCTGGAGCAGAACCTGCTGCATGCCGTCGAGCGGCTCAGCATCGAGCGCGGCCACAATCCCGCGACCTTCACCCTCGTCGCCGCGGGCGGCGCCGGCCCGATGCACGGCACCGCGGTCGCCCGCGCGCTGGGATGCCGCCGCGCCCTGCTGCCGCGCGCCGCCGGCGCCTTCTGCGCCATGGGCATGCTGCAGTCCGACGTGCGTCAGGACTATCTGCAGGTCTTCCTGGCCGATCTCGACAAGGTCGAGACCGCGGCGCTCGAAGCAGGCTTTACCCAGCTCGAAGCGCGTGCCCGCGAGGCGCTAGCGCGTGATGGTTTTGGCGAGGATGAGGTCGCGATCGAGCGCCAGCTCGACCTGCGCTATGACGGCCAGCAATGGCCGGTGCGCGCGCCGCTTTCGGCCTCAGGCTTCGATGCCGCCGCGGCACGAAAAGCCTTCGAGGCCGAGCACCAGCGGCTGTTCGGCCATATCCAACCGGGCGGCCGCATCGACATCACCGCGCTGCGCGTCGTGGGTCGTGGCCGGCTCGACTGGACGCCGCCCGCGGCGCGCTCGCCCCAGACCGCTGCGCCGAAGCCGCTCGAGACCCGCAAGGTCTGGATCGATCCCGCGACCGGCTGGCTCGACGTCCCCATCTACGACGGCGCCGACCTGCGGCCGGGCTGTCGCCTCGACGGCCCCCTGCTGGTCGAGGAACGCACGACGACAGCGTTCGTCGGCCCCCGCGACGTGCTCGAAGTCGACGAGCGCGACGATTTCCTCGTGCATGTCGGCTCCAATGCCGCGTAGCTCTCACCCACACCACCTCATCCTGAGGAGCGCGCCGCAGGCGCGCGTCTCGAAGGATGGGCAACAGGCAAGGTGCTCGTGCCGACCCTTCGAGACGGCCGCTGCGCGGCCTCCTCAGGGTGAGGTAAACGACTGGAGGATCAGCCCGTGAACCTCGATCCCGTCACGCTTGCACTGGTGCAGAACCGGCTCGACCATATCTCGCACCAGATGGGCTGGGTGATGACGCGCACCGCGCGCTCGCCGATCTTCAGCCAGAGCCACGATTTCTCCTGCTTCATCGCCGACGCGCGCGGCACCCTGATCAGCCAGGCCGACGGCATCCCGATCCATACCGGCGGCGGCGGCTTCGCCGTGCGCGCCATCCTGCGCGACTTCAAGGATACCATCGCGCCCGAAGACGTGTTCCTGTTGAACGATCCCTATACGGCGGGCGGCAACCACCTGCCCGACTGGGTGATCACGCGGCCGGTGTTCGTCGGCGGCAAGCTCGTCGCCTTCGCCTGCAACCGCGCCCATCAGGCCGATATCGGCGGCGGTGCGGCCGGCACCTACAATTCCGCCGCGACCGAGATCTTCCACGAAGGCATCCGCCTGCCGGTGCTGAAGCTGATCGAAGCCGGCAAGGTCCGCGACGACCTGTGGCGCCTGCTGATGCTGAACACACGCCTCCCCGAGGCGCTCGACGGCGACCTGCGCGCCATGATCGGCTCGACCCGCATCGGGGCCGAGCGGCTTGCCTTGCTGGTCGAGGAGCTGGGGGTCGACCGTGCCGACGAATTCTTCGAAGGCGTGCTCGACCATGCCGACCGGCGTTTCCAGACCTGCATCGATCGCCTGCAGCAGGGCGTATGGACAGGCGAAGAGCCGGTCGACAACGACTGCTTCGAGCCGATCGATGCGAAGATCGCCGTCACGATCACGGTGAAGGGCCGCAAGCTCGTCGTGGATTTCGCCGGCACCTCGCCGCAGGTGCGCGGCTTCAAGAACAGCTCCGTCGCCAACTCGACCTCGGCGGTGTTCATGGCGCTGGCCTCCTTCTTCGAGCCCGACCTGCCGAAGAACGAGGGCGCTTTCCGCAGCGTCGAGATCCGGCTGCCCGAAGGCACGCTGGTGAATGCGCGCATGCCGGCGCCGATGACCATGAACACGGTGTTCGTGGCGCACGAGATCATCCACGCGATGTGGAAGGCGCTGGCCCAGTCCCTCCCCGAGCGCGCCTCGGCCGGTTGGTCGAAGGCGGTGCATGCCGTCACGGCGGGCTTGCGTGACGACGGCGGGCGCTACGTCATGTACCAGTGGGCCGGCGCGCCGGCCGGCGGCGGTGTCGAGGGCCGCGACGGCTTCCACCTGATCGGTCACCTCATCACCCTGGGCGGACTCACGCTGCCCAACCTCGAGACCTACGAGCAGCTCTACCCGGCGCGCTTCCATCGCCAGGAGCTGCGCTGCGACACCGCGGGCGCAGGGCGCTTCCGTGGCGGCGCCGGCTGCGACTACGAAGTCGAGATCTTCACCCCGGCGGACTACGCCTTTCGCGGCGAGGGCGCCGGGGCGCCGTCGAGCTTCGGCGTCGCGGGCGGCCGGGCCGGCGCCGGGGGCGAGGTGGTGCTCACCCTGAG
Source organism: Reyranella sp. (assembly GCF_030651995.1). GTDB lineage: Bacteria > Pseudomonadota > Alphaproteobacteria > Reyranellales > Reyranellaceae > Reyranella. The sequence goes on from NZ_JAUSBN010000055.1 coordinate 118,072, forward strand.
CGACGGCAGGCGCATCCAGGCGCCGAAATACGGCGTGGAACGCCATGGCCCGGGAACCTACCGCGCGCTGTCGCCCGGCGGGGGCGGCTACGGCGATCCGCGGACTCGCGATCCGGAGCGCGTGCTGCGCGACGTCCGGGACGGACTCGTGAGCATCGAAAGTGCCGGGCGGGACTATGCCGTCGCGATCGACGCGAATGGCCGCAGCATCGATGCCGCACGCACGGCGGAGTTGCGCAAATCCCTGCCCTGAATCTGCCATCTACCGTTCGGCTGGCGGTAGGAGGCATCGCACTCGTGTTGCCGCAACGCGAAGTCCCGACTTAGTTTCCTCCCCGACAACGAAAACAAACAAGGGAAGGACTCCACATGATCCAGCGTCGTAGTTTCGTGGCCGGCACCGCCGCTGCCCTCACCCTGCCCTCGATCGCCTTCGGGCAGAGCGGGCAGATCCGCCTCGTCGTCCCCTACGGTCCCGGCGGTTCGACCGATACGGCCGGCCGAGTCCTGGCCGAGCGCATGGCGGCCGATACCGGCAAGAACATCGTGGTCGAGAACCGGCCGGGCGGTGGCACGATGGTCGGCATGGTGAACGTCGCCAAGAGCAAGCCTGACGGCACCAGCCTGATGATCCTGACCACTACGGCGGCGCTGCAGCCGGCGTTCGACATTCCCATGCAGATAGACCCGCAGAAGGACCTCGCGCCGGTGGCGCAGCTCGCAGACATTCCCTGCGTGCTCGCCGTCAATGCCAACAATCCGGCCAAGACCTTCGCCGAATTCATCGAATGGGTGAAGGCACAGCCGGGCCCCGTGCACTACTCGACCTCCAGCTCCGGCGGCCTGCCGCACCTCTGGGGCGAGGTGATCGCCACGCGCACCAACGGCAAGCTCCAGCATATCCCCTACAAGGCCGCCGCCGAGGCGCTGCGCGACGCGGTCGCGGGCCACGTCCCGGCTTTCGTCGACGTGACCACACCGGTCGACGCGCAGATCCGCGCCGGCACGATGCGCGGCCTGCTGTGCGGCGCCAAGAGCCGCGTCCCCAACATCCCGACCGTGCCGGTGGCGAGCGAACTCGGCATGCCGGAGCTCGAGGCCGCGGTCTATTTCGGCGTGGCAACGACGGCGGGTACGCCGCCCGAGACGATCCAGCAGCTCAACGCCGCCGTGAATGCCGCCCTGAAGGCGGAGGCGGTGCGCGAGAGACTGACGTCGCTCGGCTTCATCCCGACCGGCGGCACGCCGGAAGCCTACGCCAAGCGCCTGGCCGACGAGACCGTGCGCTGGCGCAAGGTGATCAAGGACGCGAAAATCCCGGCGCCGACCTGAGCGGCAGGACACGCGCAACCTAGAACGAGCCGGTGAACTCGAACTCGATCGAGTTCCTCACATTGTCGATCTTCCAGGAGCTGAGGCGGCGCAGGAAGCTCTGCCCCAGCAGGGCCCGGCTGCGCGCCGGGCTCACGGAAGCCATGACATTCTCCATCGTGCGCTCGCCGATCCTGATTGAGCGCAGGCGCACGATACGCTGCTGAAGCCCGCTGCCGTCGGCCAGGGTGAAGCGCCGCTGACCCAGCGAATCGGCTTCGGTGAGCGTGCCGTTGCGCCTCAGCTCCTCGGCGAGTTCCTCCGGGATCTGGACGTTGGCCGCACCGGAATCGACGATGAAGTACGCCATCGACGTGCCGTTCACGGTGGCCGGCAGAACGAACACGCCGCCCATCCTCTGGAACTGCGCGGTCGCCCGCGCCAATGCCGCGTCCGCGAGCGCCTTGGCGCTCGGCCTGCCCGACGCGGGATCGCCGCCGCAGGGTGTCCAGCCGGCCGGCGTGCCGTCGCCCGGCCCGTAGCAGTAGTCCGAAGCCGACAGCAGCTTCGAATAGGTGTCGCGCTGCTCGCAGGCGGCGATCGCTTCGAGGCCGGGCGTGGCGGGCGCACGGCAGGCGGCATTGCTCCTCTGCCACTGCGCGATGAACTGCGCCGCCTCCTGTGGCTGCGCCTGCGGTGCTCCGGCCTCGAAGACCAGCGTCGCGGCAAGCGTTGCCAGGAAGAGTGTCGGTCTCATCGTTTCGTCCCAATCACCACTGCAGTCGGTTGGACACTCCCGCGCTCAACCTGTACGAAGTCTATACCATCGCCCACCAAATGGTCGGCCTGCGATGGCTGAGAGATGTGTGTGCTCCCGCCCACGTACTGAGGCGACCGCATCTGGACCGGCCCGAGTTGCCGGTCTCGTTCTCGAGCTTCCTCGTTCTGTCGAACGCCGGCTGTGCAATCCCGCGCGCGCCGAGCTGACAGGGGCCGCACGGCCCCGGAAGGATATTTCCATGGAAATGCCAAAGAACATCTCCACTCTGATCTGGACCGCCGTCGGTGGCGCCGTGCTCTGTGCGGTCGTCGGATTCACCTGGGGCGGATGGGTCACCGGCGGAACGGCGCGCAAGGAGGCCGCCTCGGCAGTCCGCGACGCCGTCGTCGTTGCCCTGGCGCCGATCTGCGTCGACCGCTTCAGCCGCCAGCCCGACGCGGCGACGAAGATCACCGAACTCAGCAAGGCCAGCACCTGGGACCGTGGCAACGTGATCGCCAAGAGCGGCTTCGCCACGATGCCGGGCGCCAAGGACGCTGATTCCGACGTGGCGCGCGCCTGCGCCGAAATCCTGGCGAACCCGCCGACGCCCAAGACCTGACCGCCAGTTCCGGGCCGGCGGACTTAACCCCGGCCCCGGGACCGGCAGGGCGGAACACGGGACGGAGATCATCCGTCCTGTGTGACGGCCTATCGATCCTTGGCCATCTCGGCCTTCTCGAGCGCGGCGGCCGGATCCTGGGTCAGGTCGGCATGCAGGAATTCGCGCGTCTCGGGGATCGCCAGATGTAGATCGTCGAGGTCCTGCACCTGCACGTCGAGCGAGACCGCCTTGCAGCCCAGCACATGGCCGCCCGCCTTGCGATCCTCGGTCAGGAAATGCAGATGCCAGCCCGCCACGGCAATGGTGCGCGAATAGGCCGGCGACCAGAAGCCGACCATCGTTCCCTTGATATTGCTCTGCCGGAATTCGGCCTGGGCATCGGTCGCCTTGTCGAGATGAACGCCCGCCTCGACCTTGCAGGCGACCCGCCAGTAGACCTCGTCGAACAGGCCGTCGACGCGCACCGCGAAGAACAGATTGTCCGACCGGCGCAACTTGTCGAGTTCACCGGTGAGCGACGACATGGACGTGACGTTCTCGATCTTGCCGCGATGCTGCGGCTGGAAGTTGGTCAGGGTCGCGAAGGGCACGGGCGCCGCGTCAGCAGGTGCAGTGATGCTGCCATCGGCATGGGCCTGATAGAATTTTCCGTCGAGGACGACCATCTCGCCGTCGAGCCCCTCGAACGTGCCGAGCCCGAAATCGCCGTGCGTCCTGAGGCCTCCCACCGTGACCGCTTCGTTGTAGACCCCCTGCACCAACGCGCCCGTGGTCGAGACCTGGAAGAGCGTCGAATGGTCGAGGCCCAGCGCTTCGGACAGCGCCCGAGACACGAAATGGCGCAGGGGTTGGCCGGTCTTCTCGCAGTGCGCCAGAAGCGCATCCATGAGCGATTGATAGACTTCGGTAGTCAGCCTCGGCATTGCGCCATCCTTCCATCGCGGGCGACAAGGGCGGCCCGTCCGGGCATGATCGCCCGGACGCGGCCTGGAATCGAGAGCGGAGCAACACGATGAGCGACCCGAAGAACGGCGCGCACCTGCTGGTGCGTAACCTCGAGGCGCAGGGCGTCGAGTACATATTCGGCATTCCCGGCGCCAAGATCGATCCCGTCTTCGATGCGCTGGTCGACTCGAAGATCAAGCTGGTCGTCTGCCGGCACGAACAGAACGCGACCTTCATTGCGGGCGGCATGGGCCGGCTGACCGGCAAGGCCGGCGTCGTGCTCGTGACCTCCGGCCCCGGCGTCTCCAACCTCGCCACCGGCCTCGCCACCGCCAACACCGAGGGCGATCCCGTGGTGGCGCTGGGTGGCGCCGTACCGGTCGCCGACCGGCTGAAACAGGCCCACCAGAGCATGGACACGGTGGCGCTGCTGCGGCCCATCACCAAGTACGCGGCCGAGATCGATTCGCCATCGGCGATCTCCGAAGCGACCGCCGCCGCGTTCCGTGCCGCCGAATCCGGCCGGCCGGGCACCGCCTTTCTCGGATTGCCCAAGGACGTCATGAAGGCCCCCGCTCCCGGCGCCGTCCTCACCCCAGCAACCGTACCGGCAATGGGCGCCGCCAGCACCGAAGCGATCACCGCCGCCGCCGCCATGATCGAGGCGGCGCAACGGCCAGTGGTGCTGCTCGGCATGCTGGCGAGCCAGGGTCCCGTCGCCCAGGCGGTTCGTGCGCTGCTCGCCCGAACGCGGCTCGCCGTCGCTGGCACCTACCAGGCCGCGGGCGTGGTGCCGCGAGACCGGCTCGACTGTTTCGGCGGACGGGTCGGCCTGTTCCACAACCAGCCGGCCGATCGCCTGCTCGACGAGGCCGACGTCGTGATCACTGTGGGGTTCGATCCCGTAGAGTACGACCCCGCCCTCTGGAATGCCGGACGCAAGCGCAAGCTGATCCACATCGACTGCATCCCGGCGGACTACGATCAATGTTACCGTCCGGACGTCGAGCTGATGGGCAACAGCGCCGCCACCCTGCGCGCCCTGTCAGCGCTGTTGCAGCCGAAGGATCGCCCGACACAAGCGGCGCTGCTGGCCGAGATCCAGCGCGAGCGTGCGACGGTGGCCGCAGAGTCGGCCAAGAGCACCGGCGCCCCGGTCCATCCGCTGCGCCTGGTGCATGAGCTGCAGAAGCTGATCGACGAGGATGTGACCCTCTGCTCCGACATGGGCTCGTTCCACATCTGGATGGCGCGGCATCTGATCAGCCACCGGCCGCGGCAGATCCTGATCAGCAACGGGCAGCAGACGCTGGGCGTCGCACTGCCCTGGGGCATTGCCGCCTGCCTCGCCGAGCCCGGCCGCAAGGTGTTGTCGGTGTCGGGTGATGGCGGATTCCTGTTCTCGGCCGTCGAACTCGAGACGGCCGTGCGCCTCAAGTGCAATTTCGTGCATCTGGTCTGGATCGACGGCAGCTACGACATGGTCGGCATCCAGCAGGTCGCCGCCTATGGCCGCGATTCAGGTGTGCATTTCGGCCCCGTCGACCTGGTGAAGTTTGCCGAATCGATGGGCGCCCAGGGTCTGATGATCAAGCACGCCGATGACGTCGGCCCGACTCTCAGGAAGGCGATGGCGATGGAAGGTCCGGTGCTGGTCGGCGTCCACGTCGACTATCGCGACAATCCGGGCCTGATGGCCGCGATGCACGAGGACGTCATCATCTGACGTCCGTTCCGGTCACGGTCCGCGGTCAGCGCAGACCGTAGGAGCGGCGGCCGGCCGACGTGAGGTCTACCGCCCAGGCGCCGAGCAGGCAGAGGAAGGCCAGGATCGCACCGAGCGAGCGGACGTGGTTCCACGACGCCCACGGAACGGAGAAATCCTTCCAGTAGCTCGCGGCATTGGCATCGGCGCCCGCCACAGTGGCGAGCGTCTCGTTCAACGGCACGTTGACCTGTAGGGTGACACCGATCACGGCGGCGGCGTAGATCAGCGCCGCGAGGGCGGCGAGACGCGCCGCGCCACGATGCCCCGCCGAGCGGGCGCCGAGCGCGGCCAGCAGCGGCAGGATCAGGGCGCCGAAAAAGACGATGGCGAAGAGGGGACTGCGCACGATGGTGTTGATGCCGTGCATCGTATTCACGGCCGACATGGCGCCGCCGAGATCGAGGCCCGGCATGACGATGGTCGAGAAGGAATAGAAGATGCCCGCGTTCAGCGCGGTGCACAGCAAGGCGAGGACGAAGAAGACGTGGCGCATCCCTGAAACTCCGCTGACCCACCCTACGAAGCTGCAGCCCTAGCCGAGGCCGTTGCCGCCGTAAAGCCACTCCAGAGAATCGAGCCATTGATCCTGCGTCCGCGCCCCCATCATCGCGTTGCGCAAGGCCGCGTGCGGCCCGGCCGGATGGTAGACGTGATCGCCCATGGCACGGGACATCAGCTGTGTTCTTGCCGTGCGCAGGACGCGGCGGTCGCGGTAGGTCACCAGACCGCTCTCGACGGAATTGCTGCGGGACAGGGAATCGGCGAGACAGACGGCATCCTCCATCGCCATGCAGCCTCCCTGTGACATGTACTGCAGCATAGGGTGTGCAGCGTCGCCCAGGAGCGCCACCCGCCCATCGACCCAACGGTCGACCGGATCACGGTCGCAGAGAACCCACATGTGCCAGTTTTGGCCACGGCCTATGATGTTCTGTGCCCGTTCGCAGACATGGGCGAAGCCCTTGCGGACCTCTTCCGTATCGACCGGCCTGCCGGCCACGGGCTCGGGCGCGTGGTTGTGATAGGTCACGACGAGGTTGAAGAGCTTCCACCCCGATAGCGGATAGTGGACGATGTGGCACTTCGGCCCGGCCCACAGCGTCGCGGCGTTCCAGCGCAGATCCTCCGGCATCTGGTCGGTCGGAATCACCGAGCGGTAGGTCGTATGGCCCGACACGCGCGGCGACCCGTCGTTGGTCACCTGCGCGCGCACGTTCGACCACAGCCCGTCGGCGCCGATCAGGGCGCGGCCCCTGACCGTCTCGCCGTTGCGCAGCCGGGCGGCGACCGACGTGCCATCCTGGTCGTAGCCGGTGACTTCGGCACTGGTGCGCAGCTCGATCAGGCGATGATCCTCGCACCCCTTCAGCAGTACGCCGTGAAGATCGCCGCGATGCACGACGGCGTAGGGATTGCCGAAGCGGGCACGAAACCTCTCCCCGAGGTCGATGTGGCAGATCTCGCCGTCGGCCAGCGCATCCATCAGCCGCAGCTGGTCGATATAGACCGCCATGCCGCGCGCCGCCTCGCCGACACCGAGCCGGTCGAAGCAATGGAAGGCGTTGGGCCCGAGCTGGATGCCGGCGCCGATCTCGCCCAGTCGGCTCGCTTTCTCCAGCACCTGCGAGGCGATGCCCTTCTGGGCGAGCGCCAGCGCCGTCGCCAGTCCGCCGATGCCGCCGCCGGCGATGAGGATCCTATCGGGGGCCACCGATGACCTTGTCGTCGTGCAACCGGGCGATCTCGTGCCCGGGCAGGCCCAGGATACCGGACAGGATCTCGTCCGTATGCTGGCCGAGGACGGGCGCCGGCTGCGGCAGCTGGCGCGGCACCGCGCCGAACTGCATCGGCGAGGCGGCGACCGGATAGCGGCCGATGCCTGGCTGGTCGAGGATGGTGAACAACGGATTGTCGAGCACGTTCGCCCTGTCGGCGGCCAGCTCCCGGAACGTCTGGTAAGGCGCCCAAAGCGCACCGGCCTTCTTCAGGGCGGCCGAGACTTCCGCTGCATGGTGGGCGGCGACCCACGGCTCGATCACGGCAATGAGCTGCTGGCGGGCGTTCCAGCGGCCGGCATCGCTCTTGAGATCGACACCCGTCTCGACCTCGATCTTCCTGAAGGCGTCCGTGAACCCACCGGCGGCTGCGAGCGCATCGACGTGGCGATCCGAGAAGATGCAGATCATCACGAAGCGGCCATCCTTCGTGCGGAAGTCACGACCGAAGGTGCCGAAGATCTCGTTTCCGAAGCGCGGCCGGTCGACATCGTTCACGACCGCTTCGCCGATGTAACCCAGGGCCGAGGTGGTCGCGAGCGCCATATCCTGCAGCGGCAGCACGATCTTCTGCCCCTGCCCCGTCATCCGGCGATGACGCTCGGCCGCCAGCAGCGACAGGGCGCCGGCATAGGCCGCGGCGAGATCCCAGGGCGGGCAGACCGCATTCACCGGCCCTTCATGGCCGACCGGGCCGGTGACCATGGGAAATCCGGTGATGGCGTTCACGGTGTAGTCGACATGGGCCGAACCGTCGCGCGCACCGATGATGTTGAGGGCGATCAGGTCGGCACGCTTCTTCGCCAGCTCCTCGTAGGCGAGCCAGCCGCGCGCCGGCATGTTGGTGGTGAAGATGCCGGCGCCCTCGCCCGGCGCGGTGATCAGCGCCGTGAGCAGCTCGCGGCCCTTGGGATTGCGCAGGTCGACGGCAATCGAGCGCTTGCCCTTGTTGAGGCCGGCCCAGTAGATCGAGCGGCCATCCCCGGCGACCGGCCAGCGCTCATTGTCGAGACCGCCCTTGATGTCGTCGAAGCGGATCACGTCGGCGCCCATCTGGGCCAGCGTCATGCCCCCCAAGGGCGCGGCGATGAACGCCGAGCCCTCGACGATGCGGAGGCCCGCAAGAATACCTGTCATGTGCGTTTCCCGTTTTTATCGATCTTCTTCTTACTTCCGGCCGAGCGTGTACTCCCGCTTCTCCAGCCACCAGCCGTATTCCGGCGTCCACAGGTCGAAGTCGGGATCGCAGCCCAGCGCCTGGGCGGCGTGGAGCGCCCAGAAGGGCTCGTAGAGCGCTTGGCGGCCGATCGCGATCAGGTCGGCGTCGCCCGACTGCAGGATCGCCTCGGCCTGCGGCCCGTCGAGGATCAGGCCGACGGCCATCGTCGAGATGCCCGCCTGCTTCTTCACAGCCGACGCGAACGGCACCTGGAAGCCGAGGCCGCGCTTGACACCGGCCGCCGTCGCGGCACCAGCGATGCCGCCGGAGGAGCAGTCGATCACGTCGACACCGATCGCCTTCAGCTCCTGTGCGAAAGCCACCGTGTCGTCGACATCCCAGCCGCCACCGCCATCGACGGCGGAGACGCGCACGAACAGCGGCTTGTTCTCCGGCCATGCCTGGCGCACGGCGCGCGCCACATCGAGCGGGAAGCGCATGCGGCCGGCCCGGTCGCCGCCATACTGGTCGTTGCGGGTGTTGCTGATCGGCGAGAGGAACTGCGCCAGCAGGTAGCCGTGCGCACCGTGCACCTCGAGCACGTCATACCCGGCGGCATCGGCGCGCTTCGCAGCGGCCGCGAACTTCTGCACCAGCTCCTCGATCTCGGCCTCGGAGAGGGCGCGCGGCTTCAGCCAGCCTTCGGCCGCCGCGAGGTCGGTCGGGCCGACAACTTCCCACTTCTTCCAGCCGGCGCCTTCCGGTCCGAACTGGCCGCGCTTGTCGAAGGTGCGTGGCGTCGAGCCCTTGCGGCCCGAATGGGTGATCTGCGTCGCCGACAGCACGCCCTCGCCGCGGATGAAGTCGGTCAGCCGCTTATGGCTCGCGATCTGGCTGTCATCCCAAAGTCCAAGATCGCCCTGGGTGACACGACCGCGCGGTTCCACGGCGCAGTTCTCGGTGAATACGGTGCCGAACCTGCCGAGCGCGAACTTGCCGAGATGGACGAGGTGGAAGTCGTTCACCAGCCCGTCCGTCGCGCGGAACTGGACCATGGGCGAGACCACACAGCGATTGGGCGCGGTGACGCCGCGCATCTTGAGCGGCGAGAAGAGAAGCGGTTTCTGCAAAGGTCGGTCCCCCGGACGAGGTGGCTGTTCGAGGATCGAACATAGACCGGGCCGGCCCTCAGGGCCTATCCTTCCTGCCATGTTTGACCTCGTCATCCGAAACGGAACCGTGATCGATGGCTCCGGCGCCCCGCGCCGCGTCGCCGATGTTGCAGTGCAAGGCGGCCGGATCGCCGCCGTTGGTCCCAAGCTGGGCGCCGGCAAACGCGAGTTCGATGCCGAAGGGCTCATCGTGGCCCCGGGCTTCGTCGACATCCACACGCACTATGACGGTCAGGCGACCTGGGATCCGTTCGTCACGCCCTCCTCGTGGCACGGCGTCACCACGACGGTGTTTGGCAATTGTGGCGTCGGCTTCGCGCCGGTGCGGCCCGGCGCTTCCGGCTACCTGATCAACCTGATGGAAGGCGTCGAGGACATTCCCGGCACCGTCCTCAGCGAGGGCGTGAAGTTCAACTGGGAGTCCTTCCCCGACTATCTCGACGCGCTGGCCTCGATGGACCGCGCGGTCGACGTGGCCGCACAGCTCCCTCACGGCGCGCTGCGCTTCTATGTGATGGGCGATCGCGGCGCCGACCATGCCGAGGTGCCGACCGAACGCGAGATCGAGGAGATGGCCCGCCTTACCGAAGAGGCGCTGCATGCCGGCGCCATGGGCTTCACGACCTCGCGCACGACCAAGCACAAGGCGCGCGACGGACGGTTCACGCCCTCGCTCAGCGCCCGCGAGGCCGAGCTGCTGGGCATCGCCCAGGGCATGAAGCGCGCCGGCCGCGGCGTGCTGCAGGTCAATTCGGACTTCGGCCCCGGTGAATTCGAGGCACTCGACGCAGCGGCCAGGCTGGCGGGCCGTCCGCTCTCCTGCCTGCTGGTCCAGGTCGATGCGCAGCCGAAGCTGTGGCGCGAGACGCTCGACCAGATCAATGCCGTGCGCCGCAGCGGCCGCGTGGCCAACGCGCAGGTGGGCTCCCGGCCGATCGGCGTCATCATGGGTCTCGAGACGACGGCGCATCCGTTCGCGGGCCACCGCGCCTGGCTCGACATGCGCAAGCTGTCGCCCGAGGAACGCTACCAGCGCCTCGTCGCCGACGCCGACCTGCGCAAGGCGCTCACCGAGACGCAGCAGGAGCCCAACCCGCGCGCCTTCATGGCCCAGGCGTTCGACCGGATGTTCCCGATCGACGAGCGGCCCGACTACGAGCCCGACGGCAAGGACTCGATCGCAGCGATCGCGGCGCGCACCGGCCGCACGCCGCAGGCGGTGGCGCTCGAGGAAATGATGTCGCGCGGCGGCAAGGGCCTGCTGATGCTGCCGTTCGAGAACTACGCCTATGGCAGCCTCGACGTGGTGCACGAGATGATCACCGACCCCGCGTCGGTGTTGGGGATCGCCGATGGCGGCGCCCATGTCGGCGTGATCTGCGACGCCTCCTCGCCGACGTCGCTGCTGACCCTGTGGGGCCGCGACCGCACGCGCGGACCGAAGCTAGATCTCGAATTCCTGATCGCCAAGCAGACGCGCGGCACGGCCGAGGCCTACGGGCTGATGGACCGTGGCCTGCTGGCGCCCGGCCACAAGGCCGATATCAACGTGATCGACTTCGATGCCCTCACCCTGAAGCGCCCCGAGGTGACCTACGACCTGCCGACCGGCGGCCGCCGCCTGATCCAGCGCGCCTCGGGCTACCGCCACACGTTCAACGCCGGCGTCGAGACACTGCAGAACGACGAGCTGACGGGTGAACGCCCGGGCCGGCTGGTGCGAGGCGCGCAGACGGCGCGCTGATCTCCACAAGAGTAACCCCGTCGTCTCGACCGAAGCCGAGCACAGCGAGGCGGAGTGGAGAGACCTTCTCTCAACGATTTTCCGGCATTTGGTGGAGAGAAGATCTCTCCACTTCGCCCCTTCGGGGCTTCGGTCGAGACGACGAGTTTTTCCCTACACCGTCATGTGCTTGCGCACGGCCTCGACGTCGAAGGTTTCGCGCGTACCCGAGAGCACGACTTCGCCGCGGTCCATGACGGCGAAGTCGTCGGCGAGTTCGTGGGCGAAGTCGAGATACTGTTCGACCAGCACGATCGCCATGTCGCCCCGCTGGCGCAGGTAGACGATGGCGCGGCCGATGTCCTTGATGACCGACGGCTGGATGCCTTCGGTCGGCTCGTCGAGCAGCAGGAGCTTGGGTCGCATGGTGAGCGCCCGGCCAATCGCGAGCTGCTGCTGCTGGCCGCCCGAGAGATCGCCGCCGCGGCGCTTCAGCATCGACTGCAGCACCGGGAAGAGCTCGAACACCTCGTCCGGCACCTTCTTGTGCTCGCGGCTGACCGGCGCAAAGCCGGTCTCGAGATTCTCTTTCACCGTCAGCAGCGGGAAGATCTCGCGGCCCTGCGGGACCAGCGCCACGCCGCGCCGCGCGCGCTCGTAGGGCGGCAGCTTCGAGACTTCCTGGCCGTCGACCTGGATGGTCCCGGAGGCGATCGACTGCATGCCGGAGATGGCGCGCAGCAGGCTGGTCTTGCCGACGCCGTTGCGGCCCAGCAGGCAGGTCACGCGGCCGATCGTGGCCGACAGCGACACGCCGCGCAGCGCCTGGGCGGCGCCGTAGTAGAGATTGACGTTCTGGACTGAAAGCATCGTCATCGCCCGAGATACACTTCGACGACGCGCGGATCGGCGCTCACCTGGTCGAGGGTCCCTTCGGCCAGCATCGAGCCCTCGTGCAGCACCGTCACCTTGACGCCGAGCGCGCGGACGAAGCTCATGTCATGTTCGACCACCACGACCGAGTGCGTCTTGTTGATCTCCCGCAGCACCTGCGCGGTCGTCTCCGTCTCGACGTCGGTCATGCCCGCCACCGGCTCGTCGACCAGCAGCAGCTTGGGATCCTGGGCCAGCAGCATGCCGATCTCCAGCCACTGCTTCTGGCCGTGGCTGAGACGCGCGGCCAGCATGTGCTGCTGCGCTTCCATGCGGATGATCGACAGGATCTCGTCGAGACGCTGGTCCTCCTCCCGGGTCGGCGTGGCGAGCAGCAGCTTGTACCAGCTGCGCAGGCCGGCCAGCGCCAGCAGGAGATTGTCGCGCACCGTGTGGCTCTCGAACACGGTAGGCTTCTGGAATTTCCGGCCGATGCCGAGCGTGGCGATGCTGGCCTCGTCGAGCTTGGTGAGATCGGCCTGGCCGTCGAACACCACTTCGCCGGTGTCGGGCCGCGTCTTGCCGGTGACGACGTCCATCATGGTGGTCTTGCCGGCGCCGTTGGGGCCGATGATCGCGCGCATCTCGCCGGGCTCGATCAGCAGCGACAGGTTGTTCAGGGCCCTGAAGCCGTCGAACGAGACGGTGACCCCGCTCAGGTAGAGAAGCGCGGACGTGCTTCTCATGGTCGGGGCATTCATGCCGGCGCCCTCGCCTTGCGGGCCTGCGACCGGTTCTTCATCTGGCCCCACAGGCCCACGATGCCCTTGGGCAGCAGCAGCGTGACGACGATGAAGAGCGCGCCCAGCGCGAACAGCCAGACCTCCGGCAGGGCGCCGGTCAGCCAGGTCTTGCCGAAGTTCACCAGGACGGCGCCGATGATCGGGCCGACCAGCGTGCCGCGGCCGCCGACGGCCACCCACAGAACGGCCTCGATGGAGTTGCCCGGCGCGAACTCGCCGGGATTGATGATGCCGACCTGCGGCACGTAAAGGGCGCCCGCGACGCCCGCCATCGCGGCCGACAGGACGAAGACGAAGAGCTTGAAGCCCTCGACCCGATAACCGAGGAAGCGCATCCGGCTCTCCGCGTCGCGCACCGCCGTGAGCGCCTTGCCGAAGCGCGAACTGACGACCGCGGCCGAGATGATGAGGCCGAGGGCGAGCGCGACGGCCGAGGCGAAGAACAGCGCGGCACGGGTCTCGCTGGCCTGGACCGAATAGCCGAGGATGTCCTTGAAGTCGGTCAGGCCATTGTTGCCGCCCAGGCCCATGTCGTTGCGGAAGAAGGCCAGCATCAGGGCGAAGGTCATCGCCTGGGTGATGATCGACAGATAGACGCCGGTCACGCGGCTGCGGAAGGCGAACCAACCGAGTGCGAAGGCCAGCACGCTGGGCACCAGCACGACCATGATGGCCGCGAACCAGAAATGGTCGAAGCCGTGCCAGAACCAGGGGAGTTCCTTGTAGTTCAGGAACACCATGAAGTCGGGCAGGATCGGGTTGCCGTAGACGCCGCGGGTGCCGATCTGGCGCATGAGATACATGCCCATGCAGTAGCCGCCCAGCGCGAAGAAGGCACCGTGACCCAGCGAGAGGATGCCGCAAAAACCCCACACCAGATCGACCGCCAGCGCGAGCAGCGCATAGCAGAGATACTTGCCGAAGAGTTGCAGCACCCACGACGGCACGTGTGCCGGGTTCGTCGCGGCCAGGATCAGGTTGGCCAGCGGCAGGGCGATGCCGACGGCCAGAATCAGCAGGACGCAGAGGCGCAGGTTGCGGTCCATGCCCTGCCAGAGAAAGCGCGTGATCATTCGACGGACCGCCCCTTCAGCGCGAACAGGCCGCGGGGGCGTCGCTGGATGAACATGATGATGAAAACCAGAACCAGGATCTTGCCCAGCACGGCACCGGCATAGGGTTCCAGGAACTTGTTCACCACGCCGAGCGTGAGCGCACCGATCAGCGTGCCGAACAGGTTTCCGACGCCGCCGAACACCACCACCATGAAGGAGTCGATGATGTAGCCCTGGCCGAGGTTGGGGCTGACATTGTCGATCTGGCTGAGCGCCACGCCGGCCAGCCCGGCGATGCCCGAGCCCAGGCCGAAGGTCAGCGCATCGACACGCGGCGTGCGGATGCCGACGGCCGAGGCCATCGGGCGATTCTGCGTGACGGCGCGCATGTAGAGGCCGAGCGGCGTCTTGCGCAGGAGCAGGATCAGCGCGACGAAGACGACCAGCGCGAACACCACGATCCAGAGCCGGCCATAGGTGATGTTGAGCTGGCCGAGCTGGAAGGTACCGGACATCCACGACGGCGCCCCGACCTCGCGGTTGGACGAGCCGAAGATCGAGCGTACCGCCTGCTGCAGCACGAGCGACAATCCCCAGGTCGCGAGCAGCGTGTCCAGCGGACGGCCGTAGAGAAAGCGGATGATTGTGCGTTCGATCAGGATGCCGATCGCGCCCGAGACGAGGAAGGCGAGCGGCAGGGCGATCACAAGCGAAACGTCGAACAGGTGCGGCGCCGACGTGCGGATGACTTCCTGGACGACGAAGGTAGTGTAGGCGCCCAGCATGACCATCTCGCCATGCGCCATGTTGATGACGCCCATGGTGCCGAAGGTGATGGCGAGCCCGATGGCGGCCAGCAGCAGCACGGAGCCGAGCGAAATGCCGTACCAGACGTTCTGCACCATCTGCCAGGCGGCCAGCGTCTGCTCGATCGAGTCGGCGCCGGCCGTGGCAGCCGTCTTGACCTCGCCATCAGAGGCGGCGGCGACGGTCTTGAGGATGCCGAGCGAATCGCGGTCACCGCGCTCACGAACCAGGGCGATCGCGGCGAGCTTCTGTGCCGGGGGAGAATCGGCGGTCGCGAGGACGATGGCGGCACGCGCCTCGCTCATGGCGCGCTTGATGCGCGGGTCCTTTTCGGCGGCAAGCGCCTGGTCGAGGGCTGCAAGGGCCGTCGCATCGCGGCGCTTGAAGAGCGCGTCGGCGGCGCTGAGCCGGGTCCTGGCATTGGGGCTCATCAGCGTGAGCGAACCGACCGCAGCTTCGATCGTGCCGCGCAGACGATTGTTGACCCGCACCCTTTCGAGATCGGCTTCGACGGCATTGCCGGCCGGCTTGCCGGACACCGCTTCGGTCAGCGCCAGCCTGTTGCCATCGGTCTTGCCGATGACCACGAGCTTGTCGGACGTGCGGGTATAGAGCTGCCCGGCCCCCAGGGCTTCGAGGATCGGCGCGGCGCGCTCGTCGCCCGACGCAGCCAGCGCGGTGATCGCCGCCTCGCGCTCGCTCAAGCCGCCGGAGGCGAGATTGCCGACAAGGGTGGCGAGGTCGGCAGCGTGGGCCGCTCCGGCCAGTGCCAGCGACGCCAGCACCGAGAGCAGGACCGAGAACGGTCGAATGAATTGCATGTGCTGTGACTTGGCCCGGGAGATGGAAACGGGGCGACCCTGAAGTCGCCCCGTCCGATAAGTCCTGCGCGTCGGCTACTTGGCCGCCTTGCCGATGCACTTGTTGGCAACGGTGTCGAAGTTTCCGCAGTTCACGGGCTTCGTCCAATCGGCCTTCAGGTTCTTGGAGTCGTCGAGGATCGGCGACCACGCGGCACCCGGGACGAGGCCGGGGGTCTTCCACACCACGTCGAACTGGCCATTGCCCTCGATCTCGCCGATCAGCACCGGCTTGGTGATGTGATGGTTCGGCAGCATCTCCGAGATCCCACCCGTCAGGTTCGGGACCTTGATGCCGATGAGCGCGTCGATCACCTTGTCGGGGTCGGTCGTACCGACCTTCTTGACCGCTTCGACCCACATCCTGAAGCCGATCACCGAAGCTTCCATCGGATCGTTGGTCACGCGCTTCGGGTTCTTGGTGAAGGCCTGCCAGGTCTTGATGAACTCCGCGTTGGCGGGATCCTTCACCGACTGGAAGTAGTTCCAGGCCGCGAGATGGCCGACCAGCGGCTTGGTGTCGATGCCGGCAAGCTCTTCCTCACCGACCGAGAAGGCCACGACCGGAATGTCCTTGGCCTTGATGCCCTGGTTGCCGAGCTCCTTGTAGAACGGGACGTTGGCGTCGCCGTTGATCGTCGAGACGACGGCGGTCTTCTTGCCGGCCGAGCCAAACTTCTTGATGTCGGCCACGATCGACTGCCAGTCGGAATGACCGAACGGCGTGTAGTTGATCATGATGTCTTCCTTCGGAACGCCCTTCTGCAGGAGGTACGCTTCGAGGATCTTGTTGGTCGTGCGCGGATAGACGTAGTCGGTGCCGGCCAGGACCCAGCGCTTCACGTCGCCGCCATCCTTGCTCATCAGGTAGTCGACCGCCGGGATCGCCTGCTGGTTCGGGGCGGCGCCGGTGTAGAACACGTTACGCTGGCTCTCCTGGCCCTCGTACTGGACCGGGTAGAACAGGATGCCGTTCAGCTCCTCGAACACCGGCAGCACCGACTTGCGGCTGACCGACGTCCAGCAGCCGAACACCACGGCGACCTTTTCCTTCTGCAGCAGCTCGCGCGCCTTCTCGGCGAACAGCGGCCAGTTCGACGCCGGATCGACCACCACGGGCTCCAGCTTCTTGCCCAGCAGGCCGCCCTTCTTGTTCTGCTCTTCGACCATCATCAGCACGACGTCCTTCAGGGTCGTCTCGCTGATTGCCATCGTGCCCGACAATGAATGAAGGATGCCGACCTTGATCGTATCCCCCGCCTGCGCGAACGCGCTGGTCGCCGCGCTGGCCACCAGGCCGGCGGCGACGAGGCCCGTCCGCATGAGTGTTCCGAATTTCATCCCGCTCTCCTTGATCTTCGACGGTTTCTCCCCGCCAGAAATCAAGGGAAGCGAGAATCGTGCCAAACCAACCGATGCCCTTCGGGAAAGGATTAGTTGGCGATCAGGACGAGGGCACCCCCGGCCATAACCGCGCCCCCCAGGGCGCGCAATCCCAGGTCGCCTACGGCGCGGCGCGCAACCCAGCCGAGTCCCAGGCCGGCGGCGTGCAGCAAAGCCGTCGCGGCAACGAACCCCAGAATGTAGAGGCCCGTCCCGTTCGTGGGTGCCTCGAGAGCGTGGGCGTAGCCGTGAAACACCGCAAAAAGCCCAACCACGGCCATGGCGGCCGCTGACGGAAGCCGCACTGCACCTATGATGAGCGCGCCCAGCACGAGGACTGACGCGACGATTGCCGCCTCCGCGAGAGGCAGTTTAATGCCCGCGAATCCGGCAGCTGCCCCGACAAGCATCATCGCGATGAAGGAAGCCGGCACCAGATAGGCGGCGGCCGGGCGCTTCACCGACAGCAGCGAGGCCCAGACACCGACACCGATCATCGCCAGCAGATGATCGACCCCGGTAAACGGGTGGGCGAAGCCCGACGTCTCGTGTCCTGAGTGGGCCAGCACGGGGCTTGCCACCATAACGAGCAAAACCGCCAGGCGGATCGTTCGAATCGTCATTAAATGCTCCTCTACTCTAGTTCAGCCGCGACGGCAGGCCGCCCTGCCGCACGATGAAGGCCGCGATGTCTTCCAGGCCCTTATTCTCCTTGAGATTGGAGAATATGAAAGGCCGCTGGCCGCGCATCCTGCGCGCGTCCCGGTCCATCACTTCGAGACTGGCCCCGACCAGCGGTGCGAGGTCGATCTTGTTGATCACCAGCAGGTCGGAACGGGTGATGCCGGGCCCGCCCTTGCGCGGGATCTTCTCGCCGGCCGAGACGTCGATCACGTAGATCGTGAGATCGGCCAGCTCGGGCGAGAAGGTGGCGGCGAGGTTGTCACCGCCGGATTCGACGAAGATGACCTCCAGATCCGGCCACTTGCGGACGATGTCGGAGACGGCCGCCAGGTTGATCGAGGCATCCTCGCGGATCGCCGTGTGCGGGCAGCCGCCGGTCTCGACGCCCACGATGCGCTCGGGCGCCAGTGCGCCGGCGCGCGTGAGGAACTCGGCGTCTTCCTTGGTGTAGATGTCGTTGGTGACCACCGCGATGTCGTAGGTGTCGCGCATGCGCTTGCACAGGCGTTCGACGAGCGCCGTCTTGCCGGATCCGACGGGGCCGCCGACCCCCACTCTCAGCGGACCACGAAGACTCATTTGTCCATTTCTCCAGCCACCAGGGCAATGTATCCCACGCCGAGCAACAGGCAGTAAGGCGAATAGTACCGCCGGTTGCGGGTAGCAAACGGTTCAGTCGTGAAATGCGCCTTCCACCGATGACTGAACCCCGCGATTCCACGTGCCACGAAGATGCCGGCAATCATGTAGGTGCCGGCCAGCACGGCCGGTTCGGCGATACGGCCCAGCACGTACCAGGGCCACAGCGCCATCACGGCAAGGACCAGCGCTACGAGGAAGCACTGCCAGGAAGGCGGCATGCGGCGGCGCCCGTCTCCGACGACGCTCCGCGCGAGGGCTTCCTCGCTGGCTTCCGGCCAGTGGCTGCCCAGGCCCCACATCACATGGATCACGGCGATGGCGCCGACACCGATCGTCAGGAGAATAGCCATCAGGGCGGTCATGAGCGGAACAGCCGTGTGTATTGTGTTTCGTGACGGAGCGAACACCAGTCGAGCAGCGGCGTCGCCGTCCCGACCTCGTCCAGGGATTCGACCGCGATGGCGGCCCGGGTCGCATCGTTGACCGAAGCTTCGAGCGCGGCCAGGGCGAGTTGGCCGTCGGTCTGGCCGAGCGGCACGGCGCGCAAGGCCGCGGAGATCAGGTTGGCCGTGAAGGCGTGGAGATAACCCGCCAGCGCCTGTTCGAGCGCAATGCCGTGGACCGCGGCGGCGAGTGCCACGGCGACCGGCAGGGCCAGTTCGCCGTCGAGCCGCCGATGCACCTCGTCGAACGCGGCGTGGGGCCAGGCCGTGCGCGTGATCGACAGAAACGAACCGCCCTGCTGGCGCGATTCCAGCGCCATCTCCGAGGTGCCGCGCCAGGCCGCGGCGCGTTCGGCGATGGCGTCGAACGAGGACCAGTCGGCCTGGTGGGCGGCCCGCCAGCCGGCCGCGAACAACGCCCCATCGACCGCGCCCGTGCCTCGTCGCAGGATGCTGTCGAGCCAGGCCACCAGCGAGACGCGATCCTTGATCAGGCCCTCTTCCACCGCGGTCTCGACGCCGTGGCTGTAGCTGAAGGCGCCGATCGGATAGGCCGGCGACAGCCAGGCAAGCAAGCGGTACAGCGGGTCGCTAGCCATGACGCTCCGCATGCAGTTCACCGTGGCGATGCCCGGTGTCGTGATTGTGCTGGCCGTAGGCGCCACCCTCGGGGTCAAAGGGCGCGCGGACCTTGCGCACCTCGGCACCGAGCCCCTTCAGCATGTCGACGATGACGTGATCGTCGCGGATCAGGATACGATCGCTGTCGATCTGGGTGGGCAGGTGGCGATTGCCGAGATGCCAGGCGAGGCGCGCGAAGGACGCGGCATCGCGGCCGCGCACCTCGACGAGATCCTCGTCGGCGGCCTTCACCTCGACGAAGCCCCCCTCCTCCAGTTTGAGACCGTCGCCGGTGTGCAGCACCACGGGTTCGAGCAGGTCGAGCAGGAAATCAAGTCCGCCGTCCCCCAGCATGCGCAGGCGCCGACGGTAGCGGTCGTCGAACAGCAGGGTGACGGTGTCGATGCGCTCGAACGCCGGCCAGCGACCGGCGCGCACGACCTCGGTGGCGCGCTTCATGGGCATCCTCTCGCGCATCTCGCACCCATTGTCATCCCGAGCGCAGCGAGGGACCTTTGAAACAACAGGAAGGGTCCCTCGCTGCGCTCGGGATGACAATCTTGGAATCGCATGCGCTGTGCCTAGAACAGAAAATACCTTTGCGCCATCGGCAGCGACGTGGCGGGTTCGCAGGTCAGCAGCTCGCCGTCGGCCCGCACCTCGTAGGTCTCGGGATCGACGTCGATCTTCGGGCAGGTCGAATTGTGGATCATGTTCTTCTTGCCGATCTTGCGCGTGCCCTTCACGGGAAGCAGCGGCCGGCTCAGCCCCCACTTCTTGGCGACGCCCTTGGTGATGGAAGCCTGGGAGACGAAAAGCACGGGGCTCATCACCAGGCTGCGGCCGAAGGCGCCGAACATCGGCCGGTAGTGGACGGGCTGCGGCGTCGGGATCGAGGCGTTGGGATCGCCCATCGGGGCGGCGATGATCGAACCGCCGATCAACACCATGTCGGGCTTGGCGCCGAAGAAGGCCGGCGACCACATCACGAGATCGGCACGCTTGCCGACCTCGACCGAGCCGACATGTTTGGCGATACCGTGGGTGATGGCGGGGTTGATCGTGTACTTGGCGACGTAGCGCTTGACGCGGAAATTGTCGTTGTCGCCCTTCTCTTCCTTCAGGCGACCGCGCTGCTTCTTCATCTTGTCGGCGGTCTGCCAGGTGCGGATCACGACCTCGCCGACCCGGCCCATCGCCTGGCTGTCGGACGACATCATGGAGAAGGCGCCGATGTCGTGGAGGATGTCCTCCGCGGCGATGGTCTCCTTGCGGATGCGGCTCTCGGCAAAGGCCACGTCTTCGGGGATGGCAGCGTCGAGATGATGGCAGACCATCAGCATGTCGAGATGCTCGTCCACGGTGTTCACCGTGTAGGGCATGGTCGGATTGGTCGAGCTGGGCAGCACGTTCTTCTCGCCGGCCAACCGGATGATGTCGGGCGCATGGCCGCCGCCCGCGCCTTCCGTATGGAAGGTCGCGATGGTGCGGCCCTTGAAGGCGGCGCGCGTCGTCTCGACGAAGCCCGATTCGTTCAGTGTGTCGGTATGGATCGCCACCTGGACGTCGTAGCGGTCGGCGACGCTGAGGCAGTTGTCGATGGCGGCCGGGGTGGTGCCCCAGTCCTCGTGCAGCTTGAGGCCGCAGGCGCCGCCCTCGATCTGTTCCTTGAGGCCGGCCGGCTTGCTGGTATTGCCCTTGCCGAAGAAGCCGAGATTCATCGGCAGGCCCTCGGCGGCCTGCAGCATGCGGCCCATGTGCCAGGGGCCGGGCGTGACCGTCGTGGCGAGCGTGCCGTGCGCCGGGCCGGTACCGCCCCCCAGCATGGTCGTGACGCCGCTGTAGAGCGCATCGTCGATCTGCTGCGGACAGATGAAATGGATGTGGCAGTCGATGCCGCCCGCAGTGATGATCTTGCCCTCGGCCGCGATCGCCTCGGTGCCGGGTCCGATGATGATGTCGACACCGGGCTGGACGTCGGGATTGCCGGCCTTGCCGATCGCGACGATCACCCCGCCCTTGAGGCCGATATCGGCCTTCACGATGCCCCAGTGATCGACGATCAGGGCATTGGTGATGACCGTGTCGACGGCGCCCTGCGCGCGCGTCCGCTGGCTCTGGCCCATGCCGTCGCGGATCACCTTGCCGCCGCCGAACTTCACTTCCTCGCCGTAGATCGTGTGGTCCTTCTCGACCTCGATGAAGAGGTCGGTGTCGGCCAGTCGGACCTTGTCGCCGACGGTCGGACCGAACATGTGGACATAGGCCGAGCGCGAGATGCGGGTCGGGCCTTCGTTGGACGGCCCGACCTTGGCGACAGGTCCCAGCTTGCCGTGAACCTTGCCCTGGAAACCGTGGCTTTCGCGGCCACCCATATAGGGGGTGAGACGCACGGTGCGCGACTGGCCCGGCTCGAAGCGCACGGCGGTGCCCGCGGCAATGTCGAGCCGCATGCCCCTGGTCCGCTTGCGGTCGAACTTGAGCGCTTCGTTGGTCTCGAAGAAATGATAGTGGCTGCCGACCTGGATGGGCCGGTCGCCGGTGTTTGCGACCTCGACGGTGATCGGGTTGCGGCCCTTGTTGAGTTCGATCTCGCCGTCGCTGGGGAAGATTTCACCCGGGATCATGGCGTCTCTCCTCAGCGAATGGGTGCGTGGACGGTGACGAGCTTGGTGCCGTCGGGAAAGGTTGCCTCCACCTGGATCTCTTCCAGCATGTCGGCCACGCCCTCCATGACCTGGGCCCGCGAGATCACATGCGCGCCGTCGCGCATCAGGTCGGCGACCGAGCGGCCGTCACGTGCGCCTTCGACGACGAAATCGGTGATCAGCGCCACCGCCTCGGGATAGTTGAGCTTCACGCCGCGCTCCAGGCGACGGCGCGCCACGATGGCGGCCATGGCCACGAGCAGCTTGTCCTTTTCGCGCGGCGTCAAATTCATTCATTTCCCCCGGCCGGTTGGCCCCGACTATAGCGCGAGCGAGTTTGCATCAAACATGCCAAACGCGCGGCAGGCGGCGGCCACGAAACTCGGTGAGAAACCGGATGGTCGCGTGACGGACCGCCGTCGCTTCGCCCAGCAGGCGCGCGACCAGGATGCCGTTCACGACCGTGACACCGGCACGCACTCCGTCTGCAGCCTCGAGCAGGGCGCGAGACTTCTCGAAATGCGGCAGCGGCGCATCCCACACGCCGATCACGGTCGCCAGCGCATTAGCCGTGCCGAAACCGGCACCATCCGGCGTCTCGCCCTCGACCCGCAACGTGTCGGTCCAGACGAGACGACCGGGGCGGCGCACCGACCAGGCATCGAGCAGCAGGCCCGAGGTGAAGCGTTCGCCCGAGGCGCCACGACCGAGGACCACCATCTCGCAGGCCAGCAGCGAGCCGCCCTCGACCACTTCGGCCACCGTCCGCCGCTTCAGCCGGGCGCCCTCGAACACGATGGTCTCCTGGGGTAGCCAGTCGAGCGTCGCGCCCTCGGCGACCCGTACGTCGACGTCGATCGTGCAGGGAACGCTTCCGCGCGAGGCCCGATAGATCTTCTCGGCCGCCTGCGTGGTCGCCACCGCTGTGGCCCCAGGGCCGATTTCGACCGACATCCTGAGGGCATCGCCGCCGGTCACGCCGCCCGATGTGGTGATCATCACGGCCTGCGGCGGTTCGCCCGGCTCGGATTTCGGGAACAAAACCCGGCAGGGGTCGCGTTGATAGAGATCGCCCAGGCGTGTCTTGCCTTCCCGCAGGTCGAAGGTGACCCGGCTTTCGCCGGAGGCGCGCTGCATGCGGGGGGAGAGACTGGTGGTCATCGGCCCCGACTTGATAGATTAAGGATCGAAATGAGCAAGGCCTTCACCAAGGAAAGCGACGACGGCGACGAGGACGACCTGCCCGACGATGTCGGCGGACTGCCGGCCGGCGCCAAGAACTACATGACCCCGCAGGGCTTCGAGCGCATGCGCGGGGAGCTGATGACGCTCATGCGCAAGGAGCGCCCCGAGGTCGTGCAGGTCGTGTCGTGGGCGGCCGCAAACGGCGACCGCTCGGAGAACGGCGACTATCTCTACGGCAAGAAGCGCCTGCGCGAGATCGACCGCCGCATCCGCTTCCTCAGCAAGCGGCTGGAACGCTCCGAGGTCGTCGATCCGGCCAAGCGCCCGAAGACCGACCAGGTGTTCTTCGGCGCCACTGTCACCTACGTCAATTCCAGGGACGAGGAGCGCACGGTCAAGATCGTCGGCGTCGACGAGGTCGATCCAGGCCGCGGCCATGTGAGCTGGATCTCGCCCATCGCGCGCGCCGTGATGCGGGCCCATGAAGGCGATGCCGTGCGCATGAACACGCCCGGCGGCGAGGAAGAGATCGAGATCCTGAAGGTCACCTACGTTTGAGGTCTGCCAGCAGGCGATCGACGAACTTCGGCGAGTAGCCGAGCAGCGCCGCTTCGTCGGCCAGTTCCGTTTCGAGCCGGCCGAGCGCCTCGACGAAGGACCCGCCCTTGGCCAGCGCCTTCTCGACCAGCGCGTGAGCCTCGTGCTTGCCGATCTTTCGGGCCAGCAGGAAGGTTGCACGCTCGGCGAGGACGGCGGCTTCGGCGGCATCCATATTGGCCTGCAGCGCGTCGGGCTCGATGACGAGTCCGGAGGCGACTTCCGCCATCGCCTCGACAGCCGATCCCAGGCATTCGACCAGCGCGGCGAGCGTCGGCCATTCGGCCTGCCAGCCTCCCAGCGCGCGCTCGTGCTCCTGGGGCATCGCCGCCACGATCGTCGCAGCCAGCATCGGCGCCCGCGCCGCCGCCGATAGAATGAGCGCGGCGCTGACCGGGTTCCGCTTGTGCGGCATTGTCGAAGAGCTGCCACGGCCGGGGCCGGACGGCTCGGCAGCCTCCCCAACTTCGGCCTGCATCATCAGGGCGATGTCGCGCGACGCCTTGGCGAGCGCCCCGACGACCAGCGCGCAGTCCTGCGCGAAGGCGGCGACGCGGACACGTTGCGTGAACCACGGTCCCGGCGGCATCGCGAGCTTCAGCTGCTTTGCCAGCACCGTCATCACCTCTTCGGCTTCGGGCCCCAGCGCCGTCAGGCTTCCCGAGGCGCCGCCGAACTGCACGACCTGCGTCTCCCCGAAACTCTCCACGAGCCGCCGCTTCGCGCGGTCGATGTCGGTGGCCCAGCCGGCGACTTTCTGCCCGAGCGCCAGCGGCGTGGCCGGCTGGAGCAGCGTCCGGCCGAGCATCGGCGTCGTGCGGTGTTTCTTCGCCAGACGCGCGAAGGCCGAGACGATGCCGTCGAGCGCCTTCAGGAGCGGCGGCAGCGCCTCGCCGAGCTGCAGCACCATGGCCGTGTCGATCACGTCCTGGCTGGTGGCCCCCCAATGGACATAATCGGCGGCCTTCGGGTCGCGCCTGGCAACCTGTTCGGTCAGCGCCTTCACGACCGGCACGGTGAGCGTCGCCGTCCGACGTGCCGCGGCGGCGAGCGGTGCGGGATCATAGAGGGCGGGATCGCAGGCCATGACGATGACCGACGCGGCGCGTTTCGGGATCAGGCCGGCCGCCGCGGTCGCCTCGGCAAGCGCCGCCTCGAAGCGCAGCATGTGGCGCAAGGTGGCGGTATCGGAGAAGCAGTCGGCGGTCGACGCCGAAGACCCCAAGGCAGAGACCAGACGAACCGTCATGGGTTCAGCAATCGAAGAAGACGGTTTCGTTCGGCCCACCCAGGTACAGGGGCAGCCGCCAGACGCCGGCCTCGTCGCGCGTCGCGATCAGCGTGGCGCGGCGCGAGGGATCGACCAGCGCAAGCACCGGATCCTCGGCCAGCGCCGGATCGCCGTCGAAATAGAGACGCGTCGCAAGACGATTGAGGACGCCGCGCGCGAACACGGAGATGTTGATGTGCGCCGCCTGCAGGCCACCTGCCGGCCACGGCACGCGGCCAGGCTTCACCGTGGCGAAGCGCGCGCATCCCGCAAGGTCGGTCGACGCCCGGCCGAAGCCTTCGAACCCGGCATCGAGCGGCAGGTTGCGACGATCCTCGGGATGGTTGTAGCGCCCGTGGCTGTTGGCCTGCCAGATCTCGAGCAGGCCGTCGGGCACGGTCGCGCCCGCGGCGTCGTACAAGGTGAGCGCGATCTCGATCTTCTCGCCCGCGACGCCGGGCGCCGCCAGGTCCTGGCGATAGGCGTTGGTGACGGTGCCGAAATAGAACGGGCCGATCGTCTGCGACGGCGTCAACGCGCGGCTCATGGGGTCTCCATCGGCGTGGCGTGGCGGCCGCGCAGCACGATGTCGAAGCGATATCCCAACGCCCAGCCCGGCTGCGTCGCGTCCATGTCGAAGGCCGCCTGCAGCCGCTCCCGGGCGCCTTCCGGCACCGAGTTGTAGATCGGGTCGAAGGCGAGCAGCGGATCGTTCTGGAAATACATCTGCGTGATCAGGCGCGTGGCGAAGGCGGGCCCGAACAGCGAGAAATGGATGTGCGCCGGCCGCCAGGCATTGTGGTGGTTGCCCCACGGATAGGCGCCGGGCTTGATGGTGATGAACCTGTAAGTGCCGTCGGCATCGGCGCGGGCGCGGCCGCCGCCGTAGAAATTCGGATCGAGCGGCGCATCGTGCTGGTCGCCGGGATGATGGTAGCGGCCGGCCGCATTGCACTGCCAGATCTCGACCAGCGCCCCGGGGACTGGCCTGCCTTCCTCGTCGAGGACGCGACCGTGCACGATGATGCGTTCGCCGAGCGGCTCGCCCATGCGCCGGCGCGTGAGATCGTTCTCGCCCGCGTCGAGCCGCTCCTCCTTCAGCAGCGGCCCGGTGATTTCCGACAGGGTGTGCGGCAGCACGATCGCCGGCTTCGACGGCGAACGGCTGACCGTGGACTTGTAGGCCGGTGAGAGGCTGGGCGGATGATGTCCCGCTGCGGGCCGGCGGTACGTTTCCTCGTTCATACCGCCGAGCTTAGCGCCGGTTCAGGCCGCGCGCACCTCCAGCCCCTGCGGCGTGGCGCGATAGCCGGTCAGGGTGCGCTCCGCATAGCCCAGCCGCCAGTCGAGCATCTTACGGGCATAGTCGGCGACCGTCCCGGCATAGGCCGGATCGGCGGCACAGTTGACGAACTGGCCGGGGTCCTTCCGGAGGTCGAACAGGAGCGGCGGCAGGGCCGCGAAGTGCACGTACTTGAAGTTCTCGTCCTGCACGACGGCGAGCGAGCACTTGTCCATCGGCACACCCAGCGCCGATTCAGGCTTGCTGTAATGGAGGTCGCGGAAGTCGAATTCGTAGTGCACCTCGGTGCGCCAGTCGGCCGGCACCGTGCCTTCGCAGAAGGGAGTCAGCGACCGCCCGTCGCACTGGCGCGGCACCGGCAGCCCCATCCAATCGAGGATCGTCGGCATGGTGTCGATGGTCTCGGTGAAGCGATCGACGATCGTGCCACGGGTACCGTTTGCCTCGGCCCGCGGATCGCGGATGACCATCGGTATGCGATAGGATTCGTCGAAGTAGCCGATCTTGCCCAGCAGGTGATGGTCGCCGCCCTGCTCGCCATGATCGCAGGTGAAGACGATCAGCGTGTCGTCCCACTGCCCCGTCTCCTTCAGATAGTCGAACACGCGGCCCAGGTGATCGTCGATCTCGCTCATCAGGCCGCAATAGGTGGCGCGCATCTGCGCCACCTCGGCCTCCGTCATGTCCGAACCGAGCGCCTGTCCGTCCTGGAAGAAGCTCGCCTGCTTGATGTTGCGCACATAGTAGTCGAGCAGCGCATTCTGCCGGCCCTCCTCGACGGGCGACGCCGCGCGAACCGGCTTCGGCATGTCCTCGGGGCGATACATGGAGTTGTAGGGCTCCGGCGCGATGAACGGCGGATGCGGCCTGTAGTAGCCGAGATGCAGGAACCACGGCTTGCCGCCGCGGCCGCGCAGATAGTCGAGTCCGCGCTCGGTGAACCAGGCCGTGTCCGACAGTTCCTTGGGAATGACCGCCGGCCGTCCGGTCGCGCCGGCCCCCGCCTCTCCCTGCGGCAGCCAGATGTCCTCTCGGGTCTTCGGCAGGTCGAAGCCCTGGCTGGCGACCCAGCCGAAATAGGCGTCGCGGTTTTCGAAAGCGCCGACCGAATGGAAGCCTTCCATGATGTCGCCCAGCACGAAGAAGCGCGGATCGTTGGGGGCGGTGTGGCGCGGATCGGGCGTCGTGGTCGTGTAACCTACGAGCGCGGGATCGTAGCCGCCGCGCCGCAGCTCGTGCGCGAGGTTGGTGAAGCGCGAGGCCAGCGGAATCGTGTTCTGCACCGCGCGATGGTTCATCATGTACTGGCCGGTCAGCAGGCTGGCGCGCGCCGGGCCGCAGGGCACTCCTTGCGTGAAGTGATTGCGGAACGTCACGCCCTCGGCGCACAGCCGGTCGAGGTTGGGCAGCTTCAGATAGTCCGCGCCGAGCTTGGGCAGCATCAGCCCACGCCACTGGTCGACGACGATCAACAGGACATTCTTGGACGCAGGCATGTTCATTCACCGAGGTTGGACGGCGGCGGGATTGCGATAGAGTGCCGCCAAATCGACGGAGGAGACAACACGTGGCGCGTTTCAAGATCGTGACGACGGGACCGGGAAAGACCGATCATTCGCTGGAAATGGAGACGCTTGGGCCCATCGGCGCGGAAATCGTCGAAGTTTCTGGCGACGAGGCCGAGCTCATCAAGGCGGTCGCCGATGCCGACGCCATCTACGGCAAGGGCCGCCCCCGGATCACCGCCAAGGTCATCGAGGCGGCCAAGAAGCTGAAGGTCGTGTCGCTGGGCAGCGTCGGCGTGGATTCGGTGGACGTGGACACAGCCACCCAGCTCGGCATCCCGGTCACCAACGTGCCCGACACCTTCATCGAGGAGGTGGCCGATCATGCCATGACGCTGATCCTCGCGAGCTGGCGGCGCCTGGTGGTGCAGGACCAGATGGTGCGCAAGGGCGAATGGGCCAAGGGCCGGCCGCACCTCTACCAGTTCCCGCGCCTGATGGGCATGACACTGGGCTTCATCTCGTTCGGCCATGTCGCCCGCGCCGTCGCCAAGCGCGCTGCGCCATTCGGCTTCCAGATGCTGGCCTACGATCCCTATATCGAGGAGCTGGTCATGTCCGACTACGGCGTCCAGCCGGTCGGCTATGACGAGCTGCTGCAGCGCTCGGACATCGTGAGCATGCATGCGCCCGGCACCAAGGATGCGCATCACCTGATGAAGGAGAAGCATTTCCGCCAGATGAAGAAGACGGCGCTGTTCGTGAACACCGGCCGTGGTTCCACCGTGGACGAACCGGCCATGATCAAGGCGCTGCAGGAAGGCTGGATCGCCGGCGCCGGCCTCGACGTGCTCGAGACCGAGCCGGTCGGCCACAACAATCCGCTGCTCGCGATGGACAACGTCATCCTGACGGCCCACGTCGCCTCGGCCTCGAGCCGCTTCGATCCCGCGCGTAAGCGCCGCGTTGGCGCCGAGCTCGCGCTGGTGCTGGGCGGCAGGTGGCCGCGCGCCTGCGTCAATCCGATGGTGCTGGAGAAGTCCAAGCTGCAGCGCTGGCAGCCCTTCTCGATGGAGCGCGGGCCCGGCAACTAGGCCGGGACGATTTATCCGCGCCGGCTCACGACTTCTGTTGCTGCAGCCGGTCGCGCATCGCCCGGTCGCACTGCGCCAGACTCTCGAACGGCCCGAGGATGACATGACCGCCGTCATCCATCGCATACCATCCGGTCTGGGTGAGGTTATAGTCGCCCAGATCCTCGCTCGGGACATGGACGGCGATCAGATCCTTCGGCGTGCGCATACGGTGCACATGCGCCCGCCTAGGAGGCTTTTCAACCCCGGCGGGTCCAGCCTGGAAGATTGACTGCGCCGGGCGGCACCTCGCCCCTCACCAGCGCCTCGACCTGGCGGACCGTGTCCATCGCCTGGCTTTCGCTGGCGGGCGGCGTCAGGCCGCCGATATGCGGCGTGGCGATGACGTTGGGCAGGCGCGCCAGCTCGGGCGATGGCATCTGGTCGGGTGCCCGGCCGACATCCATCGCCGCGCCGGCAATGCGACCCTCGGTCAGAACCTTCGCCAGCGCCGCCTCGTCGACGAGGTTGCCGCGCGACATGTTGATGAAGAAGGCGTCCGGCTTCATGTGCGCGAAGGCAGCCGCATCGAGCAGGTTCTCGGTCTCTTCGTTGGCGATGGCGAGGCAGATCACATAATCGGCCCTGGCCAGCAGGTCCCCCATCGGCAGCTTCACGAAGCGCGGATCGTCGACCTGGGCATAGGGATCGGACACCAGCACGGTCATGCCGAGCTGGGCCAGCACCGGCGCCAGCGCGCGTGAGATGCGGCCGTAGCCGATGATGCCGGCCGTCGAACCACCGAGCTGCCGGCCGACCCTGATCTCGGGCTTCACGCCCTCATGGTAGGCCGTCGCCGCCCGCGTGATGCCTCGCGACAGGTCGACCAGCAAACCCAGCGTGAGTTCGACCACCGACGGGACGAAGCCGGCCTCCGCCTGTGTCACGAGAACGCCGGCCTTCGTGGCCGCCGCGACGTCGATGTTGCGGATGTCGATGGCGCTGCGCATCACCGCGCGAAGCCCCGGAAGGCTCTCGAAGACCAGGGCCGGGATCGCGGTCGCCCGATCGGCCACGATGAAATCGACGCCACGCGCCATCCCGATCACGCCCTGCGGATCGAGCGGCGCCTCGCCCTCGTGCAGCACGACCTCGACCAGCTCCTGTAGCCGTGTGAGGGCGCGGGTCCCGTAGTACTGCCGCCGCGCGAGAGGGGCGTGGGTGAGAAGAAGCTTGTCCATGCCGTTCAGCTTACGCCGGCAACGGGGAGAAAGAACCTAGCGGGCTGTTGAATCAGGCCTTTCAGAAGCGCCGGCAAGCAACATTGTTACATCAACGGTCACCACGACCCAGGATTCCGGGGGGGGGGGGCGATATTCGTTTTATTTGTTTCGTTTATTTCGTTTGTTTCGCTTATTCGCCATGACTCCGACGTTTTCAACGGTCTGCTAGCTCTTCATCGGCGTCGCTTCGCCCACCAGCGAGACATGGGCGGCGACGATGCGCCAGCCGTCGGGCGTGCGCATCCAGGTATGGCTCTGCCGGCCGGGTTTGCTTGCGCCGTGCCGCTGGAACTCGCAGTTGGCCGTGCCGAAGTCGCGACCGTAGGTGACGATCCAGAGCTTCAGCAGGTCGCGGTTCGGCACGAACTGCGGGTTGCGGCCCGAGCGGAAAGCGGCGATCTGGTCGTAACCGTAGAGCTGCTCGCCGACGCCGTAGCGCAGCGTGTGCGGACTCTTCCAGAAGAGCTCGTCCAGCACCTCGACATCGTTGCTGTTCAGCGCCGCCTCGTAGCGATTGAACGCCGCCGTCACCTCGGCGACGACTTCGGGGATGTTGATTTCCATGCGGTCTCCTCAGAGTCTGACTCGAAATGAAAGCAGCTAAAACAACAGGTTATGAACGGGCCCGATAACCTCACCCTGAGGAGCATCGCGCAGCGATGCGTCTCGAAGGGTGGGAACGAGCACCTTGCCTGTTGCCCATCCTTCGAGACGCGCCGCGGGGCGGCGCTCCTCAGGATGAGGTAAGGGCTTGAATCGATTCAATTGATTTCCGGTCAGACCCTCAGGCGGGCGGCGCGGCGGCGACGCCGAGCTTCTGCAGATGCGCGGCCACGCGCAGCGCGGCCTGTTCGTTGTAGGGCTTGGCGATGAGCTGCACGCCGATCGGCAGGCCGCCGGGCCGCTGCAGCGGCGCCACGGCGACCGGCAGGCCGATGAAGGAGATCGGTTGGGTGTAGATGCCGAGATTGGCGCGCACCGCCAGCTCGACGCCGTCCAGCGTCATCATGGTCTGGCCGAGCTTGGGCGCGGTGCAGGGCGTGGCCGGCGCCAGGATCACGTCGACCTCCTCGAACAGCTTCAGCACGTGGGCGCGATACTGGCGACGGAACCGCTGCGCCTTCACGTACCAGGCGCCGGGCAGCAGGGCGCCGGCCATGAAGCGTTCGCGCGTGTCGGGATCGAAATCCTGCGGTCGTGTGCGCAGCCGTGGCAGATGGAGCTGCGCGCCTTCGATCGCGGTGATGACATAGGCCGCCGCCCGCGCCGCAGCCGCCTGCGGCAGCACGACGGTCTTCTTGGCGCCCAACACCTTGGCCACGGTCGCCACGGCCTCGAACGCCTCGGGCTCGCCGCCCCGGGCGAAGTAGTCGCCGGCAATGGCAATGCGCAGCCCGTCGACGCCTTCGACCAGCCGCGGCAGCGTCGGATCGGCCGGCCGGTCGGTACAGACGGGATCGTCCGAATCCCAGCCCTGCATGGCATCGAAGGAGAGCGCCAGGTCTTCCGCCGAACGGGCGATCGGACCGAGATGATCGAAGGAATCGACGAAGGGAAACGACCCGGCGCGGCTCAGCCGTCCATAGGTCGGCTTCAGGCCAAACAGGCCGCAGAGCGAGGAGGGAACCCGGATCGAGCCGTTGGTGTCGGAGCCCAGCGCCAGGGGCACCTCGCCCGCCGCCACCGCCGCGCCCGAGCCGCCGGACGAACCGCCCGTCATGCGCGTCGGGTCGTGCGGGTTGCGCGACGGCCCATAGTGGGCGTTCTCGCCGGTGAAGTCGTAGGCGTATTCGCCCATGTTGAGGCCACCGACCAGGATCGCGCCGGCCGCTTCGAGCTTGCGCACCAGCGCGCCGTCGCGTTCCGCCTTGGGGCCGTCGATGTTGATCTTCGAGCCGGCACGCGTCGGCAGGCCGGCAATGTCGAACAGGTTCTTCACCGCGAAGGGCACGCCGATCAACGGCCCGCGATGCAGGCCGGCATCGATTTCCGCCGCCCGCTTGCGGGCGCGCGCGGCCACGACATCGGTGAAGGCGTTCACCGTGGGCTCGGCCGCCTCGACGCGCTTCAGGGTGGCGTCGATCACGGCAGCGGCCTTGACCCTGCCGCTCATCACGGCGCCCGCGATCTCCGTCGCGGTCGCGGCCTTCGACGTGGGGTCGCTCATGGCCGGAACACCGGAGCCGACATCAGCTCGTCCTCGAGTTCCAGCTCGAGCAGCGGCCGCGCGATCATCAGGGAGCGCTCGACGTTCAGGATCACGTTGGGCAGATACTCGGGTGCGATCGCGAGGCCTGCGGTTTTCGCGCCCTCCTCGACCATGCGCGCCACGTCACGCTTCTCTTCGGCCATGCGCTTCCTTCTTTCATTCAATCGGGATGACGGTCTTCAGACGACATGGAGATCGCGGCGCATGAGCCGGTAGCTCGCGCCCAGTTCCTGTCCAAGCTGCCGAAGAATCTGCAGGATTGCCAGCCCGGCCGCCGTGTCATGCGCGCGACGCTTCATGGCACACCCTCGCTCTCCCGTTTCCCGCGCAGCCGAGAAGGCAAGGACCGTGCCAATGCCTGCGCGAATCTGGAGGCTGCAATTGCCGTGGCGCTTGTCTACAACCGGCCCATGACAGGCTTTCTCGACCTCGGGGTTCACGCGCTGCTCGGCGCCTATCGCGCCGGCACGCTCGACGTGCGTCAGACCATCGACGAGGTGCTGAAGCGCATCGCAAACGCGGGCGACGACAAGGTCTGGATCTCGCGGGCGTCCGACGCCGATCTCCGGGCGCAGGCCGCAGCGCTCGATGCAAGGCGGGACGATATCGACCGGTTGCCGCTCTATGGCGTGCCCTTCGCGGTGAAGGACAATCTCGACGTGGCCGGCATGGTGACGACCGCGGCCTGTCCGGGCTTTGCCTACGAGGCGAAGGCTTCCGCGGAAGTCGTACGGCGCCTGGTGGACGCCGGCGCGATCGTGGTCGGCAAGACGAACCTCGATCAGTTCGCCACCGGCCTCGTCGGCGTGCGCTCGCCCTATGGCGTGCCGCGCAATCCATTCGACGCCTCGTACGTGCCCGGCGGATCGAGTTCGGGATCGGCGGTCGCGGTCTCGTCGGGCCTCGTGAGCTTCTCGCTGGGAACCGACACCGCGGGGTCGGGCCGCGTGCCGGCCGGCTTCAACAACATCGTCGGCCTGAAGCCGACGCCCGGCCTGCTCAGCAACGAAGGTATGGTACCGGCCTGTCGCTCGCTCGACTGCACCTCGATCTTCGCGCTTTCCTGCGCCGATGCCGATGCAGTGCTCGCCGTCGCGGCCGAACCGCAGGCGACTCCTGCCATCGGCCGGACCTTCCGCTTCGGCATCCTCGGCACGAAGGACGCGGAGTTCTTCGGCGACGTCGCCTACGCGACGCTCTATGCGCAATCGATCGAACGGCTGAAGGGGCTGGGCGGCACGCCGGTCGAGATCGACTACGCGCCGTTCCGCGATGCCGCGCAGCTTCTCTACAACGGCCCCTGGGTCGCCGAGCGCACCGCGGCGGTCGGCGCCTTCATGGAGGGCGCCGACGACACGGCGGGCGTCTGGCCGACGACACGCAACATCGTGCTGAGCGGCCTCGAGTACAGCGCCGTCGATGCCTTCGAGGGCCAGTACCGGCTCGCCGACCTCAAGGCGCGCGCCTTCAACGAGACGAAGGGGCTCGATTTTCTGGCGGTGCCCACGGCCGGCACGATCTACAAGCTGGCCGATCTCGACCGCGAGCCGGTGCTCTACAATTCGCATCTCGGCCACTACACCAACTTCGTGAACTTCTTCGGCCTCTCGGCGCTTGCCGTGCCGGCCGGCTTCCGGCCCGATGGCATGCCGTTCGGCATCACCCTGATCTCGCGCGCCCATGCCGAACGCGCCCTGCTGGCGTTCGGCGCCCGCTGGCAACGCGCGGTGCCGCTGCCGCTTGGCAAGACGATGAGCCGCCTGCCTCAGCCTGAGAGCGATCCCGTCGTCGTGGAGGATCGCGTGCCCGTCGCCGTGGTCGGCGCGCATATGAGCGGTCTCCCCCTGAACGGCCAGCTTCTGGAGCTGGGCGGCCGGCTGCAGAGCGCCGGCAAGACCGCCCCCACCTATCGCTTCTATGCCCTGCCCGGCGGCCCGCCCCATCGGCCGGGCCTGGTGCGCGTCAGCGAGGGCGGCAGCGCCATCGAACTTGAAGTCTGGAGCCTGCCGGCCGAGAGGATCGGCGACCTGCTCCGACGCATCCCCGCGCCGCTCGGCCTCGGCAGGGTGAGTCTGGCCGACGGGACCGACGTCGCGGGGTTCCTCTGCGAGGCACACGCGGCGCAGGATGCGCAGGACATCACGTCGCTGGGCGGCTGGCGGGCCTACCTCGACACGCTGCGGTAGCGCGTTGCCCTTCAACTGCGGGGCGCCGGTCTGCTAGGGTCCGCTCCTTCGAGGAGAGGAAACGAACCCATGAGTGGAAAGATCGCCGTCGTCACCGGCGCGGGCAGCGGCATCGGCCGCGCCTCGGCGCTGGCCCTGCTGAACAACGGCTACAAGGTCGCGCTGGCGGGGCGCCGCAAGGAGGCGCTGGACGAGACGGCGTCGATGGCCGGCAACAACGCACCGAATGCGCTCGCCGTACCGACCGACGTCACCAAGCGCGACGACATCGTGGCATTGTTCGCCAAGGTGAAGGCCACCTGGGGTCGCCTCGACCTGCTGTTCAACAATGCCGGCGGTGGCGCGCCGCCCGTGCCGCTGGAGGAGCTGCCCTACGAGACCTGGTTGAACGTCGTGGCGGCGAACCTGACGGGACCGTTCCTGTGCACGCAGGAAGCCATGAAGATCATGAGGGACCAGACGCCGCGCGGCGGCCGCATCATCAACAACGGCTCGATCTCGGCGCATGCGCCGCGGCCCTTCTCGGTGGCCTACACCTCGACCAAGCACGCCATCACCGGCCTCACCAAGTCGACGTCGCTCGACGGCCGCGCCTACGACATCGCCTGCGGCCAGATCGATATCGGCAATGCCGTGTCGCCGATGACCGAACGCATGACCAAGGGTGTCCTGCAGCCCAACGGCACGACCATCGCCGAGCCGCGCATGGACGTCTCCGCCGTGGCGAATGGCATCGTCTACATGGACAGCCTGCCGCTCGACGCCAACGTGCAGTTCATGACCGTGATGGCCACGAAGATGCCGTTTGTTGGTAGAGGCTAGCGCGCAGCGCTAGCCTCTGGCGGGCGGCAGCGCCTTCTGAGGCGCGAGAGCCCGCATGGCGCAGAATAGACACGCGGGGGTGAAACCCGCAGTCCGAAGACGAGGGCTCAGTAACCCTCGTCCTGCAGGTTGAGCAGCGGGAACGCGCTGTGCACGCCGGTCAGGTTGGTCGGCATGCTCTTCGCGATGTAGCTCTTGTCGAGCTGCGCCAGCGAGGTGACGCCCAGCAGGCCCATCACCTCCTTCATCTCCTCTTCGAGCAGCTCGATCACGCGCTCGATGCCGGCGGCCCCGGCGGCGGCGAGGCCGTAGCAGTAGAGACGGCCGAGGCCGACCCAGTCGGCGCCCATACAGATCGCCTTCACGATGTCGCTGCCGCGGCTGAAGCTGCCGTCGACAGCCACCTTGGCGCGACCCGCCACCGCCTCGACGATCTCCGGCAGCACCTCGGCCGAGCCGCGCCCATGGTCAAGCTGACGGCCGCCATGGTTGGAGCAGTAGACCGCCCAGACGCCGTTCTGGCAGGCGAGCTCGGCATCCTCGCCGGTGCCGATCCCCTTCAGCATGAACTTCACGTCGGGGAATTTCTCGCGGACGGCGATGAAATTCTTCCAGGAGAAGGCCGCCTGATGGTCCTGCCCGGTGGCCGCCGCACGCCACGACTTCACGAAGCGCTTGGCGATGTCGCGCTCGCGCCGGCTGTAGACCTGCGTGTCGACGGTGATGCAGAAGGCATCGTAGCCGGCGTCCATCGCCTGCTTCACCCGGTCCGCGACCCACGCATCGTCACCGCGCACATAGAGTTGGTAGATCTTGGGTCCCGCGCCGCCCTTCACGATGTCCTCGAGCTTGAGGGTGGTCACCGAGCTGATCAACATCGCCACGTTGCCCGCGCCTGCCCCCTGGGCGACGGTGATTCCGCCGCCGGGCTCGAACGATTCCAGCGATCCGACGGGCGCCAGCATCACCGGCAGGCGGATCCTCTGCCCGAGGATTTCGGAGGACGGATCGATCTTCGAAACGTCGCGCAGCACGCGCGGCTTGAAGGCGACCGTGTCGAGCGCCAGCCGGTTGCGACGCAGCGTGGTCTCGGTCTCGGTACCGCCGATCAAATAATCCCAGATATTCGGACTAAGCCTGATTTTCGCCGCTTTTACGATCTCGTGTAGCGTCACGAAGTCGCTCTCAAGGCCGCTCGTCATCGTTCCCTCGAATCTTTCAATTTCGATGGTTTTCTTGCGCGTCTCCTCCATCACGTCAACGTGGCGTCACAGGCGACGGCCAGCATTGACGGTGGCACTTCGGGACGATTTTATCGCCCCCCGGGCACTCGCCCGGCGGAACCAGCAGGAACGGCCTGCTGCCCGCAGGCAATCGGTGAAGGACTTGAGATGAAGAGACGCGTTCTGACGGCAGCACTGGTCTTCGGGTGGATGGCGGGGCCTGCCTTCGCTGCCGATCCCGTGCCCGCCCTCAAGGAAACGCCGATGCTCGCCGACCAGGTGAAGTCCGGCGCCCTGCCTCCGGTCGACAAGCGCGTCCCCGAGCAGCCCTTGGTCGTGAGGCAGTTCGCGGGCGGTGACGGTCCCGGACAGCAGGGCGGCCAGCTCAACATGCTGGTGGCCAGTTCGCGCGATACGCGCCTGATGACGGTCTTCAGCTACACCCGCCTGATCGTCTACGATGACAAGTTCAAGCTGAAGCCCGACATCCTCGAGAGCTACGAGGTGAAGGACGGCCGCGAGTTCACGTTCAAGCTGCGTGCCGGACACAAATGGTCCGATGGCCACCCGTTCACGACCGAGGATTTCCGCTTCTTCTGGGAAGACGTCGCCAACAACAAGGATGTCTCCGCAGGAGGGCCGAATGTCGAGCTCCTGGTCGACGGACAACCGCCCAAGGTCGAGATCATCGACCCGCTCACCATCAAGTACACATGGGACAAGCCCAACCCCTACTTCATCGAGAGCCAGGCGCGCGCCGCCCCCCTGTTCCTCTTCCGACCTGCCCATTACCTGAAGAAGTTCCACGCCAGGTACACGCCCGAGGCCGAGATCCTGAAGTCCGCCCGGGGCGGCCAACAGAGCTGGCTGTCGATCTATCGACGCCTGGACGTGATGTACGCCGCCGACAACGTCGATCTGCCCACGCTCAACCCCTGGGTGGGCACGACGGCGTCGCCGGCGCAGCGCTTCGTCTACCTGCGCAATCCCTACTATCACCGCATCGACGAGAAGGGGCAGCAGCTGCCCTATGTCGACCGGGTGATCTTCACGGTGGCGGCCGCCAACCTGGTGCCGGCCAAGGCGGGCCTCGGCGAGGCCGACCTGCAGCCGCGCTACCTCAACATGCGCGACTACACTTTCCTGCAGAAGAGCGCGCAGTCTTCGGGTGTGAACGTGCGCCTGTGGGAGGCAGGGTCGGGTTCGCAGCTCGCGCTCTATCCCAACCTCACCACCAACGATGCTGAGTGGCGCAAGCTCATGCGCGACGTGCGCTTCCGCCGGGCGCTCTCGCTGGCGATCGACCGCGAGGAACTCAATCAGGTCGTCTATATCGGCCTGGCCAAGCCGTCCAACAACACGATCATGCCGCGCTCGGAGCTGTTCAAGCCCGAGTACGCGACCAAGTGGGCGAACTACGATCCCAAGCTCGCCAACAAGCTGCTGGACGAGATCGGCCTCACGAAGAAGGACAGCCAGGGCATCCGCCTGTTGCCCGACGGCCGTCCGGCAACGATCGTCGTCGAGCATGCCAGCGAGGAAACCGAAGACAATGACGCGCTCGCCCTGATCGCGGACGGCTGGAAGAAGATCGGCATCAAGATGCTGACCAAGCCGCAGACGCGCGACAACTTCCGGCTCCGTACCTCCTCGGGTGAAGCCATCATGACGGCTTTCGCGGGCGCGGTGACGGCGGTTCCGACGCCCAATACCAGCCCCAAGGAGTTCGCGCCGACCATGCTGGGCGGCCTGCAATGGGCGCGCTGGGGCATGTTCGTGGAGTCCAAGGGCAAGCAGGGCGAGAAGTGCGACCTCGAATCGGCCTGCAAGCTCCTCGACTACGTGAAGGAATGGGAAGCCGGCGCAACCGAGGATGACCGCCGCAAGGCCTGGGACAAGATCCTCGCCACCAACGCCGACGAGGTCTTCTCGATCGGCACCGTCAACGGCATCCGCCAGCCGATCGTGGTCGGCCCGAAGGTGCGCAACGTCCCGAAGGAAGGCTACTACGCCTGGGATCCGGGCGGTTACATCGGCCTCTACCAGCCCGACACGTTCTGGATCGCCCAGTAGGATCACCTTCCTCCCCATTCAAATGGGTAGGTGGCGGCGTTACGCCGGCGGAGGGGTCATGACCTTGTTGCGACGCCCATGACCCCATCGCCCCGTATGACGGGGCACTTCGCCATTTGAATGCAGGGCTGTCCGGGGAAAATGACGCGCGATTTCGGATAGGGGAAAATTGTCATCCCGAGCGCAGCGAGGGACCTTTAGAGCCGCCGACAAAGGTCCCTCGCTGCGCTCGGGATGACAAAGTGCGTACAAATAGGGCC
>NZ_JAUSBN010000061.1 GCF_030651995.1 Reyranella sp.
CTATCACGGCGTGACGCCGGTGCAGCCGGAGAACCCGGCCCAGCCCGCCTATCGCGACGGGCTGGTGGTGACGTTCAAGAAGAAGCCGCGGTCGTAGTGATCCCCGTCGTCCTGAGCGGTGCGCCGAAGGCGCGTAGTCGAAGGACCTCTTTTTTTGTTTCAACGCGCCGTGCGCCAGAAAAGAGGGCCTTCGACTGCGCCGCCCTTCGGGAGTCTCCGCTCAGGACGACGGAGTGTTTTGTTGGGCGGGAGGAAGCTCAAAGCTGCCGAGCGTGCAGCTCACTGCGAAGATCGGGACAGGCTCGCAGAAATCGATCCTTCCCGTCGCGCCCCCGGCCGCAGCCGCGGCGGCGATGAACGTCCGGATCTCGAAGCCGCCCTGGCCGGCCTCGCGATAGATTTCGGCGTCGGTGTAGGACAGAAGCGCCTCGCGGTCGTTGGCCGACCAGCGACGCAGGAACTCGCGATCCCATTCGTGATTGATCTTGCCTGAGTCCGGCGTGGCCGGCCAATGCGAGAGGCCGCCGGTACCGATCAGCGCAATGCGTTCCGGAACGGCGTCGACCGCACGGCGCAGCGCCTCGCCGAACGCCCAGGCGCGGGCCAGCGGGGCGAGCGGCGGGCCCTGGCAGTTGATGTTGGCCGGGACGATCGGCAGGTCGTAGTCGGGCGTCAGGAAGTGCAGCGGCACCGAGATGCCGTGATCGAACTTCCATTCCTCGGCATAGGCCACGTCAACCGTCTGCATGACGGTCTCGATCAGCCGGCGCGACAGGGCCTTGTTGCCCGGCACGGTCGTACGCCGGATGCGCAGGAAGGCCTCATCCTCGATCGGGCCCTCGTAGCTGTCGGCCATGCCGATCGCGAAGGCCGGCATATTGTTCATGAAGAAGTTGGCGAAGTGTTCGGCCGCGATCACCACCAGCGCATCGGGTCGGGTGGCCCGCATCTCATCGCCCATGCGACGGAACGCAGTCTCCAGCGCCTGCCGAGTCTGGGTGTCGGCGCGCTCGGCGCGACCGGTGATGCCGGGGGCATGACTGCAGGCGCCGCAATAGACCAGGGGCATCAGCGCGTCTCCCGTTCGGCCTTGAGGCGGGCGTCGTGCGCCTCGACGCCTTCGTAGCCGGTTGCGGCATAGACGCCTTCACGCACCGGGCCGTACTCCTTCAGCCCTTGCCGCATGCGCTCGAGATAGTCGGTCCACTCGATACGGTGCAGCGCC
This sequence comes from Reyranella sp., assembly GCF_030651995.1. Lineage (GTDB taxonomy): Bacteria > Pseudomonadota > Alphaproteobacteria > Reyranellales > Reyranellaceae > Reyranella. Next base: position 1,226 of record NZ_JAUSBN010000061.1, read on the forward strand.
GCAAAGTGCATCAGGAGCTGGCCGTTGACGCCCAGCACGTAGAGAAGCCCGATGTCGGGCTTCGCCAGCGCGCCGATCTCCTCCTGGGTGAGATCGTAGTCGCCGAGCACGGCGTCGCGCTCGTCGGCATAGCGCTGCCGCGTGCGCGGGTCGCGGTTGAGCTGATAGATCAGCTTCTGGACCTGGTAGAGGCTCATCCCCAGCCCTCCCGCGACTCCGGACGGAACGGTTAGCCGCCGCTGCCGATGGTCACGCCGGCATCGGCGATGATCGTCTGACCGGTGATGAAGGCGCCGGCCTTGCCGGCCAGCATCACGGCAATGCCGCCGATATCGTCCGGCTCGCCGATGCGCCCGAGCGGCGCGCCCTTGAGGCGGACGGCGAGATACTTCGGGTCGTCCCACAGAGCCTTGGCGAAGTCGGTCTTCACCAGGCCCGGCGCGATCGTGTTCACGCGAATATTGTCCTTGCCGTACTCGACGGCGAGGTTGCGCGCGAGCTGCATGTCGGCGGCCTTGGAAATGCCGTAGGCGCCGATCACCGGGGTGCCGCGCACGCCGCCGATCGACGAGACGATGATGATCGAGCCGTCCTTCTTGGCGCGCATGTCGGGCAGGCAGAAATTGATCAGCCACATGCTCGACAGGATGTTGTTGTGCATCACCTTCATGAACACGTCGTCGGGCAGCTTCTCGTTCGGCCCGTAATAGGGATTCGAGGCGGCGTTGCAGACGAGGATGTCGACCGGGCCGAGCTGCTTGCGGGTCTCGGCGATCAGATTCTCGCACTGCGACTTGTCGGAGATGTTGCAGGGAATGACGATGGCCTCGCCGCCGGCTGCCTTGATCTCCGCCGCCGCTTCCTCACAGGCCGGCGCCTTGCGGCTCGACACCACGACCTTGGCGCCCTGCAGCGCGAGGTGCAGGGCGATCGACTTGCCGATGCCCTTGCTCGAGCCGGTGACGACGGCGACCTTGCCGGTAAGGTCGAAAAGCGGCGATGCCATTGAGCTGTCCTCCAGAATATTTCGGCTTCTTCTGTGGCATGAACGCGCGGAATCGAAAACCCCCGCAACCTTGGCCGGGACCGCTCACGAAGGCCTGATTTGCCGGAAGCGACGGGACACTCCTAGTTTGGCACCTAGCCGCTCACAGGAGTTTCGATGCGCGCTGCCAAAAGAATTGGGGCCATTCTTGCCGGACTTGCCGCTTTGCCCGCGCTTGCAGTCGCTGCCACGATCGGCGGCGTCTACTACGCGCCGCAGTACGACTACCGCGACTTCTTCGCCGCGACCGACGGCAAGAATTTTCCGGTGATCCTGGCGGGCAGCGCTTTCCCAGGCGTCGATGCGGGCGTGGTGGCGAGCGACCTCCTGCCGGCGATGCAGCGGGCCAAGCCCGCCCCGGCCCTCACCTTCACATACGAACGTCCGATTCCGCCGGCGAGTCCCGACTACCGACTGGTGCTGGTGTTCGATCCCGCCAACAACCTCAATGCCGATCCCGTCTGCGCCGGCGAGCCGCCGCGCTTCCAGCCGGGCAAGCCGGGTCGCTTCTACGTCTATGCGATCTACTGCCGGAACGACCGGGCCATGTCCTTTACCACCGCATGGACACAGGCGACCGGCCCGTCCGATCCGCGCATCGAGCAGCTCTTCCGGCAGCTCTTCATGGTCATCTGGACAGATCAGCAGCGGCGTTACGCCGAACTCGATCCCAGGTTCGTTCCCTGATCGACCGCCCAAGACTCCAGGTCGCGATCGAATAGAGGCCGCAGGCGCATCCCTTTTGCCCGTAACGCGTTGTATGTGTCGCGTGGCATGGCCTTTGTAAATCGCGAGTTCCTGCGCTGGACGCGCATATGCTGTCTCATTTCGCTCACATGGGCGGGAACGGCGAGCCTGTGGGCGCGCGCAGCCGATGCCCGGACCGCCACGGTCATCCTCACGGTGACCGGAGACGAGCGGATGTCGTCCGATCTCAAGGACCTGTCGGAGGATTTCCAGAAGCAGCAGCCCCTGACGGGAGATGCACTGGGGATATTGCAGGGCGCCCAGGCGGTTACCTCCCAGTTCAATACGGCCCTGCGGTCGCGTGGTTTCTATGATGCGACGATCAAAGCCACGATCGAAGGAAAGCCGATTGCCGATGCCTCCGCCCTGGAGGCTCTCGAGGCCCGCGCCGATTCCGATCCGGCAACCGTCGACGTCACGATCGAGACGGGTCCGCGTTTTCGCATCGGTTCCATTGCCATCCGTCCGCCCGGGACGCAGCAGTCCCTGCCCGGCATCGACCGCGCGGAACTCGGCATCGCGCCCGGTGACCCCGCCGATGCCGCCGCCATCATCGCCGCCCAGGGCAAGCTGCTGGACGAACTGCGCAAGCAGGGCCACGCGCTGGCCGCCATCAAGGATCGCGAAGTCATCGTCGATCACGCCACCCGCGAGGCCGAGGTAACCTTCGTGGCAGAGCCCGGCCCGCTCGCCAAGATGGGCCGGGTACGCTTTACCGGAACGGAGAAAGTCGACACGGCGTGGCTGCAGCGTCGCGTGCCCTTCAAGGAGGGCGAGCCCTACTCTCCGGCCAAGGTCGAAGAGCTGCGCGGGAAACTCACCTCGCTCGGCACCTTCAATGCGGTGCGCCTGAAACCCGCGACGGAACTCGACGCCAATGGCGAGCTGCCGATCGAGGCCGAGCTGACCGACCGCCTCCAGCGCTCGATCGGCTTCGGGGTGAGCTACGAAACCCAGCTGGGCTTCGCGGTCGAGGGCTTCTGGGTCCACCGCAACCTGTTCGGCCAGGCCGAGAGCCTGCGCCTGTCCGGAGAGGTCAATCACATCGGCCAGGGCTACGCGATCCTCGATACGGGCTTCGCGTTCCGCGCCGCCTTCCGCAAGCCCGACTGGTGGCTGCCGGGACAGGATCTGCGGCTGGAAGCAGCGGCGCTGCGCGAAGTGGTCCCTGCCTATACGAGAAAGGCCGCCACCTTCTACGGCGGTTTCGACCGGATCTTTTCGCCGCGCTGGCAGGGCCGGCTCGGCCTGGCGGTCGAGATCGCCGACATCACCCGCAACGGCATCACCCAGAGCTATCGCATGCTCGGCCTGCAGGGGACGGCGCTCTACAATCGTGCCAACAGCGACCTCGACCCGACGCGCGGGTATCGCATCGAGTTCAACGTCCAGCCTTGGGTCGATACCGGACCAGGCAGCGACATGTTCACCATCCTGCGCCTGACCGGCCGTCACTACTGGGACATCGCCGAGCCCGGCCGCACCGTGCTGGCGACGCGCGCCTCGTTCGGCATCGAGCCCACCACCAGCATCGGCGGCATCCCGCCCGACAAGCTCTTCTATGCCGGCGGCGGCGGCTCGGTGCGAGGGTTCGTCTACCAGACCGCCGGACCGCTCGACGCCTACGGCAACCCACTGGGCGGCGCGAGCGTCGTCGAGGCGAGCGTCGAATTGCGCCAGCGGATCGGCAAGGCGTTCGGCGCCGTGGCCTTCGTCGATGCCGGCAGCGCCTACCCTGATGTCCTGCCGAACTTTTCGCAGTTGGCACCGAGAGTCGGCGCCGGCGTCGGCATCCGCTACTACACCGACTTCGGGCCGATCAGGGCCGATGTCGGCATCCCGCTGAACCGCCGGCCAAGCGATCCGCCGTTCGGCCTCTATGTCAGCCTGGGGCAGGCCTTCTGATGCGCCTACTCCGCATCACGGCCTCTTTGCTGGTCGCCGTCGTGGCGGTGGTCGGCCTCGCCTTCGCGGGCGTCCAGACCGCACCGGGCAAGCGGTTGCTGGCGTCGGTGGCCTCCAGCCTCGCCTCCTCGCCGGATCAACAGATCCGCATCATCGGCATCGACGGTTTCGTGCCGACAGACCTGAGCGTGGCGCGCGTCGAAATCGCCGACCGCACGGGCCCCTGGCTGCAGATCGCCGACGCTCGCCTTTCCTGGTCGTTCGCATCCCTGCTGGAGCGCAGGCTGCGTATCGAGCTGCTGTCGGCCGCGAAGATCGACGTGCTGCGCGCGCCGCAGGGAGAAAAGAAGGAAAGCACGCCCACGAGCGGCGGCCTCCAGCTCCCCTTCGACATTGACCTGCAGGCAATGCGGGTCGACGATCTCCATCTCGCGGCCGCTCTCGGCGGCATCGACTCCCACTGGAAGATCGGCGGCGAGGCGGCGATCGCCAGCGACCTCGGTGAAATCAGCGCCAGGCTCGCGGCCGACCGTCTGGGAGGCCCCACGGGCAAGCTCACCGCCGACGTGCGGCTGGAGCGGTCGCCTCGCAGGATCGCGGCCGACATCACGCTCGACGAGGCGTCGGGAGGCATCGTGGCGGCGCTGATGCAGCGGCCCGATCTGCCGGACATCTCCCTGAAGCTCTCGGCCCGAGGCGACGAACGGGACGGCACGGCCGAACTGACGGCCAAGGCCGGCGACGCGGCGACCGCAAAGGGCAGTCTCCGCTGGATGCCCGATGGCAGCGACACCGCTTTCCAGGCCAGCCTCGACGCCGGCGCGATCGATGTGCCGGCCCAGGGCGTCGCCTGGCAGGGTCTGCATCTCGAGTCGGACGGCAAGCTGACTGGCGCGATCCGCGTACGGGGTACCGTGCAGGATTTGAAGCTTGCGACGCTCGATCCCCGCCTGCCCCAACCCGGCACCGTCGCGGTCGACGCCACCATCGCAGATCTTGCCGGCGAAAAGATCAATATCCGATCGTTCGAAGTCGTCATGCCGCTCCTGCGCGTCAAAGGCGACGGCGACTACGTTGCGGCGGAGGATCGGGGCGAAGTGCGCGCGACAGTCGATCTGCCCAGCCTCGAACCCTTGTCCGCCATGGCCGGCCGTGCCCTGAGCGGCAAGGCGCAGGTCGACCTTACGGCGAGCATCTACAATGGCAACCTCTCCGCCCGTTGGCAGGGCCGTATCGACGATTTCGGCGCCCCCGACGTGCCGCAGGACCTGGTGGCCACCGTCAATCTCGCCGGCAACGCCACGCTCGCACCCGATGGCACCTGGACGATCCGGGACGCGAAGCTCGGCAGCGACAGCGGCACGCTCACCGTGTCCGGCCGTGGCCACGAGGAGGCGGGCAGCCTCGACCTCGCCCTCGATCTGCCACGGCTGGCGACCTTCCGGGCCGAGGTGCAGGGCGCTGCAACCGCTGCGGCGACCGTGGATTTCGGCGGCCCTGAAACCACGCTCAAGCTCAAGGTCGAGAGCCGCAATGTCGCCTACCAGAAAATCACTTCGCGTCGCCTCGTGCTCGACACCTCCGTATCGCTGGCACCTGGAGGCAAGGTGGCGGGCACGGTCCAGGCCGAGGGTGAGGTGGCAGGTCAGCCGCTGTCGATCGGGGGCCGATTCTCGCACGAAGAGGCCGCCGGCCTCTCCGTCCCGAACCTCCAGGGACGCTGGTCGAACGCGGTGCTCGACGTCACCAATCTTGCCATTGCCCAGACGCGGACGACGGGGCACGCACGGCTGGCAATTCCCCAGCTCAAGGATGTCGAGGCGCTGGCCGCGCTGGGCCTTGAAGGGTCGCTGGTTGCGGATGTCACGGCCGATCCGAATGCCCCCGCGGGCCGGCTCGACGTCTCGGTCAAGGGCACCAACCTTGCCGGCCAGGGCCTGGGCGCCGCCACGCTCGACCTCAAGGGGCATGTCGACGACCCGGCCGGCCGGGCCTCCACGGACCTCGCGCTCGACGCGACACGCCTGCGCGGCGCCGGGGGACTGTCCACTCTGAAGGCGACGGCCAAGGGCGATCGCGCGAACGGCATCGATGTCACGCTGCTGGGCTCAGGCCCGGAACTCTCGGCCGATCTCGCGGCGAAGGTCGAGTTCCCGGCCGATGAGATCCGCATCGCCCTATCCAGATTCAGCGGCCGTTATCGCGACATCCCGCTCGGCCTGAATGCGCCGACGAAGATTGTCGTGGCCGGTGCACGCATCGTGATCGATCCGACGAACCTGCGCGTCGGCGCCGGCCGGGTGGACCTGCGCGGCACGCTCGATCCCGTGGCCAGCGACCTCCAGGCCGAAATCGCGGGCCTGCCGCTCGCCCTGATCGACACGTTCGCCCCGGGTGCCGGGCTGGAAGGCACGCTCCAGGCCAAGGTTCGGGCGACCGGCGCGATGGGTGCGCCCCGGCTGGAGGCAAGCTACAGCGCCGCCGGGGTCCGCGTACGCCGCCCCGACGCGGGACTGATCCCAGCCCTGTCGCTGCAGGGAACCGCCTCCCTCGTCGGCCAGCAGGCGAGCCTCGACGCACGGCTGGCCGCTGGCGGCAGCACAAACTTGACGATGAAAGGCACTGGAACTGTGCCCCGCGGGGCCGGGCCTGTCGCTGCCAAGATCGCCGTTGGAGGCTCGATCGACATCGCGCCTTTTGCGCCCCTCCTGGGCAACGACATCCGTAACGTGAGTGGCCGGCTCCGGCCCAACCTGTCGGTGTCCATCGACGGCACGCAGATCACCGGTACCGGCGCGATCGACTTCGAAGCCGGTGCGCTGACCATGCCGGAAGCAGGTCTGAAACTGAGCGGCGGCCAGGGCCGCTTCGTCCTGCAGGGGGACACGCTGCAGGTGCAGCGGCTCACCTTCCGGGCGGGTACTGGCACCGTGAACGGCAGCGGCTCGATACGGGTCGATGTCGAACGCGGTCTCGTCCTCGACCTCGGGCTGGCGACGCAGCGCGCGCTGCTGGTCAGCCGGCCCGACATGGTGGCGACGGTCTCCAGCACGCTCAAGATCACAGGGACGACCTCCTCGGGTATCGAGATCTCCGGGCCCGTCACCATCGATCGGGCCGAGATCTCGGTGGGCGGCGGCCAGACCGCGTCCTTCCCGACCCTGGACGTGCGAGAGATCAACAAGCCGGGTGCCGCCGTTGCGGCCACACAGCCGGCGCAGCGCCGGACGTCCCCGAAGGCCCCGCCGCCGCCCGACGCTACGCCGATCAAGCTGGCGCTCGACGTGCGGGCGCCCCAGGCGATCTTCGTCCGCGGCCGCGGTCTGGACGCCGAGATGAGTGGCCAGCTCACGGTCAGCGGCAGCCCGAGCGCGCCCGCCGTGGTCGGCGGCTTCACCATGCGGCGCGGCACGTTCAGCCTGGGGAGCCGTCGACTAACCTTCTCCAAGGGAATCGTGACTCTCGACAACCTCAACACGATCGATCCGCGCCTCGACTTCCTCGCAACCACGACGGCCAATTCCGCCACGATCGGGGTCGCCATCACGGGGACAGCCCGCGAACCGAAGCTGGAAATCACCTCGACGCCCTCCATGCCACCGGACGAGGCGATGGCCCTCCTCATTTTCGGCAAGCCGGCCTCCCAGCTCGGGGCGTCGGAGCTGGTTCAGGTTGGCCAGGCGCTCGCCGAGCTGGCCGGCCAGTCTCCAGGCGAGGGTGTCCTGAGCCGGCTGCGCAAGGGACTGGGGCTCGACCAGCTGAGCATCGGATCCTCTGCTTCCTCGACCGGCGAGCCTTCGGGAGCAGGAGCGAGCGGAGTGTCCCTCGAAGCGGGCCGCTACGTGGCGCCCGGCGTCTATGTCGGCGCCCGGCAGGGGGCGGCGGGCAATTCCAGCCGCGGCGTCGTGCAACTCGACGTCTTTGACAACATCAAGGTGGAGGGCGACATCGGCGCGAATTCCACAGGCCGCGTTGGGGTAAAGGCGGAGTGGGACTACTGATCCGGACGACGGAAAGTTTCTTTGTGCACGGGATCGGAACTTCCCCGGGGGCTGCGCGTTTAAGCCCTCGGACGGACCCGCCGTGGGTTGGATCCGAAAATCGAGGGAAACCATTCCATGCTCAAAAAACTCCTGGTCGTCGCCGCGGCGACATTCCTGTTGGGCGCTTGCGCGTCGGAGCCGCCTCCGCCGCCGCCTCCCCCGCCGCCGCCGCCGGTCCAGGCGCAGACCTTCATGGTCTTCTTCGATTGGGACCGCTCCAACCTGAGCGCGCAGGCCGTGGAAACGGTTCGCCAGGCCGCGCAGGCCTACAAGACCCGCGGCAGCGCCAACATCGTGGCGACCGGCCACACCGACACCTCGGGCTCGCCGCAGTACAACATGGCGCTGTCGCTGCGCCGCGCGAACTCGGTCAAGGATCAGCTCGTCCGCGACGGCGTGCCGGCGACCGCCATCTCGGTCAACGGCCGCGGCGAGGAAGGCCTTCTCGTGCAGACCGGCGATAATGTCCGCGAGCCGCAGAACCGCCGCGTCGAGATCTCGGTAGGTGGCCAGGCCACGGTGAGCACCGTGTTCTCCGACCCGCGCTCGTACTGCAAGGCACTGAGCGACAAGTGGCGCCAGTTCCGCACGTCGCAAGTCGACACGCCTGAGGCCACTGCCATCGCCAAGTGCGAAGCGGGCGACTACGCCGGCGGTATTCCGACCCTCGAAGACGCGCTGATCTCGGCGAAGATCCCGCTGCCGGCCCCCGGCTATCGCTGGCCTGGCCGCCCGATCGGCCCCGCGTAAATCCGTCACTGGACGGGAGCAAGTGAAGGCGGCCCCTCGCGGGGCCGCCTTTTTCGTTGTAGGCAGGGCGCATGCTCGACGGCGACCTCGCCTCCTTCCTCGATTTCATTCGCCAGCATGGCGACGCCGTCTACAGCTTCCTCGCCATTTACTCGATGGCCAACAGTCTCCTGCTCGCGCTGTTCGCCGGCTACGCCGCCCACGCGGGTGCGCTGGGCTACGAGCAGGCACTGGCGGCCTGCTGGGCCGGCACCTTCGCGGGTGACGCGCTGCGCTTCTGGGTCGGCCGGCGATTCGGCACACGCTGGCTGCGCGGCATCCCGCGCCTTCAGCGTGCAGTCGAGACGGCCGCACGGCTGGCCGCCCGCCACCATGTCTGGATGATCCTGATCCATCGCTATCCCCGCATCATCCGCAACGTCGCTGGCTTCGCCTACGGTGCCTCCGCCTTGAGCTGGCCGCGCTTTCTCGTGCTGAACTTCGTCGCCGCAGGCCTGTGGGCCGGGTTCGCCGTCTCGATCGGCTACGGCTTCGGATTCGTATCGGAAAAGACCATGACCGATGCGCTTTCGGTCTTCGGGATCGCCATGCTCGTGGCCTTCATCGCGCTCACCTGGTTCCTGACCCGACGGCTGGAACGCGTGATGGAGCGCAACTAGGACACGCCGCCTGCCTGCTGGGCAGGACCACGACGCTATGCGATGAGGTTCCCGATCATGGTGACGCGACGACGGACTCTTCTCTCAGGCGCCGCGGCCGGCTTTCTGGGTGCCGGCTCGGCCCACGCTCAGGATGTGCGCGTGCTGGACTCCGCGCCGAAGGCGAACGCGGTGATCGGACGGCGCAGCAGCGGCTTCTATGTTCGCTTCAATCGTCCGGTAGACCACGAGGATTCCCGCCTCTCGATCAAACAGGACGGCAGGATCATCGAGGTTCTGCACCCGCGGCTGGAGTCGGCGCCAGATGTGCTTTTTGCGCGCGCGCCCACCCTCCAGCCTGGGCGATACAGCCTTCATTGGATAGTAGGTGGTGAACCAAGGTTCGACGGTGAGATCCCCTTCACCGTCGGCAACGAATAGGATTTCAGTCGAGCAGTTCGCGCAGGACACGCCCGGTGGCAGTGATGGCGAGCAATGTCGGCACCTTCACCACGGCCTTGACCGCCACCTTGGTGGCTGGCCCGTAGCTCATGCAGTCGAGCGCCACGAGGTCGGGCCTGGTCGCGGCCAGACGGCCGGCGACCGCCGCCGCCTCCTCCGGCCCGGCGCTCGGGACGAGCGCCTCGACGGTTACCGCTACGCCGCCGCGCGCCCATTTGGTGGCGAGTTTCTCGCCCTGCTCGGCAAAGGGCACCAGAAGGCCCAGCCGGCCGCGCGGCAGCAGGCCTTCGGCGATGCCGCTCAGCACCCGCGACGGGAACAGCACGCCGGCATCACCGTCCATCGCCGGGAACTCGCCCGTGCAGGCATAGACGATGGCATCGCAGCCGTCGGCGCGCAGCTTGGCCAGTGTCTCCGGCGATCGGGCGATCACGGCCTGCTTGGAAATCTTCACGTCGCGGCCGCCGCGCAGCCTCGTGTAGAGCGTGTCGGCGCCACTGAGCGGCGGCAATGCATCGACCTCGGCGTCGCTCAAGCCATCGAGCGCACCGCGCAGGATCACCTTCGTGCCGGCCGGCGCCTGGGCGGCGAACAGCTCGACGATGTCGTCGCGCGGTGCCTGCCCGATGGTGACGATTCCCAGGGTGCTCATGTTCAGCTCTCCAGCGCGACGGCGTCGCTGTCGTTCCAGGTAAGACCCACCGCATCGCCCGGCATCCGCGAGGCCCGCTCGCCGGCATGTGTCTCGCGCACCAGCATCGACGAGCCGGTGGTGGGCCGGACGCGCAACAGCGTCGATCCGCCGAGGTAATTGGCCGTTTCGACCATACCGGCGAGACGGGCGCCGTCGGGCGCGACCAGCCGGATCTTCTCGGGGCGCAGCGCGCGGAGCGGGCCGCCCCCGTCCAGAATGTTGATCTCGCCGATGAAGTCGGCGACGAACCGCGTGCGCGGCCGCTCGTAGATCTCGGTCGGCGTGCCAACCTGCTCGACCTTGCCGCCGTTCATCACGGCGATGCGGTCGCTCATGGCGAGCGCCTCCTCCTGGTCGTGGGTCACGAAGACCAGGGTGACGCCCAGCCGCTTCTGCAGCTCCTTCAGCTCGAACTGCATCTGCTGGCGCAGCTTGCGGTCGAGCGCGCCCAGCGGCTCATCGCAGAGCAGCACCGGCGGCTCGACGACCAGCGCGCGCGCCAGCGCCACCCTCTGCTGCTGTCCGCCCGAGAGCTGGCCGGGCTTGCGTGTCTCGAAGCCCGTCAAGGCGACCTGCGCCAGGGCCGCCGCGACCCTCCGCTCGATTTCCGGCTTCGGGACCTCGCGCATGCGCAATCCGAACGCCACGTTCTCGGCCACCGTCCGGTGCGGGAACAGCGCATAGGACTGGAACACCATCCCCATGTCGCGGCGATGCACCGGCAGGTCCGTGATGTCACGGCCGCCGACATGGACACGGCCCGAGTCGGGATGCTCGAAGCCCGCGATCATGCGCAGGCTCGTCGTCTTGCCGCAGCCGGAGGGTCCCAGCAGCGAGAAGAACTCGCCGGCGGCGATGTCGAGCGTGACCGCGTCGACGGCCATTACGCGGCCGTCGAACGTCTTGGTCACCTGGTCGAGCTTGATGGCCGCGGAGGTCACGTACGCACGCCGCCCGTTAGCCCTTCAGGATCTTGGTGACGCGGGCGTCGATATCCTCGCGACGCGCGTTGTACCATTTCCAGTCGGGCTGGATCAGCGTCGCGACCTTCTCCGGCGTGGTGAGGAGCTTGGCGTCGTACTTGGCCTCGAGCTTCACCTTCTTGTTGGCCGGCGAATACCAGACGGCCTCGGCCAGCAGCTTCTGCACGTCGGGCCGCAGCATGTAGTCGATATAGGCAAAGGCCAGCTCCTTGACCTTCGAGCCGGGCGTGACGTTCAGCACCTGCTCCAGCGCCAGCACGCCCTCGGAGGGGCTGGCGAAGTCGACGGGCTGCATATTCGCGCCCTCGTAGCGATAGACGCCCGAATCGTGGATGACGCCCATCGACACTTCGGCCGACAGCAGCATCTTTTCCATCTGGCCCGTGAAGTCGACCAGCTTGATCGGCTTCAGCGCCTCGAGCGCCTTGTAGGCGGCGTCGAGGTCGGTGAGGCCCTTGCCGTAGACCTTGCCCAGCATCATCAGGTGCGCCTGGCCCAGGCTGTTCACCGGGATCAGGTAGCCGCCGCGCGCGCCGGCCAGCTTGGGATCGGCGAGATCCTTCCACGAGGTCGGCTTGGTCAAGCCCTTGTCCGTGCGAAATCCCAGCCCGATGGCGCTGGTGAAGATCGTGACACCCACGATCTTGTCGCTCACCGCATAGGGATAGACGTCGGCAATGTTAGGCACTTCCTTGGCGGTGATCTTGGCCATCACCAGCCCCTCGACGACGGCGTTCCACTGCTCGTTGGAGTTGGTGTGGAGCACGTCATAGATCGGATCGTTCTTCGAGCTGACCTGCAGCTTGGGCAGGAACGGGAAGGCCTGGTCGGCCGACACCGTGCACTTGAACTCCTTCTCGAAGGCCGGCAGCACCGTGGCCTTCATGACCTCGCCCCACTTGCCGCCCCAGGTCGTGATCTTGAGCGTCTTGGTCTGGGCATGAAGGATCGACGGTGCCCCCACCGCGGCTATAGCCGCGAGGCCGGCGCCGGTCCGCAACGCTTTGCGACGAGAAATCATGGCAACCCCCTGTTACGTTTCCATCAGAGCTTAACGTAGGCCTTGAGGCCGATCAGCCTCTCCAGCACCAGAACCACCGACAATGCGAGCAAGATCGAGACCATCGAGGCGGCCGCGATAGCGCCGTCGAGGTCGAATTTCATGTAGTTGAACAGGACCACCGGCAGGGTCTCGCCTTTCGGTACCACCAGGAACAGCGAGACCGGGAACTGGTCGAACGACACGATGAAGGCGAAGACGCCGCCGGCGAACACGCCCGGGCGGATCAGTGGCAGCGTGACCTCGAAGAAGACCCGCGTCGGACTGGCGCCCAGCACCGCCGCGGCCTCCTCGATGCGCCGGTCGAAATTGTGCAGGACGGCCAAGGTCGTTCGGATGACATAGGGCACCGCAACCAGCGTGTGGGCCGCGATCAGGCCCCAGACCGGCCGGCCGATCCCGGAGAGGAGATAGGCCTGGAACAGCGCCAGGCCGGTCAGGATTGCCGGCACCATCAGGGGCGACATGAAGAAGGCTGTCATCACCGCCCGCCCCGGCAGGTTGCCGCGCGCCAGGGCGAGCGCGCAGGCGGCGCCGATCACGATCGACAGGACCAGCACCACGGACGCCACCCACAAGGACAGCCAGAGCGCATTCATGAACTCCGCACTGCCGAAGAACTTCTCGAACCAGCGCAGGCTGACGCCGACCGGCGGGAAGGAGATGTACGGCGTCGGGTTGAGCGCAAACACCAGCACGATCGCGATGGGCAGCAGCAGGAACGCGAGCAGCAGCGCGTTCAGCGTGAGATAGGCGGCGCGGCCCACATCGAATGGCCGGCGGTTGGGCGCGGCGCTCATGCCATCCCCTGCCCGCCGGCAAGCCGCGCGAGGATGCGGTTGTAGGCCACGACGATGGCCAGGGAGACCAGAAGCAGGATGACGCCGAGTGCCCCTGCGAAGTTGGGATTGAAGCTGGTGCCGACCTGTTGGGCGATCAGCATGGGCAGGGTCAGCACGTCGGTGCCGCCCATCAGTGAGGGCGTGACATAGGCGCTGATCGACAGGGCGAAGACCAGCAGCGAGCCCGCCAGGATGCCGGGCAGGCTGAGCGGCAGGGTGACCTCGACGAAGGCCCGCAGTCGGCCGGCGCCCAGGCTGCGCGCCGCCTGCTCCAGCCGTTCGTCGATGCGGCCGATCACGCCGGTCAGGGTCAGCACCATGAACGGCACGTAGATGTGGACCAGCGCCACGATGGTGCCGAACTCGTTGTACATCAACGGCAGCGGCTTCTCGATCAGACCCCACTGCATCAGCGTCGTGTTGATCACGCCCTTGTCCTGCAGGATCGTCATCCAGGCGAAGGTGCGCACGACGATGCCGGTCAGCATCGGGGCGATCACCGCCATGAGAACCAGCGCATGACCCAGCCGGGACTGCATGCGCGCCATCCAGTGCGCCAGCGGATAGCCGATCAGCAGCGAAATGACGGTCGTGATCAGCCCGATGCGCAGGGTCGACCACAGCGCCTCGTGGAAGATGCCGGCCGTGTCGAAGATGAAGCGCTCGTAGTGCCGCGTCGTCAGGAAGGCGTTGGGATTGGTGACGGGATTGCCGGAATAGAACGACATCGCGGTCATCACCGCGAACGGCAGTACGAAGAACAGGACGAACAGCAGCCCGGCCGGGGCGATCAACCAGGCGATCGGTGTCGGGCGAGCGGCGTTCGTCATGCCGTCACGGTCACGCGGTGGCCGCGACGTCGCCCACGACCCGGACGCGCACGCGCACCGAGTTGCCGGGCAGGTAGGCGATCGGCATGTCCTCGCTCTCGATCGTGTGCAGGGTCGCCCGGTCGGCGCCGGCCGCCACGGCGCGGTCGTTGGCGATGTCCTGCGCCGCGGCCAGCGCCTCCACCCGGCTCATGTCCTTGAAGATCTGGTCGCATTCGCCCGAGACCTGGGCGATGGCGGCGCCCACGGCATTGGCGCAGTCGCCATGCTCGACATGGATCACCTGCGAAACGCCGGCCATTTTCGCGGGAATCAGGAACGCCCCGCCGCCGACGGCGATCAGGGGCACGTCACCCGCCTCGGTCTTCATGCGGTCGACCGCCTCCTCCGCAAGGCGCGCCGCCTCGGAAAAGACGCGGGCACAGGTCGTCGCATCGAGATGGGCGACCCGGGACTTGTCGCCGAGATCGAGCACCCCGGAAGCGACCGCCACGTCGGTGGTCGTGAGCTGCGCGCCACCAAAGGTAATGGCATCGGTCAGAAGACGATAGCCCACCGAGACCGGGCCGATCGAGAGCGGATCGAGCACCACATGGCTGCCACCACCGAGGCCGATCGACAGGAGGTCGGGCATGCGGAAGAGCGTGCGCACGCCGCCGACCTTGACCACCGAATTGGCCTCGCGCGGAAAGCCGAGCTTGAGCTGGCCCACGTCGGTCGTGGTGCCGCCGACGTCGATCACCATCGCGTCGCTCAGGCCGGAGAGATAGGCCGCCCCCCGCATCGAGTTCGTGGCACCCGAGGCGAAGCTGTAAACCGGCAGGCGCCGCGCCTGGCTTGCCTCGGCCACGGTGCCGTCGTTCTGGGTGATGAACAGCGGCGCTGCGATGCCGGAATCGCGGATCGCCTTCTCGAAGGCGGCGATTGTGTCGCGCGACAGGTCGGCGAGCGCCGCATTCAGCAGCCCGGCATTCTCGCGCTCGAGCAGACCAATGCGGCCGAGATCGGACGAGCAGGTGATGGCGGCATCCGCAATCACGGAGGCGACCAGCTCGGCGGCACGCCTCTCGTGGGTCGGATCCAGCGGCGAGAACACCGCGGAAATGCCGACTGCGCGCAGGCCAGCCGCCTTCATCTCGTGAGCCGCTTTCAGCACGGCAGCCTCGTCGAGCGGCATGAACGGGCGGCCGTCATATTCATGGCCACCTTCGACCATCCAGACGCCGCCCCGCACCAGCTCGCCAAGATCCTCGGGCCAGTCGCAGAACGGCGGCAAGGACGCGCCCGAGGGCAGGCCGAGCCGCAGCGCCGCCACCTTGGTGAGATGCCGGCGCTGAACCACGGCATTGATGAAATGCGTGGTGCCGATCATCACGCCGTCGATCTTCTTCGGCTTCCCGTCGCGGCCCTGCAGCACACCGGTCGCGGCGAGCTTCTTCAGCGAATCGAGGATGCCCGTTGTGACATCCTGGCTGGTCGGCGCCTTCACCGCGCCGGAGACCCTGCCCTCCTCGATGAGGACAGCGTCGGTGTTGGTGCCGCCGACATCGATACCGATTCGTCTCATGACGCGAACACGCTCCTGAAGTCGAGATCATAGCCAAAAGCCCGGGGTCCGACATGTGCCAGCCCTTCGGGAGTGAGGAAGATGTCGGGCCCGGGCAACGCGATCACGGTGACCCGCTGCCCGTAGCGAATCGTCTCCGTGCCGACCGCTTCTCCGGACACCGAGTCGAGGACACAGATCAGATCCGGCGTCATGGCGAGCGGCCCGTCATCGCGCGAGGCCACGATCCATTCATTCTGGAAGTTGATGCGAAGGGCCGATCCGCGCCAGTCGTCCATGCCTTCAAATCGGACGACGCCGCGCAGGAAGCCTTCCGTCGCCCGCCGTTCGACGTCGACGACCTTGCCCTTGTAAAGCAGCCGCCCAGGCTCGACGGAGAGGATGGTAGCCACCGGGTCGTCGTGCGTCCGCTGCGCCTCGCGCACGGCACGGCCGATCGCGATCGCCTTGGTGGTAGTGCCATGGATGCCCCACTTCTTGACCTCGGCCCCCGTGCGGGGTGGCTGGCAGGTCGGTGCCGTGGAACCGTATTCGACGCAGATCTTGCGGGCGATGCGCTCCGCCCACTTCCAGGACGGCACGGTATCGACGATGGACTCGAGGCCGCGCACGTCGACCACCGTCAACGGACAGGGCCGCAGGCCGCCGACCGCCACGGAGGTCATCTGCGCCTCGGGATAGGCGCGGCCCATCGTGTCCGAATCGACGACCGGAACGCCGAGATGGGCCGCGACCATGAGCGGCCGGACGCCGTTGCCGCCGCCGATCTCCATCCCCATCACGGCGTCGAACCGGCGGTTCGTGTGACGCTCCATGAGGCGGGCGGCACGGGCGATGGTTTCGTGATCGGTCAGCCGTTCGATACCGACGAGCGGCGCGCCCATGTTGGCGATCACGCCGACCCAGTCGTCGTCGCCGAGATCCGACGCCGGCATCAGCTGGACGCGACGGCCCTCGCGATAGAGCACCCGCATGTTGAGCAGCGACAGGTAGGGATTGCCGCCGCCGCCGGTACCCAGGACCCAGGCGCCGACGGCCAGCGATTCGATATCTTCCTCGGTGATTTCGCGCCGGCTCAAGCGAAGACGCTCTTGAACTCGATGTCGTAGCCGAAGGCCCTTGGTCCCACATGCTGCAGGCCCTTGGGGCTGAGGAAGACCGGAGGGGGCGGCAAAGCGATCACCGTCACTCGCTGGCCGTAGCGGATGGTCTCGGTGCCGACTGCCTCGCCCGACACGGAATCCAGCACGCAGATCAGGTCGGGCGACATGGCGATCGGCTTGCCGTCGAGCCACGCCACGATCCACTCGTTCTGGAAATTGATCTCCATCGCCGAGCCGCGCCACTCGTCCATCCCGTCGAAGCGGGTGCGGCCGCGCAGGAAGCCCTCGGTCGCGCGCCGCTCCACATCGACGACCTTGCCTTTGTAAAGGACCTTGCCCGGCTCAACCGACAGAATGGCCTTGACCGGGTCTTCGTGCCGGCGCTGGGCCTCGCGCACGGCGTGGCCGATGGCGATGGCCTTGGTCGTGGTGCCGTGGATGCCCCACTTCTTCACCTCGGCGCCGGTCCGCGGCGCCTTGCAGGTCGAGGCAATCGAGCCGTACTCGACGCAGATCTTGCGGCTCACCCGCTCCATCCACTTCCAGGTCGGCACCTTCTCGACGACCGATTCGAGCCCGCGCACGTCGACGGTGGTCAGGGGACAGGGCTCGAGGTCACCGACCGCAACCGACGTCATCTGGGCCTCGGGATAGGCGCGGCCCATCATGTCGGAATCGATCACCGGGCGCTTGAGGTGCGCCGCCGCCATCAGCGGCTGGATCGAATTGCCGCCGCCGATCTCGAGCGACATGATCCCGCGGAAGCGATAGCGCGTGTGACGCTCCATCAGGTCGACGGCGCGAGCGATCGTGCGGCTGTCGGTGAGACGCTCCTGCCCGACCAGCGGTGCGCCCATGTTGGAAACGGCGGCGACCCAGTCGTCGTCGGCCAGCTCCGACGCCGGCATGAGCTGGACGCGATAGCCCTCCTTGTAGAGGGCCCGCATGTTGAGCAGGCCGAGATAGGGGCTGCCTCCGCCACCGGTCCCGAGGACCCAGGCGCCAACAGCCAGCGATTCGATGTCGTCGAGAGTGATGTCGGTCAGGGGCATGGGCCAGTGCTTCGGGCGAGGTCGCTGTTGTCGGTCAGACGAGGTCCGCCGGAGCGACGCCTTGCAAGATCGGGACCATCGACGCGGCGTGTTTCGTCACGTGATGTATTCCAGCCCGCATGACATCCTGCCCCGTGTTCAGGCATGTCTATGGATCGGACAGGCAGGCATCAATACGTGCGAACACGTATGGGGAGACAACAGGTGGGGACCAGGCGCACACCGCGCATCGCCATGATCACGATGGGCCATGCCCCGCGTCCCGACGTTATGCAGGAAATCGGCCCCCTGCTGGGCGAAGCCGAGTGTGACGAATTCGGCGCCCTCGACGACGATGCGGAGGACGTGATCGCGAGCATGGCGCCGCGCGGCGACGAGCTGAGCTATCTCACCCAGTTGCGGGACGGCCGGCACGTCATCCTGGAAGCCGGCTTCGTGACGAGCCGCACGGAGGCACTGGTCGCGGAGCTCGACGGCCGCGACTACGATCTTCTCATCCTGGCGATGACCGGCATGCGGGCGCGGCTTTCGACGCGGACCCCGCTCGTCCACGGCCAGGACGCGCTCGACGCCTGGATTTCCGCACTGGTCGCCAGCAACTCGCGGATCGGCATCATATTCCCCCTGGCAAGCCAGCAGTCGGCCGCCAGCGAGAGCGACTACGGCACGATGCTGAAGAGCTCTCTGGCGACCATCGGCGGCAGCCAGGGTTCCGACCTCACGCAGGCGATCGACCGCGTGTCCGGCGCCGACCTGATCGTGATGAACTCGGTCGGCTATACCGGCGAGATGGCCCAGCAGGTCGCGCGCACCAGCGGCAAGCCGGTCGTCACCGCCTGCCGCATCATCGGCAGCACGGCGCGTCTGCGCCTGTCCGAGATCGCCGGCAAGCCACTCGACTTCTCGACCACGACCTATACCGGAGCCGAACTGCTGCGACGACTTCCGCGGCCCGCCCTCGATTCGCTCACGCGCCGCGAGACGGAGGTGCTCGTCCAGGTGCTCGAAGGCGCCGCCAACAAGTTCATCGCGCGGGCGCTGGGCATCAGCCACCGCACCGTCGAGATCCATCGCGCCCGCGCGATGCTGAAGCTGGGCGCGACGTCGACTCCGGAACTCATCCGGCGTGCGTTGAGGCAGCCGGAACGCTGAGATCCAGCGGCGGCCCTCACGGCGCGAACGGCGGCAGGGCGGCACGGATCGGCAGGCTCGATATGTGCATGAGGCCGGAGAACGGCTGGACCATCTCGATGATCAGGAACAGGGCCGCCGACGCCGAAAGGGCAACCAGCACGAGCGCCACGGCCGATGTCGGATTCACCGGCGAGAACAGGCAATAGCTGGCGAACAGCACCGTGAGCCAGAAAATCAGTACGATGAGGGTCGGCACGGGCAACCCGGACCTCGACTGTTCGAACAGAGCGAGCCTGGCCCGCGAAGTCGACACCGCCAGCTGCAGGGCCTCCGCGACGAGAGCCGATTTCACCGGGGTTCCGGTTGGCAGCGCGTGGAGGCCGGCATAGAGCTTCGACGCCAGCGTCCCGCTGCCATACAGCCCGGCACTATTCCTGGACGCCGGGTCGCCCCAGATCCTTTCGATCATCTGACCGACGGCTTCCCTCAGCAGCACGCGGGTCGGATTCGCTTCCGGACCGTATTGATCGAGCACCGCGTCGAGCAGGATGAGGTTGGCGGCAATCTGGCGGATTTCGCCGCGCTGGGCCTCGTAGCTGCTGTTCGCCGAGTTGATGAGAAGGCCGAGGACCAGCGCCGCAATCGTGCCCACCAGGCCGGCGCCCAGTCGAATGATGTCCCGGGCATGGTCATCGAGATGATGGTCCGGCAACAAGCGGCGCAGCAAGGCACCGATGACCGCGCCGAGGAGCATGACCCCGCAAGCCGCGAGCGAGATCCAGATGGGTTGCACGAAATCGACCTTTCCTGGGACCGCCGGGCACTGGCGGTCCGCGAAATTCTAGCACTCCTGCGAAACGGACACGGCTTGCTTTTTGCAGGGTCTCCAGCGCGCGTGTTAGCGTTCGCGTATTGAATTCGGAGGTCGTCGATGCAGCCATCCATCCAACCCGTGAGGACGCAGCCTCTCTCTCCTCCCCTGATCGGCGGCGAGATTCCGCTGATCGATGTCTCGGCCTATCTCGCGGGCGTTCCCGGCGCCGCCGAGAAGGCCGCGGCCGAGTTGCGCTACGCCTTCGAGAATGTCGGCTTCTACTATCTTGCAGGCCACGGCGTGCCGCAGACGCTGATCGACGCCACCTATGAGGCGGCTGCCCGCTTCCATGCCCAGCCGATGGATGCCAAGCTCGCGGTCAAGGTCGACGAGCACAATATCGGCTACATGCCAATCGCGCAGAAAGCGCCGCCCAACGCCGCCGCGCAGGGCAAGAAGCCGAGCCAGAACGAGGCCTACTTCCTGCGCCGCGAGCGCGCCGCCAGCGATCCGGATGTGATCTCGGGCCGCCGCTTCCATGCGCCGAACAAGTGGCCGGCCGACCTGCCGGGATTTCGCGAGACCGCGCTCGAATACATCTCCACGCTCGAGAAACTCTGCCAGAAACTCGTGAAGCTCTACGCGCTGGCGCTCGATCTCCCGGAGACCTACTTCGATGCCTGCTTCGCCAAACCGCACATGATCCTGCGCATGTCGCGCTATCCGCAGATCGACGGCGCCGACGAGAGCGTCGAGAGCCTGGTGCCGCACACCGACTCCGGCTTCATGACCCTGCTGCCGCCCAACAAGGTGCAGGGCCTGTCGATCCTGCTTCCCGACGGACACTGGATGGAAGCACCCGGCCTCGAGAACGCCTTCGTCGTGAATGGCGGCGACATCCTGCACCGCTGGACCAACGAGCGCTTCCTGTCGACGCCGCATCGGGTACGCAACGTCTCCGGACAGGTCCGCTACGCCATTCCGTTCTTCTGCGATCCCGACCACGACACGATGATCGAGTGCCTGCCGTCCTGCCAGTCGCCCGAGAAGCCGGCGAAGTATCCGCCGATCAAGTTCGGCGACTACGCGCTGTGGTTCGCGGCCCAGCGCTATGGCCACATGTCGAAGGTCCAGGCGCCGTCCGAGGCCGAGATCGCGCCCGGCGAGCGTGCCACCTCCCGCTGGCAGGCCTGATCCGATGCGCCTTCGCGACCTGCTCGCGGCCGGCTCCGCCGCCGCCCTCCTCCTCGCCTCGCCCGCCTTCGCCCAGACGAAGACCATCAAGGCGGTGATGCACTCGGACCTCAAGGTCCTCGACCCGATCTGGACGACCGCCAACATCGTGCGCAACCACGGCTACATGGTGTGGGACACGCTGTTCGCGATGGACGAGAAGCTGCAGGCGCAGCCCCAGATGGTCGACACCTGGACCTTGAGCGACGACAAGCTCACCTACACCTTCACGTTGCGCGACGGCCTGAAGTGGCACGACGGCAAGCCCGTCACATCCGAGGACTGCATCGCCTCGCTGAAGCGCTGGGGTGCGCGCGATTCGACGGGCGTGAAGATGCTGAGCTTCGTCTCCTCGTTGGAGCCGGTGAACGACAAAGCGTTCAGGATCGTGCTGAAGGAGCCCTACGGGCTGCTGATCGATTCGCTGGCCAAGCCTGGCGGGTCGACCCCACTGATGATGCCCAAGCGCATCGCCGACACCGATCCCGCCAAGCAGATCTCCGAGTTCATCGGCTCCGGCCCCTTCATCTTCAAGGCCGACGAGTGGAAGCCCGGCGACAAGACCGTCTATGTGAAGAACCCCGACTACAAGCCGCGGCCGGAGCCGGCCTCAGGCCTGGCCGGCGGCAAGGTCGCCAAGGTCGATCGTGTCGAGTGGCTGGCCATCCCCGACCACCAGACCGCGGTGAACGCGCTGCTGGCCGGGGAGATCGACTATATCGAGGCGCCGCCGCACGACCTGAAGTCGCTGCTGCTGGCCGACAAGAACATCAGGCTCGAGGTCTACAACAAGATCGGCGCGCAGTACGTCTTCCGCTGGAACACCGTCGTCCCGCCCTTCAACAACGAGAAGGTGCGACGCGCCGCGGAGTATGCCTTCGACCAGAAGGCTTTTCTCCAGGGCGTGATCGGCGACGAGAAGTATTACCAGACCTGCGATGCCATGTTCGTCTGCGGCACGCCGCTCGAATCCACTGCCGGCATGGAAGGGCTGGTACGGGGCAACTTCGCCAAATCGAGGGAGCTGCTCAAGGAGGCGGGCTATGACGGCACGCCGATCGTGATGCTGCACACCACCGACATCGCCGTCCTGACCAATGCCGGACCGATCGCCAAGGACCTGCTCGAGAAGGGCGGCTTCAAGGTGCAGATGGTGCCGCTCGACTTCCAGGCCATCGTCGCGCGGCGCCTGCGCAAGACACTGCCGCAGGATGGCGGCTGGAACGGCTTCATGACCGCCTGGCTGTCGGTGGACATGATGAACCCTCTGACCAACAGCATGCTCACCGCCTCGTGCGACAAGGCCAATTTCGGCTGGCCCTGCGACGCCGAGGTCGAGAGGCTGCGCGACGCCTTCGCGCGGGCGCCCGACCTCGAGAGCCGCAAGAAGATCGCGGCCGAGTTGCAGGCGCGCGCCATCACCTACGGCACGCACGTTCCGCTCGGCCAGTACACGCTGCCGACCGCGACGCGCTCGGACCGTCTGAGCGGCGTGGTCACGAGTCCCGTGCCGGTGTTCTGGAACATCGAGAAGAAGGGCAACTGACGCCGATCGCGCCGGCGCCGACGGTGTTTTCCGAGAAGACCCGCATCATCGGCGCCGGTGCCATCGGCAACGTCCTAGAATGGTTCGATTTCGCGATCTACGGCTATTTCGCGATCACCATCGGCCAAGCCTTCTTCCCGCACCAGGATCCGCTGGCGCAGTTGCTTTCTACCTTCGGCGTCTTCGCGATCGGCTGCCTGATGCGGCCGCTGGGGAGCCTCCTGTCGGGCAGCATCGGCGACCGCTACGGCCGGCGCGCCGCGCTCACCGTCTCGATGACGGCGATGGCCTTCTCGACCTTCCTCGTCGGTATCCTGCCGGGCTACGAGACCCTGGGAATGGCGGCTCCCCTGCTCCTGACGGCTCTGCGCATGGTGCAGGGCCTGTCGCTCGGCGGCGAGTGCCCGACCGCCTTCATCTTCATGATCGAGCATGCGGGCGCGCGCAAGCGTGGCCTGGCCGGCGCAATGGCGACCGGCGGCAACGCGGCCGGACTCCTCCTCGGATCTGTATCCGGTGCGCTCCTCACCGCCGTGATGCCGCCGGAGGTTCTGCAGGACTGGGGCTGGAGGCTGCCGTTCCTGCTCGGCCTTCCGGTCGGGTTGATGGGCCTCTGGCTGCGCCGGGGCGTGCCCGAGCCGCCTCGGGACACCAGTATTGTGGAGACCCCCGTGCGGGAGGTGTTCAACCACCATCTCTGGCTGGTGGCGCGCCTGGCGTGCATGGGTTCGCTGGGCACCGTGACGTTTTTCGTCATCTTCCTCTACCTGGTGAGCTGGCTGCAGGTCATCGATGGTGTCTCGCCGGTGCGCGCCCTCGGCTTTAGTTCGATCGCGATGGCTGCGGCTCTCCCGATCTACCTTTCCGCAGGCTGGTTGAGCGACCGGATCGGCCGGCGGAAGCTGCTCCTCGGCGGGATGGCGGCGGCCCTGGTGGGCGCGTTCCCTCTGTTCTGGCTCATGCACCACGCCGATCCCATCCTGGTCCTCGCTGGCGAACTGGGCTTCGTTCTGATCATCGGCATCGTATTCGGCATCGAACCGGCCTTCATGGTGGAAGCGACGCCCGCCCCGATCCGCTGCACGGCAGTGGCACTCGGCTTCAATCTCCCGGCAGGCATCCTGGGCGGGCTCGCGCCGCTCGCGGCGACCTGGCTGATCCACCGAACAGGGAACGACCTCAGCCCCGCCTTCCTCATCATGGGGGCGGCGGCGATTTCCCTGGTCGCGACGGCCTCGTTCCGCGACAGAACGGGGATGCCCGACGACCGGCCTGCCGAAAGTCCGAAGTAATGCCCGCCTGCCCTCTCATGGCATAGTCGGGGAAGATGACCCCCGCCAGCACTCGCCGCATCGTTGCGGCCGGTACCATCGGCAACCTGCTCGAATGGTATGATTTCGCGATCTACGGCTATTTCGCCGCCACGATCGGTCGTGTCTTCTTCCCCGCCGAGAATCCAGTGGCGCAGGTCCTGGCCGCCTTCGGCATCTTCGCGCTGGGCTATCTGATGCGCCCGCTGGGCGGCATCGTGGTCGGCCATATCGGCGACCGCTACGGCAGGCGTGCCGCCCTCACCTTCTCGATCGCGGCCATGGCGGTCCCGACCTTCCTGGTGGGCCTGCTGCCGGGATACGAGACGCTCGGAATGGCGGCGCCGATCCTGCTCACCCTGTTGCGGATGGTGCAGGGACTGTCGGTCGGCGGCGAGGCCACCACGGCAATGGTCTTCCTGGTCGAACAGGCACCGCCCGGGCGCCGCGGCCTGGTCGGAAGCTTCTGCTCGCTGGCCGCCACCGGCGGCTTTCTCCTGGGCTCGGCGATCGGCGCCACTTTCGCCGCGCTCCTGCCGGCGGAAGCGCTCGCCGCCTGGGGCTGGCGCGTGCCGTTCCTGCTCGGCCTGGTGCTGGGCATCGTCGGCTGGTGGATCCGCCAGGTCATCGTCGAGGAGGCGCCACCCAAGGCGGGCCACGGTTCGCCTCTGGTCGAGACCCTGCGCCATCATGGCCGTGCGGTGATGCGCGTCGCCGGCATCACGATCTTCAACGCCGTCGGCTTCTACCTGATGTTCCTCTACGTCGTGACCTGGCTGCAAACCGTCGACGGCATCGCGCCGGCGCGTGCGCTGGAGATCAATACCGTCAGCATGTTCTTCCTGCTCCCGGTGATGCTCCTGTCCGGCTGGCTGTCGGATCGCCTCGGCCGCCGTCCGCTGATGTTCGTGGCGATGATCCTGGGCTTCGTCGGCGCGCTGCCGTTCCTGTGGCTGATGCATCACCCCGATCCGAGGCTGATCCTGGTGGGACAACTCGCCCTGGTGGTGCCGGCCGGCATGGGCCTCGGCATCATCCCCTCCCTCCTGACCGAAGCGGTGGCGGGCCGGGTCCGCTGCACGGCCATTTCACTGGGCTACAACATCGCCTTTGGCGTGATCGGCGGGCTGACGCCGCTCACCGCGGCCTGGCTGGTCGCCCGCACCGAGATGGACCTGAGCCCGGCCTGGCTGCTCATGGGCGCCGCCGCCATCTCCATCGCCACCCTCCTCACCTTCCGCGAGACGTCGCGCGACGCGACGTTGCCACCGTGAAGATCACACGTCGCGCGCTGGCGCCGATGGCGCTGGCGGCGGCGGCGCTTCCGGCCCGGGCAGCGCCTCCTCCCTGGATCGACGCACACACCCACGCGTTCGTGCGCGGGCTCAAGCTCGCCGTCGATGCACGCTATGCGCCGGCCTACGACGCGTCCTGGGAGACGTTGCTGAAGCTGGCCGAGGCCAACGGCGTCGGCCGTACGGTGCTGCTGCAGCCCTCGTTCCTGGGATACGACAATTCCTACCTGTTCGCGGCGCTCAAGGCCGAGCCGCAGCGCTTCCGCGGCGTGCCGTGGATTTCGCCCTCGGTCGAAACGCGGCCCGAAGAGTGGGAGGAGATGGCGCGGATCGGCGTGCGTGGCCTGCGCTTCCCGATCTTCGGCCTGCCGACCCCGCAATGGTCGGCCTATCACGAGATGCTGGGCGAGGCGCTGAAGCGAGACTGGCCGATCCATCTCTATGTCGAGAGCAAGCGCCTGCCCGAGATGCTGCCGTTCCTGCTCGACGGCGGCCACAAGGTCGTGATCCCGCACTACGGCATGTTCGACCGTACCCTGGGTCCGGCGCGCGATCCCGGCTTCAAGGCCCTGCTCGAGAGCTCGAAAACCGGCCGCGTCTTCGTCGTGATGTGCGGCGCCTATCGGGTCGGCCCGGAGCGCGCCCGCCAGGCCGCGCCGATGCTGCTCGACGCTTTCGGCGCCGAGCGCCTGATGTGGGGCAGCGACTGGCCGCACACCGACACCGATCTGAATCGCGTCACGACCTATCCGATCACGCTCAGAACCTTCGAGGACTGGGTGCCGAACGAGGCTATGCGACGCACCATCCTGATCGACACGCCGACGAAGCTCTATGGATTCTAAGCCGATCCGCCCTCGACGGCGCGGCCTTCGGCGCGCCAGCGCAGCATGCCGCCGGGGAGGTTGGCGACGTCGGCCAGGCCCGCCTTCTGCAGGATCGCGGTGGCATGGGCAGAGCGGCTGCCGGCGCGACAGACGGCGACGACCGGCTTGTCCTTCGGCAGATCTTTCGCGCGCGCCGCCAGCTCGCCCAGAGGAACCAGGGTGGCGCCCCGGATATGGCCGAGCGGGCCGGAGAACTCGGCCGGCTCGCGCACGTCGACGACATGCACCTTCGCCAGATTCTCCTCGAGCCAGTGCGGCTCGACCTCCCAGACGCCGCCGAAGGTGAAGCGCAGGGGCGCCCAGCCGGGCTCGGCCGGTGGCGGAGTCTCGTTGCCGGGCTGGCCGCAGCGCAGGTTGGCGGGCACCGCCTCGTCGATCTTCTTCGGGTGAGGCAGGTCGAGGTTCTTCATGTAGCCGACATAGTCGCTTTCGCCGACCTCGCCGCCCAGCCGTGGATTGAACCGCTTCTCTTCGGCGACGCTGCTGACCGTAAGGCCGCGATAGTCGTGCGCGGGATAGAGCAGGCAGCTCTCGGGCAGCGCGAAGATGCGCGAGCGGACCGAGCGGTAGAGGGCGCGCGGATCGCCCTGCTGGAAATCGGTGCGGCCGGAACCGCGGATCAGCAGGCAGTCGCCGGTGAAGGCCATGCTCTCATCGTCGAGCACGTAGGTGACGCAGCCGGAGGTGTGGCCGGGCGTGGCTCGGACCTCGAGCGAGCGTCGTCCGAATGCGATCCGGTCGCCATCCTCCAGCAGGCGGTCGGCGCCCGCCGCGCCCGACCCTGCCGACAGCGCGATCCGGCTGCCCAACCGCTGCTTCAGCAGCCAGGCGCCTGTGACATGGTCGGCGTGGACGTGGGTGTCGAGCGTCCAGGCGAGCGTGAGCCCCAGTTCGCCGATCAGCGCCGCATCGCGCCGCGCCTGCTCGAACACCGGGTCGATCAACAGTGCCTCTTTCGAGACGCTGCAGCCAAGCAGATAGGTGTAGGTCGACGAGGTAGGATCAAAGAGCTGGCGGAAGACGAGCATCGGCTTCTCCTTTGTCAGGCCGGCCCGCTGGCCCTGTCGAGCGCAGCGACCGATTCGGGATCGAGTTCCAGGGTCGTCGAATTGAGCACGTCGTCGAGCTGCTTCAGGCTTGTCGCGCTGACGATCGGCGCCGTGATCGACTTGCGCTGCAGCAGCCAGGCAAGCGCGACCTGTGCGAGCGTCGCGCCGTTCTTTTCGGCGGCATCGTCGAGTGCCTTCAGAACGGCCGTACCCTTGGGATTGATGTACTTCTTCACACCGGCGCCACGCTGGGCGGTGCCGACATCGGCCTCGGACCGGTACTTGCCCGTCAGAAAGCCACTGGCCAGCGAATAGTAGGGGATGACGCCGATCCCCTGCTTCAGGCACTCGTCCTCCAGCGCGCCCTCGAACAGGCCGCGCTCCATCAGATTGTAGTGCGGCTGCAGACTCTCGTAGCGCGGCAGGCCCTTCTCCTTCGCGATCTTCGCGGCCTCGGCAAGACGGGGCGCATCGAAGTTGGAGGCGCCGATGCAGCGGATCTTGCCCGCCTTGATCAGCTCGGCATAGGTCGAGAGAGTCTCCTCCTGCGGCGTGTCCTTGTCGTCCTTGTGCGACTGGAAGAGATCGATGCGGTCGGTGTTGAGCCGCTTCAGCGAGGCGTCCACCGACTCCTTGATATTCTTGGCGGAGAGCGCGCCGCTCGGCAGGCCCATGCCGCACTTGGTGGCCAGCACGATCCTGTCGCGCTTGGACGGATCCTTCTTCAGCCAGGTGCCGATCACCGTTTCGCTCTCGCCGCCCTTGTTGCCCGGGAACCAACGCGAATAGACGTCGGCGGTGTCGACGAAGGAGAAGCCGGCATCGACGAAGGCGTCGAGAAGCTTGTGCGACGTCGCCTCGTCGGCGGTCCAGCCGAAGACGTTGCCGCCGAAGGCGATGGGAACGAACTCGAGGTCGGACTTGCCGAGTTTGCGCTTCTGCATCTGTGACTCCTCTGGAGAACTATTCGGCGGCCTTGGGAGGCATGACAGGAGACGCCACGGTCTTTTCTTCGGCCAGCGGCGGCACCGCGGGCGTCGCCGGTATCGGGAACAGATAGTTGTTCCCTGTTGCAAACTGGATGCCGAGCGCCGGGAACTGCTCGTACATGCGCCGGATCGCCATGCGCTGGACCATGGTGGGATTCTTGGGCCGCGCCATGAACTTGAACCGCACGATCAGCGAATTGTCCTTGATGTCGACGACGCCCTGCATCTTCAGCGGTTGCAGCAGGATGGGCTTGAACTGCGGCTCCTCCATCAACTGGAGGCCGATCTTCTTCACCGTCTTGCGCAGCAGCTCGACATCCGTACCGTTGGCGAAGGCGATGTTGAACTTCACCACCGTCCAGTCGCGGCTGAAGTTGGTGATGTGGGCAATCTGCCCGAACGGCACGATGTTGAGCTGGCCGTTCTGGTGCCGCAGCTTCAGCGAGCGGACGCTGAACCCCTCGACGGTGCCCTTCACCTTACTGCAATCGATGTATTCGCCGATACGGAAGGAGTCTTCGGCCAGGAAGAAGACGCCCGACACGATGTCCCGCACCAGCGACTGGCTGCCGAAGGAAATGGCCAGGCCGAGAACAGAGGCGCCGGCAATCAGCGGCGTGATGTTGACGCCCAGCTCCGCCAGGACCAGCAGGCCGCCGATGACGGCAATGGCGGCGCCCGCAACGACGCGCAGCAGCGGCATCAGAGTGCGCAGCCGGGAAGCCGCGACCTGGACCTCCTCCTCCGAGTCCCCCGAGACGTCGGCCGAGGGCAGCGGATTGGAGGCGATGTAGGAGTCCATGCGGTACTTAAGGAACCGCCAGCCGGCGTAGATGGCGACCGCGGTGATCGCCGCCATCTTGGCCCCGCGATCGTGCGCGACCCATTCTTCAGCCGTCGCCGCGGCGAGCACCCGGACCATCAGCGCCTCGGCGATCAGGATCGCCACATAGAGACGCACGAGCAGCCGCACGCAGTCGGCCACCACGTCGCCCGCCATCGGCAGCTCGGAGACGATGTGGCGCGTGATGCGGTGCATCAGCGTCTCGAACAGCAGCAACGCGATCAGGGCCGATTCGATCGTCGTCATGCCGCGCGCGGCGGTGCCGCTCTCCGTCAGCGCCGCATACACCGAGGCGAGGCCCAGGAGCGCGTAGAAGAAGAGGCCGCCCATCCACCAGTTGCGGGCCGCATCGAGCTTGAGCTGCCGGGTGAAGCCGGTCGGAGGCACCATGGCCGTCAGCCAGGCCGCCATATCGAACCGCCAGCGCCAGACGATGGCAAGCAGCAGCACCGAGACGAGCGGTACGTAGAGAATGATGGCGGCACTCGTCATTTCGCGGTTTGCCCCCGTCCCATCGAGAGCACGCGCCGCGAGACTGCCCAGCAAGGGCAGCAGAATGACGAGGTCCAGTGCGACCAGCAGACGGCGCGCCGTGGCGTCATCCACCGGGGCGATACGGCCCTCGGCCAGGTGCGGGCGCAGGAAGGCGCGGAACACCAGATTGAAGGCGCGCCAGTAGACGAGTGCATGGAGCACCATCTGGCCAAGCCTGGACCCGAGGCTATCGGACGGCCCGAGTTGGCCCAGCACCAGCCGCCCCGCAACGGCCAGCGCCACCAGGGCGAGCGCGTCGAGCAGGAGCGCGCGGAAGAAGGCGCGCAGCGGCGTCTTGCTGGCCAAACGGTCGAAGGCATGGACACGCGCGCGGCTCAGGATCAGGCGGGCAATGAACTCGGCGATCAGGCCGGCCACGACGATGCCGACCAGAAGCAGCGCCGTGCGACCGCCGATCGTCTGCGGCAGAGCCAGGAGATGCGTGCCGAGTGCGGGAATCTGCGCGACCGTGAACTCGAAACGCTCGGTCATCAGCAGCAGGAACCCGGCCGAAGCGCTATGGCCGCCGGTCACCGTCTGGGCCGTCGCCGGAAACGCCCAGGTGGCGGCCAGAGCGCCGATCGCGGAGGCGCCGCCACCGCTTGACCGTTTCATCGATTCTCCCCCAAAGGATGTCTTCCCGAACCTAAGGCAATTGGCGCCCAGCCACCAGACGACACGACAGGAGAGATGCCCCGATGCTCGGCCTCATGCAGGATCGCCCGCTTCTGATTTCGCAGCTCATCGAGCATGCCGCCCTCAACCACGGCGATACCGAGATCGTCTCCCGCACCGTCGAAGGCCCGATCCACCGCTACACCTACCGCGATGCGAACAAGCGCGCCAAGAAGGTCGCCGAGGCCCTGCTCGCCCTCGGCATCAAGGTCGGCGACCGCATCGGAACGCTGGCCTGGAACGGCTATCGCCATTTCGAACTCTACTACGGCATCTCCGGCATGGGCGCGGTCTGCCACACGATCAACCCGCGGCTCTTCCCCGAGCAGATCGTCTACATCGTGAACCACGCCGAGGATCAGCTCCTCTTCGTCGACCTCAACCTGCTGCCGGCGGTCGAGAAGCTGCTGCCGCAGATGAAGGGCGTGCGCCACGTCGTGGCGATGACCGACCGCGCCCACCTTCCCAAGGACTGCAATATCCCCAACCTGCTGGTCTACGAGGAGCTGATCGCCGACAAGCCCGGCACCTACGAGTGGCCGGAGTTCGACGAGCGCACCGCCTCGTCGCTCTGCTACACGTCGGGCACGACGGGCAATCCCAAGGGTGTGCTCTATCACCATCGCTCGACGATCCTGCACGCCTACGGCGCGGCGCTGCCCGACACGCTGAACCTCTCGGCCCGCTCGGTGGTGCTGCCCGTGGTGCCGATGTTCCACGTCAATGCCTGGGGCCTGCCCTACTCTGCGGCTCTCGTCGGCGCCAAGCTCGTCTTCCCCGGTGTCGCCCTCGACGGCGCCAGCCTGCACGAGCTGTTCGAGAAGGAGCGCGTCACCTTCACCGCCGGCGTGCCGACCGTGTGGCTGGCGCTGCTGAACCACATGAAGGCCAACAAGCTCAAGCTCTCGACCGTGAAATACGCCGTGATCGGCGGCTCGGCTGCCCCGCCCGCCATGATCGAAACCTTCGACAAGGAGTTCGGCGTCGAGGTGCTGCATGCCTGGGGCATGAGCGAGATGAGCCCTCTGGGCACGGTGAATCATCCCAAGGAGAAGCATCTCGACTTCTCGCCCGCGGACCTGCTGCAGGTGCGACTGAAGCAGGGACGCCCGCCTTACGGCGTCGACATGATGATCGTCGACGATGCCGGCAACGAGCTGCCGCGCGACGGCAAGGCGTTTGGCGACCTGCTGGTGCGCGGCCCCTGGATCACCTCGGGCTACTTCAAGGGTGAAGGCGGCGAGGTGCTTCGCGAGATTGCGGGCAAGGGCGGCGGCTGGTTCGCCACCGGCGACGTCGCCACCATCGATCCCGACGGCTACATGCAGATCACCGACCGTTCAAAGGACGTGATCAAGTCCGGCGGCGAGTGGATCAGCTCGATCGACCTCGAGAACGCCGCCATGGCCCATCCCGCCGTCGCCGAAGCAGCCGTCATTGGGGTCGCGCATCCGAAATGGGACGAACGCCCGCTGCTGATCGTGCACAGGAAGCCCGACGCCCAGATCGACAAGCAGGAGCTGGTCGAGTTCCTCGCGACCAAGGTCGCCAAATGGTGGCTGCCCGACGATGTGCAGTTCGTCGACGCGATCCCCCATACCGCCACCGGCAAGATCCTGAAGACCCGCCTGCGCGAGGACTTCAAGGATTACAAGCTGCCGACGGCTTAATTGTCGTCCTGAGCGGAGCGAAGGACCTGCCGGAACGACCGAAGGACTCTTTGGCGGGCGCGAGATCCTTCGCTTCGCTCAGGATGACAGGACTTGTCATGCTCGCGTCGTTCCTCAACTCAACGCCGCCCAGAGAAACAACAGGGTCGCCCCGATGCCGAGCATCGTGCGCTTGTGGTGCAGCTTGCCCCAGCGCCGCAGCAGCGTGTGGCTGTCCTCGCCGGCGTCGTCGAGTTCGATTGCCTTGAGCTCGTTGTTGATGGGCATGATCATCAGGGCGGTGTAGGCCCAGTTGGCTCCCATCAGGATGGCGCCGACGATCCAGAGCTCGTCGCGCGTCTGCCACCACGCCGCCATGCCCAGCACGAATCCCAGGGCGGCCAGCGATCCCTGCATGATCGTCCCCCGCCTGTAGGCAGGCTTCCACTGCTGGAGCTGCGCGCGGTCGTCCAGTTCGGACCGCGCCGGGTGCTCGGCGAAGCTCACGTAGAAGGCCGCACCGGCGAAGAGCGACGCCGTCACAAGGGCCAGAATTCCGAAGATCATGACATTCCTTCCTTGCGCGCTGGACCGCGGCGCCGTGGCGGCATTATCGTCCGTTCCGGGCGAAATAGGGAGCCCGAGGAGGAGCAGACCGTGGCCACCGAAACAATTCCCGTCATCGATCTTGGCCCCTATCTGTCGGGCGAGCCCGGCGCGATGGACCGCACCGCAAAGGAGCTACGCTTCGCGCTGACCGAAATCGGCTTCTACTTCATCGTGAACCACGGCATCGCGCGCGAGAAGATCGCCGGCATGTTCGCCGAGGTGAAGCGTTTCCACGACCAGCCGGTCGAGAAGAAGCTCGAGCTCAAGCTCGACCAGCACAATACCGGCTACCTCCCGATGCGCGGCAACACGCTGCGCACCTCGACCGTCCAAACCGGAACCAAGGCCAACCTCAACGAGGCCTTCTTCGTGAAGCGCGAGATGGCGCCGGATCATCCCGACGTGCTGTCGGGCCGGCGCTTCCGCGGCCTCAACCGCTGGCCCGACCTGCCTGGCTTCCGCGACACCGTCGTCGACTATTGCAACGAGATGGAGCGGCTGGTGCAGAAGATGGTGCGGCTCTACGCCCGCGCCCTCGATCTGCCGGCCAACTATTTCGACGCGGCTTTCGCCGAGCCGATGTTCTCGATGCGCATGACGCACTATCCGCCGCAGGACGGTCCGGTCGAAGACGAGTTCGGCCTGGCGCCGCACACCGACACCAGCTTCCTCACCCTGCTCGCGCCCAACGAGGTGCAGGGCCTGTCGATCCGCAGCCAGAGCGGCAGCTGGATCGACATGCCGGCGATCGACAACGCCTATGTCGTGAATGGCGGGCAGATGCTGCAGCGCTACACCAACGACACGTTCCTCGCGACGCCGCACCGTGCGATCAACAAGACCAGCGGTGCGCGCTATGCCTTGCCCTTCTTCTGCGACAGCGGCATCGACTGGCCGGTCGCCGCCGTGCCGACCACGGTCGGTCCCGACAAGCCGCCGAAATATCCCACCACCTGGTACAGCGACTACATGACCTGGTACCTGAAGCGGAACTACGACGTGCTCAACACGGAGGCCCAGCAGGCCGCCGAATGAGCCCTCGCGCCGACGCCATCCCGATCATCGATCTCGGCCCCTGTCTGGCGGGCGAACCCGGCGCGATCGAGTGCGCCTCCCGGGAGCTGCGCGCCGCGCTGACCGAAATCGGTTTCTATTTCGTGGTCAATCACGGCGTGCCGCCGGACCTGATCCGAAACACTTTCCATCAGGCCGCACGGTTTCATGCCCTGCCGCTGGATCGCAAGATGGACGTCAGGATCGACAGGCATAATGTCGGGTACCTGCCGATGCGGGGCGATACGCTGCGCACCTCCACGGTCCAGACCGTCACCAAGCCCAATCTCAACGAAGCCTTCTTCGTCGCGCGCGATCTCCCCGCCGACCACCCCGACGTCGTGGCCGACCGGCGCTTCCGCAGCGCCAACCGGTGGCCGTCGGACCTGCCGGGCTTTCGCGAGGCCGTCGTTGCCTATTGCGACACCATGGAGCGGCTGGTCCGCAGGCTGGTGCCGCTCTATGCCAGCGCCCTCGGCCTGCCGCCGACATACTTCGACGCGCCCTTCGCCGAGCCGCAATACAAGCTGCGCATGACGCATTATCCCAATCAACCGGCCCTCGCCGACGACGAGTTCGGCATTGCCCCGCACACCGACACCAGCTTCCTCACCCTGCTGGCGCCCAACGACGTGCCCGGCCTGTCGATCCGCAGCCGGGACGGGCGCTGGATCGAGGCGCCCGTCCTGCCCGATGCCTACCTCGTGAATGGCGGGCAGTTGCTGCAGCGCTGGACCAACGACGTCTGCCTCGCCACGCCGCATCGCGCCGTCAACCGCAGCGGCGGCGAGCGCTACGCCCTGGCCTTCTTCTGCGACAATACCATCGACTGGCCGATCGCCGCCGTGCCGACCACGGTCGGCCCCGACAGGCCGCCGAAGTACCCCACGACCTGCTACACCGACTACATGGTCGAGTATCAGAAGCGGACCTACGACCTGCTGAATTCCGACCCGCAAGCCGCCGAATGAGCGAGGGGATCAAGCTCGCGCCGACGTCGCGCTCCCTCTCAGCCAGCATCATGGCGACGGCGCGCCGCGCCCGTACGGTCACCGTGACCGATCCGTTCGCCAACAGGCTTACCTTCAGCGAACCGAGCGACTAGAGTTCCCTCTCCATCGGCGGAAAGCCGAGGTCCGGGAGGAACATGAGAAAATGAGCGGGGCGACCCTCGCCCGCGTCGAAGCCCACGTCTTCCGCACGCCCATCGCGGAGCCGGTCCGCACCTCCTTCGGCACCATGACCGAACGGGCGGCCGTGTTCGTACGCGTCGAGGATTCCGACGGCGCCCGCGGCTGGGGCGAGATCTGGTGCAATTTCCCCAACGCCGCCGCCGAACATCGCGCGCTGCTGTTCGCCGACATCGTGGCGCCGCGCGCGCTGGGCCGGTCGCTCGACGATCCGGTCGGCCTGTGGGGCGAGATCGACCGCGCCCTGCACGTGCTGCGCGTCCAGAGCGGCGATGCCGGGGCGCTCTCCGCCGCAGCCGCCGGCCTCGACCTCGCGATCCACGATCTGCGGGCGCGCAAGCGCGGCCTGCCGCTGTGGCGTGCGCTGGGCGGCACCGACGATGCGCCCGTCCCCGCCTATGCGTCGGGCCTCAATCCCGGGCGCGCCGCCTACGACACGGTCGGCCGCATGCGCGCAGCGGGCTATCGCGCCTTCAAGATCAAGGTCGGTTTCGGCGAGGAGACCGATCTCGGTTCGCTGCGCCCCGTAACCGCAGAACTGCAGGAAGGCGAGCGGCTGATGGTCGACGCCAACCAGGGATGGGACCTGCGCACTGCGTGTGCGATGGCACCGAAACTCGCCGAATTCGGTCTGGGCTGGATCGAGGAGCCGCTGATGGCCGACCGGCCCCTGTCGGAGTGGACGCAGGTCGCAGCCGTTGCGCCGACCCGGCTGGCCGCCGGCGAGAACCTGCGCGGCGCCGGCCCCTTCCAGGAAGCCATCGACAGCGGCCTGTTCGGGGTGATCCAACCCGATGCCGCCAAGTGGGGTGGCCATTCCGGTTGCCTGCCGGTTGCCCGTGCCGCCCTCGCCGCCGGCCGCACCTTCTGTCCGCACTTCCTGGGCGGCGGCATCGGCCTCCTCCATTCCCTGCACCTGCTCGCCGCGGCGCGCGGACCGGGCTTGCTGGAGGTCGACGCGAACCCGAATCCCCTGCGCGAGGGCATCCTTCAGGATGTTTTTTCGGTCCGTGACGGCCGCGTCAGCCTTCCCGGCGGGCAAGGACTCGGTCTAGAACCGGACATCAAGCCGCTCCTACCCCTAAGAAGCCTACATATCGAGCGGCGCGCGTAAGAGAGGAAACGCCATGCTGGGTTTGATGCAAGACCGTCCGCTGCTGATCTCGCAGATCATCGATTATGCGGCCGCCGCCTATCCCGACGTCGAGATCGTGACGCGGACCGTCGAGGGCCCGATTCACCGCTACGGCTACAAGGACGCGCACAAGCGCGCCAAGCAGCTCGCCGAAGCGCTGCAGGGGCTCGGCATCAAGCTCGGTGACCGGGTCGGCACCATCGCCTGGAACACCTACCGGCATTTCGAGCTCTACTTCGGCATCTCCGGCATCGGCGCCGTCCTGCACACGCTGAACCCGCGCCTGGCGCCCGAGCATGTGGCCTATATCGCCAACCACGCCGAGGACCAGATCCTCTTCGTCGACCTGAACCTGATGCCGATCGTCGAGGGCGTCTGGGACCAGCTCAAGACCGTGAAGCATGTCGTGGTCATGACCGACCGCGCCCACATGCCGACCTCGGCCAAGATCCCCAACCTGCTCTGCTACGAGGAGCTGATCGCCGACAAGCCCGGCACCCTCACGTGGCCGGAGTTCGACGAGAAGACCGCCTCGTCGCTCTGCTACACGTCGGGCACCACGGGCAATCCGAAGGGCGTGCTCTATTCGCACCGCTCCACGATGATCCATTCGATGATGATGTGCTCGGGCCCGGTACTGGCGCTCGATCCCGACACCACCATCCTTCCCGTCGTGCCGATGTTCCACGCCAACGCCTGGGGCCTCGTCTATGCCGGCCCCTTCTGCGGCACCAAGCTGGTGTTCCCGGGCTTCAAGCTCGACGGCGCCAGCATCTACGAACTGCTCGACAAGGAGCAGGTGACCCTGTCGGCCGGCGTGCCGACCGTGTGGCTGGCCCTGCTCGACTACTGCCAGCAGAACAAGCTCAAGATGTCGTCGGTCAAGCGCACCCTGATCGGCGGTTCGGCCGTTCCCTACGCCATGATCGAGCGCTTCTGGAAGGAGCATGGCGTCGAGGTCGCCCAGGGCTGGGGCATGACCGAGATGAGCCCGCTCGGCACCTTGACCCGGTTCAACCGTGGCGAACGCGACCTGCCCGACGCCGAGCGGTTTGCCATCACCGCCAAGCAGGGCCGCCCAGTATTCGGCTGCGAGATGAAGATCATCGACGATGCCGGCAACGACCTGCCGCTGGACGGCAGCGTCTCGGGCAACATGGTCGTTCGCGGTCCGTGGATCGTGAAGGGCTACATGAAGGGCGACGGCAGGAGCCAGTTCATCGAGAACGACTGGTTCCACACCGGCGACGTCTGCAAGATCGAGAGCGACGGCTCGGTCGTCATCACCGACCGTTCCAAGGACGTGATCAAGTCGGGCGGCGAATGGATCAGCTCGATCGACCTCGAGAATGCCGCCATGGGCTGCCCCGGCGTGGCCGAGGCCGCGGTGATCGGGGTGGCCCATCCCAAGTGGGACGAGCGCCCCCTGCTCATCGTCGTCCGCCGCCCAGATGCTTCGGTTGAGAAGGGCGACGTCCTGAAGTTCCTCGACGGCAAGATCGCCAAGTGGTGGATGCCCGACGACGTGCAGTTCGTCGACGCCATCCCGCACGGCGCCACCGGCAAGATCCTGAAGACGGCGCTGCGCAAGCAGTTCGAAGCCTACAAGCTCCCGACCGCCTGAGCGCTGCCGCCCCGAGGGCGGCGCAACTCGACCAGGGCCTGGCGCGTCACCTGGAACGCGCCGACCAGGGCGAGCCCGGACATGATCGCGGCGACGATGTAGTCCGGCCAGCCGGTGCCCGAGCCGAACACGCCCGCCGCGGCGACCAGCACGGCGACGTTGCCGATCGCATCGTTGCGCGTGCAGATCCAGACGGAGCGCATGTTGCTGTCGCCCTCGCGCCAGCGATAGAGCAGCAGCGCCACGCCGAAGTTGGCGGTCAGCGCCAGGGCGCCGACCACGCCCATCACCGGCGCCGCCGGGACGGTGCCGGCCATCGCGTGATTGATCGTTGTGATGGCGATCCACAGGCCAAAGGCGCCCATGCTGGCGGCCTTCAACAGCGAGGCGCGGGCCCGCCACTGGATCGCCATGCCCAGCACGAAGAGGCTGATGCCGTAGTTGCCGGCGTCGCCCAGGAAGTCGAGCGAGTCCGCCAGCAGCGAGACCGACTGCGCGGCGACGCCGGCGCCGATCTCGATGGCGAACATGGCGAGGTTCACCGCCAGCGCGATCCACAGGATGTGCCGGTAGGCGGGCGAGGCCGCTGCAGCTGCGCCGTGGTCATGGCCGGGACCGTGCGAATGGGCGTGACAGCTCGCGCTCATGTCAATGCTCCGCGATGTGGTTGACCATGTCCTCGACCATGCGGCGGACATGGAGGTCATCGGCTTTGTAGTAGACCTGCTTGCCATGCCGGTCGGCCCGCACCAGGCGCGCGCCCTTCAGCAGCCGCAGGTGATGGCTGACCAGCGACACCGACAGGCCAAGCCGGTCGGCGATGTCCGACACCGCGAGCGGCGTGCGCAGGCAGGAGACCACGATCTTCAGCCGCGTGGGATCGCCCAGCAGCCGGAACAGGTCGGCCAGCGCCACCGCATGGTCGGCGGACAGGAGGATATTCTTTGATTTTGACATTTGAACAACTGTTTAAATGTAAGAAGACCCCTCCCTGCCGTCAACCCCTCACAATCGTTACGTTATTGCCTCCTGTGGACGGCGGATCGCGATGTCGCAAACCACAGCCGCGACGACGATCGCGCCTCCCGCGAGGGTCATCCAGCCCGGCATCTCGGCAAAGGCCAGCCAGACCCAGAGCGTGCCGAGCGGCGTCTGCAGCACGCCGATGCCGAACTGGCTCGTGCCGAACAGGGCGAGCAGCACCAGCTCCTCACCGCTCACCGCCGGCGGCCGCGCGAACGGCAGCACGATCAGCGCGCAGAGGACGGCCGAGAGCCCGACCGCCGGCAGCATGCTGATCCCGGGGTTGCGCCGGATCAGAACCAGCACGATCGACATCAGCACTGCCATGCCGAAGGCCAGCCGGTTGCCCGCGACTCGTCCACCCGATGCCGCTGCCCCCATCATCACCGCCACGCCGACGACGGCGGCCAGCGTGGCCCCCAACGTGACCCATTCCTCGCGCTCTCCGATCACCTGCCAGGCGATGCCCGCCGTCACGAAGGGGATCGTCGCGTCGATCACCAGTACGTCGGCCACGGTCGAGAGGCGCAACGCGTTCAGGAAGCACACGGTCGCCACGGCCGAGCACAGCGCGATCAGCAGACTCCCGAAGCGCTGCGCCGGCAGCTCGCGTCGACGCCCTTCTACGTCTCGCCCGGCGACACTGTCGAACCTCAGGGCGTCGACCTTGCCGACGTGCGCACCGCGATCCGCGACAGCCGCAAGCTCCACGTCGCCTATGCCGACGAGACGGGCCGGCGTACCAACCGCACCATCTGGCCGATCGCCATGGCCTACTATGTCGATGTCACGCTGATCGGCGCCTGGTGCGAGCTGCGCAACGGCTACCGCAACTTCCGGGTCGAGCGCATCCAGTCGTCGACAGTCCTCGATGAGCCTTTCGACCAGGACAATGGCCGCCTGTTCCGCGAATGGGCGGACCTGCCGAAGGTGAAGCCTGTCCCGTCGCCCTGAGCGGAGCGCAGCGTAGTCGAAGGGCCTCTTTTCGCATCAGCGGACCGTGCGTCGGAAAATAGATCCTTCGACTGCGCCGCCCTGCGGGCGACTTCGCTCAGGATGACGGAATGCCTTAAACGGCTCCTAGTCACAAAACATGCAGCGCCGCCACGTTGACGATCGCGCCGCTGCCCAGCGCCCACAGGGGATTGCGCCGTGTCGTATAGACGAAGACGGTCGTGGCGAGGCTGATCAGAACGGTGACGGCGTCGCGGTCCACGGTGCGCATCATCGAGAGGCCCGAGGCCAGCATCATGCCGAGCGCGACGGGTATCAATGCGTCGCGCAGCACCGCGACGGCCGGATGATGCGACCAGCGCGTGAGCACACGACCGGCGAAATAGGCGAGCACGCTCGACGGGATCAGCAGAGCGAATGTCGCCACCAGCAGGCCCGGCAGACCCGCGACCTGCCAGCCGATCAGGCTGACGAAGATCACGTTGGGGCCGGGCGAGGCATTGGCGATGGCGAAAGCGCTTGCGAACGTCGCATCGGTCATCCAGCCGTGGATGTCGACGACCTGGCGATGGATCTCGGGCAGCAGCGCATTCACGCCGCCGATCGAGACCAGCGACAGCAGCGCGAAAGTCCGCGCCAGCTCGGCCAGCACACCGGTCACTTGCGGCGCTCCCACCAGGTCGCGGCGATGGCGGTCGGCACCAGCACGAGGACCACGGCCACGAGCGGCCAGCGCAGCAGGCCGATCGCCGCAAAGCCCGCGGCACCGATGACATAGGAGAGCGGCGTCGGCCGGATGTTGCGGATCATCTTGAGCGCCGTGCCCAGAACGAGGCCAGCGGAGGCCGCTGCCGCCCCGATCAACGCCGCCCCCACCTCGGGGATCGTGGCGACGCGTTCGTAGACGATTGCCAGCGCGGTTACGATGACCAGCGGCATCGCCATCTGCCCCACGAGGCAGAGCAGGACGCCGACGATCCCCTGGTTCCGGTCGCCGATGATGACGGCGGCGTTGATCGTGTTGGGCCCGGGCAGGACCTGGCCGATGCCCAGGATCTCGGCGAACTCCCGATCGCTGAGCCAGCGCCGCTCCTCGACGATGATGTGGCGGGCCCACGGCGCCACGCCGCCGAAGCCCAGCAGGCCGATCTTGAGGAAGCCGAAGAAGAGTTCCGCCTTGCTTATGTTGCGGCGCGGCGTGGCCGGAATGTCATGCTGCATTGCGAGCAAGGTTAGCAAAATTCAGTCCATCCGCCTCGCCGGCCGTTCCCAAGCGCGCTAGCCTCTTCCCACCATGAGCAAAGCCATTCACCCGATCGATCCACAGAACCGCCCGTTCTTCGCCGGCGAGGTGTCAGGCATCGATCTCACCCAGCGCCTGAGCGACGCGGAAGTCGCCTTCATCCATGACGGGATGAACCACTACGGCGTGCTGGTGTTCCGCGACCAGCATCTCGACGACGAGAGCCAGCTGGCCTTCAGCCGCCAGCTCGGGCCGCTCGAACAGGCGACCGGGGACATCATGCCGCCCGAGGAACGGCGCATGAGCATGGACCTGAACGACATCTCGAACCTCGACCGCCACGGCAACGTGCTGGCGCGCGACGATCGCCGCCGTCTGTTCAGCCTCGGCAACCAGCTCTGGCATTCCGACAGTTCGTTCAAGGATGTGCCGGCCCTCTATTCCCTCCTGTCGGCCCGTACCATCCCGTCGGCCGGCGGCAACACCGAATTCGCCGACATGCGCGCGGCCTACGATGCGCTCGACGAGGCGACCAAGCGCGAGGTCCAGGACCTGATTTGCCTGCACAGCCAGATCTATTCGCGCGGCATGCTGGGCTTCGAGGATTTCACCGAGGCCGAGCGCGTGAAGTGGGCACCGGTACGCCAGCGCCTGGTGCGCCGCCATCCGGGCTCCGGCCGCCTGTCGCTTTATCTGGCGAGCCATGCCGGCGGCATCGAGGGCTGGCCGATGCCCGAGGCGCGCGCCTTCCTGCGCGATCTCACCGAGCACGCCACGCAGCGCCGGTTCGTCTATGCCCATGTCTGGCGACCCTTCGACCTGGTGATGTGGGACAACCGCGCCACCATGCACCGCGCCCGCCGCTTCAACTCCACCGAAGTGCGCGACATGCGCCGCACCACGCTCACCAACATCGTCTCAAGCCTGGAGCAGGCGCCATGAGCACCGGGCCGGGGCTCAGAGATCGCACTCGAAGCGGCTTACGATGGGCTGGAGCTCGATTCTAGGTTCTTGTCATCCCGAGCGGAGCGAAGGATCTCACATTCGCCACGGAGTCCATTGCTCGATCCGTCAGGTCCTTCGCGGCGCTCAGGACGATCGGGTTAACCCTTCGGCACCCACTCCTCGAGCCGCGTGTTGGTCGCGGGGTCGAGCATGCGGGTCGCGCGCAGGACCATGCCGTGC
The DNA here is from genome assembly GCF_030651995.1 of Reyranella sp. Lineage (GTDB taxonomy): Bacteria > Pseudomonadota > Alphaproteobacteria > Reyranellales > Reyranellaceae > Reyranella. The sequence continues at coordinate 42,922 of NZ_JAUSBN010000061.1, forward strand.
TTGGCGAGGACTTCCTCCGGCGTTGCATTCTTGCCGACGCCCGGGAAGACCGGCCGGCCTCGCGGCACGCTGGCATCGGTACGCGTCAGGAAAAACGTATCGTAGCCGATGTTGAGGAACAGGCCGAACACGTCGGTGCCACCGACCACCGCCAGCGTTCCATCATCGACATTTAGCTTCATCCAAGCCTCCTCGAACGGCGCCGAGGCAGGATTCCACAGGATGGCGTTGGCATTATCGGGATCGGGCACGACGCGCTCGACGCGGCGGGTCAGGACTATTCGGCGGCGTGCCGCTTCCTTCGGCCCACCTTCCGCGGAGTGCCGGCCGTTGGCGACCGCGCCTGCCCGGTTGACCGAGTCCTGATAGAATTTCTGGTCGGCCGGGATCTTCAGGGTTTCCGGGAAGGACCCGTCCGAAGCCGCGATCATGCCTTCGCTGGAAATGATCGCAAATCCCTCGATGCGCGGCCGCCTACTGGTCATGGACTGCCCCTGAAAACACCCGATGTGCCGGACAACGAACCTGCCGGCCGATGGATGCGGGGCACCCTAGCGCAAATGAAAGCGGCGGGGAAAAGCCCCCCGCCGCCATTCGTCCAAGAAAGAGGGGTTCAGCCCTTGGGCAGGACGACCGTGTCGATCACGTGGATGACACCGTTCGACTGCTTCACGTCGGCGATCGTCACCGTGGCGACATTGCCATTCTCGTCGGTGAGCGTGATCTTTTCGCCCATCATCTTGGCCTGCAGCACGCAGCCGCCGACCGTCTTGACGGGATGCGTTCCCTTGTCGTCCGCGATCATCTTGGCAATCGCCGGCGACATCGCATTGGCGGCAACGACGTGGCAGGTCAGTATCTTCGTAAGCTTGGCCTTGTTCTCGGGCTTGACCAGCATCTCGACGGTGCCCGCCGGCAGCTTGGCGAAAGCGGCATCGGTCGGCGCAAAGACGGTGAACGGGCCCGCCCCCTGCAGTGTCTCGACGAGACCCGCAGCCTTCAGGGCGGCCACGAGCGTGGTGTGATCCTTCGAAGCGACCGCATTCTCGACGATGTTCTTCTTGGCATCCATCGCCGCGCCGCCGACCATCGGATTGGCAGGCGTGGAAGACGCGGCCGGAGCCATCGTCTGGGCAAAGGCCGGCGCGACGGCAACAAGGGACAGGGCGGCGACTGCGATCAGCGTATGACGCGTGAGCATGGTTTCTCTCCAGTTGGATGCAGTATTCGAGCAATGAGACCGACGGCGGCGCGCTCGCCTTCAGCCCGACAGGGCGGCTCTCTCGCTGCCCTGTCATTGTATGATACGTCACTGCCTCCAAGGCGGTTCCTCGCGTCGGTCACACACTATCGTGACGGGAACGATGTCGAACCAGGTGATCCAATGGGAGAAACAGGGATGCGCGTCACCGATCTCCGGACCGTTCTCGTCGAGGTGCCGCTCGACCGGCCGACGCGCAATTCGAGCGGCGTCAGCAACGACCGCATTGGTGCCGTATTGATCTTCGTCGACACCGACATCGGCGTCACCGGCGAGAGCTTCCTGTTCACTCTGGGCGGACGGCGCATCGAGGTGCTGCGCGCCATGGTCGACAGCCTGAAGCCCGCCCTCGTCGGCGAGGACATCCGCTACGCCGAGCGCTTCTGGGACCGCATGTGGCGCGAACTCTACTTCCTCGGCCACAAGGGCGTGACGATCTTCGGTCTCGCCGGCGTCGACACCGCGTTGTGGGACGCCAAGGGCAAGGCGCTCGGCCAGTCGGTCACCCACATGCTGGGCGCCGCGCGCGATCGCATCCCGGTCTACTCCAGCGCCGGCCTCTGGCTGTCGGCCACTCCGGACGAGTTGGCAAAGGAAGCCGCGGGCTACGTCGCCGAAGGTTTCAGCGGCGTGAAGATGCGCGTCGGCAAGGCACATGTGGAAGAAGACGTCGAGAGGGTCGCTTCCGTGCGCAAGGCGATCGGCCCTCGCGTCTCGCTGATGTGCGACGCCAGCCGCGGCTTCACCGCCGACCATGCGATCCGGCTCGGCCGCAAGCTGGAAGAGTTCGACCTCACCTGGTTCGAGGAGCCGGTCGCGCCCTACGATCATCGCGGCTCGGCCCGGGTCGCGGCTGCCCTCGACACGCCGATCGCCAGCGGCGAGACCGAGGCGACGCGCTACGGCTTCCGCGAGATGCTGGCGCACGGCGCCGCCGACATCTGGATGGCCGATCTCGCCCGCGTCGGCGGCGTCAGCGAGTTCGTGAAGGTGGCGCATCTCGCGGCGGCGCACGACATCGCCATCTCCAACCATCTCTTCACACAGCAGAGCATCGGCCTGCTCGGCGCCTTCGCCAACGCGACCTGGCTGGAATACATGCCGTGGACCTCGAAGCTCTACCGCGAGGCCATCGCGGTCGAGGACGGCCATGTCGCCGTGCCCGACCGTCCCGGCCTCGGCTTCACCTTCGATCCCGACGCGATAGAGCGCTATCGGGTGCGCTGAACCATCGTGCTAGGGTCGGTCCCTTCCATAGGGGACCGACCGACGATGACCGCGTACAGTGAATTCAAGCCGCTTACCTTCCACGACGCCACCAAGCACTTCGCCGACGGCAGCGATACGCCGCGCGCCTATCTCGAACGCTGCCTGGAGACGGTGGCGGCGCGCGAGCCGGTGGTGAAGGCTTTCACCGCCATCAACGAAGCCGGTGCCCGCGAGGCGGCGGACGCCAGCAGCGCGCGCTGGAAGGCGGGCAAGCCGCTCTCCTCGATCGACGGCATGCCGCTCGCCATCAAGGACCTGCTCGAGACGAAGGACATGCCCACCCAGATGGGCTGCGAGGCCTTCAAGGGCAATTTCCCCAAGCGCGACAATGCCGCCGTTTGGGCGCTGCGCCAGGCGGGCGCGGTGATCCTCGCCAAGGCGGTGACGGCCGAACTGGGCGGTTCGCATCCCGGCGCCACCACCAATCCGTTCGATGTGACGCGCACGCCGGGCGGTTCCTCCTCCGGGTCGGCCGCCGCCGTGGGCGCCAACATGGTGCCGGCCGCCATCGGCACACAGGTCGGCGGCTCGATCATCCGCCCCGCCGCCTATTGCGGAAACTTCGCACTGAAGCCGACGCAGGGCGGCATCAACCGCGGCGAGCGCCAGGCCACCAGCCAGAGTACGCACGGTCCGCACGCCAATTCGCTGCAGGACATGTGGCAGGTCGCGATCGAGATCGCCCAGCGCGCCGGCGGTGATCGCGGCGAGGTCGGCCTGATGGGTCCCTCCACCCTGCCCGCGGCCGTGAAGCCGAATCGTTTGGTCGTGCTGGAGACCGAGGGCTGGGTGGAACTGGACGACGCAACCAAGACGGCCTTCGACGGCGTTCTGAAACAGCTGCGCGACGCCGGAGTCGAGCTGATCTTCCGCAAGGACCATCCCTGGGTCGAGGCGCTGGAGAAGTCGATCGCCAACGGTCGAGCCATCTGCGGCGGCGTGACCGGCTGGGAGAATCGCTGGGGCCAGCGCGGCATCGTCGACAACAATCCCGCGGGCGTCAGCGAGCGGGCGAAGGCGACGCTGGCCAAGGCGGAGGCGATGACGCTCGACGACTATCGAATGGCGCTGCTGGCGCGCGAGACCGCCCAACGCCTGCACGCGACCCTGGCGCCACTGGCCGACGGGGCGATCACGCTTGCCTGTCCCGGGCCCGCCCCGCTCTGGTCGGGCGACGTGCCGGGCCGGCCGCTGGCGCCGCGCCCGACCGGCGACTTCGTGTTCAACGCGCCCAGCTCGATGCTGTTCGCGCCGGTCGTTACGATGCCGCTGATGAGCGTCGGCGGCATGCCCGTCGGCCTGCAGCTCATGGGCCAGCAGCACGAGGACGCCCGCATGACCGGCCTCGCGCGCTGGTTCGATGAGACCCTGAAGCGGGTCTCGGCCTGATCGTCAGACCGGCTGGATGCCCAGCGCGACGATGCGCGGGATGAGCGTCTTCTTCAGTCGCTCATAGTCGATCATGACTTCCTCGTGGGGCATCGGCTTCTCCACGAGGGCGAAGCTGTCCATCATCTTCTTGCCGGGCTCGGAGTCGGCTGCGGCGACCCAGAGATCGGACATCCTCTTCACGATGTCCTTCGGCGTCGCAGCCGGCGCCGCCAGCGCCAGCCAGCCCGACACGGTGAAGGCATCGTCGTCGAAGCCCTGCTCCCTTGAGGTCGGCACGTCGGGAAGCGCGCGCGCCCGCACCTTCGACGGTGCCGCAATGCCGCGGACGTCGCCCTTCACGATGAGCGCGTTCATCGCCTGCGGGCTGCCCATGGCGGCCTGGAGCTGACCCGCGCCCATGTCCTGCCACATCGGCGCCTCGCCCTTGTAGGTCACGACCTCCATGGTGAGGCCGTACTTCTCGTTCAGGGTCTGCGCGAAGATGTGCGCCGAGGACCCGACCGCCCACGAGCCGAAGTTCACCTTGTTCGTCTTGGCGTATTCGATGAACGACTTGATGTCCTTGACCTCGGCCGGCAGCGACTTGTGCACGACGACCGGCAGCACGCCAGAGGAAGTGCCGGACACGATCGTGAAGTCCTTGTCGGGATCGAAGCCCAGCGTCTTGAACATCACCCGGTTCTGTATGAGCGTGCTCGAGACCGAGTGCAGGAACGTGTAGCCGTCGGCCGGCGCGCGGGCCACCTGGGCCGCGCCGATGTTTCCGCTGGCGCCGGGCTTGTTGTCGATGATGACCTGCTGACCCGTGGCCTGGCTGACGGACTGGCCGAACGCCCGGGCAATGCCGTCGGTAAGGCCGCCGGCGGGAAAGTTCACGACGATGGTGATCGGCTTGTTCGGCCAAGCACCAGCTTGGGCGCGGACGATCGTAGGCGCGGCAAGGGCCAGGCCGGCAGTGGCGCGAAGAAGGGTGCGGCGGGTCGTCGTCATTGTCTTCAGTCCTCCCAGACTTTCAATCGGCAGGTCATATAGTGGTGCGATTCCGACGATGCTAGGGCAATGATCGATCAGTCTCGCACGTTCACGCCGGCCAGGCGGAGCCGCTTCACCAAGGCCGGCAGGGCGTCACGGGCGCTCCGTTCGCCCATGGCCTGCGCATTCACGAAATAGGTGCGTCGGGGTCCCGCGGCATATTCCAGGTCCGGATGAATCAGAAAATCGGCGGCGGCAAGCTCCGGATCGATGCGGCTGCGACGCCGTGCATCGCGCTCCAGAAGCGCCTTCGACGTACCCTGCGGCGCCGCCCCGGCCTTGGCCGAGACGTCGACGGCAATCACGAACCGGGCGCCGGCCTGGCGCGCGGCCCTGACCGCTACGGGCAGGGATTCGTCGGCATCCTCGAATTCCGTGCCGTTGATCCCGACCGGCGAAATGATCCGGGGCACGGCGCTGGAGGCCCGCACGGCGACGCCGATGTTGCCGCTCCGGAAGAAGACCGGCGCCTTGTCGTCCCTTCGGGTGGCCGCCACGATGAGCCGTCGCGGCATCTGCTCGATCGATTTGCCGCCCAGGCGCATGTTCACGTAGTCCTGCAAGCGCTGGCCTCGGATCCAGCCCCTGTCGGCGAACAAGGACAGGTCGAAGAGGGTGAACGGGCCTCCGCTCTGCGCGAACCTGTCGATTTCCTCGGCGTCGTAGCCGTTCGCCCAAAACGCTCCGATGAGGGCCCCGGCGCTCGATCCCACCACAAGATCGTAGTCGATGCCGGCCTCCTCCAGCACCTTCATGATGCCGATGTGGGCATAGCCGCGCGGACCACCACTGCCTAGCACGAGCGCAACCCGTGGCGCCGGCGTCATGGGCGCGACCGAGACCTCCGGAACCGGGCTGTCCGGGGCGGCATAGTTGAAGGCCGAACACCCGGACAGGGAGACCATCAAGGTGGCCACGGCAATGGCGTGCGCCACCATCATCGCTTCGCCGGTTTCCGCCGGGCCTTCTTTGCCTTGGGTGCAGGCAGAGAAGACGCCTCCAGCGCAGCATCGATTTTGCCCATCAGGTCCGCCTTGAGACGGGGCAGGACCTCCGGCGCCAGCACGAGGTGCTGCATGACATTGGCCTGCAGGATGCTGGCCATGCCATGCAGCGTCGACCAGACGAACAGCGCGTCCAGATCGGCCTTCGCATAATGCGCCGGGCCATCACCGTACCTCGCCCGCTGGCTGTTGCGCAGAATGTCGAAGGCATGCACCGCATACTTCACCAGTTCCGGATGCTGCGCGGGTTCCGGCCAGGGCGTGCCGAACATCAGCCGGTACTCCAGGGGCTTCTGCGCCGCATATGCGAGGTATGCGCTGCCCATGTCTTCATGATCGCCGTTTTCATCCGAGGATTTTCGGCGGTCGAGGTGCTCGGCAAAGTCCGCGAAACAGCGGCGCATGATTTCGGCCAGCAGGTGATCGCGGCTCTCGAAGTGCCGATAGGGCGCCTGATGCGAGATGCCCAGTTTGCGTGCGACGTCGCGCATGCTCAGGGCCTCGATGCCTTGCTCGGCGATGACGTCACGCGCGGCCTGGACACAGGCTTCCTTCAGATCGAACGACTTTTTTCTGCCTGTCGCCATGCCGTCCGAGCCACGAAATCGCCCTAGCTGTGGATCGACGTCCACGTCAGGCCGCATGATGCTTGGTCATTCCGCGCATAACCATCGCCATGATGCGGATTCGTCCCCACCGCGGCGTCATCGCGAGGCTATACCCCAGCACCTTGGCCAGCAGGCCGGGCCTTGCCGTTCCACGCCTGCCCAGGGCGTTCAGACTTTCAGCCGCCACGACATCGGGGTTTTCCGCCCGCCCCATGGTGAGCCCGGCGCGGCGGGCGAATCCCGTGGCGACAGGACCGGGTGCCACGGCCAGAACGTCGATCCCGCGGTCGGCCCACTCGGCCCGAAGACCTTCGGCGAGTGTCTGCACGTAGGACTTGGTGGCAGCGTAGTGGGCCGAGCGTGGCACGCCCTGGAACGCCACGATCGAGCTCAGCAGGATCAGGCCACCGCGGCCCCGCGACTTAAAACGTCGGCCGAACCCCCAGCTCAGCGCAGTCGAAGCGCCACAGTTGACGCGCAGCATGTCGAGTTCCTCGCCGATATCGCCTTCGAGAAAGCACCCGGCCGTGCCGAAACCGGCAGAGCACACCACCAAGCCGACGTCATGGCGTGCCGTGCGATCCAGCACCTCGGCCACGCCCTCGGCGGTAGACAGATCCGCGGCCAGCACTTCGCATTGCGTTCCATGGGCCTGCGTCAGGTTGTCCGCCAGGGCCTCGAGGAGATGTGACCGCCGAGCCACCAGCACCAGATGGAATCCCTGCTGTGCGAGGGCTGCGGCAAAGCTCCTGCCGATGCCTTCCGAAGCGCCCGTCACCAGCGCCCAGGGGCCGTACCGGACCTCGAGCGGTTCGCGTCGGTTGATCATGAAATTCACCCCCTGGAGTTGACGCCGTCAACAATCTAGCCAATGATGGTTGACGCCGTCAACAAAAGAGATGTCCGTGGCCCCCTCCAACCTCGTGCTCCTCGATGCATCCCGGTACACATCGCGCGATCTCGTCGCGGGGTTCGCGCGCCGCCATCGCGCACTCGTCATCTATGCGGGGCTGATGGCCTGCCTGATGGTGCCCACGCTGGTCCTCATGGCCTTCGACGAACGCACGACGCGCGAGGTCGGCGTCTGGGCCAAGCCCCTGAAGTTCATGGCCTCCACCGCGCTGTTCTCGCTGTCCACGGCATGGTTCATGGACCTCCTGCCCGAGTCCGTGCGGACCTCGCCTGCGAACCGGGCAATGATATGGACGGTGATCCTGACGTCGGCGTTCGAGGTGGCCTACATCAGCATCCAGGGCGCACTCGGCGCCCCGTCCCACTACAACACCGCCGACGCCTTTCATGCCGCGATGTTCGGCCTGATGGCAGTGGCGGCAGTCATGCTGACGGGAACGCAGGCATTCCTGGCGTGGCAGATCTTCGTCCACGGCGTGCAACGCCCGCGACCGGTGGCGACCCAGGCCGTCATCGTCGGGCTCGTCCTCACCTTTGTGCTGGCGACGGCCAGCGGATTCATGCTGGGCGCCAGCCAGCCCCCTGTCGGCGTCGGCGTGCCGGTCGTCGGCTGGCACCTGACGGGCGGAGATACAAGGCCCGCGCATTTCCTCGGCGTGCATGCCCAGCAGTTCATCCCCCTGGCGGGCTTCCTGCTCCAGCGATTCGCGGGACACGCGGCCGGCCTCTGGCTCGCCGCTTTCGTCGCAGCCTATTCGGCGGGCTGGCTCCTGCTGTCGGTGGCGGGCCTGCAAGCGTAGCCTCCAGCTCGCGACACTCATGTCCTGGAAAGATGCGAGCGACGCTTCGCAAAGCGAAACCCCGGAGCGCCTTGCGATGGCGACATCCGTGCTAAGAGGGGCTCAACAGCAACAGCCTCGACAGGGAAGACCCGCCAATGTCCGACGCCGTAATTCGCTCCACAGAGGGGCGCATCGGAATCCTCACGATCAACAATCCGCCGGTGAATGCGCTGGCCGCGGCGGTACGCGCCGGCATCAAGGACGGCGTCGAGGCGTTCGGCCGGGACTCGAACGTCGATGCCATCGTGCTGATCGGCGGCGGCCGCACCTTCATCGCCGGCGCCGACATCCGCGAATTCGGCAAGCCGCCATCGGGCCCGAACCTGAACGACGTCATCGCGACGATGGAGAACTCGCCCAAGCTGATCGTGGCGGCGCTGCACGGCACGCCGCTGGGCGGCGGCCTCGAGACGGCGCTGGGCGCCCACTATCGCGTCGCCCTGCCGACCACGCGCATGGGCCTGCCGGAAGTGCATCTCGGCCTGCTGCCGGGCGCCGGTGGCACCCAGCGCCTGCCGCGCCTCACCGGCGCCAAGTATGCGCTCGACGCCATCCTGTCGGGCCGACACATCCCGGCCGCCGAGGCCAAGAGCAAGGGCATCGTCGATGCGATCGTCGAGGGCGACCTGCTGAAGGGCGCCATCGCGCATACCGAGATGCTGCTGGCGCAGAAGGCGCCATTGCGCCGGGTCCGCGACCTCAGCGTGACGCTGGAATCGCCCGAGCTGTTCGCCGAGACCGAGAAGTCGATTGCCCGCAAGGCACGCGGCTTCAAGGCGCCGTGGAACATCATCAAGTGCGTGCAGGCCGCCGTCGATCTGCCGTTCGACGAGGGCATGAAGCGCGAGCGCGAGCTGTTTGCCGAGCTGCTGACCTCGACTGAGTCCGCGGCGCAGCGCTACTACTTCTTCGCCGAGCGCGAGGCCGCCAAGGTCAAGGACGTGCCGGCCGACACGCCGCAGCGCGAGATCAAGACCGGCGGCATCATCGGCGCCGGCACGATGGGCGGCGGCATCGCGATGAACTTCGCCAATGCGGGCGTGCCCGTGACGATGCTGGAAACCAGCCAGGAGGCGCTGGATCGCGGCCTCAAGACCATCCGCACCAACTACGAGAACACCGCCAAGCGCGGCGGCATGAAGGCCGAGGATGTCGAGAAGCGCATGGCGCTGATCACGCCGACCCTCGACTACAATGCCCTCAAGGATGCCGACGTCATCATCGAGGCGGTTTTCGAGACGATGGAAGTCAAGGAAACCGTCTTCAAGAAGCTCGACGAGGTCGCCAAGCCCGGCGCCATCCTGGCCACCAACACGTCGGGCCTCGACGTCAACCAGATCGCTTCCTACACGAAGCGGCCCGGCGACGTGATCGGCATGCACTTCTTCTCGCCGGCCAACGTCATGAAGCTGCTGGAGAACGTACGCGGCAAGGCGACCGAGAAGGACGTCATCGCCACGGTCATGTCGTTCTCCAAGAAGATCGGCAAGATCCCGGTCCTGGTCGGCGTCTGCGAAGGCTTCGTCGGCAACCGCATGCTGCGCATGCGCGGCATCCAGTCGGCCTACATGATGGAGGAAGGCGCCCTTCCTCAGCAGATCGACAAGGTGGTCTACGACTACGGCTTCCCGATGGGCCCCTTCGCCATGAGCGACCTCGCCGGCAACGACGTCGGCTGGCGCATCCGCCAGGGCAAGAAGGAGAAGGAAAAGCGCAACGTGCGCTACACCGGCTACGTCGCCGACGCGATCTGCGAGCTGGGCCGCTTCGGCCAGAAGACCGGCGCGGGCTACTACAAGTACAATCTGCCCGACCGCACGCCGATCCCCGATCCCGAGGTCGAGAAGATCATCGAGGAGACCTCGAAGAAGCTCGGCATCACGCGCCGCGCCATTTCCGACCAGGAGATCCTGGAGCGCGCGCTCTATCCGATGGTGAACGAGGGCGCCAAGATCCTCGAAGAGGGCATGGCCCAGCGCTCGCTCGACATCGACGTGATCTGGGTCAACGGTTACGGCTGGCCGGTCTATCGCGGCGGCCCGATGTGGTGGGCCGACAATGTCGTCGGCCTCAAGACCATCCACGACGCGCTGCTGAAGTATCGCGATGCTTCCGGCGACCCGTTCTGGGAGCCTGCTCCGCTGCTCAAGAAGCTGGTGCAGGAAGGCAAGAAGTTCTCTAGCGTCTGAGTTTAAGCACGCTGTCATCCCGAGCGCAGCGAGGGACCTTTCCGGAACAGTAAAGGTCCCTCGGCCTTCGGCCTCGGGAGGACAATTATCGGAAGTCAACGCCGTGCCATCTGGGCGGCGATCGAGGAGGAAAGAAAAATGGCTGATGCAGTAATCGTCTCCACCGCCCGCACGCCGATCGGCAAGGCATTCCGCGGCATCTTCAACGACACGCACGGCGCCGACATGGGCGCGCACGTGATCAAGCACGCCGCCGAGCGCGCCAAGGTCGACCTGGCCGAAGTCGAGGACGTGATTCTGGGCTGCGCCGCGCCGGAAGGCACCACGGGCTCCAACGTGGCGCGCGTCTCGGCCATGCGAGCCGGCGCGCCGGTCAGCGTCTCGGGCGTGACCGTCAACCGCTTCTGCTCCTCGGGCCTGCAGACCATCTCGATGGCCGCCCAGCGCGTGCTGGTCGACAAGGTGCCGGTGATGATCGCCGGCGGCCTCGAGTCGGTGTCGCTGGTCCAGGGCCCGCCGGGCGGCAACAAGAACCGTCTGGTGAACCCGTGGGTGCAGGAGCACGTGCCGGGCATCTACCACGCCATGATCACGACGGCCGACACGGTCGCCGCGCGCTACGGCATCAGCCGCGAGGCCCAGGACGAGTACTCGCTGCAGAGCCAGCTGCGCACTGCGGCAGGCCAGCAGGCCGGCAAGTTCGACGACGAGATCGTGCCGATGGAGACCACGATGCTGGTCACCGACAAGAACACCAACGAGACCACCCGCAAGACGGTGAAGCTCACCAAGGACGAGGGCAACCGTCCCGACACGACGCTCGAGGGCCTGGCCAAGCTGCAGCCGGTCGCCGGTCCCGACAAGTGGATCACCGCCGGCAATGCCAGCCAGCTCTCGGACGGCGCTTCGGCCGCGGTCATCATGAGCGATGCCGAAGCCGCCAAGCGCGGCCTGACGCCGCTCGGCATCTACAAGGGCCTGGTCGTCGCCGGCTGCGAGCCGGACGAAATGGGCATCGGCCCGGTCTACGCGATCCCGAAGCTGCTGAAGCGGTTCGGCCTCAAGATGGACGACATCGACCTGTGGGAGCTGAACGAGGCCTTCGCGGTGCAGGTCCTGTACTGCCGCGACAAGCTCGGCATCCCCAACGAGAAGCTGAACGTCAACGGCGGCTCGATCTCGATCGGCCATCCGTTCGGCATGACCGGCGCGCGCTGCACCGGCCACGCCCTGATCGAGGGCCGTCGCCGCAAGGCCAAGAACGTCGTCGTGACCATGTGCATCGGCGGCGGCATGGGCGCCGCCGGCCTGTTCGAGGTGGTGCAGTAAGTCACTGCTAACGACTAAGGAAAGCCTCCTCTGCTCCGGCGGAGGAGGCTTTTTCTTTGCTCCTCATCCCAGCATGACGTCGAGGAACATCATCACCACCAGGCCGATCATCAGGCCGACCGTGCCATGGGTCTCGAAGCCGCGGCGGTGGGTTTCGGGGATGATCTCGTCGCTGATCACGAAGATCATGGCGCCGCCGGCATAGGCCAGGCCCCAGGGCAGCAGCGATTGCGCCACGGTGACGGCGCCGGCCCCCAGCAGGCCGCCAATCGGTTCGACCAGCCCGGTCAGCAGCGCCACCAGGAACACCTGCCCCTTGCTGTAGTCGAGGCTCAGCAGCGCGACAGCGACGGCCAGCCCCTCCGGCATGTTCTGCAAGCCTATCCCGATCGCCAGGGCCACCGCCTTGCCGAGATCGTCGCCGCCGAAGCCCACGCCGACCGCCAGCCCCTCGGGGAAGTTGTGCAGGGTGATGGCGATGACGAACAGCCAGATGCGCCGGAAGCGCGGCGCGTCGGGTCCCTGCCGGCCCATGATGAAATGCTCGTGCGGCAGGTAGCGATGGACCAGCCACAGGCTGGCGGCCCCGAGCAGGATGCCGGCGATCACCAGGGTGACGGCCCCCAGCTTGGTCGCCCCCTGCTCCTGCGCCACGTCGATGCCGGGAATGATGAGCGAGAAGAACGAGGCCGCCAGCATCACGCCGGCGGCGAAGCCCAGCATGACGTCCTGCGTCTGCTCGGAGGGCTTTCGGATGAACAGGATCGGCAGCGCGCCGATCGCGGTCGCCAGGCCCGCGCACAGGCTGGCGAGGGCACCGGCCAGGATCGGCGACGACGAGGCGAAAGCGGCAAGCATCTGGACTCCCTCATCAGAACGAAACCCGGTCTGGCGAGAAAGCGCGACCTCGCGCCGAAGCGCAACTTGGCCCTGAGTATAGATCAGCGCCGGTTGCGGCGCAGATCCTCCTCGTCCTGCCACATCATGAACTGCGGGCCGAGATCGGCGATCCGGGTGGCGCCGATCTGGGCCATGCTGATGTCGACCTCGCGCCGGAAGATCTCCAGCGCCTTGGCCGCGCCCGCCACGCCCCCGGCCGTGACGCCGTAGAGCGTCGGCCGGCCGACGAACACGAACTTGGCGCCCATGCACAGCGCGATGATGGCGTCGAGGCCGCGGCGCACGCCGCCGTCGAACATCACCGTCATCTTGTCGCCAACCGCGTCGCGGATCGCCGGCAGCACCTCGAGCGGCGACGGCGCCAGGTCGAGCTGACGGGCGCCGTGGTTGGAGACCATGACGCCGTCCACGCCCATCGAGTGGGCGCGGATCGCGTCGTCGGGATGCATGATCCCCTTGAGCACGAAATTGCCCTTCCACAGTTCACGGAAGCGCTCGACATGCTTCCACGTCATGGGCGCGCGGTTCTGGTAGGCGACCATGTCGGCCACCTTGTCGGCCGTCGCATCGGGACCGGCATATTTGGCCCAGTTGTCGAAATAGGGCGTGCCATGGCGGAACCACTGCATCATCCAGGCCGGGTGCAGCAGCGCCTCGAACTTGGTCTTCCAGGTGAGCTTGAGCGGGCGCGACCAGCCGTTGCGCGTGTTGCGCTCGCGGTTGGAGCCCTCGGGCACGTCGACGGTGAAGACCAGGGTCCGCAGGCCGGCATCGGCCGAGCGCTTGATCATGTCCTCCGACACGGCCTGGTCCTTGGCGGAATAGAGCTGGTACCAGCCATGGTCGGGCGCCAGCCTGCCGAGATCCTCGATCGAGCCGGTGCTGGAACCCGACATGATGAACGGCACGTTGGCGTCGCGCGCCGCTTCGGCCAGCATGAGGTCGGCGCCGTGGCGGAACAGGCCGGCGAGGCCGGTCGGGGCGATGCCGATGGGGCTGGAATAGGTCCGGCCGAACAGGGTGGTGGCCTGGTCGCGCACCGAGACGTCGACGAGGTAGCGCGGCACGATGCGCGCCTTGCGGAACGCCTGCTCGTTGGTGACGAGGCCGACTTCGTCGTCGGTGCCGCCCTCGATGAAGTCGTAGGCGATCTTGGGCAGCCGCTTCTTGGCGAGCTTGCGCAGATCATCGATGTTCACCACGCCGTCCATCGTCTCACTCCTCGATCCGTCGGCAGCCGCCATTTATTTGCAACAGTTTGACCGGCTTTGACGAATCCGGCCAGAGCCGCGTTCCGCCCCGCGTCCGGCGACCGCCGGCGCCGGCGCCGCTGGCATGCCGCTTGCAGCCCTTCGGGGGAAACCGGACGAGGCCCAGGATGACAAGCTCTGCCTTTCCCATCATCGATCTTGGACCCTGGTTCGACGGTGGCCCGTCCGGCCGCCGTGCGGTGGCCGATCAGGTTCGCATCGCCTGCGAGTCCGCCGGCTTCTTCGCCATCGTCGGACACCGGGTGCCCGATGGGACGATCGAGGCGATGCGCTCTGTTTCACGGGATTTCTTCGACCTGCCGACACTCCGGAAGATGGAGGTGGCACGCCCCCGGCCCGAGCAGAACCGCGCCTATCATGCCGAAGGCACGGAGACCCTGGCGCGGCTGGCCGGCAACGAGACCCCGCCCGACTACAAGGAGGTGTTCGCCATCGGACCGCTCGACGTGCCCGCGGACGATCCCTGGTATCACGGCGCGCCCGGTGCCTACCCGAATTACGCCCCCAACCTCTGGCCCTCCGACCTTCCCGGCTTCGAGCCTGCCTGGCGGGCCTACTGGACGGCGATGGAAAGCCTGCAGGACACGATCAGCCGCATCTTCGCCCTGTCGCTCGACCTGCCGGAGGACTGGTTCGCGGCGGCCCTCGCGCGCCATTGCAGCATGCTGCGGGCGCTCAACTATCCCGCCCAGCGCCAGCTTCCCCGGCCGGGACAGCTCCGCGCCGGCGAGCATACCGATCTCGGCATGATGACGATCCTCAAGAACGAGGCGGCCGACGGCGGGCTCGAAGTACGCGACCTCGACGGCAACTGGCACGAGGCGCCGCCGGTCGAGGATGGATTCATCGTCAATATCGGGGATCTGCTGATGCGCTGGTCGAACGACCGCTTCCGGTCGACCCTGCATCGCGTGGCCAATCCCCGCTCGGGAGGCGGTGCCCGGCGCCTGTCCATCGCCTACTTCGTGGCGCCGGCCTACGATGCGCTGATCGAATGCCTGCCGAGCTGCGCCACGGCAGACCGTCCGGCGAAGTATCCCGCAGTGACCGTCGCCGCCTATCGCAACGCCCGATTTGCCCGCACAGCGGCACCCATCGTCACCGCCGCCTGAGACGACCAGAATCCCCTACTCCCTGTCGGACCCTTGCGTTAGCGTCGGCCAAACGCCAAAGAGCAACAAGGGAGGCCGCGTCATGGAGTTGACGGACCAACAGATCGAGCAATTCGATCGCGACGGTTTTCTCGTCTTCCCCGACCTTTTCGACCGCAGCGAAGTCGCGGTGCTGCGGCGCGAGGTCGCCCGACTTTCCGGGATCGACAGCGAGGAGGTCGTCCGCGAGCATACCGGTGGCGTCCGCACCATCTTCCGCGTCCACGAGGATGACGGCGCGACCCGTTCGAAGCCCTTCCACGCGCTGGTCCGCACGCCGCGCCTGCTGCGGCCGGTGCAGCAGGTGCTGAAGGACGACGGCGTCTACGTCTATCACACCAAGATCAACACCAAGCCTGCCATCGAGGGCACGGTCTGGCAGTGGCACCAGGATTACGGCTCGTGGATGCGCGACGGCTGCCGGCGGCCCGACATGGCGACCTTCAACCTGATGATGACCGACACGACCGAGATGGGCGGCGCCCTCTACCTGATCCCCGGCAGCCACAAGCTCGGCCGCATTGAGCCGGTCTACGACGAATCGACCTCCTACAAGTTCTGGGCGATGCCGAAGCAACGGATGATCGAGATCCTGAAGAGCTCGCCGGAGCCGGTTGCCGTCACCGGCCGGGCCGGAACCTGCGTGTTGTTCCACTGCAACGTGCTGCATGCGTCGGGCCACAATCTCTCGGCCGAGGACCGCTGGCACATCTACGTGTCCTGCAACACGGTGGCCAACAGGCCGCAGCTCGGCGAGACTCCGCGGCCGGACTGGGTCGTGTCGCGCAACTGGAATCCCCTGCCCCTCGAGGCGGACGACGGCGTCCTGAAGGCGGCGTGACACTCCCACCGACCTCCCTGATCCTCCACCAGTACGACTTCTCGAATTTCGCCGAGAAGGCGCGGTTGATGATGGGCTTCAAGAGCCTGGCGTGGCGGGCCGTCGAGATTCCGCCCATCGCGCCCAAGCCCAAACTGACGCCGCTGACCGGCGGCTATCGTCGCACGCCGGTGCTGCAGGACGGCGCCGATGTCTGGTGCGACACCAGGCTTATCGCCCGCGAGCTGGAACGGCGCGTGCCGCAGCCGACCTTCTACCCTCCAAACACATCGGGCACGGCCGACGCCATCGCCTGGTGGGCCGAGCAGCAGTTCATGCGGCCGACCGCGCTGTACGTGTCGGGCATCAACGCCGACCACATGCCCGACGGGCTGCACGCCGACCGCGCCAAGCTGCACGGCCTGCCGATGCCGTCGATCGAGGCGGTGCGCAAGGCCGCGTTCCGGAACCTCCAGCTCGTGCGGCCGCAGGTGAAATGGATCGCCGACATGCTGTCGGATGGAAGGCCCTATCTGCTGGGCAACGCGCCCTGCATCGCCGACTTCGCCACCTATCACGTCGTCTGGTTTTTCCGCGGCCGCCACATCGACTGCCGCGAGGTGCTGAACATCTATCCGCGCCTGCTGGCCTGGCGCGATCGCATGGAAGCGATCGGCCACGGGGACCGAACGAACATCGACGCCGACGAGGCCCTGGCGGAAGCCCGCGCCGCGACGCCGGCGAGCCCGCGCCCCTCGCAGCCACAGGAAGGCGATCCCCTGCCCGGCCAGCGCGCCCGCGTGCGCGCCTCCGACAATGCTAGGGACTGGATCGAGGGCGAGGTGCATTTCATCGACGCCGACGAAATCGCGCTCCTGCACGAGAACGACGAGGTGGGGCAGGTCGCGGTGCACTTTCCGCGGCTGGGGTACGACTGGCGGTCCATAAGTTAAAGGTCCCTCGCTTGCGCTCGGGATGACAACTTTTTTGGTCGTTATGCAGTGCGTCGGCACACGCTGGGCATTCCACCAACATTGTCATCCCGAGCGCAAGCGAGGGACCTTTGCTCTTACTTGGCGGCAAACCGCTCGATTCCGAGTCCATCGATCGGCGTGTTGGTCGAGCCGGTGGCGACCAGCTCCGCCATCACCGCCCCCGTTCCCGGGCCGAGCTGGAAGCCATGTGTCGAGAAGCCGAACTGGTGGAAGACGCCCTCCGAGGTCGAGCTCCGACCGACGACGGGAATGCCGTCCGGCATGTAGGCCTCGATGCCGGCCCAGGCGCGCACGATCGTGGCCTGGTGCATGGCCGGGAACAGCTCCCACACCGTACGCGCGCTGATCGCGAGCTTTTCCCAGTCGAGCACCGTCTCGTTGCTGTCGCGATAGGGCGTCGAGAGATGCCCGCCGCCGATCACCACGGTGCCGTTTTCGAGCTGCTTGAAGGAGAGCTTGCGACCGCGCAGAATCACCACCGGCTTGATGAACGCTGCCAGCCGGCTGGTTACCATCAGCATCGGCGCCACGACGGCCAGCGGCACCGGCTCGCCCAGCATTGCGGCGATGCGATCGGCCCACGCCCCGGCGGCGTTCACAATCTTCGGCGCCTCGAAGTCCCCGTCCGTCGTCTCGACCCGCCAGTTGGCGCCGCTCCTGGAAAGCCCGGTGACGGTCACGCCTTCGATCACCTCCGCCCCCTTCTCGACGGCGCGGCGGCGGAAGGCCTGGGTCGTGCGGAACGGATCGGCCGCCCCGTCGCGGCGCGAGACGACTCCGCCGGGGCACCGTTCGGACACGGCCGGCACGAGGCGCCGCAGCTCGGAGGCATCGATCAGCTCCTCGTGCTCGAAACCACGCAGGCGGAGATCCTCGACCCGCTCGCGGAAACCCGCCAGTTCGGCCTCGTTCTCGGCCACCAGCACGGTGCCATGGGCGTCGAAGCCGCAATCGTCGCCGACCAGCTCCTCGATGCGCTCCCAGAGGTCCATCGACGAGATCGACAGCGGGATCTCGTGCAGGTCGCGCGCGAGCTGGCGCACGCCGCCAGCGTTCACGCCCGAGGCATGGCGGCCGGCATAGTCCTTCTCGATCAGGATCGGCTTCAGGCCACGCAACGCCAGATGCAGCGCCGTCGAGCAGCCGTGGATGCCGCCGCCGATGACCACCACATCGGCGGCGCGCGCCATGCTAGCGCTCCACGGCCTTGCGTTCGGCTTCGCTGATCGGCAGCGAGGCGAGTTCGGCCAGGGTGATCGGCTTCACCGGCGGACGCAGGCGGTAGTAGCCGACCTCGTCCGGCGTCGTCTTGCGTTCGGCCGCGATCAGTTCGGTGACGGTGAGACCGCACAGCCTTCCCTGGCAGGGACCCATGCCGCAGCGCAGGAAGGCCTTCATCTGGTTCGGCCCCTCACAACCCATCTGCGCCGTCTCGCGCACCTGTTTGGCGGTGACCTCCTCGCACCGGCAGGCGATCGTGTCGCCCTCGGGCAGGCGGAACGAATCGGCCGGCCGGTTGAGACAGTCGAGAAAGGCCCGCCCCATCTCTTCACGCTGCAGCCTCTGGCGGATCGCCTGCGTGTCCGGCACGGCGGCCTGGGGCTTCAACGCACGCACCGCGGCGATGGCAGCGATGCGGCCGCGCTCGGCGGCGGCGGTGCCGCCCGCGATTCCCGCCCCGTCACCGGCCACGGCAATGCCCGGCACCGAACTGCCGAACTCGGCATCGAGCACCGGCACGAAACAGAGCTGGCGGTCGTTCCAGACATGCGCCACGCCCGCTGCGTTCGCGAGGTTGACGTTGGGGACGACGCCCTGGTGCAGCAGCAGCAGGTCGACCGGCAGGCGTCGCGTGCCGCCGGCCCCGGAGAAGACGACCTCGCGCACCCGGTCGGTGCCGACCGCCTCGATCGTAGCGGCGCGATGCACCGGTACCTTGGCGCGGACCTCGCGCAACAGCGCCAGCCCCTTGGCGAAATAGGGCGACAGCGCGAAGTCGGGCAGATGCAGCATCGCCTGCAGCCAGTTGCGGCGCGGCGTGGTGTCGAGGATGGCGTCGATCCTGCCGCCGGCGCGCAGGGTCTGCGCCGCCAGCAGCCACAGCAGCGGCCCGCTGCCCGCCAGCACGGTGCGGCCGCCGACGACGAGGCCCTGGGCCTTCAGCGCGGTCTGGGCCGCGCCCGCCGTCATGACGCCCGGCAGGGTCCAGCCGGGAATCGGGAACGGCCGCTCCTGCGAGCCGGTGGCGATGATGACTCTGCCGGCTTCGATCAGGCGCGCCTTGCCGCCGAGCGAGACGCCGACGAGGCGCTGCCGGTCGAGGCTCCACACGGTCGCGCCGTTCACGATCAACGCGCCGCTCGCCTTCGCCTCGTCGGCCAGGGCTGCGCCGTCCCAGTAATCCTCGCCCAGGATCGCGCGGCTCCTGACCGGCGTGGAGGTGATGGCGCGATAGATCTGACCGCCGACGCCGGGATTCTCGTCGAACAGCACGGTCGACACGCCCGCCCGTGCGGCCAGCGCCGCGGCCGCGAGCCCCGCCGGCCCGCCGCCAATGACGACCAGTTCATAAGACGGTGCGAGGTCCGCCGCCGCAGTCATCGTCCGGCCTCCCGGCGGCCGAGCTGGGTCTCGACCTTCATGCCCTCCCGTACCGGGATCAGGCAGCCCTGCCGGCTGCCGACGCCGTCGACCGTGACGAGGCAGTCGAAGCACACGCCCATCAGGCAATAGGGCGCGCGCGGCGCGCCGGTGACGGGCGTGGTGCGGCAATGGTCGATGCCGGCGGCCAGCAGCGCGGCGGCGACCGTGTCGCCGGCTCGGGCGGTCACCGTCTTGCCATCGACGGAGATCGCAATGGCGGGGCTGCTGTCAGCCAGCCTCTTGAACATGGAACCTCCGGGCACTGAACGGGGCGACGAGCGAAGCGTCGAGTGCGCCGCGGGCGATCATCGGCGCGATGGTGAGCGCATGGTTGGCGGCCAGGGTCACGCCGGAATGGCAGCAGACGGTGAAGGCGCCGGGATGGGTCTGCGACTCGTCGTAGATCGGGAAGCCGTCCTGGGTCATGACGCGGATGGCGCTCCAGGTGCGCACCACGTTCACGTTGGCGAGCAGCGGGAACTGGCGCACCGCGCGTTCGGCCTCGGTGGCGCTGACGCCGATCGTCAGGCCGCTGGGATCGACACTCTCCTCCTTGGAATCGCCGATCATCACCGTGCCCTCGTCGGTCTGGCGCAAGGTGACGACGGGATGGTTGAGGAAGGGCCGCAGCCGTTCGGTGACGACGATCTGCCCGCGCTCGGGGCGCATCGGCGCCTCGAGCCCAACCATCGGCGCGAGGCGCATGTTGGCGTTTCCGGCCGCCAGCGCCACCTTGGCCGCCCGAATCTCGCCGTAGGGCGTCGCCAGCCTGAACTCGCCCGCCTCCTTGGTGATCGCATCGACGCGGTGGCTCGGCAGGTAGGTAACGCCGCGGGCGTTGAGGGCGGCGTGCAGCGTGCGGAACAGGCGCAGCGAATTCACGTGGCCGTCGAGCGGACAGAAACTGCCGCCCACCACCTCGGGCCCGATGTCGGGCAGCATCGCCTTGACCTGATCATGGGTCAGGATCTCGGTCTTGTAGTCGACGATGCCGGGCTGGTTGTGCAGCCGCTTCAGCACGTTGGCGCGCGCCTCCAGCTCCTTCTCCGACAGGCAGAGATGGAAGCCGCCAGGCCGCTGGAACGAGACGTCGAGGCCGGTCTCCTGCTTCAGGAGGTCGGAGAAGCCACGCCAGGCGTTGGAGGAACGGATCGTCCAGCCGGCATAGGGCGCCAGTCCCAGCCCCTTGCTCTGCACCCAGACCAGCGCGAAGTTTCCGCGGCTTGCACGAACCGCGCGATCCCCCTCGTCGAGGATGACGACCCGGCAACCCTCGCGCGACAGGCCCCAGGCGGTGGCGACGCCGACCAGCCCGCCGCCCACCACCGCGACGTCGAATTCGTCACCGGCCCTCGCTTCAGTGGCCATGGCTGGCGATGCGCGCTGCGGTGTCGCGATGGAGCCGATAGAACGCGTCCTGCGGCTGATCCATATCGAGGATCTCCGCCTCGGGCACACGCAGGAACAGGCCGCGCAGCACCCGACCGATGCCGCCGTGCGCGAACACGGCGACGGGCCGTTCGACCGCAAGTGCCGCGATATCGTCCAGGGCGGCCTGGGCACGCGCGGCGGCCATGACGTAGTTCTCGCCGCCGGGCGGCTCGTAGGTCCAGCGATCGAGCCGGCGCGCCGCCATCGCGCCCGGCCAGCGTGCCTCGATTTCAGGACCCGTGAGTCCATCCCATTCGCCCCAACTCATCTCACGGAGGCGCGGATCGAAGCACTGCTCGTCGTGCGTGAGGCCCGCCGATTCAGCCGCCAGCGCCAGAGTCTCGCGAACGCGCCCGAGCGGACTTGCTCGTACGACAACGTTTGCAGGCGCGTGCCCCGCACTGTGCAGTTCCTTGGCCAGCACCCGCCCCATGGCGCGAGCCTGTGCGCGCCCGGTCTCGGTCAGTGGCGAATCGAGGAAGCCCTGCGCACGCTTCTCAGCGTTCCAGACGGTCTCGCCATGGCGGAATACGTAAACGGGATAATGCACGATTGCCTTCTCTGCGGTTAGCGCCCTTCGGAAAAGTCTAGCATGAACGTCAACTCGTGCTTGTTGTAGTGCAGGTGCAGGACGCGTGCCCCCGGCAGCCGGGCGAAGGCGGCCGCTGTCTCATGATCGGTCTCGCCCTGGAACTTGATGGTGCAGACGAAGTTCCGGACCAGGCCGGCGGCCCGCCAGCGTTCGACCAGGCGCAACAGACGTGCCGGGTAGCAGATCACGTCGGAAAAAAGCCAGTCGACGGGCCCGACGCTGGCGGGATCGAGTCCGAATGCGCTTTCGCCCCGCCATTCGACACCCGGCATGGCCGCCACTTTGGGATCGAGCGGCGCCTTGTCGACCGCGACCACGTTGGCGCCGAGCCGGGCCAGCACCCAGGTCCAGCCGCCGGGACAGGCCCCGAGATCGAGACAGCGTTCGCCCGGCTGCGGCCAGCGCCGCAAACGCACCAGCGCTTCCCAGAGTTTCAGGTAGGCACGGCTGGGTGGCCCGACCTTGTCCTCGACGAGTTCGACCTCGCCGTTGGGAAAAGGCGAACTGCAGGATGCCGCCGCGAGCATCCGGTCGGGCGCGAGCAGGGTCCATGATCCCAGCGGCGCGGCCGGCGCGGCCGTGGGAAAGACCACCGGCTTGGCCGAGACGTGCGGCAGCCTTTCCTGAATGAGCGCCGCGCGGCGATGATGGAGCGGTGCGTACATCGCCCAGTTGCGCTGGACGTCACGCAACGCCTTCGCCGCCGTGCCGATGGAGGCCACCGGCAGCTCGAGGCAGTCCCGCCAGATGTTGGCAGCCCAGGCGACCTCGTGCGCCGGCCCATCGGACAGGAGCAGGCGGCCATGTTCGGTGCTCACCGCGACGCCGGCCCTCCCGAGTTCCTCGCGCAGCTGGCTCTCGAATCCCTCGGCGGCGAGATAGGCGGTGGTCACGCGATCGGTTGGCATCGGAGATTGAACATAATCAATCTCACTGTAACAGGCCGGCCATGGAAAATCCGGCAAACCTCATGCTAGCGTTACGCAACTACGAGGGAGAGAGTCTCATGTTCACCAAACGCTTCCTGATCGCCGCGATGCTTGCCGGTTCGATCGCATTCACCGGCGCGACCACCGGCGCCGCCTATGCGCAGGGTCAGCCGATTGTCGGCATTTCGACGGTCGTCACCTATTCGATCGACGCAACCATCACCGCCATCGATCCGGCCAAGCGCACCGTCACCTTCACCGGTCCGGCCGGCCGCTCGCTTACGTCCAACGTCGGCGCCGGCGTGAAGATGGACACCAGCAAGGTCGGCGACCGCGTCTCGGTGGCCTTCGAGGAGAAGCTGTCCTTCGTCCTGTCCGGCCCGAACACCGCCACCCCGGGTGGCCGCGATGTCAGCGTCACCGCCGCGGCCACGACGGGCACCCGCGCCGCCGGCGTCATGGCCGACCAGACCGTCGCCAACTGGTGGGTTACGGGCGTCAACACCTCGGCCAACACGATCTCGCTCGTGAATCCGAACGGTGGAGAGGTCAAGACCTACAACGTCGTGGCTCCCGAGGGCCGCGCCCAGCTGCCGCGTGTGAAGACCGGCGACAAGCTGACGGCGATCGACACGTCGGTGCTGGTTGTCGCGATCACGCCGAAGAAGTAGCGACGCTGGATGAGAGTGGCGGTGCTGGCTCGGACCTGGCCAGCGCCGCCTCCCCAGGGAGTCAGCCGGCGCGCCGGGTCAACGTCCCCTGGATGCGCAGACCGGCGCCGCGCAGGTCGAGTATCAACCGATCGCCAAGCACGTGTCCCTGCACGCCGAGAGGGATCAGGGAGCAGGTCAGATTTGCCTGGAGACGCACCTCACCGCTGACGTCGCCGCCGGCCGATACGGCGAGAGCAATCGTCGCCGAACCGCAGGCTGGACTGGAGATCCGCCCGGACAGTCGGTCGCCTGCGATCCCCAGTTCGGCCGTGAGAACGCGGGAGATGCCCCCGGTATCGACGGCCGACAGGGACCCGGCATAGGAACCGTCGAACCTTCCCGCGATCGGACCGGGTGCAGCGACCTGTCGCGTGGGCGACGGCGGCGCTCCAAGCGTCAGGTTGGCCGAGCCGCCGTCCACCGCGCCGCTGAAGGTCAACCATAGGTGGCCGTTTGCGGCCTGGCCCTGGATGGCCAGGGGAAATCGCGAGCAAGAAGCATCGACGCCCTGGGCATCGCCCGTGATCGCGCCCGATGACGATATGCGAACCGACATGGGCATGGCACCGCAACGCGCGCTGGTCATCGTGCCGCTCCCGCTGCCGTTGGCGACACGCAGGGAGATCGCATGGGCGGGGCTTGCCTGAAGTGCCACCGGCCCTGAGGGCGAAAAAAATCCAACATACGTCCCGTCGAACGGAGCCGCTGCAGGCGCAGGGGCCGGCGTGGCAGGCGCGCTGGCGGCGGCGCGCATCCGAACCTCCTCCTCGGCTCTCCTCTTTTCGTCGTCGGCCTTGCGCTGGAGAACCAGGAACTGCGGCGCTGTGAGAAATCCAGTCGCCGGCTGACCCTGGGCTTTTTGCCAGGCTGCAATCATCTCGCGCGACCGCGGACCGAACGTACCATCGCTGCCGCGTGTGTCGAAGCCCGCAGCCGTCAACGCTATCTGGACCTTCTGTCGCTCCGGCGAGCCAAGACGAAGGCTGGCCTCCACCGATTCGGCCGGGCTGCGTGCCTCCCGTTCCACCTGCTGCGGCGCCGCCGGGGCCTCCAACTTGCTGGCATCGGTGAGCGAGTCGACCTTTGCACTCTGGGTTTGGAGGGGTTGCCGGTAGCCGTCCCTCGCCTCCCAGGCCAAGAACGCGCCGGCAGCCACGGTGACGAGCGACACCGCCGCCAGCCCGCGCTGCAACGCACTCCTCGTGGCAGGCGCGCTCACCTGCATCACCTCTGGAGCCGCGATCGACACCGTCCGGGCAGACCGCAACACCACCGTGGCGTCGCTGTCGCCCACGACCGTCCTGCTGAGAATGCTCTTCCAGTCGGCAATCGTCTGCGGCCGGGCGCTTGCCTTCACCGCCAATCCCGCATCGATTCCCTGCAGCAGGCTGCGACTGAAGCCAGCGGGCTGCAGGAGTCCGAGGGGCTCGTATCGGTCGTCCGCCATACGATCGAAGACGTTCGGGGGCGGTCGGCCACGGATGGCGTGGTAGAACGTGGCCGATAGCGCATAGATGTCGGTCCATGGTCCTTGTCGCGCCGAGGTCACCTGCTCGGCCGCCGCGTAGCCGGGCGTGAAGACCGCAGTCAGTACCGAGCTGCGGTCGGCAATTGCCGCCCGCGACGCACCGAAGTCGATCAGCGTGGGATCACCTTCGCCATCGATCAGAATGTTCGCCGGCTTGATGTCGCGGTGGAGGAAGCCATTTGCATGAACGCGCGCCAGTCCGTCGAGGAGTGGCCACAGCAGGCGTTCAATTGCGCCCGCAGCGAGTGGACCGGTGCGGCTCAAACGATGCTCGAGCGTCTCGCCATGAACCAGTTCCATGACGATGTAGGCGGTGCCGTTGAACTCGAGGAAATCGAAGACCCGCACGATCGCCGGCGACTTCTGCAACCGCGCCAGGGTGCGCCCCTCCTCGACGAAGCGAGCGCGGCCCCAAGTGAAATCTTCGGCTTCCGCCGGTGAGCGTGGCATCACCGTGGTGCCATCCTGGCGAACGGCGAGGGCCGCGGGCAGGTATTCCTTGATCGCGACCTCGCGGCCGAGCTGCCGGTCGAGTGCCCGATACGTAATGCCGAATCCGCCTTGACCGAGAACGCCCAGCAGCTCGTAACGGCCGACTGTCTGCCCCTTCCGGAGCGCTACAAAATCGGCCCCCGCTGGCGTATCTGGCGGCTGGTCCATAGGGCATACTATGCGCCAATGCCGCGAGGAGGACGAGCGTTCAGCGCGTCATCCGTGTTACGGATCAGCCGCCTCGCCGGCCCAGGGTGCCGCGCATCGCGCCACCCGTCGTGCGCAGTTCGATCGTGACCTGGTCGCCGACCGCCTTGCCGCTCGCGCTGAAGCTCCCCATGGAGCAGTCCCGGCCTTCGTAGATTCGGCCGCTGCCCGAAATGTCGCCGTTCGACGACACGGCGAGCGAAAGCGCCGAGGTGCCACAACCCGTCTGGGTGACCCGGCCGATCAGCTGGGTGCCGGCAATGCTCAGCTCCGCCGTCACGACTCCCGGCGCCTCGGCGAAGCCGCTGCTCGACAAGCCGCCCCCGTAGACACCGTCGTACGTCCCGCTGCCGGCCTTCGCCGCCGGCGACGCCCCCGTTTGCGACGCCGCAGGGCGGCCGGTCGATGCCGGCGGCGCATCGCGCAGCAGAGCCGGCACCTGCGCAGCGGTGAGAAAGCCGGTTGCCACATGACCCTTGGCTTTCTGCCAGGCACCGATCATCTCTCGCGAGCGTTGACCGAACGTGCCGTCCGAGCCGCGCGTATCGTAGCCCTGTGAGGTCAGGACCGCCTGGATTCGCTGGCGGTCGACCGGGAGAAGCTGGAGCGCTTCCTCGCCCTCGCGTGCAGCGACGGCCGGGTCGGCCTCGGGCGATGCCGTGGGCGCTGGCGCAACAGCGACCGTCTCGGTCGGTGGTCCCACCTGCGGCTGAGGCGGCGGCACCAGGGCGTAATAGGCGCCCACCGCGGCCAGCAACATCACCGCAACGGCGCCGATGGCAGCGGGCTTCCAGCGCGACGGAGGCTTGAAAGCGAGCGCCGCCGGTGGGGTGGGCGGTGTCGGGGGCGTGGGGGGTGTCGGCGGTGTCGGAGCCGTGGGCGGCGACGCGATCGGCTTCGGCATGACCTGCGTCGCATTGGCATCGACCATCGGCCCACCGAGCAGCGCGCGCCAGGCCGCGATCGTCGGCGGCCGCTCCTCGAAGCGCACTGCAAGTCCCGCATCGATGCCGGCAAGCAGCGTCGGCGAGAAGCCGGTGAGCTGCAGGCCGCTCAACGGCTGGTACGTATCCTCCAGCAGACGATCGAAGGCGCTGGGCGGCGCCCTGCCGGTAACCGCGTGATGCAGCGTCGCCGACAGGCCGTAAATGTCCGTCCACGGCCCCTGCTTGCCGGTGGTGAACTGCTCGGGCGCGGCATACCCCGGGGTGAAGATAGCCGTCATGGTCGAGGACCGGCCGGCAATGGCCAGTCGCGCCGCCCCGAAATCGATCAGCGTCGGAATGCCGGCGTCGCTCAGCAGGATGTTGCCGGGCTTGATGTCGCGATGCAGGAAGCCCGTTTCGTGGACCTTCTCCAGCCCCTCGAGCAGCGGCGGCAGGAATGTATCGACTTCCTGCGGCGATAGAGGCCCCGTCGCCTTGACGCGTTCCTCGAGCGTTCCCCCGCGCACGAGTTCCATCACCATGTAGGAAGTGCCGTTCGTCTCCACGAAGTCGAAAACCTTCACGATGGCCGGGGCATCATGGAGACTGGCGAGAGTCCGACCCTCGGCCACGAAGCGCTCGCGTCCCCACGAGAAGTCCTCCGCCACTTCGGTGGATCGTGGCAGGACCGACGCGCCGTCCTGGCGAATCGCAAGGGCTGGCGGCAGATATTCCTTCAGCGCGACTTCGCGGTCGAGCTGGGTGTCGCGGACCCGGTAGGTGATGCCGAAGCCGCCCTGACCGAGCACTTCAAGGACCTCATAGCGGCCGACGACGCGGCCCGGCGCCAGCGCCACATAGTCGACGACAGCATCGGCGGCGGCTGCCGGCTCGATGGGCTCGGCAGGCTGTTCGCCGGTGTCGTCCTTGATATGCATGTTACTCCTGCCCCCGTGACGCAACGTCCCGGGAACGCTGGCGTTCCTCAGGGACCCGCCAGAGCAGGTGTTGTGAGAGAGGCTACCATGACTTTCAAAATCCTGGACGCAGAGCCGGCCACCGATCTCTACAAGTCTGAAATTCGCATCCCTACCGCGGGTACCTGGGTGGCACTCGGCGCCGGCATTCTCGTCGTCGCAGCGGGGTTCGCCTGGACGATCCTGTAGCGAGCCCGTTCCGGGCGGGTTAACCTCCGGAGAACACGGAGGAATTTCATGGCGAAGTTCGGCATTGGTCAGTCGGTACGGCGGGTCGAGGACCCACGCCTCCTCACCGGCGGTGGTCGCTATACGGACGACACGAAGCTCTCGGCCCCGGCGGCCCGCGCCTACGTTCTTCGCTCGCCGCATGCTCATGCCGACATCAAGAGCATCGACACCGAGGCGGCAAAGAAGGCGCCCGGTGTCCTGCTGGTCCTCACCGGCGCGGACGTGAAGGCCGCCGGCTACGGCGACCTGCCCTGCCTGGTGCCCGTTACCAACCGTGACGGTACGCCCCGCGGTGAGACACCCCGACCGATGCTCGCCCAGGGACGCGTCCGCCATGTCGGCGACCCGGTGGCGCTGGTCGTCGCGGAGACGCTGGAGCAGGCGAAGGACGCTGCCGAGTTGATCGAGGTCGACTACGAGGCGCGTCCCCACACCGTCGGCACCTTCGAATCGGCCCAACCGGGCGCACCGCTGGTCCATGACCATATCAAGGACAATCTCGTCTTCGACTGGGAGATGGGGGACCGGGCGCGCACCGAGGCGGCCTTTGCCAAGGCCGACCGCGTCGTGAAACTCGAGATCGTGAACAACCGATTGGTCGTGAACTCGATGGAGCCGCGCGGCGCCATCTGCGAATACGATCCGGCCGACGACCGCTCGACCCTGTGGGTCTCCTCGCAAGGCGTCAGCGTCATCCGGCCCGTGGTCGCCGACATGATCCTGAAGATCGGCCAGCCCAAACTGCGGGTGCGCACCGGCGACGTGGGCGGCGGCTTCGGCATGAAGATCTTCGTTCACCCGGAGTATCCGCTGGTCGTGTGGGCCAGCCGCGAGCTCAAGCGCACGGTGAAGTGGATTCCCGACCGCCAGGAAGCCTTCCTGTCCGACGTGCAGGGCCGCGACCATGTCTCGCTGGCCGAGATGGCGCTCGACAAGGATTGCAAATTCCTGGGCCTCCGGGTCACGACCCATGCGGCACTCGGCGCCTATCTCAGCCATTTCGGCGCCTTCATCCCGACGATGGCCGGCAGCGGCATGCTGGCCGGCCTCTACTAGACGCCCGCGATCTACGTGAACGTGAAGGGCGTGATGACCAACACCGTGCCGACCGATGCCTATCGCGGCGCCGGCCGGCCCGAGGCGGCCTATCTGCTGGAACGCTTCGTCGACCATATCGGCCGCGAAACCGGCCTCGGCCCGGCGGAGATCCGCAAGCGCAACCTCGTGAAGCCCAACCAGATCCCCTGGAATACGGCTCTGGGCGACACGTTCGACTCCGGCGACTTCGACACCGTCATGCTGAAGGGCATGGAGAAGGCCGACTGGACCGGCTTCCCCGCCCGCCGCGCCGCCTCGCTCGCCAAGGGCAAGTGGCGCGGCATCGGCATGGCCACTTATGTCGAGAAGTGCTCGGGCGGTGCGCCGGAAAGCGCGATCGCCAAGTTCAACGAGGACGACACGATCACCGTCTTCGTCGGAGTCCAGACCAACGGCCAGGGCCATGAGACCGCCTTCACGCAGATCATGTCGGCCCGCCTCGGTGTCGATTCCGATCGCATCCGCATCGTGCAGGGCGATTCCGACTTTACGCCGGAGGGCATGACCGGTGGCAGCCGGTCCATTCCCGTGGCCGGCGCCGCCGTGCTGGGCGTCAGCGACAACATCATCGAGAAGGGCAAGCTGGTCGCCGCCTCGGCGATGGAAGCGGCTGTCGGCGACATCGAGTACGCCGACGCGACCTTCCGTATCGTCGGCACCGATCGCACGATGAGCCTGTTCGATGTGGCGCGCGCCGCCCGCGAGCCCAAGCACGTGCCGGAAGGCGGCAAACCCGGGCTGGACGACGCCTTCACCCGCACGCCGCAGGCCGCGACCTTCCCCAACGGCTGCCATGTCTGCGAACTCGAGATCGATCCCGACACCGGCACGCTGGAGATCCTGAACTACTCGATCATGGATGATTTCGGCACGGCGCTTAATCCAATGCTGCTGCAGGGCCAGGTCCATGGCGGCGTCGGCCAGGGGGTCGGCCAGGCGCTCACCGAAAAGACGATCTACGATCCCGAGTCCGGCCAGCTCATGAGCGGTTCGTTCATGGACTACGCCCTGCCCCGCGCCGACGTCGTGCCGCATGTGAAGTTCGACATGCACAACAGCCTGTGCACGACCAATCCGCTGGGCGTGAAGGGCGCGGGCGAGGCCGGCGCCATCGGCGCGCCGCCCTCCGTCATCAACGCCATCGTCGATGCGATCCATCCGCACACC
This sequence comes from Reyranella sp., assembly GCF_030651995.1. Taxonomy (GTDB): domain Bacteria; phylum Pseudomonadota; class Alphaproteobacteria; order Reyranellales; family Reyranellaceae; genus Reyranella. The sequence goes on from NZ_JAUSBN010000061.1 coordinate 72,831, forward strand.
GGCCTGAAGCATATCGACATGCCGGTCACGGCATCGTCTTTGTGGGCAGCCATCGAGGCCCATCGAACCAGGAAAGCAGCGTAGAGAGTCATGACCGACAACAAGAGCGATCCCACACTCGCCTCCGCCCTCTCCGATTCGGTGAAGGCGATCGACGCGGACTACACGGAAGAGATGCGGGAACTGCGCGCTCTCTTCGAAGAGGCACGTCTGGAAGCGGAGAAGGACGAGCCGAGCGACGTGAAGCTGAAGGCGCTTTTGAACGATGCCAACGAAATGGCACGCGCCTTCGCCACCCTCGATCCCGCCTGGGGTGCGGTCCAGAGGGTTGCGCGCATGTTCGGTATTCTCTGACGGGGATCAGTTTGCGATGCTGCGACGGCGCTCCAGCGCACGACGTATGATCCGCGCCACCTTCTCGTCGAGATAGAAAGCACGCTCGCTGCGGTACGTCTCGTAGCGGGCGATCTCAATGGCTCCTACGGCCGCTGCCAGGCGATCGGCGTCGATCTTGCGCTCGAAGGCGCAATGGATGGCCGGGCCGCATTCATCCTCGACAGTACGCACCGAATAGTGCCCGTGCGGCGGGAAGGTGACGATCAGGTCGTGAAGGGCCCGAGCGGTTTCCACGATGGGCTGGCCGCCATCGTCCGCCTGGCCAAGGACAAGGTAGGGGCTTATGTCCTCCAGGGTGGTTCTATCATTCATGGGGCGTCAACGACGTGTGCCGGGCAATAGTTGCGTTGATCCTCCAGCTTGTTCCGGCAAGGCAACCATTCGCGCAGATCGTCGTTGATCATTCGGCACGGACTGAGCCGCGGATGTACCGGTGAGTTCGTAAGGCCCGCCCGGCACTGTCGGAGCGGGTCTTTTGCGTCGATCGCGCGACATTCACCCGCCCTTCGTCTATGACTTCGGCACCTGCTCAGCTCCGGAGTCCTGCTTGTCGCGCTCTCCCATCGTTTAAAGTTTCGTTGCCTGTCTCCTGGTGTCTGCCCTCCCCGCCGCCGCACAGGACACCGTCACGGTCGGTGGCGAAAGGAAGCGGGCGTTCGGAACGCCGACGGCCTTCCAGAATGGCGACACGGCCTGCTACGTCACCCTGAAGGACGACCGCGGCGTCCCCTTCGACGAGCTTGCGGATTTCGATCTCTGCACCTTGGAGAAATCTCTCAAAGGCAAGCGCCTGGCGCTGACCTACAAGACCGCGCGCGTCATGGCAGGTTCGTGCCAGGGCAATCCCGATTGCAAGAAGAGCGAGACCGTCGTCCTGATCGCGTCCGCGAAGCCGGCGCCGCTCACCGCGCCGGCGCCTGCTGCCCCGATGCCGGCCAAGAGCGCACAAACCTCCTTCTGTACGCCGACCGAGACGATCGTGTTTTCGTGCCGCACGAGCCCGACAAAGCTCGTGTCGGTCTGCGCCTCCAGGGATGCCGCCCCCAACAAGGGCTACCTGCAATACCGGACCGGCAAGCCCGATTCGAGAGAGCCGCTCGACCTCACCCTGCCGGCCGCCCAGGTGCCACCACCCCAGGCGGCCAGCGGCGAATCGTTCCCGCTCGCCGGCGGCGGGGGGACTTGGCTACGCGTCTCGGCGAAGAACAACATCGCCTTCGTCGTCTATACCGGCATCGGCAATTGGGGGCCGCGAGGGGAGACGCGCGAGAAAGCCGGCGTCACCGTCGAACGCGATGGCAAGACAGTCGCCAACCTCAAATGCATCGGCAAGCCTCTCGGCCTGCTCGGCCCGGACTGGTTCGCGAAGGCCGGCATCACGGCCAAGGGCCAGGATTTCGACCTCCCCGAGTGACGAGAATGGCCATGTCGCGCCCCCTGAAGATCGTCACCGTCGCCCTTGCGTTCCTGCTGTCCTCCTTGGCGGGAGCGCGCGCGCAGGAACCCTGGCGTGCCTATGAAGGGCACGAAGCGATCGAGATCCCCTTCGCCAACGGCCCCATCTCCCGGCATCACGTGCCGGACATCTGGCTCAGCCTGAATGGCGCGAGGCCACGCCAGTTCGGCATGGACACCGGCTCAACGGGCATCGTGGTCTCGGCCGAGCACTTCATCCCCGGGCCACGCGACGTCTCTCAGGGCCCGGGCCGGCTGGTCTACAACAGCAGCGGCCGCGTCCTGACCGGCGAGCACTGGATGACGGACGTCGTGATCCGCCGCGACGAGCATACTCCGGTCGCCACGGCGCGCGTGCAGGTGCTGAGGGTCAACCAGATCACGTGCCTGCAACATGCGCGCGACTGCCGGCCGGAATTCGAGCCGCGCAATGTCAGCTACATGGGCATTGGCTTCGATCGCGGTGCTGCGCAGGCGACGGCTGGCAGCACCTCGCCGAAAAACCCCTTCGTGCACCTGGTTTCGCTGGCCTCCGGCCGACCTGTGAGCTCGGTGCGGCCAGGCTATGTCGTTACCCGCACCGGCGTGCATCTCGGCATGACACCCGCCCTTACCCGCCACATGGCCTTCGTGAAGCTGACGCCCAAGGCGCATCCTCCGGGCGTACCGGATTGGAACGGCGCGCCCATGACTGTCTCGGTCGATGGCGTTTCCGGCCAGGGCACGCTGCTCATGGATACCGGCATCAACTACATGTTCCTCTCGCCGCCGGCCGGTACGCGGCTGGAGCGCGGCCGGCGCGCGCCCGAGGGCACGCGGATCGAGCTCTTCATGCCCGATCGCCTTCGCCCGCAGCCCGCCTTCTACGAATTCAGGGTCGAGCGGCGCGGCAACCCGCTCCATCCCGAGCGGGTCGAGGTCGTGCACGACGCGACCATCTTCGTGAACACCAGCCGCATGTTCCTGGAAGGGTTCGACTATCTCTACGATGCCGCCGACGGCTATGTCGGCTACGGCTGGAACGGCCGGGTCAGTCACGAATATGGCGGAGTGACGCCGGGCGCCTACGGCGCGCCGTAGACATAATTGCAGGTTCGTGTCGGGAGCCGGTGGTGTCGTTCGTCCTTGGGATGAACGACCTCACAAGGAGCCCGAAATGACCGCCATGCCCGCAGACGCCCCCGCAAACGATCGCGAACTCGTCCTTACCCGCCAGATCGACGCCCCGCGCGAGAACGTCTATCGGTGCTGGACGGAACCGAAGCTGCTGAAGCAGTGGTTCGCGCCCAAGCCCTACGAGACGCCGGTCGTCGAGGTCGACGTGCGCCCCGGCGGCTCCAACCTGTTCGTGATGCGCGGACCCGACGGGCAGGACATGCCCAATCGCGGTGTCTATCTCGAGGTCGTGCCCAACGAGCGCCTGGTCGCCACCGACGCCTTCATCGAGGACTGGCAACCCTCGGCCAAGCCGTTCATGACGTTGATCCTCACCTTCGAGAAGCAAGGCGACAAGACGCTCTACACCGCCCGCGTCCGCCACTGGACGGTCGAAGATCGCGAGACCCACGAGAAGATGGGCTTCCACGTGGGCTGGGGCATCTGCACCGACCAGCTCGCCGCCCTGGCCGCGACCCTATAGTCCGGCAAGCGTCGGTCGCCCGAACGCTGTAGGCTGCCTCCGTTCACGATGACAGGAGGACAGCCGCCATGCCCGCTCACGACCTCGAAGCTCTTTGGGAGGAGCATTGCCGCCACGAATTCGAGACCCGCGACGTCGATGCGACGATGGCGACCATGGTCGCGGCACCGTATGTGAATCACATCCCGACCATGACGGGCGGAGTGGGACACGATCAGCTCAAGCGCTTCTACAAGTACCATTTCATCGGCAATAATCCCCCCGACACGGAGCTCCGCCCGGTGAGCCGCACGATCGGCGCAGACCAGATCGTCGACGAAATGGTGTTCAGCTTCACGCACACCAGTAGCGTGGACTGGATGCTCCCGGGCATCGCACCGACCGGCCGCAGAGTGGAAATTCCGCTGGTTGCCATCGTCCGTTTCGTCGATGGCAAGGTCGCCCACGAGCACATCTACTGGGACCAGGCGTCGGTTCTCGTACAAGTCGGCCTGCTCGACCCGAAAGGACTGCCGGTCGCCGGCATCGAAACGGCGCGCAAGGTCCTCGACAATGCACAGCCCAGCAACGCGCTCATGGCCCGCTGGGCCTCGAGCGAAGGCAAGCCGATCTAGCCTCTTGCAATCTGGATGCAACGCTCGCGTCCGCCGGTGGTTGACCTGGGAACACCCGGAGGACCACATGATTGGCAAGTCCCTGATCGCTCTATTCGCCTGCTCTGCGATGGCGGCAGCCGCTTGCGCGCAATCGCCAAGTAGCGGCGGCGCCTCCAGCGGCGGCATGTCGACATCGCCGGCCCCCGCCGGCACCTCGCCGACCGTTCCGCCGCCGCCCGCGGCTCCGCCGGCGAGCGGCAGCGTGCCTGTCAGCCCCCTGCCCTCGTCGCCCGGTGCTCCGAGCGCAGGACAACCGGGCGTCGGCTCCGATACGGGCCGTCAGGCGCCGCCCGCCGGAACCCGGTGAGGGTCGGCGCTACGCACCATCATATTGGCCTTGAGCACGATGGCCTCGTAAGCGCTTGCGCTCGGCGACGGGCCATGCGCTGTCGAGAAATTCGCCCACGGTGTGCGGAACCCGCGTCGCAAACGCGCTATACAGCCTTGGCATGATCCTGCCGCTGCACAAGACCATCGTCGGAATTATCAGGCGCCTCCCGCTCCCGGCCGCACGCTTCGCGTTCCGCGGCTACAACAAGGCGCTGCGCATGCTGAAGCCCGAACATCTCGCCACGACCTATTTTGGTGCACGCATCTATTGCAACCCGCTCGACCTGATCCAACGGATGATCCTTCACTTCGGCGTGTGGGAACCGGACGTTTCGCGGGTCATCGAGCAGAATCTGGCGCCGGGCGACGTCTTCGTCGATGTCGGCGCCAACATCGGCTACGACACGCTGCTGGCCTCTTCCCGCGTCGGACCCGCGGGCAAGGTCGTCGCGGTCGAGGCGTCGCCGCGCACTTTCGCGCTCCTGCAGCGCAACCTCGCGGCCAACTCCACTTCGTCCAACGTCCGTGCGGTGAATGCGGCGGTTTCCGATCAACCGGGCACTCTCGAACTCTATGAAGTCAACACGGGCAACATCGGCGCGGCCACCACGCTGGCCTCACGCGGCGGCACGCTCATGGCCTCGGTTGAAGCCTTGCCACTGGACAAGATCCTGACGCCGGAAGAACGCTCGCGGCTGCGACTCATCAAGATGGATGTCGAGGGTGCCGAGCCGCCGATCCTGCGCCATCTGCTGGAGCATCTCTCGACCTACCCGGCAACCCTGGACATCGTGGTCGAGGCGACTCCCGATGACGATCCCGAAGCGTGGCGCGACGTCTTCGACCGGATGCGTGCCGCAGGGTTCTCGGCCTGGGCGATCGACAACGACTACGAACTCGAATGGTACCTGCGCTGGCGTCGGCCGTCGGCGCTGCACCGCATCGACACCATGCCTGTACGCCAGCAGGACCTGCTGTTCACGCGACGCCCGCGTTAGACCATGCTCGCCAGCACCGCCTCCCGCAGCACACGCAGGGACGGCACCCACTGGTCGGGCGTGTCGTAGTTGCCGGCCGTTACCGCCACCACGAGGTCCATACCGGGGAATACCCAGAGGCGCTGGCCGCCATTGCCGTAGGCACCCTGGAAGCGTTCGAGGCGATTGCGGTTCCACCGCGGGCCGGACGGAACAGAGAACGCCATGTCGCCCATGTACCACTGGTAGCCATAGCGGCGGACCTCGTCGCAGCTCACATACTGTGTCGTAGCGCGCACGATCCAGTCCTTCGGGATGATGCGCCTTCCATCGATCTCCCCGCCTTGCAGGACCAGTTGTCCGATCCTCGCCAGGTCACGCGGCCGCAGGCGCAGGCCGGATGCCGCGAAGGCATCGCCCTTCTCGTCCGTCAACCACTCGCTGGGACCGAAATCCAGCGGCTCGAACAGGGCCTCGCGCGCGAAATCGTGCAGGCTCCTGCCGGTTCCCTCGACGATCATCCGCCCGAGCAGCGCCGTAGCGCCGCCGCTATAGACCCAGCGCGTGCCGGGTTCGAACACCACGGGCCGGCCGAGCACGTAGCGATAGCGATCAGGTGCGCGATCCATCTCGATCTCGCTGTTGGTCGGATCGGTGTAGGGCACACCGAGCTCGTCCCAGTCGGTGCCCATGGTCATGGTGAGCACGTGATGGACTGTCCACTGCGCGCGCGCCGGATCGCCCGCGAGATCGGCATGGGCCGGGAAGGACGAGAGAAGCGGCGCCTCGGGCGGCGGCACCTTCCCCTGCGAGAGCGCGAGTCCATACAGCAGGCCGACGATGCTCTTCGAGACCGAGCGCAGATCGTGCAGCGTATCGGGCCCGAAGGCGACGGTACCCAGCGACCGGCCGCGCGCATGGTCGGTGCCCGCGAAGTAGCGTTCGAGCAGCAGCTTGCCGTGGCGCGCAACCAGGACGGCATGGACGTTCCAGATGCGCTTGTCCGCGATCAGACGATCGAGCCTGGCAGAGAGGTCAGGCGCGAAGCCCGCCGCCTCAGGAGACTGAGTTTGCCAGGACGGCGGTTGAGCGGACGAAATCGACGGCGCCATGAGCATCGCTCCAAGCGATAAAAGTAAAAGCCGACGGTCTGGATGACGGACTGTCATGGTCCTCACGCTATCATGCCAGCGTGCGCGGCGCCGTTACACGAGAGAAGCCCCACGAGGCACCGAAGCTGCACCCCGACAACGTCGGGCCTTACGGACTGAAGTGAGTCAGGTTCGTCCCCACAATCTCATCAGCGGACCGTCAGTGCCCGCGACAGGATCCAATTCCGGCAAGGGAACCGCGGCCACAGCACGTCGGGCCGCCTCCCTCCCCATATCGCCCGGCCGCTTCTGGTCGAAACGACCGTTGCGCGGATAGGCACCGATGACCAGCAGATCGGCGCTGGCGTCGAGGCGCTGGTGTCCCGTCCCCGCCGGCAGAACCACGACATCGCCGGCAGCAACGTCGAAGGCACGACCGCCGGCACCTCCGAACTGCACGGTGGCACGGCCAGCGGCGATGCCAAGCACCTCATGCGTCCCGGTATGAAAGTGCAGGAAAGGATGAATGCCGTTTTGCCAGCCATCGCCCCAGCCATGCCTGGCGAAGAGGCCCTCGAACCAGGCCGCTGCGTCACGTCGCTCTCTTGCCGGCATGACGTCGCGGTACAGCAACACCGGCAGGGCTGGATTGTTCGGCGTCTCGTCGTCGCCCTTGAACGGAAACGCCAGGGGGTCAGCCATTTTCATGGCCGGATTGCATACCCACGGGCCGCCCCTGGCAACCATCGCCCCCCGCGCGGGTTGTAGGGGACCCGAAGGAGAACGACATGCGCCATCAGGTCCTGCCCGCGACCTCGCAGGACGTCGCTTGCCTTGCGACAATGCTGGAGGATGCACCCGGCTATCTCGACTGGCCCGAGAAAGAACCCGGTGATCGCCTGCTGGAGGCTTGTGCCTTCAGCACGCAGATATGGGCGGCCCGCAGGTTGAGCGATGGTTCGACCAGCGCGCTCTGGGGCGTGACACCTCGTCTCGACAATCCCGATGTGGGCTATCTCTGGATGCTGGCATCCGCCACATTCGACAGCGATTCGCGTGAATTCGCCATGCTGTGTCGGCTCGTGTTCGCCGAGATGCTCGACCAGTTTCCACGAATCGAGCAGTTCATCGATGCCCGCAGCGATCGTATGATCGATCTCCTGCGCGGCCTCGGCTTCACCATCGGCCAAGCCCGGCGGCAGCCCGGATCGCCGGACATCCTGCACCACGTTTGGCTGGAATCCGAACAACTCCGCCCCCCGTCGAGACATCCGAGCGGCATGACGATCCACTGATCGTCGACACAAACTCGCAAAATAGAAAGCCCCGCCGCCATTTCAGGCGCGGGGCCAGGTCGAGTACGCGATCCATCTGTCTTCGGTCACCATTACATCCGTGGCTCACCGAGGCAAACACCTCGCGGCCACTCGACCGCTAGTGCCAAACGGATATGGGCGTCCGATCCTGAACTTCAAGGGGCCCCCACGCGCGGCGCCGATTTCGTCGTTTTTAATTTGCGAATAGATCGCACCTCAGCCTAACGTAATCACCTTCAGGGAGAGCCTATGACCCACGATCGTCGTTCGTTGCGCGCGCTCGCTCAACTGCTGCCGTCGGGAGCGTTGGGACTTTCGGTCGGCCTGGCGGCTGCCGATGCGGCCGCCACGACAACTCCCGAACCTGACGGTGGGAAACCTTCGGTCGCCGTGCGCCTGGAGTCGCTTCGCACCGATGTCTCGGGCGCGATCGAGCAGTACCGTCGGGACGGTGAACCCTTCGTTGCGGTCGATCCCGAGCAGCTCCTTGCCTGGTGGGGCAATGGCGGCTGGCGCAACGGGGGGTGGCGCAACGGTGGCTGGGGGAACGGCGGTTGGCATAACGGCTGGCACAACTGGTGACCGTGACCGCCACGCCCGAAATCGGCATGGTGGTCGTGCAGCCGACGGCCTTCTGCAATATCGCCTGCACCTACTGCTATCTGCCCGACCGCTCGAACAAGCACGTGATCGCCCAGTCGACGGTGACACGGCTGTTCGAGCAGATCTTCGCGTCGGGCTGGTCTTGCCCGGAGATCACCGTGATCTGGCATGCCGGTGAACCGCTGGTGGTGCCGGTTTCCTTCTATCGCGAGGCCTTCGCGACCATCGAGCGGATGCGGCCGGCCTCGGTCCACGTCAAGCATTCCTTCCAGACCAATGGCACGCTGATCGACGCCGAGTGGTGCGCCCTTTTCAAGGACTGGAGTGTCGGCGTCGGGGTGAGCCTCGACGGGCCGCGCGAATTGCACGACCTTCACCGCAAGAGCCGCAGCGGCAAGGGCACCTTCGACAAGACCATCGCCGGCATCCGGTCCTTGCGTGAAAATCACGTCGATTTCCACGTGATCTCGGTCCTGTCGCATACCAGCCTCGACCAGCCGGAAGAGTTGCTCGATTTCTACCTTTCCGAAGGGATCGACCAGATCTGCTTCAACGTCGAGGAGTCCGAAGGCGATCATGTCTCGAGCCTGTTCCATGGCCCCGAGCTGCGAATACGCTATGCCGCCTTCCTGCGGAGCTTCTGGCATCTCGCTCGCCAAAGTGGACGGGTCCGCTTCGTCCGCGAAATCGATCTTGCGCTGCCGCGCCTGTTCCGGCCCGAAGGCGTGCCGGCGCGCAACATCCAGGTCGAGCCGCTGGCAATGCTGAACCTCGACAGCCACGGCAACGTCTCGAGCTTCTCGCCCGAGTTGCTGGGGCTGAAGAACAAGGACTATCGCGACTTCCTCCTGGGCAACATCAACTTCCAGTCCCTTCAGGAAATCCGCGACACCTGTCTGGCGTCGGCGCTCTACCGCGACATCACTGCGGGCGTGCAGGCCTGCAGCCGATCCTGCGACTACTTCTCGGTGTGCGGCGGCGGCGCGCCGGTCAACAAGCTGTTCGAGAACGGCAGCTTCACCGGCACCGAAACCTCGTACTGCACGCTGACGCAGATGGTCCCGACGGACCTGATCCTCGAAGCCTACGATCGCCTCGCGTACCGCCCGGCTACGGAGGCTCCGCGGCCCGTCGCCTCCCTATCGCCTGTTCATAGCGGCGACACCGCCGCTTAGCCGTCGAGGAAACCATGACCCGCAAGAAGCTCTTCGCCCTCGCCTCCCTGGTTGCCGCCGGCACGATGCTGGGCGGACTTACCGCCGGTGCGCAGCAACAGGCTCCACAAGCCGCGCCGTCGACGCCGAAGGATGCCGGGCCGACGCCGGGCG